>CAZMUA010000009.1:0-126277 GCA_964569695.1 uncultured Woeseiaceae bacterium
CAACAATTCGCAGTCTGGATATGTTTTTTCGAATGCACACCGATAGCAATACGCATTATGCGCATGGACAATACTTGGATCAGTTACCGGATTGAGTCGCCAATTAGCGTGTGCAGTTAGTGACATTGCAGTTAATGAGCGACCGCTATAACCATGACGAAGTGCAATGATTTCGTTCCGACCAGTATGTAAACGGGCCAACAGCACCGCCGTCTCGTTTGCTTCGGATCCGCTATTAGTGAAATAAGTCTGCTTGAGTTGGCCTGGAGTAATCGACGCCATTTTTTCGGCCAGACGGACAGTTGACTCGTGTGGAAACATCGTGGAAGTGTGTTGCAATGTTTTGACCTGTTCGGTGATGCGAGCTGTTACTTTTGGATGACAGTGTCCTACGCCAACAGTGACGATACCGGCAAAGAAGTCCATATATCGTTTGCCATCCACATCCCACACGTACTGACCTTCGCCACGGGCAAGAGGTAGTGGATCTTTATAGAAGGTCGCAACTGACGGGAATAGAAATTCTTGCTGTTTGGCGATAATGTCTGATCTGTTCATCGGCATTTCTCGAGAGTTAAATATGAAGTCAATGTTATTTAATTCAGAATACAGGATCTTTAGTTTGAAGTTTCCGTTTTCTATGGTGATCGGAGATTCACCTCTACATATCCAGTCGACTCTGTCCACTGTACTCGACGGTCGGGTAAGCCTCCTTGTCCATCGGGAGGGAAAAAGTATACGAGGATCTCATTGTACGAATCCTGAACTGGTTCGGAGAGTTGTTGGGCTATAGATTTTGCATCAGAAAGATTTTCAGCTTCGACCTCAAGAATCAAGGCATAGTGCGCAGAAAATTGTTCTACCAGTCTCCATCCTGAGCCCGTCATGACTAATCGAGGTGTATTGTTTTTGTCTTCAACGAGCGATGTTGCTCTCGGCACGCTGTTTAACTGCTCATGAGCGGTTGAGTTGTCTTCATTGACAATCCAAATTAATCCTATAATGGCAGCTACCTGTAGCGCGATCGCAACACTGATGGTGACGAACTTAGCACTCATTAGCCTTGCCGCCTGGTTTTCGTAGATCTGGATACAGGGTTGGGCCGAAGACTGTTTGTAACAAGGTGTAACTCATTAGCTTCTTTGCGAGCAGTAACACCATGGTTTGCAAATGATGAACAGATGTCAAGTTGTCGAGAAGTTGGTCGAGATGAGCTTGGTTTCAGGAATCGTGTATGATGAGTGTTGATATGCGTGCTGTATGCCTGTTTTGTTAGTTAAATTTAAACATTAATGATGTAGCAAGTTGTGAGGTTAAGGAGCGCATCGATGATCAAGATGTTACTGGTGATTTGCGTAGTGTTGAGTGTGATGGCGATCGGCGCGTTCGTTGTCAGTGCTGAAGATTTAAAACCTGGCGACATGGCGCCAGAGTTTTCCCTGGCTGGTTCCGATGGCAACACTCACTCACTTTCTGAGCTTAGAGGTACAACGGTTGTCCTTGCGTGGTTTCCAAAGGCTTTCACTGGTGGTTGAACGGCTGAATGTAAATCGTTCCGTGAGAACGGTGCCGCTATTAAAAAGTTTGACGTTTCTTATTTTATGGTCAGTGTCGATGACATAGAGACGAATACCAAGTTTGCCGAATCGTTAGAGGCGGATTTTCCATTGTTAAGTAACGAGGAAAAAGATATTGCGGAAGCTTATGGTGTTGTATCCTCAGTGCGCCCGTTTCCGGCGCGTTGGACTTTCTATATCGATGGTACTGGCAAGATTCTTTATATCGACAAAGACGTCAATGCTTCGACAGCGGGTAGCGATGTAGCCGCAAGACTGGCGGCGCTTGGCGTGGCTGAGCAATAAGGGCTAACTAGATAAATCATCTAATTTTACCCAGTCGAGACATATTCCTGGTCTTCGATGGCATTAGGCGAGAGTCTGAGTAAGATTAGTGAAACGTAGCTCAGTCTTCGCTTTTCTGGTCGTCCGGTTCTTTGATTTCTTCCTTGAATCCTTTAATCGCCTGTCCCACCCCGCGACCTAGGCCTGCGAGGCGTTTTGCCCCAAAGATCAGTACGAGAATGAAGAAGACGATTAATAGTTCTGGTACACCGATTGGACCAAACATGTCTTTACCTTTCTCTAGAAGACTGTCTCACAATATCATGTGCGCATGCCTAATTAGAAGTGTCCACTAATCTGACTCAAATGAATAAGTTTTTTGAGTACTTCGTCCAGCCGTTCTTTGATTTCCGCATCTTCTAGGACTCCGTCACGGAAAGCTTCTTTCGTTACATAAACGAAGCGTGGAATTATGAGGCAGTGGAAGTCGAGCATTAAGCTGTTAGCAAGTCCCATGAGGGACATATAACTACCTTTTCCTCCGGCGGCACAGAGAAATCCGACCACTTTTTCTGACCAGGCTTTTCCAGTTAATTCGATGAGATTCTTCGTAGCGGCACTGGCGTCGTAGTTATAAACGGGTGTCGCAATCAAGATGCCACGGGCCTCTTGAATCCAGGCTTGCAGTTGAATGACAGATTCAGCCGAATAACAGTCGGCAGCATTACAAAGTGGTAACTGGTAATCGGCCAAATTGACAAATCTTGTTTCCTGGCCCGCCGCTAGCAGCTGTTCGTTGGCACGCTTGGCCAGAACACGAGAACGACTATTCGGATTTAAGCTGCAACTAAGAACGAGTAGCATTTCAGCATCGTATCATGATGTCTTGGTAGTTGATGAGGGTGGATGCTCGGAGAGGGACAGTGTCATCACTCTGGACAGTTCTTTCTCACTTCATGATTAAGATGGATTTACACGCCAGGTGGGTGATATCGTCCATCCGCTGCTGTCCAGCCGCCGTCAGCAAATAGCACAGTTCCTGTAACGTAACTTGAAGCATCCGATGACAAAAATATTATAGGCCCAACCATTTCCTCTGGGGTTGCCCAGCGCCCAAGTACCGTCTTGGAAGCATACGCTTCATACCAATCCGGAACGGACTTAATTGGCTCTGTCAGGGGTGTTTCAACAATGCCTGGGGCCAGTGCATTAACACGAACCCCTGAAGGTCCGAATTCTGCAGCGGCTGTCCGTACAAGTTGTACGATACCGGCTTTGGTCGCGGCATAGACTGACTGGCCTGGTTCGACCACTTGTGAACGGATCGAGGAAAATAGGACAATGCTACCTGCTCCTGCCTGAGTCATGTGTCGCCCGGCCGTCCGAAGCACATTAAAACTACCTTTTAGATTAAGGGAAACCACTTTGTCGAATTCATCAGAGCTGTAGGTCAGTAGCGGCTTCCTCACGTTTACACTTGGAGTGCATATTACGACGTCAAGTTGGTTGTGGCGTTGCACAATACTATCAAGAGCTTCGTCAACTAAATCTTCCTTTGTGATGTCTAGCCTTGTGCCGTAGGATGCACATCCAGATTCTTTGATTTGTTGAACAACCGCTTGGACCCCAGCGTCGTTAATGTCGAAGCAGTGGACGATTGCGCCATGTTTAGCGAATTCAAGTGAAGTGGCTTTGCCAATACCAGAAGCTGCGCCAATAATCGCAACTATCTTATTTGTTAGATTAAAGTAATCTTTGGTTGACATCCCAGTGTCATCCTTTCAGAGGCCGGCCGTTGGTGCGTTAGAACTCCCTTGTGAGCCTGCTAGGTATCGCCTCGCCGCCCAGATTGTCATGCATACTGTGACACTAGCAATGACGCCCAGTGTGGCTGAGGTAAACAAACCAGAACTTTGTTCGATCGAGATGATCTCGACTGTCACCACCAGAGTAAGTCCTGCTGCAATTGCAGACAATACTTCGAAAGTTCCAATCTTGCGAATATAGAGGCCCATGACGATTGGAACAAACAAACTCACGGTTAGTAATGTGTAGAACACACTCATCACGGTAATGATTGACTTAGCAAAAATTGCGATGAGTAACGCTAGGGTGCCACCACCGATGGCTGCTCGACGTGCGACTTTTAAGACAGATGAGTCGTTGGCCTCTGTATTAATGAACCGTCGATAGAGGTCCTGACTGAGTGAGGTTGATAGCATAAATAAAATAGCGTCAGCAGAACTGACCTCGGCTGAAAATAGCGCGACAAGGCCAATTGCACCTATCAATGGGGGCAAAGATTCCATTAGTAGGACTGGTAAGGCCATACCAGGGTTAATTAGGTCTGGATATGCTGACCGCGCGATAGCACCTAAAAGCGCTGGGACAAAAGCGAATAGAAGCAAGACTAAGCCGGTCCAGCCGACAGCCCGGCGTACTGTGTGCTCATTCGCGGCGCCGTACACTTTTTGCAGTAAGCCTGGCGAGACAATAAAGGCTGGAACGAGCATGGGTAAGTAGATCCACCCACCGCTAGACCCACCTAAGAAGTTCCAGTATTCAGGTATCGCTTCGGTGTTTGTGAACACGGTCTCGAAGCCTCCGGCTTGGAAGAGTGCAAAGGGTACGGCCAACATAAAGCCAATAAGCAGCATGCACAGTTGAACTACATTGACCCAAGCAGAGGTCAATAATCCACCAGCTGTAAAATACGTCATGATGATGAAGCCACCGATAATGCAGCCGACGTACTGTGGAAGGCCTGTAATGACATTTAATACAAAGGCAATTGCTAAGAGCTGTGCTGCCAAAATAATAAGTGTTCCGATCCAGAGCAACACTGCTATCACAGCACGGACATTACGGTCATATCGATGTTCGAGGAAATCGCCTACAGTTTTGAAATTGTGGCGAGTGGCAAGTTGATACATTCGTGGGCCGACCCAAAAAGCGAGCACTAGAGAACCTATACCAGCTGAACCGACCCACCACCACGCACTCAAGCCAATTCGGTATCCCAATTCAGTAGCGCCAACCGTCGAGCCGGCTCCTATATTGGCTGCAAGCATGGTTGAAAAAAGTAGGCCAGGCTTAAGACGTCGACCTGCAACAAAGAAGTCATTTGTGTCACGTACTCGGCGACCAACCCAAAGGCCGATTCCAATCAGGATTAAACCGTAGATGAGTAGTAATGAAAGATGAAGTGTCACGGGTGGGACAAATCGAAATCTCGCGCAGCAGGATAGCCGGGTATGCTTGTTGCCTGACGTACGGCTCGGACGACCGCTTCGGCCATTACTTCGGCTGCGAGTGCGCCGATGGTTAACATGTCAGGCGCACCGGAAAGTTTACCAGTCGCAAGGGAAAAAATGGTATCACCGTCAACAGGGGTATGAGCTGGCACGATGGTGCGGGCAAATCCATCATGGGCCATCTGTGCGATCTTTTTCGCCTGCGACTTCGTTAAAACTGCATTGGTGGCTACTACGCCAATCGTCGTATTTTCACCTTGGCGGAGCCGTCCGATTTCGCCAGAACGAATCAACTGACGTGCGTCAGCAAAGTTCTGTCCGTCTTCTGTCCGTACTCCTGCAACTATTTCTCCAGTCGTTGGATCTAAGATGTCTCCTACGGCATTAACAGCAACGAGTGCGGCAACGGTCAATCCATTAGGCATTGTTACAGCTGCGCTGCCGAGACCACCCTTCATTGCACGTGAGCCTCCTCGGAGTTTACCAACGGTGGCACCAGCTCCCGCACCGACGTTCCCTTCATTTACGGGTGCGGTGCTAGCTATTGTCGCCGCTTGGAGACCACAGTCGGCAGTCGGTCGTACGTCCGGCGCGTTACCAACGCCTAGGTCGAATAAGATTGCGGCTGGGACAATGGGTACACGGGCAAACCGTGTTTCGTATCCGATGTTATGTGATTCGAGGTACTGCATCACTCCCGTGGCTGCATCCAGTCCAAAGGCGCTTCCACCGGCGAGTACGAGCGCGTGCACTTGTTGTACCGTATTAATTGGATCTAAGAGGTCGGTTTCACGTGTGCCAGGTGCACTACCACGTACGTCTACACCTGCCACCGCACCATCCTCAACCATGATGACCGTGCATCCAGTGGGACGTTCTGAAAGTGTATGATGCCCAACTTTTACTCCCTCAACTGCTGTCAACCCACGTCTGTTGACCGCTGTATCGCCGTCCTGATGAGGTAAAGCCCAGAGCAGTATCCAGGGAATCAACGCAATTCCGACCGCAGTAGCAGATGTTCGATATATGATTCCACTCATTGTCTGTTCCTATAGGAAAACTCTTCTGATAATACTTGAAATTGGTCTGGCGTCGGTAACGTTGGATGTTAGAATCGCACCACGTTTTGTAGGTAAAACGCTACAATGACGCCAGCTATTAAGGTAAATGACTCATCACGCTGAAACTGAAAAAGTTTTGCAAGTGGTCGACGGGATCACTGACGAGATCGTCGAATTTGCCGCAGATCTGGTGCGAATTCCGACTGTTAATCCACCGGGTGACCTGTACGACGTTTGCGCACACACTATAGGTGAACGCCTCAAATCTTTCGATTTTTCGGTCAATTACGTTGCAGCGGAAGGGCTTCCTGAACATAGTCCTACACATCCACGCGTCAATGTCATCGGTTCTCGTGCAGGCAGTGTTTCTCGACCATTACTGCATTTGAATGGACACTTTGATGTTGTGCCACCAGGTTACGGCTGGACCCTTGATCCCTTCGGGGGAATTGTTCGGGATGGTCGCCTGTATGGCCGTGGTAGTGCGGATATGAAGGCTGGGCTTGCCGCCGCTATCTATGCGGCAGAGGCTGTCCGTCGTGCAGGAGTTGAATTACGAGGGACGATTGAAGTTAGTGGCACCGTGGATGAGGAGAGCGGTGGTATGGCGGGCGTCGCTTGGCTTGCTCAAAAAGGGCTGATCTCGTCGAATAAGACTGACTATGTGATCATTCCTGAGCCCCTTAATGTTGACTGTGTGTGTGTAGGTCACCGCGGTGTTTACTGGTTTGACATTACCACTTATGGTCGCGTGGCGCATGGAAGCATGCCTTTTCTTGGGATAAATGCAATCGATCAAATGAATGAGGTGCTTAATGCCATTCGCGAAGAACTTGTTCCGGAATTAGCAACACGTATAACAGACATGCCGGTAATACCCTCACAGGCTCGATATGCCACTATCAACACCAACACAATTGAAGGGGGCCAGGCAAACCAATTGATGCAGACTCCATGTGTTGCAGATCGATGCACTGTTATCTTCGATCGACGTTTTTTACCCGAGGAAGAATTCGAAAATGTTCGGGGGGAAGTTGAAGATTTGCTAAAAAGGTTATCGGTTAGGACACCTGACTTGAGATACGACGTGCAGGATCGTTTGATTGTGCAGCCAACGCGGACCTCTGAGATGTCTCCCGTGGTTGTGGCCGTTCGAGACGCTGTGCAGTCAGTGCTTGATCGTGAGGCGACCCTTGTAGCCAGTCCTGGCACCTATGATCACAAACATGTAGCCAATATTGGCGGAGTCACAGACTGCATTGCATATGGTCCTGGAGCACTTCACTTGGCACACCAACCTGACGAATGGTGTGGAATCGATGACCTTGTCGCTGCGACTAAGGTGCTCGCTCTCTCCATACTTAAGTTGGTGGCTTGACTTAGTGTGTTTTACGGTCCTGTCATTTACTCAGCTAGGTAAGCAAGTCTAATTGCTACCTATTGTTATCTAGTGAATAAGGTATAGCTCAGTTTGTCGTCCAGCAATCCAACGCCAGCCATCTTCGAGTAGGGCTGCATCTTCCTCGAGTGCGAATTGGACTTGTTGGCCATCCCACTCCGGAACGCTATGTCTGACATTAAGTTCGATCGAGTGCCAAGTATTCGCTTGGAAAGTGTAATCTCCACGCACGGGCACACCTTGCTGATGATCCCACATGCCAATGGGTGGACCGGCAGCATGGCCGTGGTACCCGATTGCGTGGCAATAGATTGACGGCACTAGATGCTCTCTTTTGGCATGTGCCAACGCCTGAAGGAGCGCTTGGTTACCAGAGACTCCTAGTTGTGCGTACTGCATCGTAATATCTTGGAGTTTATTAGCGGCTTTTAGCCCATCCAAGATGCCTTGCGGTGGCGTGGTTTCAAGAGGTCTTAAAACGTAAGCATTGTGTTGGGTATCTGTAGAGAACCCTAGGTATATAAGCCCAAAGTCACAATGAAGAAGGTCGCCGTACTGGATGACCAATGCATTGTCTTCATCAGATACCGGTGCTGAATTTGTTTTTCGTCGAATCGATACCGAAGGGTGAAACCATTGTCCGAGGCCTAGGTTTGCGACGCGTTGCCGCATCCACCAGACTACATCCTCAGTAGTTGTGACATTCGGCACAATCACTTTATTAGAGAATGCCTCCGCAATAATTGCATGAGCAATATTCATGACATGTTGATATTGATCGGTTTCTTCCGGAAGCTTGGTTTCAAGCCAGCCCACTGCCAACATTTCCGCCGAGCGCACACGAGCAGAGTAGGTTGGGCCCAAGGCTTCAAGGAGTTCGCGTTCTTGTTGCGCGCTCAATCCGTCGGCGTGGTTCCATGCAGATGAAATGTTGACGCCTATCACTTTTGGATTTCGCAGACGCACTGCTTCTGCTAAACCAGTCCATTGTGTCTCGTTTGCGTCGTTGGTTGGAGAGAAGAGGCCGTCGTAATCGAATCGTCCGATTGAGATTCGTTCAATTCCAAGATCATTACCACGGTCGAAAAAGACGAGAATTGTGCGCCGTCTCGAAGAGTATGTAGTTAATGGAGCCATCGAACGAAAAACAGGGTCATCATTATATTCACGTGAGACAATAATCCACATGTCGATTCCTGATTGTCGCATGAGGTTTGGCAAGATGACGTTAAAGCGTGTTTCGATTCTCGATCGAATCAAAGGCGCTTGCTCTCTATGTGTCAACACTCGCTCACGAAGTAGATCGTCAGCAGATAGAGGAATCCACGCTAACATCACCAAGCATGTCGTCAAAATTACGCGTCGCATGGCCTAAATCCCTTCATGCCTAGTGGTGCAGGCATTTGTTAAACCAGAAATTATCACCAGTTCTGATTAGTAGACTGGAAACAATCGATTAGAGAGCGGACTATAGCATAATAGAGTGTTGTGTATATTCAAGGTGACCTAAACAGCGCCCAGGACCCTACATTCGAACATCGTAGTGATTTAAGGCTTCTCGCCCTCGTATTCATTTTTATTGCTTCTTTTGCATGTAATTCTGCGGTACCAGACGATTCACAGCGGTCCTCCTCAAATGATCGAACAGTGGATGTTGAAAGGACTGTGCCGTTGGACAACAATTATGAGGATACGCGCCCTCTCATCGTATTCCTTGGTGACAGTGTGACGTTTGGTCTTGGGCTGCCTCCGCACGAGGCATATCCATCAATTATTCAGGAATTAATCGACGGAGCAGGATATGGGTACAAGGTTCACAATGCGAGTGTGTCCGGTGATACGACAGCTGGCGGCCTGAGACGTTTGTCCTGGGTGCTTGATGGTGACATTCATGTACTGGTGATTGCCTTGGGAGCAAATGATGGTTTGCGAGGTCTTTCAATCGAACAGATGCAGGAGAACCTGTCATCAATTATTGAGCAAGCACAGTCGAAGGATATTCTTGTTCTCTTAACCGGTATGGAAGCTCCGCCGAATCTAGGGTCGCTTTATGCGAATGATTTTCGCATTGTGTTTCGTGATTTGGCCGAAGAGTATGACGTTACCCTGTTACCATTTTTACTTGAAGGCGTGGCAGGTAATGTGGGATTAAATCAGGCGGATGGCATTCATCCAAATACACAAGGTGCTCAAATGATTGCGGAGATGGTTTGGCTCACGCTCAAACCGATGCTTAGGACGGATTCGGCGAGATGATTGAATTACGAGGTGTATCAAAAACAGTCAGCAGTGGTGACTCATCTTTAACGATACTGCATCCTGTGGATCTCAGGATCGCAGCTAGTCAACGTGTGGCAATCGTTGGACCTTCCGGGAGTGGTAAATCAACCTTGCTTGGGTTGATTGCGGGACTGGACGCTCCTTCAAGTGGACAGATCTTTATTGATGGGATTGATATTACTGCGCTCGATGAAGATAATCTAGCGCAGTTACGTGGCTCGAAAATTGGATTTGTTTTCCAATCCTTTCATTTGATTCCATCGCTTACCGCAATGGAGAATATTTTAGTTCCATTAGAAATAGCCGGTGTATCCAATGCCCGCGTTAAGGCACATTCTCTTCTTAAGGAAGTTGGCCTGGCAAATCGAGGGCATCACTATTCGTCTCAACTCTCTGGTGGGGAACAGCAGCGAATAGCAATTGCTCGGGCACTGGCTAACGAGCCATCGATTGTATTAGCGGATGAACCTACCGGTAATCTCGACAGTGCAAATGGAGCCCATATTATTGAATTATTACTGGAAGTGAATCGGAGTCGTGGCACCACCATAGTTTTGGGAACCCATGACTCTAATCTTGCCGAAATCGGTCAAGTCATGTTGGCTATGAGAGATGGACATATCCAACGAAAAGAGATGCTATGAATTTGTTTGTTCTGCGAATGCTGTCGCGTGAACTTCGTGCCTCATGGAGACGCTTGCTACTATTTTTTCTCTGTGTGGCACTGGGTGTTAGTGCGATCGTCGGCGTGCGATCAATTATTCAAAGTACGCATGGAACTCTAATGTCTGAGGCGCGTACTCTACTGGCCGCGGACATGATTGTACGAAGCAGAAATCCTTGGACGAACGATGTAAGCGTCACAATCTCCAGACGTCTAGAAGAAGCGAATGTTTTAGCTCGTACGGAATCAATTGAAACCGCAACCATGGTGCGTCCAGCTGATGCAACCAAAGCTATCGCCAAGATGATTGAGGCGAGAGGGGTTCAATCTGGATTTCCATTTTATGGTGTCATTGAGATTGCCGGCGGCCAATTGTATTCCCACGAATTATTGGCAGGCCAGGGTGCTCTAGTTAGGCCAGAATTATTGACTCAACTTGACGTGGAGGTTGGTGACAAGATTCTTATCGGAAATAGCACCTTTACTATTCGTGGAGTTATGTTAACCGAACCTGGTAATAGTATGAGCGCATTTAGTTTGGGCTCCCGTGTGTTGGTTGATCATGACGATCTGCAAGAGGCCGGCCTTTTAAGCTTTGGCAGTCGCGCAAATTACGAAACTCTAATAAAGATTCCCGAAGAAGGTATTGAGCCGCTGGTGAATCAACTCAAAGAGGATTTAAGTGAGACGTTTATTCGTGTTCGGTCCTATCACAATAGTGAGAACCGAGTATCGAGAAATCTTTTACGAGCTGAAAACTACCTTAGTCTTATTGGTTTTATTATCGTCATTCTTGGTGGGATTGGTGTCTGGAGTGTGACGCGAGTCTTTGTAAGGCAAAAAATTAAGAGCATCGCAATTCTCAAGTGTATCGGTGCGACTAGTAAGGATCTTTTAACGATCTATTTGCTTCAAGTAATTTTTCTTGCCATGAGTGGTAGTTTGCTGGGTGTCACGATTGCCGCGGTCGCAATCGAAGCTATACCGCCTGACATAGTCACAGGCTATGCTCCAATTGATTATCAGTTGACAATGTCAGCAACGTTGCAGGGCTTTGGCATTGGTGTGCTAGTTTCCTTGTTGTTTTCTGTCGTGCCCCTCCTTGACGTCCGTCACGTGCGACCCTTATTGCTGTTGCGTTATGAAATGAATAATGAACGACAATTGGTAGACTGGCTACGTGTGACAGCCGTGGTAGTTGTGACGGTTGCGTTGATCGGCGTGGCTAGTTGGCAGGCTGGGTCGTTAAAAATTGGTTTTTATGTGAGTGGCGGGTTTGCACTACTGGCGGTCTGTCTTCATTTGGCATCAAGTGTGTTGATCAAGGCTGTGGCACCTCTAAGTCGATTGTCATGGTTTCCTCTCAGGCATGCTGTAATGAGTCTAGCTTCTCCAGGCAATCAGACTAGAACCATTATTCTTGCCGTGGGCCTTGGCAGTTTTTTTCTCATCGGGATTCGCACACTCCAAACAAATCTACTCGAAGAATTTGCGCTTGAAATTCGAGACGATGCGCCCGACATGTATTTGATCGACATCCAGGATGACCAAGCAAGTGGTGTGCACAATTTTCTATCAGACCACGACGACAATGATTCTGTAGCATTGGTTCCAGTGATTCGTGCACGGGTGACAGGTGTAGCGGGACAACAAGTTAATTTAGAAGGAGTTGAGGATGTTAGAGGAATGGGTTCGTTGGCACGAGAGTATGTCGTAACCTACCGTGCCGATTTTGAGAAGAATGAAACCCTGACTGCTGGACAAGTCTGGAGTGACGACGTAATTCCTGAGGTCTCCATCGAAGAAAGCATTCGCGATCGTTTTCAGATTGATGTTGGGGACCTGATGGAATTTGCTGTTCTTGGACGAACGGTCCGTGCAACTGTTTCTAGTGTTCGAAGTGTCGAATGGTCCGATACACGGCGCGGTGGGTTTATGTTCGTCTTTCGTCCTGACACATTTAGCGAAGCGCCTCATTCTTACATAGCAACGATGCGAGGTCCGGTGAGCGCGGAACAGCGGGCTAAGATGCAGCGGGATCTTGTTGAAATGTATCCAAACGTTTCAATCATCGATGTGCGAGAGGTCATGATTGTAGCTAAGAAGATGCTTGATACTGTGACACTCGCTGTTTCCACAGTGGGAGCTATTTCATTGTTGATTGGTGTTTTGATTCTTTGTGGAGCTGTAGCGATGACCAAGTTTCAACGGCTCTACGATTCGTCTATTTTTAGAATGCTCGGTGCGAATTCCAAACTTATTACAACTGTACTGCTCATAGAATATCTAGGGCTCGGTGCGCTGGCAGGACTAATTGGATCATCTGGTGCGGTCATATTGACGTGGATGCTTAGTCGTTTCGTCTTTGAAATTGGGTGGCGTTTTACTTATGTTGAAAATATTGGTGGCATTCTGGCGACAGCGTTTCTTGTCGGGTTCGTTGGTGTGCTTTCAAGTTTAGATGTCCTATATCGAAAACCGATGTTGGTGCTACGTGCTGAATAACCGTACAAGATCTTAAGAACTGCCTTTAGCCTGTGTCGCTGTCTCAAAGCATCGTGATAGAATAATGTGTTATTGAAGTTTTAGATTTAGTTTTCTTAGAGAGTGTGAATGGATAAAGCAACGTATAAGGATGCCTTGTTAGAGAAGCGGTCTGAAATTCTATCCGAGGGCGGAGTGAATCCATTACAGGCAACAATGGAAAACAATTCTCGCCAGGGTGATTTAGCAGATCAGGCAACAGGTAATAATGAGGTTCACATAAAGCTTAAATTAAAGCAGACAGATGCAAAGATTCTCCAAGCAATTGAAGAAGCACTTGGACGTCTTGAAGAGGATACCTATGGTGTATGTCGAGATTGCGGAGATAACATAGCAAAAGCTCGTCTGCAGGCGATTCCTTGGACTCGAGTTTGCATCACCTGTAAGGAAAATCAGAACACACCACAACCTGACTGAGTGTGGCCTGACCATTCATTTACTGGCAAGTTTCGCGTTCATACGGGTCACGCATGAGCGAACAGCGACGGATAGCGATTGCGCTTGGCAGTAATCTTGGGGACAGGCTTAGTTATCTACAGCGGGCGGTAGACAGCTTAAATCAGGTCTTGGATGGCCTTGTCGTCTCGAAGTTCATTGAAACATCTCCTGTTGGTGTTCGACCTCAACCCACGTTTTTGAATGGTGCCGTCGTCGGCTTATCCCAAGATGATCCAAGCAAGCTACTGAAGAGTTTATTGGCAATTGAGAGCCAATCTGGTCGCACAAGACCAGCTGCGGGCTCTCCTCGCACTCTGGATTTGGACCTCATTTTGGTTGGTTCGATGGTTGTTTTACAGCCTGATCTGGAGCTGCCGCATCCACGATTTCGTGAGCGACTGTTCGTTTTAACTCCACTAGCAGAAATTGCACCGACCTTGGTAGATCCAATTACAGGGTGTTCAATTGCCACGTTACTTCGCAAGGCGAAAAGTCGTGGCGACAGGTAAACGGACCGGGGCAGGGACGTTTATTCGAAGCGAAGTGATTCAATCGGGTCGAGTTGTGCAGCCTTGCGTGCCGGATAGAATCCAAAAAATACACCAGTGAGAGCAGCAAAACCAAACGCCACTACAACAGCATCAAGTGATACCATAGTCGGCCAATCAAAGAACTGAGTAATCGCTTGAGCTACGCCGAAACCCAGTGATACACCAATCAACCCTCCTAAGAGACTCAACACTAGCGCTTCAACTAGAAACTGATAAAGCACGTCAGGAGCTTTGGCTCCGACAGCCATTCTGAGGCCGATTTCGCGAGTCCGTTCGGTGACCGAAACGAGCATGATGTTCATGATACCGATGCCACCCACAATCAGCGAGACACCTGCAATGCTGGCGAGGAGGCTTGTCATGGTGCGAGTAGTTTCTGTCCGAACATCGGCCATCTCTTCTAGGGTACGAACTCGAAAATCATCCTCATCTCCTGGGATTAGCTTGTGTTGTCTACGTAAGAGGGCAGAGATCTCATCTGCAACCCTTAAGGTGTCATTGGCAGAGACCGCCGAGACAGTAATACTTTGAACGTAGGTGATACCGCGCATCTTTTTCTGGACAGTCGTGTAGGGTACAAAAATTGTATCATCCTGATCTTCGCCCCATGACCCGGATCCTTTGCCTGCCATCACACCAATGACCTTGAATGGAAGGTTGTGAAGACGGATCATCTGTCCTACGGGATCCACACCTTCGCCGAAGAGGGTATTACTCGTCAGGGAACCGAGGACCGCCACTTTAGCAGCCGCGTTGACGTCGGTTGAACTAAAAAAGGTGCCGTACATCATTGGCCAAAATCTTATCAGTGGGTATTCAATATCTGTACCTTGGACGCGAGTGGACCAATTTTGGCTACCCGCGATGGCTTGGGTTCGCAGGTTGAGCCCAGCTGCAACATATTGAACACCAGTTACCTGTTCGCGAATCGCTCGTGCGTCTCCTTGTGTCAGGCTGGTTGCCGAATTCCAGCCGTGTCGAACACCGCCCGAAGTAAAGCTGCCGGCCGAGATGGTCACCATGTTTGTGCCGGCGGACTTGATCTGCTCTTCAATCGAGGATTGTGCTCCTGTACCAAGTGCTACCATTGTGATGACGGCTGCCACTCCAATGATCATGCCGAGCATGGTCAAGCCCGTCCGCAGTTTATTACGGCCAAGTGCCTTAATCGCGACTCGAAGTATCATTAAGAACGACATCTTAATCCCCTCCATTCACTGGTATCGAAGTTACTAACTCGTCGCCATCGCTTGACTCGAGATCGTCATCTGTGGGTAGTTTCGCAAGCTCCTCATGAGCCAATCTTCTCACGGGTGTTGGATAATCCGAAAGGATTCGTCCATCACGGAAGCCAATAATTCGAGTGCCATATTCAGCGATCTCACGTTCGTGTGTAATCAGTAAGATCGTGATGTTTCGTTCCTTGTTAAGTCGTTGAAGAATGTCCATGACTTCAATACTGGTGCGTGAGTCCAGATTGCCAGTCGGTTCGTCAGCAAGTACTAGTGACGGATTGGTGATTAACGCTCGGGCAATTGCCACGCGTTGCTGTTGTCCGCCGGATAGTTGATTTGGATGATGGTGCGCACGATCTGAAAGCCCGACGATTTCCAGTGCCTCCTTGGCTCGTTCGTCACGTTCCGATGATTTCATGCCATTCCGATTATAGAGTAACGGAAGCGCGACGTTATCCAGTGCTGAAGTCCGTGCTAGGAGATTGAAGCCTTGAAATATGAATCCAATTTTCTTGTTACGGATGTCAGCTAGGTCGTTACGCGACAATTTTGAGACATCTTGATTATCGAGAAAATATTGACCTTTGGTGGGTCGATCTAAGCACCCTACAATGTGCATAAATGTTGATTTACCAGAACCAGAAGGACCGATGACTGAAACAAATTCACCAGCCTCGACGTTGATGGACACGCCTCGGAGCGCCCGGACCTTAATCTCGCCAAGGTCATAGGTCTTGGTCAACGTATCTGTAGAGATAGCTGGCATGGCTAGGTTGCCGTCTATCTGAAAAACCCACGGCGCTGTGGCATTAACGGCGAATTCGACCCGCCAGATGGTCCCCCCAAGCCTTCATTGCCTGTGATGATGTTGGTTACTAATTCACTTCCAGTCGGTATGTCTGGTCCGAGAAGTTGCGTGAAGGCTCCGTCCGTGATGCCGAGTTGCAGTCTCGTGCCTTTAAGTGTGCCAGCAGCATAGAGCCAGACCTGCCCAGTGGATTCTACTGACGGCAGTGGGCCAAACAAGGCATCGATAGTTTGGGCGCCACGTTCTGTTGTCGGTAACGATGCTGTGGGTTCTTGAGTTGGCCGGCGACGTGCATTTGGTCTTCCTGATTGAGTCCGATCTTGTCTTGTGCCCCGGCCTTCTCGAAATCTGGCGATGGCTGCTTCTCGTTCCTCTGCTGATAGATTCTGGAGCCGCTCCATCATTCGTTGTCGTTGCTCTGGATTTGGCTGTTCATTAGGACCATCGGATTCGCTTCTGCTTGCATTCGTCTCGTTTGACGACGACGAACCAGACTCACTAGCGCTGTTCGCACCAGGAGTAGGAGATGATGGGCCACGGCCACGTCGCAGTTGGTCAGGGATTGGCAACCCTAAACTTGTAAACATATCTGCAGTCGCTCTGAATCTCAGAGCCGCATTTGGGATACGGACTACATTGTTTTGTCGCGCAATTTCGAGCGTTACAGTGGCCGTCATACCTGGTTTTAGCTTGAGATCTGCATTGGGTACATCAATCACTGTCGTGTATGTCACGACGTTATTCAGGACGATCGGTTCCAGGCGTATCTGGGATACGACACCTTCAAAATCTTGGTTTGGGTAGGCATCGACTCGAAATGTAACAATTTGTCCGGGTCGTATGCGTCCAACATCCGATTCATCGATATTGGCGTCCACTTTCATTTTGGTCAGGTCGGCAGCCAGGAGAAATAGAATTGGAGCTTGCATGCTCGCTGCGACCGTTTGGCCGACGTCCACGGTTCTAGAAATCACGATACCGTCGATCGGGGCGGTGATAATTGTGTGGTCCAGGTTGACCTGCGCCTGATTTAATGAGGCTGCAGCTTGTGTGATTTGGGCTTGTGCTGATCGAAGCTGCGCTTCAGTTGTCAGTACGGCTAGTAGCGCTGCGTCAAGCTCAGTTTCAGGGATAAGTTTCTGTTGCGCCAAGCCTTCCGCTCTAGCGACTTGTTTTTTTGCATCCTCCACGCTGACTATCAATCGTTCCGCGTCCGCTTCCGCTCGTATAAGATTGGCACGGTTTTGTTCAATCTGAGTTTCAAACAAGGATGGATCGAGTTTTGCTATGATGTCGCCCTGCCGGACAATTGAGTTGAAATCTGCATACAACGCTTGAATTTTTCCAGAGACTTGACTGCCGACTTGCACGGTTGTCACGGCTTGGAGAGTTCCGGTTGCACCCACACTGTCGACAATGTCTCCCCGTGAGAGTGTGACTTTTCGAATGTCAGGTTCGATGTCTGGTTGTTGGAGATAGGAGTAGGCTCCAGCACTCAGAATGAGACCTAGAACTAGAATGATTAACAGCGTTTTCTTCATGAATCACGCCTCCATCTGATAGGAGCCCGATAAAACGTATACAAGGCCGACGGCCACCGTGGTGGCGTTTAAGATGCTTTCCAAGTACTTAGCCATGGTATGGATAGCAAAAGCACGCTGACCTAGTCCGTCTCACTTTTGTGGTTAGCGACGACGCTGAGAGTCGTTTGGTTCTCGAGTTCGCCTTTCATTTTGACGACGTTCACGTATATCATCCAGCTTGTTACGCTGATCGGGAGTCAAGACGCGGCGCATTTTAAACAGCATCATAGCCCTTGCCTTATTTACCTCGGCACGTGCGGTTTCAAGATGGTCGACTTCGTGGAGCACTTCCTCCTCGGTCGTATCAACCCGTTCAAGTAATTGGTCGAATTGTTCCTGATGCGTGCGGAGTAGCCTGTAGGACGATCGTAGTTCAGGCATTGTTGTCTGGAAGATCGCGTGGAGACTGGCTACGGCTTCATCACTGAGTTCTAATTCCTGTCGAATTTCCTCTGCGTTCCACCACTCTCGTGGCCCGTTTCGGGATTGAGAACCATCAAGCGAATTGGCACTCAAACAGAGCAATACACACAGGGGAATCAACCTCTGCAAAAAAACTTGCCTGTTTAGAACAGATGTTTCAAACAGCATCTATATGGACCACGACACCCACAACTAAGCCGTTTACACGGCTTTTTTCGGAAATTAGGGTTTTGCAGGTTCTGCTGTAAATCGCTCTAATCGATCAACAACCTGACCCACGATATTGTTCGGAGTTGAGGCGCCAGCCGTCAAGCCCACAGAAAGCGGTCCTTGGCTTGGTAACCAGTCGCTTCCAGTCATCGTCTCCGATGATTCTAAAGATGCCGTGATGGGGCGGTGCCGAATAGTAGTTCGTGAAAGCAATTCGTCTGCATCGGCAATATGAAAAGTCCGCAGTTGCTTATCACAGATTTTAGCTAGATTTCGTGTATTACTGCTGTTGTACCCACCTACCACAAGCATGAGGTCAAGCTGTCGATCGGTTAGAAGCTCGTTAACTGCGTCCTGTCTATCTTGAGTCGCACTGCAAATGGTGTCGAACGCCCGATAGTGAGCGCCCAGCATCTCTTTACCATACCGATCAGTCATGGCTTCTCTCAGTAGTTCACCTATAGCAAGTGATTCGGTCATCAACATAGTAGTTTGGTTGGCGAGGCCTATACGTTGGAGATCTTTTGTTGGATCAAAATCAGGTGAAGCCGCATGATGAAAACGCGTCATGAACTCGTGGTGGTCTCCGCCCCGTCTTATATATTCACATACGGCAGTCGCTTCTTCTCGATCTAACACAATTAAATATCGACCTCCCGGAAACCTTAATGCTTGTGAAGCTGTCGCCTGAGTTTCCTCGTGATGTACTTTGCCATGAATCAATGCTGTAAAGCCATCTTGTGCATATTGAGTAACGTTTTTCCATACGTTAAGCACTGATCCACAAGTGGTATCTACGATTGTGCAGCCAAGACGATCATAAGTTAGAAGGTCTTCGACTCGAACGCCGAATGCAGGCAAGATGATGACTGAGGCCGGACCTAATTCCTCAACCTTGGTTTCTGGATCACTAAGGAACCGGATACCTGCATTACGTAGTTTGTGGTTCACATGTGGGTTATGAATAATTTCTCCTGTTAGATACACAGTTCGTTCAGGAAAACGTGCTCGCGTTTGGTAGGCGTAATCAACTGCTCGGTCTACTCCGTAGCAAAAACCAAATTCTCGTGCAAGATGAATCGTCAAGCGACCAGTGACACGACGAAATTTCGTCTTAATCATCTCGTCAACGAGTGCGCTATGGTAGTCTTCTGAAAGCGCACCAGACACCGCGTCCTTAAGATTTAATCCTTTGCGAAAAATGACGGCTGGCACTAGTCAGAATCTCACTTAGAGTTGAAAACTCGACGATTTACTCTCGTAAGTTGTGGTAGTCGAGGCAGTCACGACTTATGAGTCACTGCGTGTTAATTGCAACTTCATAGACACGTGGTGTCATGACATCGAGCGTATACAATTCAGTCGCACTTGATGCTTCGAGCGCAATCTCGAGTTCACTAAACGTCATTATGTCAATTTGATCGTAGGGATTATTGGTCTGGCTAGCTTGATCAGACTCAACAATAAGAAGGTCTTTAGTCAGATCTTGCACGAAGGAAATAGAGCCGAGATTTGATATTTGTGCAAAATCGAACAGTTGTCCGCTAATGACACCCAAGAATAATCCGGCGGCTACCATTGACGCTGCTAGCCATCGGTGGTTGTTAAATCGCGGTTTGGTTGTTTGAGTAAAGAATGTCGGAAATCTTAAGATGCTCGCGGGTAATTCTGAACCTACCATAATTCCGATGCGATGCATGATTCGTTGTCGCTGCCGACTTAAACGTTCTGACGTCATGCTCGAAAGGAAATCTGGCTCTTCGGCTAGTTTGATGGAGTGCACAAGAGTTGTCAGCCTAGCGTATTTCTTGGCGCAATCCTTACAGTTCATCAAGTGATTAGTGGTCGATTGCGACACAGTGTGCCCGTCACGGTTTTCCAGGTAAGCCTGTGTCAGCGTTGTGTCGCTTAGGTGTTGACGATTCTTAAACCACATTCTTCTTCTCCGCTATAGTCTAGACAGTTTTCTGTTAACTCACCAGTGTTCACGACTAATCCACTTTTGTAGTCGCCGAATCGCTCGGAATTGATGCACTCGGACTGTGGCTTCACTAACCCCCATGATGGCGCTGATTTCCTGAGTCGTCTCGCCTTCAAAGACACTGAGCGTTAATACCGTCTGTTGCCGCTCTGGCAATCGTCGAATGATTGTGTTTAGCCGAGTTCGTTGTTCTTTGGAGAGCAACTCTTCTTCTGGATTCTGGTTTCCGGTGACTTGTTCTGCAACGCCAGTTCGTTCATATCCGTTCGAATCGATTAATGGCAGCATCCATCGGTTACGCCGTGACTTTGCTTTTAGTCGGTCGAGACAAGTATTGATTGCAATACGTATCAACCAAGCTATAAAAGGGACTTTCTGCTGGTGAGAGGGTAAATGAAGAAACGCCTTCACGAAGGTGTCTTGTACGGCCTCATCGACATCCGCTTCGTTTTTGAGATAGCGAAACGCGATGCGTGAGATTTGGTGCTGATGACGTGCGACTAATCCTTCGTATTGTTCTCGTGCGCGCTTTTTCGAACCTCTGACCAGCAGTGACTTAATCTCGGCCACTGCAGAAACGTCGAGATCTGTCCCTACACCGGATGACGAAACCGATGTCTCACCACTCATAATTGGTATACGCTCCACTTCAAAATTTGTTTACAGCGACCGACGCTAGGTCTAGTAAGTATAGCGTATTGGCTCGTTTCGCGGTTCAGGGATGTCCCGTAATGAAGTGCCATCGAACAGAGTCATAAGGTGTTGGTTAAGGCGTTGCAACGTGACATTAGAGTAGTAGTGCTGGATTATTTCACTGAACGATTGTCCAGCCTGAATACGGGCTATAGCACCTCTTTGGCACAATCCAACACCATGCCCGAAGCCTGTGCCTGAGAAAACAAACAGATCAGGTTCATAACGTACATCGAAGCGTGTGCTTCTAATGGTTCGGGGGCCGAAATGGCGAGTTATGACAGCGCGCAGTTCCTCTCCTCGGACCATCGGTGCACGATCGCCATCTAGTACGATACGGACAGCCCGACCTGAAATATCACGCTCCACAATTTCAACGCGATTAAGTCGTTCTCCCACGTAGGTGCGCCTGTCTTTATTAAGGGCAGCCAAGAGTTTTTCAGTTGCAATAGAAAAAGTCCAACTTGTATGAGTGCCAGCTATATCTAGAGAATCTTCGACAGCATGGAGGTAGGGAGGTGTTGGTCCACCCCAGACTAATCCAGCTGAACTGGTGTGCCCTCCGCAGTCTGAGTGAAAGAGGGCTTGAATTGGACGGTTGTTATAGACGATGATCAAACCCTCCGTCTCCAACGACGCTACTTTTGCAACCCTTAGCAAGTCCTCTGAAAAGATTGAGAGTGGCTTATAGAGTTGACAGTGAGTATTTGAACAAAGGTCAAATCCTTCATCGTAGTGTCGCCCTCGATTTACAACTGCGTATGTACGTGCTAGCACAGCTTGTAATCGCGCAACATAAGTTCTGGACGAAGGAGTTACCAGTCCAAGAGCAACCTCAGACAGGACAGAACCCATTACATATTCCTCAAGCGGAACATGTAGAATTTCTTGATTTCCAGCACTTTCATAACCAATTTTAAGTGTGAGAGAAGGGCGCGCTTCTTGAGGAGTTGTAACTGGCTGCTTCATCGGTGATGGCGACGAGGCACACTTGGTCAACATCGAGGAAAGCAACAACAATGCGATCAATTTCCAGACAGCGACGGTATTTCGATAAAGATCTAGCTGAAGCGATTTACTAGTCATAGTTAGACAGTCTCTGTTGGGTTATCGGACGAGCACTCTATTAGGGTTAGATTTAAACTTTGAGGCATTATGTTGACTTGTTTGAGTTCACCCAGCTACGATCAGAATCTCGGATTATCTGCACTATGGAGTGCGTGCCTTGATTTTCTATGGATAGTCTAAGGGAGAGAAGTGGTCACTGATACCCAGCCAAAACAACTACTCGTATCCCACGGTATTCTCGATCCAGGACAAGTGTTTTGGAATCTTGGAACAGCAGAACTCGTTGAACATCTGATTCGTCGGAATGAAGGCGTCCTGTCAGCGAATGGTCCAGTGGTGTTTCGAACGGTGCCACACACAGGTCGTTCAGCCAACGATAAATTCATCGTAAATGAATCATCGAGCGGTGAGCATGTCGCTTGGGGCGAAATCAATCGTCCCATGGATGAAGAAAAATTTGAGACACTTCATGCTGACATTTCCTCTTATCTTAGGGGGCGAGAGCTATTCGTTCGTGACTGCATAGCGGGTGCAGATCCAGACCAGTGTGTTTCAATTCGAGTAATAACGGAAACAGCATGGCATAACTTATTTGCGAAACATTTATTCATCTCACAATGTGGCGATAGTGAAGTTGTAGCTACGGAACCAGCTTTCACAGTTATTCATGCTCCGAGCTTTAGAGCAGACCCCGCTCATCATGGTACGAATTCAGAAACTGTAATCGCGGTAAATTTTAAGAAAGGTCTGATTTTAATCGGCGGCACTCATTATGCCGGTGAAATTAAGAAATCGATTTTTACCGTTATGAATTACTTATTACCATTGAATGATGTTTTATCGATGCACTGTTCATCAAATCTTGGTGTTGATGGCGACACGGCTTTATTTTTTGGATTATCAGGTACTGGCAAGACCACTTTATCAAGTGACATTGAACGTCGGTTAATTGGCGATGATGAACATGGCTGGTCTGGACGAGGCATTTTTAATATCGAGGGTGGATGTTACGCGAAGTTAATAAAGTTGTCTAAGATCGCTGAGCCGCAAATTTATGCTACAACGACGAAGTTTGGTACGGTGATTGAAAATGTTCAGATTGATCAGAGGACAAGACTGTTAGATCTCGATGACGATTCACTGACGGAAAACACTAGAGCAGCGTATCCTCTCTCGTTCATCGACGGTTGTGTTTCTTCGGGTCAGGCTGGTCACCCACGTAATATTTTTATGCTTACTGCGGATGCTTTCGGAGTCTTACCTCCGGTATCGCGCCTGACACCTCAGGCCGCGATGTATCATTTTTTGTCAGGATATACCGCTAAAGTGGCTGGCACTGAGCAAGGTGTGACCGAACCAGTAACGACTTTTAGCACTTGTTTTGGAGAGCCCTTCATGGTTTGGGCTCCTTCAGTTTACGCTAAGTTACTCGGCGAGCGGGTTGCCAAGCATGATGTGCGCGTATGGTTGATTAATACTGGTTGGAGTGGTGGACCATACGGAGCGGGAAAACGGATTTCTATTACGTATACTAGGGCGATGGTAAGGGCCGTGTTATCTGGCGCACTGGACCAAGTGACATTTCGAACAGATCCAGTTTTTGGGGTAGCCGTGCCGACAAGTTGTCCGGAAGTTCCAGTCGATGTGTTAATGCCGAGATCGACATGGGGTAGTGAGCTTGATTACGATATTCAAGCGAAGAGGTTGGCAGGTATGTTTATGGAGAATTTTAAGAAGTTTGAGTCATCAACTGAGAAAATGGTAATTGAAGCTGGGCCACACGGTTGAGGCGCTGACTGTTTCGGTTAAACATTTGTAGTGGTATGTTTCCCATGGAATTCGAACCGGTCATCGGTCTTGAAATTCACTCGCAACTATTAACCCATACAAAAATTTTCTGTGGATGTAGTACGAAGTTTGGCGCTGCCGCTAACACTCAAGGTTGTCCGGTTTGCCTTGGTCTACCAGGTGCTTTACCAGTCTTAAATCGAACTGCTGTCGAATATGCAATTCGGGCCGCTTTGGCACTTGAATGCGACATTTTCAAAACATCAGTATTCGCGAGAAAGAATTATTTCTATCCAGATCTGCCAAAGGGTTATCAGATTTCACAGTATGCGTTGCCTCTTGCGGTGAACGGTAATTTGATCGACCCTCAAAATAACGAGCGAATTGGTATTACTAGAATTCACCTTGAAGAAGATGCAGGAAAGTCTTTACATTCTGGATTTTCTGATTCTAGCCGAAAAAGTTATATCGATTTGAATCGAAGTGGTGTGCCCCTCATTGAAATTGTTACAGAACCTGATTTGCGTTCCGCTCGGCAGGCGTATGAATTTTTTAGCGCACTGCGTGAGATTCTCGTTGCGATCGGTGTGAACGACGGAAATATGGAAGAGGGCAGTATACGGTGTGACGCGAACGTGTCAGTGCGGCCAGTTGGGCAAGCTGCTCTTGGTGTGAAGACAGAGGTTAAGAATCTCAACTCTTTTCGGTTCGTCGAACGAGCAATTGAATTTGAGATCGATCGACAGATTACTGAACTTAAGGGAGGTCGGCCGGTGATTCAGGAAACCCGACTGTGGGATGCTGATCGGAGTCAGACCTTTTTGATGCGCAGCAAGGAAGAAGCTCATGATTACCGATATTTTTCTGAGCCAGACTTACCGCCTCTGAAGGTAACTGAAAAATGGATTAAGGAAATCGGAGGGTCTTTACCAGAATTACCAGAGGTAAAGCGAGGACATTTAGTGAGTCAGTATGGTCTGACGCGAGATCAAGCGATGCAATTGACTCGGGTTCGCCCTGGCCTTGATAGGTACTTTGAACAACTAGCCAAGCGAACCGAAAATTCCAAGGGATCTATAAATTGGACTTTGGGCGAAATCAATCGAAAAATGAACGATTGCGGAATAGAAGATGTAAAGAAGATTGAAGACAAAGTGTCTCCCGAGGCTTTGGCTGAACTCATCATGCTTGTCGACCGAGGTACGATAAGTATGAAAATTGCGAAGGATGTATTCGACACGATGTACGACACTGGACAATCAGCTGAACAGATCGTTGAGACTGGTGGCTTGTCACAAATAGACAATGAAGCGGATCTTAAGGTTGTCGTTGTTGATATCGTGTCTCATCATGGGAAGGTAGTTGAGCAATATCGCGCTGGAAAGACTAGTGCTCTAGGTTTTCTGGTCGGAAAGGTGATGTCTGCCACGAAAGGCAAGGCTAATCCGAAACTGACTAACAAGCTGCTCCGAGAAATCATTGAGAATGAGTCGAATATTACCTAAAAAAATAGTGAATGCTCGTTGACATGGAGAGTTCTCGATCTTAGACTGACAAGATAGTGCCGAACATGATGAGGAACGGCATGTCCCACGTGTTAGCGACTCCGCACACTCAGCCTCCTAGTGCGACTTCGGCCTCGGCAGATTTTTATAGAGAAGAGTTTATTAAGCATCAGCGTTGTCTACAGCAAAACCGAGAATATTATTCCGCTAAGGTGATAATAGAAGCGGAAGCGGCTTTGGCGCACATCCTTACTCGATTGGAGCAGCTTTGTTGCAAGGATGACGCCGACGTAGTCGTGAGTCGTTTGCTTCATCAAATCGATTTGGTTACACGACTTTCGGCTCGATCCGATTCTCGACAGGCCCACTGAATTCCAGAAGCGAGAAGAACTCTACGTTAAGCGTCGTAGTGACAAGCCGCGGCCAATAAATGGCGTGGATTAAAATGTCACCGATACCGATATGGTTAAGCTAGATGTGTTTTACACTCGATTTTAAGATTTTATGATCACAACTGAAGAAGTGTTAAATCGGATCCGGAAAAAAGTTGACCATCCTGCGACGATCCGAGAACTTCAAAAAGCCCTTTCTATAGCGGACGCCGATCGACACAGGTTTCGTCGACGAATAAGAGCCTTGGTCGCTTCTGGAGCGCTGGTGAGAATTCGTGGAAATCGCTATGGACTACCAAACAAGATGAATCTGGTTGTCGGTCGCGTAAACACCAATCCTAGGGGATTTGGCTTTGTTGTTCCTGATGAAAAGCATTTAAACATCGCAGATATTTATATATCCGGTGTGAATTTCAATCAAGCAATGCATGGTGACCATGTGGTAGTTCGTGTAGAGCGTGAACGTGGTGGTGATCGCTTAGAAGGTCGAATTGTCAAAATACTTGAACGTCGAGCCCAAAAGTTAGTGGGACGCTACAACATTGATGAATCTGGCCTCAATTTTGTCGTCCCATTCGATAAGCGGATCATCATGGATGTTCATATTCCAGCCACTGAACGAGCAAACGCGAAGGTTGGTGAGATGGTTGTAGTTGAGTTGACGAGCTGGCCAACTACTAGTCGGAATCCGGTAGGTCGCATAACTGAAGTTCTAGGTGAGCTTAATACAAGTGGTGTTGATGTTGAGATTATTCTACATAAGTATGGAATTCCAGATACTCACAGCAAAGAAGCTCTCCGGGAAGCGCAGCGTTTTGGACAATCAATCAGTACCGCTGATCGACGTGGGCGTACAGATTTTCGAGACATGATAACGGTTACGATCGACGGCGATCATGCAAGAGATTTTGACGATGCGATAACGATTGAACGTCAGTCTAGCGGAAATTATTTGCTGGGTGTGCATATAGCGGACGTAGCCCATTACGTTCAACCTGGCAGTGCTCTCGACCGTGAAGCTTACGATCGAGGAACATCGGTTTACTTTCCTGAGCGGGCCGTGCACATGTTTCCTGAAGCACTTGCAACTGGGCTGTGTAGTTTGAATCCAAAAGTCGATCGGCTTGTTCAGTCATGCTTGATGGAAATTGATTCGCAAGGTCAAGTTGTGAATTACGAGATACACGACGGCATTATTAACAGCTCTGCTCGAATGACATATCACGAAGTAAGTGACATCTTGACTCACACAGATTCGGGCGAGCGAGATCGTTATGGCAATTTGATTCCGTCCTTTCAGTTAATGCATGAGTTATTTCATATACTGCAACGCCGGCGACGTCTTCGTGGTTCGATCGATTTTGATGTGAGGGAGGCAGAGCTTGTTCTTGATGAAGCCGGACTTATAGAGGCGATTACGGCAAGTGAGAGGAACGTTGCCCAAAGAATCATCGAAGAGTTCATGCTTCTGGCTAATGAGACTGTGGCTGACCATCTGAATAGTAATCAAATAGTTACACTTTACCGCGTTCATGAATCCCCCGACCCCTTGAAAGTTGGACAATTCAAAGAGTTTATTTCAACGTTAGGGCATACCTTAGTATCTAGAGGTGGAGTACGCCCTAAACATTTTCAGCAATTAGTTGATCGAGTGAAAGGAAGCTCTGAAGAAAAGCCTATTGTATTTTTAATGCTTCGCACCATGCAAAAGGCGAGGTACGACGTTCTGAGTCTTGGTCATTTTGGACTTGCGGCAGAACACTACACGCATTTTACTTCACCGATTCGCCGGTATTCAGACCTCGTCGTTCACCGTGTATTACGTTGCAGTCGACATCAAGAGGTAAACAAGTCGATCCGCGAGAAGAATTTCGGGGAACTATCTGAAATAGCGAAGCAAGTATCTAAACGTGATACGCGTGCTGAAGAGGCAGAGCGAGAGTTATTGCAGTGGAAGAAAGTTCGTTTTATGGCGGATAAAGTCGGTGATGAGTATGACGGCTATGTAATTGGTGTGACGGCTTTCGGTTTATTTGTTGAACTTATTGAGCATTTTGTTGAAGGTTTTGTGCATATATCGAGTATGGCCGATGACTATTATCGTTTTGTGGATAAAGAACACCTACTCCAAGGAGAAAAAACAAGAAAAGCCTATCGACTGGGCGCTTCTGTCCGAGTTCAAGTTATACGGGTGGATCTTGAGCGACGGCAGGTGGAGTTAGGTTTAGTGGATATTTTGAAAGCTCCTGTTTCTCATCATCGTGATACAAGACGTCGTCGTCGCACGGTAACATCTAAGAATTCTAAGCAGAAGCGTATTCCGCGTAATCGAGTGGCAGGTAAACGCAGACCTCGCTGACGGTTTGCCGATTCTGGAGCTTCGACCTGATGAGGACGCTTGTTATTGGCACGGCGGGGCACATAGACCATGGAAAAAGCGCCTTGGTTCGAACGGTAACCGGGATTGATCCAGATCGCCTAAAAGAGGAACAGGAACGTGGAATAACGATCGATCTTGGCTTTGCCCATTACCAGCAGGATCAGGAAACAGTGCTTTCCTTCGTCGATGTACCAGGTCATGAACGCTTTGTGAAGAACATGCTCGCTGGTGTTAGTGGCATACATGCTGTCTTATTAGTTGTAGCAGCTGATGAATCTGTCATGCCGCAGACTAGAGAGCATTTTGATATATGCAAGCTTCTTCATGTTAAAGCTGGAGTCATTGCGCTTACGAAATGTGACTTGGTTGATGAAGAAATGATTGAGCTTGCTCGTCTTGAGGTTCGTGAACTAGTTGCTGGTTCATTCTTGTCTGAGGCATCAATCATTCCTGTTTCGGCCCATACCGGTTCTGGTATATCGGAACTGTGTTCTGACTTAGGAAACTTAACTGCCAAAGTATCGAGCACGACTACTGGGACAGCCGTGCGATTACCGATTGATCGTGTATTTTCTGTTAAGGGTTTTGGAACAGTCGTTACGGGCACATTGGTAACTGGTGAGATCTCAATGGCAACCGATCTCGAGTTGCTACCATCTGATCGCAAGATAAAAGTGCGTGGAATACAAGTTCACGGTGAAAAAGAAATCTTAGTGAAGGCAGGCCAGCGGGTGGCACTTAACTTGGGAGGACTTGACCTTAGTGATGTAACTCGAGGAGATGCGTTGACGCAGCCAAATTGTTTCGATTTAACACATCGTATCGATGTGGTCTTGGAATTATTGCCAACTGCGAAGCCTCTCCGGCAGGGGACACGAATTCGTTTTCATCATGGAACGTCCGAAACGCTTGGTCGCGTAACGGTTGTAGGTTCTACCTCGAGGTTTGATACGTTTATTGATGATGCGCAACGGCCTGATAAATCTATGGCGCAAGTCATGCCAGGAGCACGTGCGTACGTCCGTTTAAATCTTGAAGCTCCTACGGTGTTGACTCGAGGCGATCGGTACATTCTGCGGGCCTACTCGCCTTCAGTTACCATTGCAGGTGGGATAGTTCTGGACCCGCAAGCGCCTCGAAGTGCAGTAAGAACAGAATTAGCCTGGAAACGTTTTCAGCGATTAGATCCGTTATATCAGGATAGCGCAAAAAAAATACAATTAGACGAAGCTATTTTAGTGATGCTTGAAGAACAAGGCGTTGTTGGACTGAATGCCAAAACATTGGTGAGTCGTGCTGGGGTATCGCCAGACAATGTTGAGGCAGTAATGCTTGGGCTGGTCGCTTCTGGGTACGCCGTGCGTGTAGCGGAAACTGTGGTGTCGACAGTAATTCTAAAAGACGTCGAACAAAAACTTTTAGAGATCCTAAGGGAATGTCATTTAGCAGATCCACTATCCGAAGGGTTACCTCGTGAAGAAGCCCGTGAACGCCTGTTTGGGAAAAGAAAGCTCCCACTCTTTGATCTATTGTTGAGTGAATTAGTGGAAGAGGGATTAATAATTGCCAAGGATCGCCTGGCCCTGAGTGATCACCGTGTCTCACTTTCATCTGATGAGTCGGAAGCACAGTCAGTGATTGAACAGGCATATTTCAAGGCTGGATTGAAACCGCCAGACCGTGGGTCGCTTCACTCAATAACGAAATTAGACGAGGAGGCTACTGACCGGATTACGGATTTAATGGTTCGAAAGAAGGTGCTTATTAAAGTCGAGACTCTTCTGTTTCATGCGTTGACTCTAGAACGATTAAAGAAGGAAGTGAAAGCTCTTAAACAGGGGGGAAGCGTTAATCTACAAGATGAAATCAAGCTGGACGTTACGACATTTAAAGAACGTTACGAGATTACCAGAAAGTTCGCAATACCACTTCTTGGATACCTAGATCGAGAGCGGATCACACGGCGTGTGGGAGATTTTCGAATCGTAATCTGAGGTGCTATTTAGTTTCCTGATTGTCCTGCTCGGTTCCCCGATTTGCTTCTTTGAAATTTCGAATGCCGCGTCCTAAACCTCGTGCAAGTTCAGGAAGCCGTTTGCCGCCAAAAATAAAGACAATAATCAACAGAATAACTAGTATTTCCATAATGGCTCTCCCTTATGTCTTGCATATTAACATTAATCAAGATGTCGTACGGGTCAGCTATGCGGGGCTGCACTTTGCAAAAGGTTGTATGGAACTTGTACACTGCATATAGGAAACTTACTTGGTGTCCTGTTGTGAATTTTTGGTTAAGTAAACAGTGCGCTGCAGTGGGATATAGCTAAAGGTTATATCGATTAATGGAAACAATAGAGATGGGTCAATACACGGTTGGTGTTTTTCAAGATGTTGGGTCAGCGGGACGAGGTCTTTCCGCCCTCGTTAGTCATGATTTTACTATTGCAGAGCTTAGTCTAATGGCAGTTGAATCACCTGAGGTGAATGCACTTGTCGAAGAAACGTTTGGTGACTCTGGTGAAACCCTGGATGTTAAGAACGTGGGAGTTGTAAGGACATTTGGCACTCTTAATGCAGCTTTGCAACAGAGTGGCGAGCATAATTTTGGTAGCGATGGCCTGGCTGCAACGATGCGTAACGTTGGATTCCAAGTCCATGACGGATTCATATTTGAGACTTTGATAGGTCGTGGCGGGGTTCTTATTGCGATTCAAAGTGAGTCACGAGCTGCGGATGCTTTGGGGGTCCTTCACGCCTATGGTGGCGGTAACGCGTCGATCGGAGCTTGGGCGGGCCGTGTATAAAAGGCTGAGTGAAACGACTAATTAGGAGAGTTTGTCGTCTTACTAGATATAAAAGAATGGTATTAGCCTTGTGCGTTATAGGCGAGGAAGTGCGTCTCCTGGTAAGTTAAGCGCCTGCCGGATTCCAAACCGAGGTATTTGTCGTGGTGTCCTGGAAATCACAGGTCGAACCCCATCGTAAAAGGATATTGAGTTTTCTGAGGCGCGTCGGCTTCATACTGTCGACCATTATCGACGGGGACTTTTTTTCTAGAACCGAGAGTGATCTGTCTATTAGGTCTGATGACGGACCAAAGGTCGATAGCTTGTTCGCTGCAGAAAGGACAAGTAAGAGACTTAATGGCGCGCTAGTGGTGTCGGTCGCAAGTCACATTTCAATTTATCTGATTGTTTTCTTCATTGCGGGATACTTAGCCCGTAATCGTGTGACTCCTCTTTTACCAGACCTGAGACACTTCGACATAGTCTGGGTGCCTATGGCCGGACCCGGCGGCGGTGGTGGTGGTGGTGGAAATGAGTCACCAGAACCACCTAGACAGGTTGAACTGGAAGGGCCGGATGAGACCTCAGTGCCAGTCAGCCAACCTGCGGATCTAGAAAATCCGGAACAGGAGCGTGAAGATGAACCAGAACCTCAACAGGAATTAAATATTCCAGCTAGGACGCTAGCTTCATCGAGTCAGACTCTTCCAGGTGTGTTTGAAGGTCTACCCGTCGCCAAGGCCGTTTCGATTTCACAAGGAATAGGTTCAGGCGGAGGAGGAGGAACTGGAGAAGGCTCAGGTATTGGTCCTGGTGAAGGGTCCGGACTTGGTCCAGGCGAGGGTGGAGGAGCGGGTGGGGGAGTCTATCGTCCAGGTGCTGGCATTGTTCTACCACAGCCTATCCAACAAGTTAAACCTAGATATACGGCGGATGCCATGCGAGCTAAAGTCCAGGGTTCTGTGTGGATTGAGGCCGTTGTGTCTCCTGAGGGTACTGTTGCCGAAGTTCGTATCACCAAGTCACTCGATCGAGTATTCGGACTTGATGAAGAAGCGTTAAAGGCGGCTAGACAGTGGCGTTTTGTGCCAGGTACGCGTTTTGGTCAGCCTGTACCAGTGCTGGTTGTTATCGAGTTAACATTCACCTTGCGCTGATTAGCTCATTATTTGGATCTTCCTTACAGAGATTAGAAAATAACAAAAAAGCCTGACGGGCTATAACCAGCTCGTCAGGCTTTTTTATCTGTAAGTCCTGCTTAGGCGCTGTGTTTTTAGTACATGCCGCCCATACCACCCATGCCACCAGGTGCGCCACCTGGAGCAGGCGCTTCAGGCTTTTCCTCAGGGATCTCTGAAACCAAAGCTTCAGTTGTTAGCAGCAGTGATGAGATTGATGCCGCGTTCTGCAGTGCAGTTCGGACGACTTTGGTTGGGTCAATAACCCCAGCTTTGACCAAATTTCCGTAACTTTCATTCTGCGCATTAAACCCGCACTCCGCATCTTTCTCGTCTTTTACTTTGGCTACTACAATCGACCCTTCATGTCCTGCGTTAATTGCAATCCATCGCAGTGGTTCTTCAACAGCTCTCTTTACTAGATTGACACCGATTTGCTGGTCTCCTTCTAGCGAGAGCTTGCTCAGGGTCTTGGATCCACGAATCAGAGCTACACCACCACCCGGCACGATACCTTCCTCAACAGCAGCCTTCGTCGCGTGCATGGCATCCTCAACTCTAGCCTTCTTTTCTTTCATTTCAGTTTCAGTTGCGGCACCGACTTTAATCACTGCTACTCCACCAACCAGCTTAGCTAACCGTTCTTGGAGTTTTTCGCGATCGTAATCTGAGGTTGTATCCTCGATCTGCGCACGAATCTGCTTTACACGACCTTGAATGGCTTTTTGCGTGCCGTCACCTTCAACGATAGTCGTGTTGTCCTTGTCAATCGTGATTTTCTTGGCTTTTCCAAGATCCTCAACTTGAATCCCTTCAAGTTTTAACCCAAGGTCTTCAGTGATAGCTCGGCCACCGGTCAATGTAGCGATGTCTTCCAGCATCGCCTTACGTCGGTCACCAAACCCAGGCGCTTTGACTGCCGCGACATTTAATGTGCCACGAAGCTTGTTCACGACCAACGTTGCCAAGGCTTCACCTTCAACATCTTCAGCAATGATGAGGAGTGGTCGGCTAAGTCGAGCTACCTGTTCCAGCAATGGCAGAAGGTCCTTCATCGAGCTAATTTTCTTTTCATGGATTAGCACGACTGGATTTTCGAGACTGACTTCCATGCGTTCTGGGTCAGTTACGAAATAGGGAGAGAGGTATCCACGGTCAAACTGCATACCTTCGACAACGTCCAAGGACGTCTCGAGGGTCTTAGCTTCTTCGACGGTAATGACCCCATCCTTGCCGACCTTGTCCATCGCTTCAGCGATAATTGTGCCTATCGTCGCATCATTATTTGCTGAGATCGTACCGACTTGGGCAATCATGTTACCGCTGACACCCTTTGACTGTTTCTTGAGCGAACCGACGATAACCTCAACTGCCTGTTCAATGCCGCGTTTAAGTTCCATCGGATTCGCACCGGCAACCACATTCTTCGCACCTTCACGATACATGGCCTGTGCGAGGACTGTTGCTGTTGTGGTGCCATCACCGGCGATATCCGAGGTCTTGCTTGCGACTTCGCGCACCATTTGTGCGCCCATATTTTCGACAGCATCCTTTAGGTCGATTTCTTTGGCGACCGTAACGCCATCCTTAGTGATAGTTGGTGACCCAAACTTCTTATCAAGTACTACGTTCCGCCCTTTGGGCCCGAGTGTTACTTTGACGGCGTCGGCGAGAGCGTTAACGCCGCGTAGGATTGCCTGCCGCGACTCCTCACCGTAGACGATCTGCTTTGCCATGACTGTACTCCTGAAGGAAGATAATGATTTAGCGTCAAGTAATTAGGCTGCGCATAGTCACGCACCCATTTAACGCCTTGTTACTTTTTCTTTTTTTTGGAAGACTTTCCCTCGATGACGCCAAGGACTTCGTCCTCACGCATGATCAGCAGTTCCTCGCCATCCAGTTTGATTTCCTGACCGGAGTACTTACCAAACAATATGACATCGCCGGTCGCGACGCCCATTGGAACGACCTTACCATCATCTCTCACCTTGCCGTTACCGGCCGCGACGACTTCTCCCTGCATGGGCTTTTCCTTGGCCGTATCAGGAATGATGATTCCGCCGATTCTTTGTTCGCCTTCCTCGACACGTCGCACGATGATGCGGTCATGTAGTGGTCTGACTTTCATAGACTAAACTCCATACTCCCGTGAAATTAATGAAACAACTTTCCTTACGGCGCTTAGAGTGTTCTCTGTTGCGCTGGCAGTTGCGGTGGACAACTGCTAATTATAGCTGATGTGCAGTGAGTGTCAACAGAGGTGAATTACTGTAAAGTGTTCCGCAACTGCACCAACTTATCGCTCTTTGGTGAGCAAAGTGAAATTACAGCGGTTTTTTTAAGTTGTACTCTGAGACCTTCCGACTAAGTGTGTTGCGGTGCATTCCAAGCAAATTCGCCGCTCTTCCTCGACTGCCTTTCGAACGGCGCAATGCGCTCGTAATGAATTGACGTTCCAAGGCCTCTCGCGCATCATCATAGTCGATACCCTTTTCCAGCATCTCCTCGACCAAGCGTTTTAATCTATTTTGCACGAACTATGACCTTTCGCTGCTTTTTAAACGCGTTTTCGACGGATTAAACAATAAAACATTTGGTTACGCTAGGTCCCTGGAGCTCAAGGTTCGGAAGGCTTCAAGGTACTTTTCACGTGTTTGCATTACGACTTCATCTGGGAGTGACGGCCCGGGAGGCTGCTTGTTCCACTTTATTTCCTCAAGATAATCTCTTACATACTGCTTGTCGAAGCTTGGTTGCGCCCGACCTGGCTCATAATCGGCCATGGGCCAGAATCTTGAGGAATCTGGTGTAAGTACTTCGTCGATAAGAATGATGGTTTCTTTATCGCCATTTTTTATAAGACCAAATTCAAATTTCGTGTCAGCGACGATTATATTGCACGATTCCGCGTGACTTGCACCTCTTGCATAAAGAGCCAACGTGATTTCCTTGAGGCGGGTGGTTAGCTCACGTCCAATTAATTGTCCAGCTTCTTCCTCACTAATGTTTATGTCATGACCCGATGCAGCTTTTGTTGCAGGTGTGAAGATTGGAGACGGGAGTTTTTCTGACTCACGTAAGCCTGAAGCAAGAGGTACTCCACAGACTGAACCTGTTTTGCAGTAGTCTTTCCAGCCAGAGCCTGAAAGATATCCTCGGGCAACACACTCAATAAGGATCGGTTCAGTACGTTTCACCAACATGGAGCGCCCACTCAGAAGAGACTCGTGAACGTGTGTGGACTCCGGGTACTCTGAAGGGTCCAAGGTAATGAAATGGTTAGCGACGATATCTTTTGTTTGGTCAAACCAGAATGCTGAAAGCTGATTCAGCACCTTTCCTTTATCAGGAATTCCAGATTCCAAGACAACATCGAATGCTGAAATTCTGTCAGTCGTGACCATTAATAACTTGTCTTCAATTTCATACATGTCCCGGACTTTTCCACGGGAGTGGTTGGTAAGTCCAGACAGTGATGTTTCGAGAATTGGTTGCATCGACACGGTAGACCCTCCTGTAGGCCAATGTGAAAGTGCAAGCTTACAGTCGATTATGTTGAGCCGGCAAGTAGTAAATCGATTGGGCGTCGACTTGCTGCTGGGCTTGTAGTACAGTCCGCGTCGAAACGTCAGACACCGTGATATTTACGCAGGTTTATGATTATGCTGTGGTGGATAATCAAAGGCGTATTGAACTATTACCACTGAACGTATGTGTTGATGTCCCGTCATCTTCGAACCATTGTCATCGTGGGTGCCACTGGAGGCTTACTAGCCTTCTTTCTGTGGAATATTGATTTAGATCTTGTTTTGTTTGAGATTCGAAATGCTCGTTTAAGTTATCTTGGAATCTTAGTAGTGACGACAGCGTTAGCCTACTTTGTTCGAGCTCTACGTTGGCAAATTATTCTGACACCTATCGGCCAAACTCACTACATGACTGCATTGCGGACTACCATTATTGGTTTTGCAGCCTCAGCGCTGTTACCAGCGCGTCCCGGTGAAGTGTTACGACCATATCTTCTTGCTAGGGAGGAGGGCGTGAGTGCTTCATCGGCTTTTGCAACCGTCCTTATCGAAAGGTTGCTTGACCTAATAACAGTACTGCTCCTATTTGGAGTGTTCTTAATGAATTTTGAACCAACTGGTGGTGTGGTGGCAGGGCGAGTGCTTGAGGCAATTAAAATCGGTGGAATCTTGGGAACGCTTGGTGCTTCCCTAGCCTTGATATTGGCTTTTTTCATCACAAAACATCCTGAATCGGTTGAGCGGCTAGTACTGAAGGCCGAGAAACTCCTTTCAAGGCGTCTAGCCACCATTCTTGGACGACTTTTACGAACATTTGTGCTGGGCTTGGGTGCAGCTCGACGGCCAGGTATTCTGTCATTGGCCATGGTACTCTCCATTCTTCATTGGTTAATTGTCGCAACAGGAGTGTGGTCTACTACCGAGGCGTTTCGGTTGGGTTTACCTTTTATGGGAGCGTTTTTGCTGCTATCTCTCATGGTGGTGGGTCTTTCGGTGCCCACACCAGCTGGTGTGGGTGGATTTCACGCATCATTTCAAATCGGTTGTACACTGTTTTATGGAGTGCCGAACGACCAAGCTGTGGCCGCAGCGATCGTTCTACATGCCATTTTATTTGTACCCGTTGCGGTTGTCGGTTCAATTCTAATGGCACAGGATGGATTGAATTTGTTTCGTATGGACGCTATTGTGCTCTCTAGAAGTGATGACTAGTACTTGGTGCTGACTTGAACTGAAAGGGATTCACGGTGAAGTGCCCGTTTTGTAATCATCTAAGTGACAAGGTTGTCGATTCTCGTGAGGGAAAAGAAGGTCAGGTCATACGTCGTCGACGCGAATGCCTGGGTTGTGGACGTCGCTTTACGAGTTATGAACGAATCGACGAAATTCCTTACATGGTTGTCAAGAAAGACGGGAATCGTGAGAGATTCGATAGACAGAAGGTTATGGCTGGTTTATTGAAGGCCTGTGAGAAAAGACCTGTTAGTGCAGCGATGCTGGAGGCTATTGCGGACCGCGTGGAAGCGGCATTACAGGAACAACCCGAAAAAGAGATGGCGGCAGCTGAAGTGGGCGGTTTTGTAATGCGTGAACTTAAAGAGATCGACAAGGTTGCCTATGTTAGATTCGCTTCCGTTTATCGGCATTTCCGGGATATTGGTGAGTTTATGACAGAACTTAAGGATTTGCTGGACAATAAGGATTCGTAAACGACTCGCAAATGAGATGCCCAAAATGTCATTACGTCGGTTTTGGGTCTGGTGAGCGATGCCGACATTGCGGCTACGATTTGTCTCTCAAAACTGCTTCTTTCACGCAATCGGATCCAGTGATTCGCTCCGATCGAAAGAGTGGTGACCTGGCCGAACTTCCACTTCATCTGAAGCACCAGGTTGAACCGCTGACTTCACGTTCCAAAGCAGAGCCTGAAGAGGATTTGTCAAATCTTGAACTACCGCTGTTTCAAGAGAATCCAACGGATGTAGCACCAAATAGTGAAGCCTTAGATAGAGGCGCCAGAGAAACAATTGGTTCCGCCGTTGAAAGGGCTTCAACGAGTGCTACTTCAAGAGTTCGTCGGCTGTGTGCAGCCGTTCTTGACATTGTTCTATTGGCTTGTATCGATGCAGTTGTCGTGTACATGACGTTAAAGCTTTCAGGGCTAGCGATCACTGAATGGTCGAAACTTCCTGTTGCACCACTGGCCGGCTTCCTTTTCTTGTTAACTGGAGGCTATGTTGTAGCGTTTACAGTGGCTTGCGGTCAGACGCTCGGAAAAATGGCTTTTGGTATCAAAGTAATTTGTGTTGATGGGAATCCCGTAGGATTTGGCACTGGCGTGCTGCGAGCGACTGCTTATCTCATTTCTATTTTGCCTTGCGGTATCGGATTTGTGATTGGTTTGTTTGATCCGCAAGATCGCACACTTCATGATCGTGTCGCTCTAACCAGAGTGATTAAGTCATGACCAAAAACACTTAATGGCTGAGAAAATAGATTCTTTCTCTAACTGGGTTCTATTCAGATGTTCTGAATAGGAGTTGCTAACTCAGTTCAGTGCAAAAGGATTAAATAATTATTGGGAATAGTGAATGATTCGATTAGCTTTTGCGATTGCAACAGTATTTAAGGCTGGCTACATTCCGATAGCGCCTGGGACTGTAGGATCGATCGTTGGACTGCTAGTTTTTTGGCTTATAAATGATTCTGCATCGTTCACGCTTGAGATGCTTGTCGTCCTCGCTTTATTTTTTGCAGGCGTCTGGGCTTCAACGAGTGTGGAGCAGGTTCTTGAGCGTCAAGATCCTGGGGTTGTCATTGTCGATGAAGTTGTCGGTATGTTGGTTGCTCTGATGCTGCTTCCTCCAACGACTACAGTTATATTGGTAGGTTTTTTCTTATTTCGCTTTTTTGACATTGTCAAACCGTATCCTGCTCGTTGGTGTGAACAGCTGTCAGGTGGCTGGGGCATTATGATGGATGATGTTGTCGCTGGACTGTACGTTAACGTTTTGATACGCATCACTCTATGGCTAGTGCCCCAATGGTTGATGTGAGTATGAATATACCGCGTCCGATCGAGGCAGCTTGGATTATTGCGACTGGCAGCGAAATGTTGACACCATTTCGCAGTGATACAAACTCAATTTACATCACTGAAAAATTGAACGATCTTGGAATTGAGGTGCGTGGTAAGACTATTGTTGGCGATAACCATGTAGAGTTAGGAAATGAACTTCGGCATGCGCTGGAGCGCGTAGATGCGGTGTTTTTGACTGGTGGATTAGGGCCGACAGAAGATGACCTCACGCGTGAAGTAATTGCTCAAGTTTTAGAAACACCTCTCGTAGAAGACGTGAAGATCGTTGATCAGATCCGCACGAGATTTTCTTCTAGGGGCTTGCGGATGCCTGATGTCAATCGGCGTCAGGCGCTTGTACCTAAAGGTGCAACACTCCTGCCAAATCCACGTGGCACAGCGGCTGGGTTATGGATTCACTGGCGAGATAAAGTCATCGTGGCTTTACCAGGTCCTCCTCGCGAATTGGAGCCAATGTTTGATGAATCATTGTTGAATCAATTACGAAATCGAACCCGTGATATGAGTTTGTCTAGGCGAGTCCTAAGAATAACTGGTCTTACTGAATCTCAGGTCGAGGAGCTTACGCAACCAATCTATTCGGGTTGGCAGAGCAAGAAACCTCCTATTGCGACCTCAATTTTGGCAACATTTGGTCGCATTGAGATTCATTTGTCGGTACGTACGGCCACAGAAACTGAAGGTTTAACGTTACTAGATCGGGCAGTTCAGGATTTATCCCAAACGTTAGGTTCATCACTTTATAGCAGTGACGGACGCACATTGGAACAAGTGGTTGGCGACCTCTTAATCACTCGGAAGTGGAAGATCGCAGTGGCTGAATCATGCACAGGAGGACTTGTTTCATCAAGACTCACGGATGTGTCTGGTAGCTCAGCTTACTTTGAAATGGGTGTGGTGGCCTACGGAAACGAGACAAAAATGAAGCAACTTGCCGTGCCAAAACTTGTACTCAATGAGCATGGCGCCGTTAGTGAGTCGGTGGCAGCAGCAATGGCCTCCGGTGTAAGAAGCAATGCAGGAACAGAGCTGGGTATTGGTGTCACAGGTATTGCTGGGCCAACTGGTGGAACGAAAGAGAAGCCTGTGGGCACGGTGGTGTTTGCGGTAGAAACCCCTGATCGGCAGGAGATCAGAACAATCAGATTTTATGGTGGACGTGAGCTTATCAATTACCAGGCATCCCAGTTCGCACTCGACATGGTCCGCCGAATACTGGAAGATCGTGATTGAAATAGCCGAGATTATTTTTTTGGTCGGGGCCGTTGATTTGTTTTACTTGGTACGTGCCCAGATATGAATACAACACTTGTTTTGCTTGGGTATATTGTTGGTTCAATTCCATTTGGATTTTTATTGACGTGGAAGTTCTCTGGAATTGACATCCGAAAAATTGGAAGTGGAAGCATCGGTGCAACAAACACTCTCCGCGCAGTAGGCAGATCTACAGCTCTGGCGGTAGTGATGTTAGATGTAGCTAAAGGTGCGGCGCCCGTTCTAGTTGTAGAGCGTATGGGTGCAAGCGATATGACTTGTGCTGCAGTTGGGCTCGCAGCAATCATCGGTCACATATATCCAGTGTGGTTACGATTTCGCGGAGGGAAAGGAGTTGCGACTACAGCTGGTGTTTTTGGTGTGCTAGCGCCGACCGCTGTCGCTGCGGCGGCTGGACTGTTTTTCGTCTTGGTTTGGCGAACTCGGTATGTATCGGCAGGTTCCATTGTTGCCTCGATTGCGCTCGTGCCCTTGACCTACCTTATTGCTGCGCCTTTAGATATAGTCGTCGTTGCTTCATTCTCAGCGACGTTAATTATTTACCGACATTGGGAAAACATCACTAGATTGAAGTTGGGTATTGAGCCTCGACTTGGTGATGAATTTCAAGGTTGAGAAGACGATGGATCAAAAAATAGCAGTTCTGGGAGCCGGCAGTTGGGGTACTGCTATGGCAATTCACCTGGGTCGTATTGGTCACAAGGTGCATTTGTGGGCGCGGAACAAGTCGCTTGTTGAAAAATTATTACGTGATCGTATGAATGATGCCTATCTTCCAGAAATTAGTTTACCGTCTAACGTTGATCCTATGGACTCGCTCAAGGATGCACTTAGTGAAGCCGACTGTGTCGTAGTGGCTGTTCCGTCACATGGGTTGCGATCTGTAGTAGAACAGGCTGCTGAATTTCTGGCGTCACGTACCATTATCGTTAGTACAACGAAAGGCCTGGAACCAAAAACAATGCTTCGAATGTCTGAAGTAATTGAGCAAGAGGTCAATCCATCGAATGCCATCGCGGTGTTATCGGGTCCGAGTTTCGCGCTCGAGGTGGGACACGAATTACCCACAGCCGTTCTGGTCGCTTCTTCTCGAACCGACATATGTGATTTCATTCAACAGAAGTTTCGGTCCCGCTATTTTCGCCTATATGGCAGTGATGATGTCATTGGTGTGGAGATTGGTGGGGCGCTGAAGAATACGATAGCTATAGCGGCAGGTGTTGTTGAAGGATTGGGACTTGGTCAGAACGCTCTGGCTGGACTAATAACAAGAGGATTAGCTGAAGTGTCGCGCTTGGCGTATGCACTGGGAGCTCGCAGAGAAACGCTGTCTGGTCTAAGTGGCCTGGGTGACCTTGTTTTAACTTGCACTGGTAAGCTGAGTCGGAACCGACGTGTGGGTTTTGAACTTGGCAAGGGAAAATCTCTTGACGAAATTGTAACTGGAATGTCGATGGTGGCTGAGGGTGTTCGTACGACGGATGCCGGACTGTCGCTTGGGGCTTGCCATGGAGTTGAACTGCCGATTACCTCCCAAATGAGTGAAGTGCTCGCTGGTCGCATTGAGCCACGAGCAGCGGTCGAGGCTCTCATGTTACGTCGACAGAGAATTGAATCCGAGCCTGATTGACGCTTTGGCTTCAGCAAGGGTTAGTGTTTTATGGCTCTATCTGACTTCGAATATATGAATCAGGCGTTGCGCCTCGCATTGCGAGGGCGGGGACGAACAAGCCCAAACCCGATCGTCGGGGCCATTGTCGTATCAGATGGCGTTGTCGTAGGCTCAGGATATCATCAAGAAGCTGGCTCTCCACACGCTGAGGTTCACGCACTGAGGGCTGCGGGATCTGCAGCACAAGGAGCAACGCTGTTTTGCACTCTAGAACCATGCTGTCACACTGGTCGCACTGGTCCCTGCGTTGAACAAATTGTTGAATCCGGTATAAGACGAGTGGTTGTTGCGGTTGAAGACCCCAATCCGCTCGTTGCACGTGCAGGAATCTCTTTTCTTAGAGATCAAGGTGTGCAGGTAGAAGTAGGTCTTTGTGGTGGAGAAGCCTTTCAAGTTAATCGAGATTTCTTTACTTTTATCCGTTATAACCGACCATTTGTCACTATGAAGATTGCCCTAAGTAAGGATGGTTGGACCACGAGCAAGGAGGGTAGTCGTGCAATTATAACTTCGACGACTGCAAATCGACACGCACATCAATTGCGTTCCGAAGTGGATGCTATCGGTGTTGGTTCAGGAACGATTGTCACTGACGACCCTCTTCTAACAGCTCGGGGGGTTCATCGGAGGCGACCACTAACTCGTGTGATTTTTGACACACGACTACGGACCCCTCCGACTGCCAGAATTTTTTCCACCCTCGATCATGGACCCGTTATTATCGTTACAACGACCAAGGCTGTGGATTCTAGGGCTGGGGATGTTGAGATTCTGGTAAAAGCCGGCGCGAAAATTGAATGTCTTGAATCCCGTAAGATAAAGATGGCTTTAGTACGTATGGGTGACCTGGGAATAATGTCGCTTTTACTCGAAGGCGGAACGACTATTCATCGAGCGGCGTGGGCCGCTGATGTCGTTGATCGTGTTCAGATGTATTTATCACCGACGCCGCTTGGCTCTCAAGGGGTCTCTTGGTTGACTTCACAAGAAGTGTCTTTCAGCACGTTGACTAATGTAAGCGTGAAGCCCTGTGGAGAAGATATGTTTATGGAGGGTTATGTTCACAGGATTGATTGAAGCACTAGGAACGGTCGAGCAGTTGACATCAGGCGATGTTGGGCATCACCTGCAGTTGACTTCAACCTTGTCTTCTCAGTTGTCTAGTGGCGATAGTCTGTCAGTAAACGGAGTCTGTTTAACCGCAACGAGCATCGATGGAAACATTATGTATGCAGAGGTGTCTCCAGAAACATCCAGCGTCACCACTCTAGGCAGTCTTACACGAGGCAAGTTGGTTAATCTTGAGCGTCCTCTGCGTGCGAATGGTCTGGTTGGCGGACATTTTGTTCAGGGGCATGTGGATGCCATCGGTACTGTAGGAAGTATTAGGAAAGACAAAGACTTCCATTGGGTTTCAATTAGTTTTCCCGCAGACCTTCGCACCTATTTGGTTTCACGTGGTTCGATAGCTGTGGATGGGGTTAGTCTAACGATTATTAATCTAGATGTAAGTCAGTTTGAGGTTCAGGTTGTACCTTATACTTGGGAACATACGACATTTAAGACCTATCGTTCAGGCGAGTCTGTGAATCTTGAATGCGATATTCTTGGCAAATACGTGGTTCATGCCATGGAGCAGGCATGGACGCAAGCTCAACAATCAGATAAAGGAAGATAGGTATTTTGTTGTGCAGGAAGCTCGTTTGACGTCGATTGTTGAATCACAAAGACTGGACGAGAGAGGAAACATTTGACTAGGGATTCAAGTTCATTTGCCTCGATTGAAGAGGCTATTGCGGTTTTGCGTAATGGTCAGATGATCATTGTTGTTGATGATGAAACACGCGAAAACGAAGGAGATCTAACCGTTGCTGCGGAGTATGTGACACCGGAAATTATTAATTTTATGGCAAAGTACGGGCGCGGACTGATCTGTATGCCCATGACAACTGAAAGATTGGATCAACTCGACCTTCCACTTATGGTCAGCCAAAATACAGCTCGTTTTGATACAGCGTTCTGCGTCTCTATCGAAGCGAAGAACGAAACCAGTACGGGTATCTCTGCAGGAGATAGGGCGATTACGGTTCGTACTGCCATAGACCCAAAGACCCAACCTTCTGATCTAGCTAGACCAGGGCACATGTTTCCATTACGGGCCAGGCCAGGCGGTGTTCTAGTACGTGCAGGTCAAACAGAAGCTGCCGTTGATCTAGCTAGGATCTCAGGATTGAATCCGGCCGGTGTGATTTGCGAAATCATGAATGATGACGGCACGATGGCTAGGGTGCCTGAACTAATAAAGTTTGCACAGCAGCACGATCTGTTGATGATTACGATTGCTGACCTTATTAAATACCGCATGCAAAACGAGCGGTTAGTAAAACGCCTCGCTCTTGCGAAGCTGCCGACAGAATATGGAGAGTTTGAGATTATAGCTTACGAAAATGTCATCGGAAAAGAGACGCATGTAGCACTCGTGCGAGGTGACATCAGTGACGGTGAAAACGTTTTGGTTAGGGTGCATACTCGCTGTCTAACAGGAGATGTGTTTCATTCTATGCGCTGTTCTTGCGGCCAACAATTGCAAGCTGGATTAGCCCGGATCGCGAATGAAGATCGTGGCATCTTGCTTTACCTTAATCAAGATCGTCAAGGTATGACTTTGGCAAACAAAATTAGTGCCTATGAACTTAAAGATAAAGGTTTGGCTGAGGGTGAGGCAAGTAGCAGGCTAGGTTTGACGTCGGGTCAACGTGATTATGGAATCGGCGCACAGATTCTTAGAGATCTAGAAGTGCAGACTATGCGGCTTTTGACTAATAATCCAAGAAAGTTTGTCGGACTCGAAGGATATGGATTGTCTATTGTGGAATCGGTTTCGTTTCCGGTGACGACTTCTGCATAAGAAATTTTAGTTCTACAGCTGAATTCAGTAAGAAACAGATAACCTCAAGATCTAAAAAGTGCGCGAATAGGTGTTAATTGACAGTATTGTTTAATTTGGGATACCATAAACAACGCATTGAGAGTAGCTTAGAGGAATTTTTATCGAGGAAGTCGTAGCTGTTTTTTGATTAGTTGTAGTCTAGATTTTGTCCCGCCGCCTGTTCGAATCTTTTTGCCAGCACTTGCAACAGATTACTAAGGTGTCATTCATGGAGACACGGCTAATGACGAATCAAAAGATTAGGTCATGACGTATTGACACAGTGTTTGACAATGAAAGTCTTTTCATTTTTTTGGTAATTGTATAGAGAGGAATGGAATGCTCGCAATTCGTCTTCGTCGAGTTGGAAAAAAGAAACAACCGCATTATCGTGTTGTCGTAATCGATTCGTCCAAGACTCCAGATGCTAGGTTTATTGAGATTCTGGGTCACTATAATCCTCGAACGAATCCTGAGACGTTCGACATTGACGAAAATAGGCTAGGTCATTGGGTTGGTCAGGGAGCAGAACCATCTGACACCGTGCGTACCCTCTTGTCACGGTCTCGTAAACGTGAATCTGTTCAAGAGGCGGAAGCTGCGTCATCGTGACCAGAGCAGCAGCGGTAGTCGAGGTTGTGGTTCGAGCGCTAGCTGATAATGTTGAGGTCGTCAGTGTTCGAGAGAGCGAGAGTGGTGAGGCCAAAACTATTGAAGTGATTACTGGGCCTGGTGATCTGGGACGCATGATCGGTAGACAAGGGCGAATGGCTGCTGCAATAAGAACTATGGCAGCTACAGCGAGCGAAGTGGACGGATCAAATGTGACTGTTGAGTTTCGAGATGATCTCATTGGGGATGAATGACGCTGGTACCTGGAATGAAATGGCGACGGTTGGTCGCATAGCTAGAACACACGGTATCAACGGACACCTTATCGTCAATCTCGAAACAGATTTTCCTGAACAACGGTTTTGTGCTGGTGCAACGCTTCACGTACGTCGGTCTGGACAAACCGAGCAACTAATTGTGACAAACGTGCGAATGCATCAAGGTCGACCGATAGTCGGTTTTCATGGAATTGAAACAATGACTAAAGCCGAGGAGTTCTTGGGCCTAGAACTACGTGTGCCAGCAAAAGAGTTATTGCCTTTGCCAGAAGGTACGTACTATCGCCATGAGCTTATTGGTTGCAACATACAGCTTTCGAACGGTCTGGTACTTGGGGAAGTGATTCAAGTTGAGGGTTCTTCGGAAGGAAGCCGATTAGTTGTACGTACAGGTAGCGAGGAATTACTAGTACCACTGGTGAATGATATCTGCGTTAAAATTGAGCCAAAAGCTGGTGTGATTGTCATTGATCCACCTTCTGGACTACTGGAACTCAACAAGAGCACTAAGTAGCAAGGTAGACGGTGAAACAGTTAAGAAGTGACATTGTTACGATTTTTCCTCAGATGATCGAATCATGCCTAAAGCAGGGTGTGATTGGGCGTGCGATTGACCGCGGATTGATCGATGTCAGAATACACGATCTACGAGATTTCACTGAGGATCGTCATCGCGTGGTCGACGATATGCCGTACGGTGGTGGACCAGGCATGGTTTTGAAATGCGAACCAATTTTTCGTGCTGTTGATTCAATTGTAGCGACGGTTAAGCGGCCGCCAGAAGTCATTTTGACTTCGCCTCAAGGAAAGAAATTTACCCATGAAATGGCGGAACGATTAAGTCAAAAATCTCATTTAGTGATGTTATGTGGACGCTATGAAGGAGTGGATGAGCGAGTTCGTGAACAGGTGGTAACGGAGGAAATATCTATCGGTGATTATGTCTTGACTGGAGGTGAGCTACCCGCACTTGTTGTGCTCGATGCGGTAATACGTTTGGTTCCAGGAGTGGTTGGAGAAGCGAAATCGGTTGCGGAAGATTCGTTCGTTAGAGGCTTGCTTGATTTTCCTCACTATACCCGACCATCAAAGATTCAAGAGATGCAGGTACCGGAAGAGCTTCTGACCGGAAATCATGAAGAGATTTCTAAATGGCGCAAACAAGAGTCGTTACGTCGAACCCTTGAGAAGCGCCCTGACTTACTGTCAAAAGCCTTGCTCGATGATGAGGAACGTGGAATTCTTGATAACCTATTAAGCGAGCGCAAGAAGGGAGTTGGTGTATGACTGCGATCGACACAGTTGAGCAGAATCAATTGCTTCAGCGACCAGCGATCAAGTCTGGAGATACCGTTCGAGTGCATGTCAAGGTACGAGAGGGTGAAAAAGAGAGAATCCAGATTTTTGAAGGTGTAGTTATTGGCATGCATCGGGGTGGGGTAGGGGCAACATTTACGGTTAGAAAAATATCGTTCGGACAGGGTGTTGAACGTATATTTCCACTTCATTCACCCGTGATTGATCGTATTGATATTGTGCGGTCCGCCCGTGTGCGACGGGCCAAGTTGTACTTCTTACGAGCCTTGCGCGGTAAGGCAGCTCGGATACGCGAGCGAAAGCGTGCGAACTAGAGCTGTATGTCTAGACTTTGATCTTTCTTAGGCTACGGTTCATCAGACAGATTCTTCCACTAGACCATTTAGGTAGTTGATGGCTCGGACAAGCGCTCGACGCACGATAGAAAATGCTATCAGGCGTCGTGGATTTTCTCGAGTTGCAGGCGTTGATGAGGTAGGACGAGGATGCCTCGCTGGACCTGTCGTCGCGGCTGCTGTCGTCCTGGATCCTGTTCAGCATATTCCTGGTCTTCGGGATTCGAAACTATTGACACCTGCTGCACGAGAATCTCTCTATATGCAGATAATCGGTTATGCATCAGCTTGGAATGTATCAGAGATTGAACCTGGAGAGATTGACCGAATCAACATTCGAGAGGCTACCTTCGCCGCGATGCGTAAATCTATCCTCGCTCTACAGCCACCACCTGATTTTGTTCTTATAGATGGCTCTGATATTCCCTCGCTTGCGATTGCTCAGCGAAGTCTTATCAAAGGAGATAGACGCTGTGCTGCAATTGCAGCAGCATCGATTGTCGCAAAGGTGACCCGTGATCGCTACATGTGTTTATTGCACAAGCAAGATTCTAGATATGGTTTCGATAGAAACAAGGGCTATGGAACCCCTACACATGTTGAAGCAATTAGACGGTTTGGCTACTCAAGCGCTCATCGTCGATCGTTTCGACTAAAAGCCTTGTCTGATGCGATCCTTGAGGGTCTTTGATGTGAACATTGAGGCAGAAGTCTTTATCTAGTTTTGCTTCGCACTTTGAGTGGAGGTTTATATCCTATCCCTTCGTCGAATGCTGCTTGCGGTCTTTTTTCTGGAAATAGGAGTTCTGTTAATTGTTGTTCCCTGGACATCGTTTTGGGATCAGAATGTGTTGATTGAATCAAGTCCATGGTTGAAAAAGATATTCAATAATCATTTTGTTCGAGGGGCAGTATCTGGTCTCGGGATAATAAACATAGGAGTTGCTGTTCTAGAAATGATGGCGCTGTTGAGGAATACGAAACCGCTCAAGGGAATTAATCGAAGAATCTTATTTTGTATCACTGATAAACAAGACCATTGAACTTTCATTGCATGAGGCAAGATGTTGTGACTTCGATTCGATGACAAATCTCATGGGATCACTTGATCATCGGCCCTTACTTTGTCTTGTGACAGATCGCCGTCGTTACGCACCTGACGGATCAAACGAGCAGCAACTCGAATCCGTAGTTACTATGGTTGGTGCAGCGGCCTTAGCAGGTGTGGATTTGATTCAGATTCGCGAGCGAGATCTGTCTTCGCGCACTCTTGAGGTGCTAGTTCTGCGATGCCTTGACATAATTAAAGGAACATCCGCACAACTGGTTGTTAATGACAGACTAGACGTTGCTTTGGGGACCGGAGCTTCAGGAGTTCATCTTCGTGAAGAGTCGTTTAATGTTGCCCGTGTGCGAATGAGGGCACCAAAAGGATTTTTGATTGGCTATTCGGCACATGACGTCGACGGGGCAGTGGCTGCTAGTGCCCATGCGGATTATATTGTCTTAGGTACGATCTACCATTCTCGTTCAAAACCGCCATCCCAAAAGTTGCTTGGTGTAAGTGCGTTGGCTGATGCCTCCCGAGTGACTGCGGTGCCAATCTTGGCCATCGGTGGAGTGACAAAAGCTGTACTATCCGAAATCGCTCACTCGGGTGCAGCTGGTATTGCTGCAATCGATCTGTTTGTTGAGGCAGGCCGATTACAAGAGAACCGAACCCTAGGAATGACTCATTTGGTGAATACGGTGCAAGAGGCGTTTGACAGTCCGAAATCCCTTGTTTAAAGTACGGTTGGCGTGCATAGCAATATTGATTCTTCAGACCCTGGTTCCGATGCTTCCACTGCAGACAATGAGCTGAACTTTGGCGCTCGTCTGCGTGAAGCACGCGAATTAAAAGGGATCACGCTCAAAGAAATTGCATCTGCAACAAAGATCTCTACAAGTGTTCTTGAAGCGCTTGAACAGAACGAAGTATCAAGACTGCCAGGCGGAATTTTTTCAAGAGCCTTCATTCGTTCCTATGCGAATGCAGTTGGATTAGATCCAGAGAAAACGGTACATGAATTCCTTGATGAATTTTCATCTGAAATTAATGAATCGTCTACGAGTGCACCCTCAACGACTTCTGGCCATTTAACGTTGACTTTCGAAAAAGAAGAAGATTTCGAGTCCCAGCGTCTAATGACGCGAACCTTGATAAGGTTGCTTGCTGTTAGCGTACCCCTCGCTGGACTGATAATTTATTGCGGTTCAGGTAGGCAGTTGGATACCGTCCAGAATCCCATCGATTCTCAATCGTTGAGTGAGTCAATCTCTTCGATATCTAGGTCTGAGATAGCAGGTACGAGTTTCAATTCCACCCCTCTGGAAGACGACGAGGCGGAGTTGCTTCTTATTGATGTTCATCCCACGGCTCCCTGTTGGGTGTCCCTGACGGTTGATGGCAATTTAGCTTTTTCCCGTCTTATGCAGCCAGGTGACCGTGAGGTGCTGCAGGCTCGTCATGAAATCGTATTAAACGTTGGGGATGCTGGGGCGTTTGCTTTTTCTCTGAATCAGCAACTTGGGAAGCTTCTTGGTAAATCCGGTCAAGTCATAACGGTACGTATCAATCAAGATAATATTGAGGATTTTGTCGTTCAGTGATCAGCGTTATTCGACTATAAGATTTAATCCTTCAGTGTCTATCGTGCATTGAAGCACTTCGGCTCCGGAGTCAGTTAACGCCTTTTCCACATTTTGGACTGTTGAGGGATCTGCTATACAGACCAGACAACCACCACCTCCTGCGCCACAGATTTTTGCACCGAGCGCGCCGGCCTCTTGTGCATTGAAAATGAGTTGGTCAATAGTTTCTGTGGTATTACCAGGAGTCAGTTGTTTTCGAGCTTCCCACTCGGCAGTCATTAGCTGACCGACCGCTGTCCAGTTACTGCTCAGTAGTGCCTGACGCATTGAAAGTGCTATGTCACGAATTTGCTCGAAGTGAGCGAAAACCTTAGAATCACCATCGAGGTGAGCCTTCATGACTGTCCAATTATTTACTGCAGACTGTCTTGAGGATCCGGTGTAAGCGAGAATTAAGCGTTGCTCGAGCTCGATCAAATTCAGATCAAGAGCGACGCGATGTAACCCAGCGACACCAAATTCAATAGCCGAAACACCACCATAATAGGCTGGACGGTAATCTTGTGCTCCCGTAGGCACCTTAATTGCTTGTGCCTCAAGGTTCATAGCAATCTGCAGTAGTTCTTCCGGAGAGTAGGTTTTCCCCTTCCAGCGTGCCGCAGAGGCACAGAGGGCGACGTTCAGGGCAGATGAGCCTGCGATTCCTGCACCGATTGGAGAATCACTCCGTGTTACCACCTCAACATCCTCAATTTTAAAAAAATGAAGGATCTTTCGTATTAGTATCAGGTCATTACCGTTCAAAAGGTCGGATTCGTGCTTGAGGTTAACAGTCTGTCCAGTGTCGAGGGACTGAATGCGAATGCCACCTTCTTCTGCTGCCCTGATCCAGCAATGCGCTCTAATCGTAATAGCTACATTTAATGTTTGTGCTTCGAGATGGTGGAGGTATAAGGGCCAGATATCCATGGTAGCCCCAGCTAGATCGATGCGGGTGGGTGCAGACGCTTGAACGATCACTAAGGCATTATAATGTTTGTGAAGTCACCTTGCTTGAGTCATTGACGCATGCCAGTACGAGATATATACAAACACATCGGACAGTTCGCTATTGTGGGTTTCGAGGGATATGTGATTCCCCCTGAACTACGTGCGTTAGTTCGTCAGTTTGATCTAGGAGGGGTAATTTTTTTCGCTCGTAATATTGAAGAGCCTGAACAAGTGGCGGAACTCTCTCAAGAGATTCAGTCGCTTGGGGATGGTTTACCGCTTTGGGTAAGCATCGATCAAGAAGGAGGGAGAGTCGCCCGTTTGCGAAAGCCGTTTACCGAGTGGCCTCCGATGCAGAAATTGGGTCAGAGTGGTAGCACTCAACTTGCCCGTCGATTTGCGACTGCACTCGCAAAAGAACTAGCAGCTGTTGGCATTTCGTTTAATTATGCTCCTGTTCTTGATGTGCATAGTGATTCTCGTAACACGGTCATAGGTGATCGAGCTCTCTCCGAAGACGCCGAGATGGTTGCCAAGTTAGGTTCGGAGATGATTCGAACGTTTCAATCACTTGGGATTGCTTCATGCGGAAAACACTTTCCTGGTCATGGGGATACGAGTCAGGATTCTCATCACGAACTTCCTTGCATTGAAACCGATGCTTTTCAGCTGAATTTACGCGAGCTTCTTCCGTTTCGTGCCGCCATTGAAGCAGGCGTGGCGGCGATCATGGTTGGACATTTGTTGGTGCCAGTGCTGGATGACATGTCTCCGGCTACATTGTCGCGTTCAATTGTCGATGGTCTTCTCCGTAAGAAGCTTGGATACGAAGGTCTTATTGTGACTGACGATCTTGGCATGAAGGCTGTAGCGGCGACACGTCCAATTGACGAGTTGGCTGTCTCTGCGGTTGGAGCTGGTTGCGATTTACTATTACTATGCCCTCCGAATTATGATGAGCAGGCAAACGCTCTCGAATCGTTAATTCATGCTGTTGAATCCAATATTCTTTCAATTCCTGAGATTGAAGCAGCCATGGAACGACAGGTTAAAGCGAAGGTGAAATTCTTGAGCCCGAGGGTTTCTCCACGGCAATCGTTTAAGAGAACCAACAACCTTCTGGGTTGTGAAGAGTCCTTGGCTGTTGTGAAGGAGATGGAGAAGGATGGCTAACGGTCTATGCTGAAACCTCGAGCGCTTCGTCCAGGCGATCGCTTGTCTGTGATTGCACCAGCTAGTCCGTTCGAACGTGACTTGTTTGAGCAAGGTTTAGCTGAATTACGTGATTTATCATTCGAACCGGTGTATGAGCCGTCGGTGTTTTATAAGCGTGAGTACGTTGCGGGGGACCCGGCCACCCGTGCTGAAGCATTTATGAGGGCTTGGAGTGACGACTCCGTGGCGGGTGTGGTTGCTGCAAGGGGAGGGTATGGGAGTGTCCAGCTTCTGCCGTATCTCGATGCAGAATCCATTTGTTGCCGACCTAAGGTATTCGTTGGATATAGCGATCTGACGGCTATGCTGAATTACCTCACCGGACGGTGTGGAATAGTCGCCTTTCATGGACCAACGGTGGTAGGGAGTCTAGCCTCAGGAATAGAAGGTTACGATCGTCAGTCGTTTCTTCGGTTGCTGATGCAGTCAGAACCTCTTGGTGAACTATCGTCAGACGGTCTAGAGTGTGTGCGTTCTGGGGAAGCATCGGGTGTTTTGCTCGGTGGCACCCTCACGCAGCTAGTTGCCTCGCTAGGCACACCTTTCGCTTTTACGCCTCCCAAGGGTTTCGTGTTGTTTCTGGATGAAGTGGGAGAGCGACCATATCGTCTTGATCGCATGCTAACGCAACTCATGCAGAGTGGAATTATTGATTTGGCTTCAGCAATTATTGTGGGTGAGTTTCCTGAGTGTGATGAACCAGGAGGCCACCCGACGGCATACGGTACGATGGTAGATGTGCTTCGCGATTTTCGAGGGCCAATTATTTTGGGCTTACCATCTGGACACACACGGGGCCCTGGAATTACACTCCCGTTTGGTGTCAAGGTCCACATCACTAGTGGCACCCATTCAAGAATCTCAATTAACGAGGCGGCCGTCGTATGAGGCGGATGCACTTCATCGGTATCGGCGGTACGGCCATGGCGAGTCTGGCGGCGATGGTAAAGCGTCAGGGTGTGGCTGTGACCGGATCCGATCTTGAGATTTATTCCCCAATGAAAGAGTTCCTCGCAGCTGAGGAGATTAAGCCATTCCGAGGATATTCCGCTGAACAGATCCGGGATGAATGTGATTTGGTCGTGATTGGTAATGCAATTTCCAGAGGAAATGTCGAACTTGAAGCGGTGCTCGATCGAAGAATGCAATATGCATCACTACCCGAGGTTATCCGCAATGAGTTCCTTTGGCAGAAGCGTTCTTTAGTGATTGCAGGGACTCACGGCAAGACCACAACGGCAGCTATGACGGCCTGGCTGCTTACCTTTGGCAAGAGTGATCCCAGTATGCTGGTTGGTGGAGTAGCGAGTAATTTTTGTTCTAGTTACCGCTTGGGCGGTGGGAAAGATTTTGTAATCGAAGGGGATGAGTACGACAGTGCTTTTTTTGATAAGACCGCTAAATTTCTGAAGTATTTGCCCAATGTCGCAGTCGTTGGGAACGTCGAGTTTGACCATGCAGACATTTATACAGATTTCGAGGCGGTTCGAGCGGCATTTAGACGATTCGTCACGCTTCTGCCTGCCAATGGGCTCTTGCTTTTGGGTGCTGACAATCCCGAAGCCTTGTCATTGCAACAATTCGCTCCATGTCGTGTCGAAACCTTCGGCTTATCTAGTAGCGCTGACTGGTGTGCAAGCCAAATAGTTCAATCACAGGACAGCACCGCGTTTGAGGTGCGGCATAACGGCGTGCCGTTTATGAACACAACATTACAGTTGTTGGGTCACTACAATGTCAGAAATGCTCTAGCAGCGATAGCCGTTGCAAGCGACACAGGCTTGATCTCTGGTACGCTGAATGAAGGCTTACGCGCGTTTCGTGGTGTGCGACGACGATTAGAAATACGCGGAACTATAAAAGGGATAACTGTGTATGATGATTTTGCGCATCACCCAACTGCAGTAGCAGAAACACTGACTGCTGTTCGAGAAGCAACATCCACTGGAAAAGTCTGGGCGATCTTCGAGCCGCGTTCAGCGACTTCGTGTCGGCGGGTGTTTCAAGAAGAATTTGTAGCGGCATTGAGACAAGCTGACGAAGTGTTACTTGCGCCGGTCTATCGCAACTCTTTGCCAGATTCAGTTCGTCTGAACCCAGAAGAAGTGGTCAATGCTCTGGACAACCACGGTGTGCATGCAAGGTATGTTCAAAGCCTCGACGATCTAATCGAACTTCTTGGCCAGGAAGCCAAAAATGGTGATCATCTTGTGATTATGTCCAACGGTGCTTTCGGAGGCATTCACGAGAAAGTTTTAGCTCGACTGGCTGAACGGGTCTAACTTTCCTTGCTCGGTGTATATACGCGACAAATTATCTGGCTGTAGATGGAGAGTTACTTGTGACCCAAGATAAGCAAGACATTAAATTTCCTAAGATCCGATGGGCCGGAGACTCGGCCTTAGTCATGGCTTATGAACAAGTTGTTGACGTTGCAGTGAACACGCAAGTGATTAGGTGTGCGGAGGCTATTCGTTCTGAGCAACATGCAGGAGTTCGAGATGTTGTGCCTAGCTATTGCGCTGTAACAGTGTTTTTTGATCCTCTAAGGACAGATCTGGACGCCTTGTCTTTGTCGTTATCTCGACATGGAAAAGCTCAAATGGACACTGCCTCCACTCCTTCTAAACCGCTAAGGGTTCCGGTTTGCTATGGCGGTGAGTACGGTCCAGATCTTCATGAGGTCGCGGGATTTGGAGATTGTTCCGCTGAGGAAGTGGTGCGACGGCACACAGATATCGTATATAGAGTGTATGCGCTGGGATTTGTTCCAGGATTTGCTTATATGGGTCGCGTTGACCAGCGGATTGCTATGCCACGTCGAGATACTCCACGAACCTCTGTGCCGTTCGGGAGTGTGGGCATTGCAGGAGTCCAAACAGGTGTATATCCTGCGAGTACTCCTGGAGGTTGGCGTCTAATCGGGCGAACGACTCTGAAACCTTTTGATCCGGAACGAAGTGACCCGTTTGCCTTTAAGCCAGGAAATCTGGTGCAGTTCGTATCGGTAACGGCTGATGAGCTTAACGCTTCTAGGGACTGATAGTCAGCAAAGGTGAACTTTTGATGATAGTTGCCAAGGGTGGGCTTCTCACCACAGTACAAGACCTGGGGCGTTGGGGTTATCAAAGTTTTGGCGTTTCAGTTGCCGGTCCAATGGATCGCATTTCTCATCGATTTGCTAACCTCCTTGTTGGTAATTCGGCCTCGGCTGCAGTCTTAGAGATTACTTTGCTCGGTCCAGATATTGAGTTTCAAGAAGACGTGCGATGTGCGGTTGCCGGAGCGGAATTCGAGGTATTTGTTGGCGACAATCGGATGCCACTTAATGCAACTTGGTCAGTACCTAAGGGCGCTCGCTTGAGATTTGGGGATCGTCGACGTGGCGCAAGAGCTTATCTTGCAATCGCTGGAGGTCTCGATGTTCCACAACTGCTTGGCAGTCGGGCTACCCACCTTGCTACTGGTATGGGAGGATATCGTGGACGACATTTGCAGGCGGGAGATCGGTTAAAAATCGGGCAAGCAAGTTCTGGACAGTTGTCAAGAATGCATCAAGTTCAATCGGTAATGTCATTGCCCAGTAAAAATATACGTTTACGAGTTATTCTTGGTCCGCAAGACCAGATGTTTTCCAAGGAAGCGTTGTTGACGTTTCAATCGTCACGCTATCAAGTGTCGCCCGAGTCAAATCGTATGGGCTATCGACTTCTTGGTTCCTCCATTACATCAGACAAGGCAGATCAGTTATTGTCAGACGCTACACCGATGGGCTCAATTCAGGTTCCGGCGTCTGGTAAGCCGATTATCTTGATGGCAGATGGTCAAACGGCTGGTGGATATCCCAAAATTGCTACTGTCATTACAGCGGACCTACCACTTGCAGGTCAGTTAATGCCTGGTGACTGGATAACGTTTGACCTGTGCGATAGAGAAACGGCGGTGACAGCACTAATCGAGCAAGAACAAAAGCTTTTGTCGATTAGTTAATCCGTCCAACTCACTTTGAAGCATCATTTCCCGTAATGATGTCCGCTTCAGGTGGAATCGTAAATGAAAACATCTGGTCAGGTATGCCGATGTTTTCTTTCAAATCAGTAAATTTAAATGTCGACGTGCCACCTTGAAGATCCTTTGAGATAAGTTGTTGGATTGTAAGAGTTACTTCGTCGACTACCAGAATGAGTGATTCGTAACTCGTTTCTGGATGATGAGGAGTGAGGCGAAGACTCTGTGTGCCAACGGGAGCATCATCTAGATCTATAAAACTTGGGACAAAGTCTCGAGAAAGGTCTCCTCGCCCAGTGAGAAAAAGCACGGACGGTTCTGAAGCGCTCTCGGTTGGCATTGAACTAATCCTGACTTGGTTGTCGGCCGGTACGTAAGAAATTAAAGTCTTTCCATCAGAGATAAAAAATTTCTCAGTCGGTTCTCGGTAATTCCAGTGCATCATGCCCGGTTTCTTTATCAGCACGACGCCACTTTCAGTCGCTTGAATGCTTAACGCACCTCCTTCATAGATGTGAATGAAGTTGGCAGAAAAATCTAGAACAGTTTCGTATTTGTCTTGTAGTGCCGAAGCTAATTCCTCGGCGGATCTCGGTGGTTCCTGTGCTGCGAGGGAACTCGCAAAACCAAGAAAGATCAGAACGTAAAACGTGAGTAGTTGCACCAAGGGAGTAATAAGCTCTGGTAGGTCGATGAGGGCTTAGCCCTTTAGCGCTCCCGCCTTGGGTGGCGCCATAACAGGGGCATCTTTGGAGTCTGTTGGGAGTTTCGCCGCTATCCAATCGTTAATTCCACCTTTAAGCACAAGGGCTCGAAAACCTTGCCTAATCAACGAAGCTGCCAGTTGAACGCTGGCTAATTCACCAGGATCTGAGTCGTACACAACGATGTCACGATCTTGAGAAAGGCCAGAGGTATCATGACTGTCTGGCAGCATACGGATGGCGCTTGGCAAGGTGACTGTGCTGTGTTCGTAGGGATATTTCAGTCTAGCGTCAATTAGAATAGGGGAGTTAGCCGACTCAGATTCAAGGCGAGCCTGGAGATCTTCTTTGGAAATTCTTGGGATTGCCATCTTAAAATATTTTCTCCATACGTTTAGCAGCCTGTCAAGGCGTCTAAATTGATAATTCAGTATGCTGCTTCGTTCTGTTTGTATTCATTGCTTCATACCGCTCAAAATGGTGGACGGCAAGGGGCTCGAACCCTCGACCTCAGCGTTGCGAACGCTGCGCTCTCCCAGCTGAGCTAGCCGCCCATGTACCTCGAAGGCATGATCGGCGCACACATGCGGCCGAAAGAAGAAATAAATTGTACCATGCGCTTTTGGCGTCCGCAATGACGTGTCGATGGTTGTATTGTCTTAGCGGTTAGCGGGTTAGCCGATTTAACTGGCTTGCTACCATATACAATAAATCACTACGTTGTGTAGGCCTAGGTTCCAGATGAAAGAACGTCCAAATACTTCAATGAACCACCAGTATTGAATAACACAACGGTGTCGTTCGGTTGAACTTTACCTAGTTTTAGAAGCACCCGCAGTGCACTTAATGTCGCACCGCCTTCTGGCGAAGCACTAATACCTTCGAGTTTTCCAAGTTCACGCATGTCGTTCACCATGTCAGTATCTGAAACAGCGATCGCCGTACCCGCACTTTCACGAAGGGCCTGAAGAATCAAGAAATCCCCGATTGCGCGAGGTACCCGTAGCCCATCAGCAATTGTGTTAGCGTCTTTCCAAGTTTCCGACTTCTGGAGACCGTTTTCGAGAGCATGAACGATTGGAGCACAGCCTTCAGCTTGTACGCTCACCATCTTCGGCCGATTACCAGTTTTCACCCAGCCGAGTCGTTCAATTTCGTCAAAGGCTTTCCACATACCAACCATTCCGGTACCACCACCTGTCGGATAGATAATCCAATCCGGCCAGACCCAGTCTAATTGCTCAGCCAATTCGTAGGCCATCGTCTTCTTACCTTCAACACGATAGGGTTCCTTCAGTGTCGAAATATCATACCAACCCAGTGGAGCACCAACCTCCTTAGCGACTCGCCCTGCTTCGTTTATGAGGCCATCCACTAGGGTTATGTCAGCACCGTAAAGTTCGCATTCCAGAATAAATGGCGTTTTAACGTCTCGCGGCATAAAGACTTTCGCCTCAAGTCCTGCGTGTGCCGCATAGGCTGCCAGTGCATTCGCAGCATTCCCGGCTGATGGAACTGACACGGTACCTACGTTCAATGCGTTTGCTCGAGTAACGGCTGCTGATAAGCCACGTGCTTTAAAAGAGTTCGTAGGGTTGCATGACTCATCCTTGACATAGAGCGACCTGAGACCCAGTTCTGTACCAAGCCTTAGGGTATGCCGTAATGGAGTAAATCCCTCCTCCAGCGTGACAGGCTGATCGTCGTTCACGAGTGGCATCATCTCGCTGTATCGCCACATATTGTTTGCACGGTTAACCAGTGATGAACGCGGCCAGTTCTTTGCAGCTTGTTCAATGTCATATCTGGCAAGTAACGGAGCACCACAGGTACAGAGGTGATGTATTCCCTGTGGGTCTAAGGGCTCAGCTCCACAGCCTGCTGAGCAATCTAGATGTGTAAAGTAAGACATAAAGCGATTGCATTCGATTGAGAACTAAAATTTCTTAATTGTGATTCTGTGAAGCTCTGGCCCATTAACGCAATGAGAAGTCGTCAGACGTTACGTTAGTGGCTAAGTAGTTCAGCGTCCTTCTTCTCTTGCAATCCATCAATTGCTTTGATTGCCCGGTCAGTAAATTCTTGTATGCGATCGTGTGCACGCCGTTCGTCGTCCTCAGAAATCTCCTTCGCTTTTAACATTTTCTTGAGCTGATCGTTCGCGTCTCGCCTCACTCCTCTTACGCGATTTCTACTGTTCTCTGCAAAGCTATGGACCACCTTCGAAAGCTCCTTACGCCGTTCGTCGTTCAGTGGAGGAATCGGTATCCTGATCATTTTTCCATCGTTATTTGGATTTAGACCGAGGTTCGCGCTTTGAATAGCCTTTTCAATTGTTGACATCAGCGACGGGTCGAATGGCTGTGCCGCGATTAAGGTTGGTTCAGGGATAGACAGATTCGCAACTTGATTGAGTGGCACTGTTGTTCCGTAAGCTTCGATTTGTACGCTATCAAGGATGCCAATTGATGCGCGTCCCGTGCGTACCCCGGCCAACTCATGCTTGGTATGTTCGATTGCCGACTTCATATGCTGTTCGGCTTCCTTTAAAAGGCTGTCGATGTCCTTTGCGTTCATCAGTGACTCCTCGTTCGAAATCAAGCGCTGACCAGAGAGCCGACTGGCTCGCCTAAGATGACGCGTCGCAGCGTCCCAGGTTGCTGCAGATTAAACACTACTATTGGTAAGGCGTTATCCATACACAAAGAAATTGCTGTGGAGTCCATTACTTTTAAGCCTTGTTCGAGTACTTGTAAGTAGGAAATGGAGTCGAAGCGTTTTGCGGAGGGATCTTTGATGGGATCGGATGTATATACTCCATCGACCTTCGTGCCTTTAAGAATAACATCGGCACGTATTTCCATCGCTCGAAGTGCAGCTGCTGTGTCTGTTGTAAAGTATGGATTGCCGGTTCCAGCAGCGAATACGACAACTCGGTTCTTTTCCAGATGACGCACAGCTCGTCGTCGGATAAAAGGCTCAGCCACAGCCCGCATTTCTATAGCAGTTACTACTCGAGTGTTGACATCGACCTGTTCCAGCGCATCCTGAATCGCCAACGCGTTGATTATTGTAGCGAGCATGCCCATGTAGTCGGCTGTTGCGCGATCCATCCCTCGTGCACTCGCAGCTAGTCCACGAAAAATATTTCCACCCCCTATAACAAGGGCAACCTGGACACCAAGTGACCGCACGTCGGCCACTTCACGAGCTATTTGTCCGGTAACTCCTGGATCGACGCCAAAGGACTGACCACCAAGTAGTAATTCACCGGAGACTTTGAGCAGCACTCGTCCGTAGGCAGGCTTAGTCATTGTTCAGAATTATAGATCAGTCGACTACTGATTGGTTGAAGACGCCTAGCAGAATAGGCGTGTTCTTCTACTCAAACAGATGTTTATTTATCAACTTCACCGACTTTAAATCGAGCAAACCTCGCGATTGAAATGTTTTCTCCAACCTTTGCAATAGTAGCGGCCACGAGATCGGCGACGGTGGTTTTAGGATCTCGGATGGACGGTTGTTTAAGGAGAACAACCTGTCCGTAATAGCTATTAATCTTGCCGTCTAGAATCTTGTCTATTACTTCGGCAGGCTTATTGGAACCCTCCAGTTGTGAACGGATGATATCCTTTTCTCGCTCAATAACTTCAACGGGAATATCTTCGACGCGCACATACGTTGGGCTCGAAGCTGCTATATGCATAGCAATTTCTTTAACAAGTGTCTTAAAGTCATCTGTGCGTGCAACAAAATCGGATTCACAGTTAATTTCCACTAGTACGCCGACTGATCCACCTGGATGGATATAGCTGCCAGTAATACCCTGTTGCGTAGATCGCCCAGCTCGTTTTGCTGCCTGAGCGGTACCACGTTTTCGCAAGATCGTGACAGCCTTATCGAGATCTCCGTCTGCATCGGTCAAGGCTGATTTACATTCCATAAATCCAGCGCCTGTTTTGTCTCTAAGTGCCTTAACTGTTTCTGCTGAAATTGTCATACCTTGTTTCTCCATAAGTCGTTCTGTTTTTTATAACGACTGGTGTACATAAAAAGTGCCGGCAATAAGCACGGCCGGCCAAACATCATATTCGAAACAAAACTTAGACCGAAGCTTGCGGCGTTGCCTGTTTAGAGTCCACCGCCGAACCATCCTTCGGTGGATTAGTCCCGCTGTTAGCTTTTGCTAATTCCGCTCTCGCTTCTTCTGAACGTGCCGCTTCGCGAAGTCCTCGACCCTGTATGACCGCGTCCGCGGTACGAGAAAGGAATAGTTGAATTGCGCGCAAAGCGTCGTCATTGCCAGGAATGATGTAGTCGACTTCATCAGGATCGGAATTTGTATCGACAATCCCAATTACCGGTATTTTCAGTTTGCGAGCTTCATCAACGGCAATTTTTTCCTTTCGAATGTCTACCACGAAAAGAGCATCTGGAAGTTTCGGCATATCTCTAATGCCATCAAGATTTCTAAGAAGTTTGCGCTTTTCTTTTTCGAGACGGGCAATTTCTTTTTTTGAGAGAGTGTCATAACGGCCGTCTACAGTCATTGCTTCAAGTTCGCGAAGTCGTGCGATGCTTCTTTGAATGGTAGAAAAATTTGTTAAAAGACCGCCCAGCCAACGTTGGTTGACAAAATACATTCCACAACGCCGGGCTTCCTCAATAACTGCATTTTGAGCTTGTCTTTTCGTTCCAACGAAGAGTATCGCACGACCTTCGGCCGCTAGATTCGAGACAAACTGTTGTACTTGATTAAATAATTTAACGGTTTTACTGAGGTCAATAATATAAATGCCATTACGCTCACCAAAGATGTAATCCTTCATTTTTGGATTCCATCGCTTGGTTTGATGACCAAAATGAACACCGGCTTCGAGCAATTCTTTTAATGCAATTGAGTTCAAACGTTCTCCTTAGGAATTCACCTTCAGCATTATTTAGCGCTTGCTAAACTGGAAGCGCTTTCTCGCGCCAGCCAAACCGTATTTCTTGCGCTCTTTAATGCGTGGGTCACGAGAGAGGAGTCCAGCTTTCTTTAGCGACGGTCGAAGTTCAGCATCAAATTCAACTAAAGCTCGCGCTATGCCAAGACGCATTGCTCCAGCTTGGCCTGACATTCCACCTCCAGAGGTGGTTGCCAAAATGTCAAATTTATCCATTGTTTCGGTTAGGAGTAATGGCTGTGTGATAACCGTTCGCAATGCTTCAGTTGGAAATCGTACTTCCAAAGGTTTGCGATCCACTTTAATAGTGCCTGTTCCCGGCCTTAAAAAGATTCGAGCAGTTGACTTTTTACGACGTCCCGTACCGTAGTATTCGTTTACTGGCACGTTAGACAACCTCAAGGACTGATGGTTTTTGCGCGGCATGTGGATGGTCAGAACCGGCGTAAACCTTTAACTTACGATACATCGCATCACCGAGTTTTGTTTTGGGAAGCATTCCCCGGACGGCAGATTCAACAAGACGAACTGGTTGATTTTTTCTAACTACCTTTAGCCGATCTTCACGTAACCCACCTGGATAACCACTATGCCTACGATAGATTTTCTGAACTTCTTTTTGACCTGTCAATTTCACTAGTCCAGCATTAATGATCACTACGTGGTCACCAGTGTCAATATATGAGGTGTAATGCGGTTGATGTTTACCTTGTAAGAATCGTGCGGTTGTGGTGGCAATTCTACCGAGCACTTTTCCTTCTGCATCAATGACGTGCCATTTCCGTTCTACGCCTTGAGGCTCATTTGAATCCGAACTCATAGATCTCTTTTCTTCCTAGCTGACAACTGCAACCCCTAAGGCTACTTATGATTTTCTCAACTGTCAAGATTTTGGCTTTTTTGAATTTTACTTGAGTGGCTCAAAATCAGGCCTTCTCGCATCAAGATGACGTAAGTCTGAATGAGGGTTTAACTGCAAATTGCCGGCAAACGCTCAGTTTGTGATAACTGATTCTGTGAAAAGAAACGACATGCCGGTTCATCTATCATGGCATTCAGGCCTGAGAAGATATTGATTTATAATAGGTTTATTGGGTTAGATGAGACCCTCTAGCTAAGAGTGCCCCCTGTAATAGCTGCATATGGACTTAAGGCTCAAGCTAGACACTGTCAATCGATGCGGTCTTCTCCTCTAGAAAATTCAGAAGAAAGTTGAGGCAAGCAAGTCGTTTAGGTTTCTAAGAGGAAAAGCTTCAGGGTAATCACAATTATTCTTACTCGAGATTATGATGTTGGCTCCATCTGAAAATTTGCAAGCACGAATTGTACAGGTCAGACGAAGTCTCCGTGATGCCTCTGTTGACGTACTGATAGTGCAACACCCTGCGAACGTCAGATATCTAACGAATTTTGATGGCAGTTCGGCGGTTTTGGTTTTAGGGCAGGAACAGTGCATTTTCATAACGGATGGTCGTTATGATGCAGTAGCGCGAGACCTCTTATCTTCTAGTTTTATCCATGAGAACGTTGCACTGAAGTTGGTGACTCGTTCATATGATGAAACCATTACGGAAGCTTTACTAGATTTATCTGCTGTGCGAATTGGATTCGAATCAGCGCACTGTTCGTATCAACGTTTTCACTCTCTAACCGCTGTACTTAACGAGCCGACTGGTTCGAACAAAAAACAAGTGGGAGATGAAAATCGTCCTCTGCTAATTCCAACTAATCGTTTAATTGAACGCATCCGAATGATAAAGGATGCGTTTGAGATTTCGATTATCCGTACAGCAGCGAAACTGTTGTCTGAAGTTGCGAAAAATGTTCTTCGTGACTTGAAAATGGGGCGGTCTGAAAGAGAGACTGCACATCACATTGATCAGAGGATTCACGATATCGGTTTTGAATGTCCAGCGTTTGACACAATAGTTGCTTCTGGACCGAATAGCGCCTTTCCCCACGCACGACCTAGTGACCGTAGAATCGAAGCGGATGATTTAGTGTTGCTGGACTTTGGAGGGGTTTACGAAGGATACTGCGTCGATTTGAGTCGAACCGTGAGTATTGGTAATCCGAGTGCAGAGTTGCGTCGAGTGCATTGTGCTGTAGTCGAAGCACAGGATGCGGCGATAGCCAAGGTAAGTCCAGATTGTTTGGCTAGTGAAGTTGATGCGGCAGCCCGCGATGTGCTTACCCAATATGGGTTAGGCAGTGCATTTTTGCACGGTACGGGCCACGGTTTAGGACTTGAAGTGCACGAGGAGCCACGAGTTGGTCGTAAGGGGCCGGATCAAGCAGCTGCAGTAGCTTCTGGATTGGATGGGCGCCTTGAAATTGGCATGGTTTTAACAGTGGAGCCTGGTGCATACTTGCCTGGGCTTGGTGGAGCACGAATTGAGGACGATGTCCTGGTGACTCCAACTGGTTGTGAATTGCTGACTGACGTGGATCGAATGCTTTGTTAAGCGGTTGTAGATTGAGTGAGCTGTAGATTGAATAGTAGGAGATGCTGCAGTGTAGAGGGAAGAATGACCCATGATGAATATTAAAGAAATCAAAAAGTTTATTGAAATGGCACGCGAATACAGCTTGTCCGAGTTCGAGATAGAGCAGGAGGGTATTCGTCTTCGTATTAAGTGTGGTGGAACTTCTTCTTCGTCTCATACAGTTCAAAACGAGGTAACGGTTCCAGCAATCCCAGAATCAAAGGAACCTGACGCGGTAGAGGAGTCCAACCTGAGTCAATTGTCGGTTGTGAAATCGCCGATTGTTGGGACTTATTACAGTGCTCCAGATCCCAAGGAGCCGCCTTTTGTTAAAGTTGGTGACAAGGTTCGACAGGGACAGGTTCTGTGTATCGTAGAGGCAATGAAATTGATGAATGAGATTGACTCAGAGTATGACGGTGAAATTGCTGAGGTTCATGTGGAGAATGGACAAGCAGTTCAGTATGGGGATCCTTTGTTCAGTATTCAACCAGTTAAGGCGGACAACTAAAGAGAAGATGGGTTCTGGTCTAACTGAACGGTAGTTAAGGCAATTACATGTTTAAGAAAGTTCTGATTGCGAATCGCGGCGAGATTGCCATTCGTATTATCTGTGCGTGTCGGGAACTTGGGATTAAGACTGTCGCTGTCCATTCAGAGGCTGACGAGGATTCGTTACATGTGCGTTTTGCCGATGAGGCTGTTTGTATCGGACCAGGTCGAAGTATTGATAGCTATCTTAATGTTCCAGCAGTGATTTCGGCAGCTGAAATTACTGGTGCTGATGCCATTCATCCAGGTTATGGCTTTCTTTCTGAAAGTGCGTACCTGGCCGAAGTGTGCGAGGCCTGTAACATTCGTTTCATTGGACCAGAGCCGAATGTTATTCGCTTAATGGGTGACAAAGCCCGTGCTCGCCGAGCGATGAAGAAAGCCGGTGTGCCGATCTTGCCTGGTAGTGACGGACCTGTTGAAGACGAAAAACAGGCGATTGCTATTGCTGATGACCTCGGATATCCGGTAATGATCAAGGCTACAAATGGTGGTGGTGGTCGGGGACTCCGGGTCGTGCAGTCCGAGCCAGAGCTTGGGCAAGCTTTCAACATGGCTCGCCGTGAAGCTGAAACGGCTTTTGGCGTTGGAGAGGTTTATCTTGAAAAGTTTATTGAGGAACCGAGACACATCGAATTTCAAGTGTTAGCTGATCAATATGGCGCTACTGTGCATTTAGGTGAACGAGAATGCTCAATCCAGCGTCGTCATCAGAAATTGATTGAAGAGTCACCATCGGTAGCGATTTCACCTCGTCTTAGAAAGAAGATGGGCAAGATTGTTGTGGATGCGGCTAAAGCAGTATCGTACCGCAATGCTGGGACTTTTGAGTTTTTGCTAGACAAGGAGGGACGTTACTATTTTCTTGAGGCAAATACACGGTTGCAGGTTGAACATCCCGTAACTGAAATGGTGACGGGCTTGGATATTGTAAAGCAACAGATTCACATCGCGGTGGGTGACCGTCTTGGTTTTAAGCAAAGTGATATACAGATGCAGGGGCATGCAATTGAATGCCGTGTGAATGCCGAATCTCCGAATACCTTTGTGCCATCTCCAGGAGTTCTCGATACCTTTAATGTGCTTGGAGGACCAGGTGTCAGGATAGATACCTTTGCGCATGCTGACTGCACTGTGTCTCCTCTATACGATTCCTTAGTAGCAAAAATCATCGCCTATGGTCGTGACCGGGATGAGGCGATAGCAAGGATGCGCCGTACGCTTGGGATGGCAGTTGTAACCGGCATTGAAACGACCATTCCTCTGCACCTTGACATACTCGCAGATCCTGCATTCCATGCCGGCGAAATTAATACGGGATTTCTAGACCGCTTTCTCGTCAATCGTGAGAACAAACGGATTACAGCTACTGTTTAATCACTGGTTCGACTGCTATTTTTAATTGACCGCAACGTGGATGTTTCCCGCCTGTATTCAATCGTTGATGTTGATTTAGCCGAGGGTTATGGTTGGAGTCCTGCTGATCTTGGAGAGGCAATTATTAAGGGCGGAGGTCGTTTATTACAAATACGCGCAAAACACAGCACCAGCGAATCTTTCTTGGCTTGTGCTGATTCACTTGTCGATCTTGCCCGTCCTTCTAATACTTCAGTTATCGTCAATGATCGGGTCGATGTTGCGAAGCTTTCTGGGGCATCTGGTGTTCATGTCGGTCAAGACGATCTCTCCGTTGCAAGAATTCGAAAGATATTAGGCAATGATGCAGTTGTTGGACTCTCCACCCATTGTCGTTCCCAAGTGGATCTTGCAGTTCAAGAGGCGGTTTCATATATAGCTGTAGGGCCCGTGTTCGCGACCAGAAGCAAGGAAACTGGTTATCAACCGGTGGGACTAGAGTTGGTACGATACGCTGCTGCGCAATGGCCGCAGTCCACCATCGTTGGTATTGGTGGAATTACTTTAGATCGTGCTTCTTCGGTTATCGAGGCCGGCGCGAATGCTGTTGCTGTCATTTCAGATTTGTTAACTGACGGTGATCCAGAGAGACGGACTCGCGCGTACCTTGAACGCTTGTATCAGTGACAATCGCGTAAGTGGATTCCGCTCACTAGGACTACACACTGTCATTTGCGAAAAATTGCTTAGTGAGTTTACTCACCGTGCCCACGAGAAATATTAGCCCGATTAAATTTGGGAATGCCATAAAACCGTTTAGTAAAGTACCAACGGCCCAGACAAGTGGCACCGGAATAATGCCGCCCACAAGAACAAGCAAGGTGAAAACAGCCTTGTAGGCCTTAATCTCGCCAGAACCAAACAGAAACTCAAAACACTTTTCACCATAATAGGCCCAGCCAATTAGGGTGGAGAATCCAAAGAAGAAAGAGCAAGTTGCTATTAATAATGCAGCTCCTGGAATGGTTGTGTTCATGGCGGCAGCGGTCAGGGAGCCACTGGCGTTTTGGAAAGCCGGGTCAGTCCATAGACCAGATGACAGAATAATAAAAGCCGTCATTGAGCAGACGAGAATCGTATCCACGAATACTTCAAAGACACCCACCAGACCTTGCTCGACTGGATGATCAACGTCGGCAATTCCGTGTGCAATGGGAGCGCTTCCGAGGCCAGCCTCATTAGAGAGGACACCACGGCTCATACCAGTTGCGATGGCTTGTTTTACTCCCACACCAATGAACCCGCCAATGGCAGCTGCTGGCGAAAAAGCAGAACTGATAATTAATGAAAAGACACCTGGTAATTGTCCAAAATTCATCACGACGTAATATACCGCTGCCGTAACATAGATGACAATCATAGTAGGAACGATCATTTCGGCGACAGCTGCGATTCGTTTAATACCGCCGAGTAGCACCAGACCAACGCAAGTAGTGATGAGCAGACTGGGAACCCAGACTGATACCTCGAGATTGAAAATTGATTTTGCAGCTAGTACGAACGAATCAGCAATGGTGTTTGATTGCGCCATATTGCCTGTGCCGAAAAGCGCGGCAGCCATACCAAAAAACGCAAAGGCATAGGCGAGCACTTTCCCGAGCGCTTGGTTTGGGATGCCTCTCGTAATGTAGTACATGGGACCGCTTGCCAGTTCGCCAGTTTCTCTGGTTACCCGGTAGTGGACAGCGAGCACAGCTTCCGCATATTTAGTGGCCATGCCAACCGCAGCGCAGACCCACATCCAGAAGATTGCGCCAGGTCCCCCGACAGTAATGGCCGTTGCAACCCCACCAATGTTGCCGTTGCCGACTGTTGCTGCCAAAGCAGTTGATAATGCTTGAAACGGTTTAATGGTTCCCTCTTTGGAGGCCTTTTTCTGGAATGCACCTTGCAGTGTGGTACGTACCGCGATCGGGAATCGGCGAACTTGTATCAAGCCAGTGCGGATGCTGATTAATAAACCTACAAGTACCAACACCGTCGGCATAAAAAATGGCTGCCAGACGAATCCATCGACGGTGATTACCTGACTGGTTAGGTTTGCTAAATCCATCCTTAGAGTCCTCCTAGTGGCTGTTTCCGATTCAGTAGCACTTTAAACGATCATCGACCTAATATTCATAAAAATGATCACAAAAATCGCAACGGGACAGACGTAGCGGACCATCCAACCCCAGAGCTTGGTATTGGGGAACCAGGCATGCTCTGCCAATAATTCCTCTAGGGCGCTATCAATACGCCAGACATAACCGACGAATATTGCAGTAATAAGGCCTCCAATTGGAAGGGCGAAGTCGTTCCAAACTGTAACCATGAGACTTTGAAAGTCCATGCCAATGCCTGGTAAATCGCTAAAGAAACTTGAGGCACCCATCGCGAGCGCTGAGGGCACCGCGAGAGCAAAAGTAGCGGTTGTCACAATAACGACTGCCCGCTTTCGACTCCAACCATGACTGTCGATAAAGTGGGCTACCGGCACCTCTAGCAGTGAAATGGCTGAAGTGAGTGCTGCCAAGGTAAGCAAAATAAAGAAGGCCGCTCCAAAGAACTGCCCACCAGGGAGGGTGGCGAATAGTCTTGGTAACACCATAAAGATTAGTCCCGGACCGGTGGAGGTTGGATCAAATCCAGGAATTGAAAATCCAGACGGGAAGATCATGAAACCAGCCAATAGGGCTAAACAAGTATCTAGGGCTACAACCAGGATTGCCGATTTCGCGATACCTTCACGTTTGTTCAGGTAACTCCCATAAACCAGCATTGTTCCAAGACCGAGACTCAATGAAAAGAACGCCTGTCCGAGTGCCGCATTCAGGGCACCGAAACTCATCATCTTGCTGAAATCTGGTTTCAAGTAGTACGCAAGACCTTCGGCAGCCCCAGGCAGCGTACTGGCGTGCCAAGCCAGCATGATCAGCAAGATGGCCAACGCTGGCATCAATAACTTCGAGACCCGTTCGATACCAGAACGAATACCTCCAAGGATGATGCCGGCTGTCGCTGCAAGCATTACGAAGGTGAAGAATAAACTTGAAGGAGCATGGCTCGTAAAATCGGTAAAAAATGTGACGCTTTCAACCGCATCGCCACTGACTGCACCACTCGCACTGAACCAAATGTAGGCGAGAGCCCATCCTGCTATGACAGAGTAAAACGATAAAACACCAAATCCAGCTGCCACACCGAGTCCCCCCGCCATCCACCATCGTGTGCCAGGTCGCAGCTTTGCGTAAGCACCAACTGGATCGCTTTGAGTACGTCGACCAATTGCCAATTCGGCAATCATGATAGGAAGACAGATGAAGATCACACAGATGAGATAGACCAGTACAAACGCGGCACCACCGTTTTCACCCACTCTCGTTGGAAACCCCCAAATGTTACCAAGGCCAACTGCTGAGCCAGCTCCAGCTAGGACGAAGCCAACTCGTGATCCCCAAGTGCCTCGGTCTGAGTTTGACATTTTTCCTCCAGTGGTTGCCTTAATAGATGGTGCGCTGCAAATTCTACTTAAATAATCCTTGCAACCCAAATGTAACGTTTTGGATTTATTTGACCTGATCAGATCCTAGTCACTACAATTGCCGTAGTTGAAGTTGAGTGTAATCTCGTCCTTCCATAAATCTAATGTCCGCTAGCATACTTGATGGTAAAGGGTTAGCCGCAACAATCTGTGATGAACTTATTCCACGCATCAAAGATTTCCTGCGTTCTGGTGGTCGACCTCCGCAGCTTGGCATTTTATTAGTTGGTGACAACCCAGCTTCGGAAGTGTACGTGCGTAATAAACGACGTACGGCTGAAGAGCTTGGCTTGGATGTCGACTTAGCGCACTTACCGGTAACCGCTTCCTTGGACGATGCCAAGCGAACTATTAACCGTTTCAACGAGAGTGAATCTCACGATGGGATTCTCGTGCAAGTGCCAGTCCCTACGGCATGGGGGAGTGGTGCAAGCAGGGAATTGTTCGAACAAATACATCCTGCCAAGGACGTTGATAGTTTCCATTCCATTAATGTTGGACGCCTGATGCAGAATCGAGCGACTTTGATGCCCTGCACCCCATCCGGGATCATCGAGTTGCTTCTGAGATCCCAGATTGCTATCGAAGGACAGCACGCGGTGGTGCTTGGGCGAAGTGAGATTGTTGGGAGACCGCTTGCCATGATGTTGCTACATCGCCATGCGACCGTGACGATTTGTCATTCACACACTCCTAACCTTGCTTCCGTTGCGGCGACCGCCGATCTACTCGTAGCGGCTGTTGGACGTCCAGTGTTTGTGACAGACGAGTTCGTAAAACCTGGAGCAACAGTTATAGACGTTGGTATAAACCGAATCACCGATCCTGATCTTGCGTCAACTCTGGTTGCGGCAGATTCTGTCAGGTGGAAAGCGTTTGAACGGCGAGGCTCGATGCTTGTTGGTGATGTTCATCCTGATGTTCAAAAGGTTGCGGGTGCGCTAACACCAGTACCTGGAGGCGTTGGGCCACTTACCGTTGCGATGCTAATGGCGAACACTGTTGAGGCCGCAACTGCTCGATTGTCTTCGTAAAGTTCCTGACAAGTTCTGTGAACTCTTATAGGTTGAGACAAATCTGCTCAACCTGTCTATGGGTATCATCGATTGATTCATCCGTGCGGATGACAATGTCAGCCTGTGCAACCTTCTGCTTTGTGTCCCACTGAGTTGCTATTCGTTGTTTAGCCTCCACCTCAGTGATGCTGTCGCGAGCTATCAATCGCTCAAGTTGTGTCTGAGGATCGCAGGAGACAACGAGGATACGCTCGAACGCCTTATCGTGTCCGGTTTCAAACAATAGTGGGATGGCTGCAATTGCAGCACGTTCACCACGTGCTTCACAGTCTACAAGCCAGTCCTTAATAATCGCGTAAACGTTAGGATGGATAATGGATTCAAGGTGCTTTCGTTCAGCCGGGTCGGTAAATACCTTTTTTCCAAGTGTCGCACGGTCGATTTGTCCGTCATCTCTCAAAATGTTGGTTCCGAAACGGGCCAAGATTTGAGTGTAGGCTTCTGTTCCAGGCTGGACAACTTCCCGAGCAAGATGATCCGCATCTATGGTTGCTAGCCCCAGAGATGCGAAGTGGGCAAGAACGACACTTTTCCCTGTCGCGATGCCGCCAGTCAATCCAATTGTGAGCATATTTGAACCTGAGAGTTCGCTTTAGTCTGCAGTTTATTCACGAGGTTCAGCATCTCCAGTTTCAGCTGGCGCAATAACTTCTTCTAGGAAAGTATTCCACTCGTGACAGTTCGGGCACTGCCAAAGTAGCTCTGTGCTTCGGTATCGACATTGCATGCAGATGTGCGGATCAAGGTAGAAGATTGATTTCTTGGTTAGTTCCATATAGCGCTTGACGAGATTCGTTTGGAGTTCGAGCTCTATCAAGCTGTTCCAAATAGTTTGATGTATCGAAAGTGAGTGAGGATTGTAGATGATCGCTTCAAAAAGAATTTCTAGAGCGTTTCCAGCATCTTTCTGTTCGAGCAAGTGTCGTCCCAAAGCTAGTCGTGCTCGCCAATCTTTTTTATTGGTGTGGATGAGGTTCTGACACAAGGTTTGAAATTTGTTTGATGACCCAAGTCGTGAATAAAGTTCGCTTAGCCGGTCGAATACGAGGTACGCTCGATCTGGTGCAACATCAACAAGGCGCTCCCACGTCACAGCAGCACCTGCTATGTCACCCGATATCAGCTGGGCATCACCAAGATGCAAATAAGCGGGGACAGTTTGTTCGCTGAGTTCGATTGCTGTTTCGAAGTGTTGTTTAGCTTCTACGCTCTTTTGTTGTTGTTGTGCAACTAGCCCAAGTTCATTCTTGAGAAAGGCTAAAATAGGCTTGTTTCCTCGGGCATCATTGTTGTCGAGTTCCATCGCTTTTTCACGGGCATTATGTGCTAATTCCCATTGATGTTGTTCCTCGTATAGTTTTTCCAGATTTAAAAGTGCGTACCGATTGTTCGAATCCAGTCGAAGCACCTCGTCGAAGGTCTCTAGCGCTCTATCTAGGAATCCACCTCTCTTGAAGTCTAATCCTAGACAAAGTAGTACGTAGGCGTGCTCAATTGTAGTTAAGTTGGGTCTTTGCAGTAGTTTTTGATGCATATGGATTGCACGGCCAACTTGACCTTTTTCTCGATAAAGATTTCCGAGAATCATGTGAATTTCGATAGCCTCCGCGTCGAGACTAATCGCTTTGTTGAGCTCCTCTATTGCTAGATCGGGTTGGTTGGAAACCATAAAGTTTAAACCGAGTATGTAATGAGGAGATTCTTTGGCTCTCCTCCGATCAATCCAGCGACCTCCTCGGAGTTTGTACCGCTCCCAGAACTTACCGATGGTCATTCCAACCAACAAGGTGAATAGAATGAGAAGGGTTAATGAGGAGCCAGTAGCCATTAGTCGGTCGTTGCTTCAGAGTGCTAGAACAGTTCTATTCGCCAAAGGTCGTGTAGGTGGAGTACTCCCTTAATGGTGTTTTCGTCATTAACTACAACAACGGACGTGATCTTATGATCTTCCATAACCTTAAGTGCCTGAACTGCTAGCATGGTAGGTGGGATTGTGATCGGTTGCTTGGTCATAATGTCGGAGGCAATATTCTCAAGAATGGTTTGACTGTCTCCCATATGTCGACGAAGGTCACCGTCTGTTATAAGGCCAAGTAAGTGATGGTTCTTATCTGCTACACAGGTCATTCCCAATCCCTTGCTTGACATTTCGTAAATCACATCCCGCATCGTTGTGTTATCTCTGACGCAAGGTAGCTGTTTGGCTGTGTGCATTAGTTGGTCGACGCGCATCAGTCGTTTGCCAAGTTTTCCACCGGGATGCAGATTGGCAAAGTCTTCCTCGTGGAAGCCTTTCCGAACCAGTAGGGCCATTGCAAGGGCATCGCCCAAGGCTAGTGCTGCGGTCGTGCTTGCCGTAGGGACTAAATTAAGAGGGCAGGCTTCCTCGCTGACATGACATGAAAGCGTTACATCGGCAGCTTGACCAATGGGCGATTCAGGATAACCTGTGATTGCAATTAATTTGGCGTCAAGTCGCCGGATGGCTTCGAGTAATCTAACAATTTCCTCTGTTTCGCCACTGTAGGATAAAGCGAGTACGGTGTCATCGTCTTGAACAACACCAAGATCGCCATGAATGGCTTCTGCTGGGTGTAGAAAAAACGCCGGTGTGCCCGTGCTGGCAAGGGTAGCTGCAATTTTCTTGCAGATGATGCCTGACTTTCCAACCCCAGTTACAATCACACGTCCACGACACGTGGAAAGGTAGTCAACGGCTTCTCTGAACTGACCGTCAAGGCCCTTGATTAGGCCAAGAATGGCAGCTGCTTCTGTTTCCAGAACCTTACGTGCCAACTCTTGCTCACCGTCAGCTCCTTTATTCGACAGGTTGGCTGCGCTTGCTTCGTTGCGATTGTCTTTCTCCACAGATCATCGTCAGGCTGATTAATCTAACCTGCTCCTTAGTTGTCTTCACGCGCTGCCACTGAGAGTCGCTTTAATCGAATCAATAACGATTCCAATTGATCAAGCGGGCAAGCGTTCTGACCGTCACTTTTAGCTTGGTTCGGGGTATCGTGGACTTCTAGAAATACGCCGTCTACTCCAGCTGCCACGCCTGCAGATGCTAGGGAAGTAATAAATTCAGCTTGCCCAGAAGAGGCTCCTTGGCCACCTCCTGGCAACTGCAAACTGTGGGTGATGTCGAACACAACCGGATAGCCTAATGTGCGTAGCATTTGGAAACTGCGCATATCCACCACAAGATTATGGTATCCAAAAGTTGTCCCTCGCTCTGTCACGAAAACCTTATGATTTCCAGTCTGCACGACTTTTTCAATTGCATGTCGCATATCATCTGGAGCAAGAAATTGACCCTTTTTGAGATTGATCGCGCATCCACTCATTGCTGCAGCAGTTATCAGGTCAGTTTGGCGTGAGAGAAATGCAGGAATTTGTATAACATCTACCACCTGAGACACGAGTTTCGCCTGTCTCGGCTCGTGGATGTCGGTCAAAATCGGCACTCCCAATTCTTGCTTAATTGTGGTGAGTGTCCGTAACCCTTCGGTAAGTCCAGGACCTCGAAATGAATTCACTGAGGTACGATTTGCCTTGTCAAAAGATGCTTTGAAGATAAACGGAATCTGTTGGCGTTCCGAAATGTCGTAAATCTGTCGCGCCAGAGTTGCCGCATGGTTCTCACTTTCGATGACACAAGGTCCGGCAATGAGCACCAGTTCAGTACCGCCAAGAGTGACCTCTCTCTTAGAGGCTTTAAGTTCAATCTTTTGCACCTGATTATTATAGACCGCTTAACCCTAGACTCATGTAGCTGGGTGAATCAGCCTTAGCCTACAAGTGCTAAACGGTGTTATTTTCAGGAGGCTGACCCGCTTTTTGGGCTGGATGATAATGCTGTGCCTAGCTTGTGCTTGTGACTTGCTTTTACGAAACGATCGAAGAGAGGATGCGGACGAAGAGGCTTCGAAGTAAATTCTGGGTGGAACTGGACGGCAACGTACCAGGGATGGGAAGGCAATTCGAGAATTTCTACAAATTTTCCATCTGGAGATCGCCCAGCGATGCGCAGTCCGTGTTCAGTTAGAACAGGTTCGAATTCAGGATTGAATTCGTAGCGATGCCGATGACGTTCATGGATCACGTCGAGGCCGTAGGCTTGATGTGCAAGGGAGTCGGGTTCTAATTGGCAGGCGAATGAACCAAGTCGCATCGTTCCACCAAAGTCTTCGACATCAACAAGATCTCGAAGTTTGTAAATAACCTTATGAGGTGCATCGGGTGAACACTCAGTTGAATCTGCCTCATGTAAACCACAGACTTCTCTGGCAAAGTCGACAGCAGCCCATTGGAAGCCATAACAGATACCGAAATATGGAATCTGTTGATCTCGCGCAATACGGGCGGCAGCCATCATTCCTCGGCTTCCGCGACTACCGAATCCTCCAGGTACAAGAATTCCATCCGCACCCTCTAGAGAACGTTCTCCATCAGTGGATTCAAGAGCCTCGGCTTCAATCCATTTGATGGAGATTTGCAAATGGTTGTTGAAACCGGCGTGATACAGCGCTTCATTCAAGCTTTTGTAGGAGTCTTCATACCCGACGTATTTTCCGACTACGTGGATGACTAGGTTGTCTTTTGGATGACGAATTCGCTGAACGAGCTCTTCCCAAGGTTTCATGTTCGGCGATGTGCTGGGAAGCTGTAGATGTTTCAAGACGATTTTGTCGAGTCCTTCTTCAGCAAGTACCAGTGGCACTTCGTAAATGTTCTCGACATCCCTAGCAGTGATCACAGATTCCTCGTCTACGTCGCAGAACAGGGCAATCTTGGCCTTGATATCTTGTGATAAGACTCGATCCGTTCGACACAATAAAATGTCTGGTTGGATCCCGATTGACCGCAAATCCCGAACACTATGTTGGGTGGGCTTAGTCTTCAATTCACCAGCGGTTCCTATAAATGGAACCAAGGTTAGGTGGATATATAAGGTGTTCTGTCGACCGATGTCTTGGCGTAATTGTCGAATTGCTTCTAGAAATGGTTGACTCTCAATATCACCAACAGTACCCCCAATTTCAACGAGTACTATATCGGCTTCTTTGGACACACCTGTAACACTGCTCTTAATTTCGTTCGTGATGTGAGGGATGACCTGAACGGTGCCACCTAGGTAATCACCGTGACGCTCTTTTTGAATGACTGATAAATAAATTTTTCCAGTTGTCCAATTATGGTCCTTGGTGGTTACGGTGTTTGTAAAACGCTCGTAATGGCCAAGATCTAGGTCTGTTTCGGCGCCGTCTGATGTTACGTACACTTCGCCATGCTGGTACGGACTCATGGTGCCTGGATCGACATTAATATATGGATCAAATTTCAACATCGTGACTTGATAACCATGGCCCTCTAATAGCGATCCAATAGATGCTGCAGCCAATCCCTTACCAAGTGAAGAGACGACACCACCAGTGATAAAAATGTATTTTTTTTCACGATCATTAGTTTTCAGCATACCTGGGCTCATGAGGGGTTCTCACGCGAGTCGTTGATGACTCGGAGAACATCTTTCACATCTTCCGGAGTATCAACGGCTACAGAATCGAAAGTGGTTTCTACGGTTCTGATGCGATATCCATGTCCTAAAGCGCGTAATTGTTCAAGCGATTCAGATTGTTCAAGTGGAGTTGGTGGGAGTTGCGTCAGTTCCAAAAGAGTTGTGCGCCTATATACGTAGAGACCGATATGCTTGTAAATGGTTCGGGAAGGCGTCGTTCCATTGTATTGCCCAACGGGGTTACGAGAAAAGTATAGCGCGTCACCATTGTGATCTGTTGCAACCTTAACCACGTTAGGATCGTGCAGTTCTTTCGTGTTGTTGATGTGCCGTCGAAGGGTCGAAATATTCACACTTGAATCCGTTGCAAATGGTATCAGCGCTTGCTCGATCATTTCTGGTTCAATGAGTGGCTCGTCTCCCTGAATATTAACGATGAGGTCACACGTTAAGTGTTCGGCGACTTCGGCCAGACGGTCGGTGCCAGTTTTGTGAGTCGCACGTGTCATACGAACTTCACCGCCAAATGTCTCAACAGTTTTACGAATTCGTTCATCATCTGTTGCTACCAGAATTCTATCGAGTGAAGGAGCTGCAGCAGCACGTTTGTAGACGTGTTCAATCATGGGCCGTCCAGCGATGTTTATCAGTGGTTTTCCAGGAAATCTCGTGGAACCGTACCGAGAAGGAATGATTGCGATAGTGGAAATCGTTGAAGCCGGTTGGGATAGTGGAGCAGTTCCTGTTGCAGGGTGCACGATGAATATTACCATAGATGCACTCTCCTAGCGTTACATTGCTAATGTGGAACTAAATGATTGTTAGATTGGAATGATGGTCATTTTGTAGATCATATTCGCACCAAGTCAGCACTTGTTATGGCTGGATTCGCTAGTAGTGCCCTGATTACCGTGCCATCAGGTGTTAGTTCTTCGGTGTTCGTTGATTCATCGATATTCACGACGGCGATGGCTCCTGTTGAATCACGACCAAGAGCGAATTGCGCAATATTTATGCCATGTTCTCCAAGGAGCGCACCTATAGTACCAACGACACCTGGTTCGTCGAGATTACGGATTACTATGCTGGTTCCTTCGATGGATGCTTCAATTTCAACACCGTCGAGGAGCACAACCCGAGGACCACCATGCTCGAAGAGGGCGCCCTCAACCCATAACTGTCCAAGGGAAGTCTCAAGCCGCAAAGCTAAAAGACTGGTGAAATCTCGAGGTCGGGTACTATGCGATTCAATTACCTCTATATCGCGGTCCCGAGCTAATGCGCGCGCATTAATTAATGAGACGGTTGTTGACAGCATTGTCTTGAACAGTCCCATCAATACAGCACCGACAAGTAGCTCGTTTTTTCCCGTTGCCAATTCACCGTAATATCGGATGCTCACGGTTTTTATGCGGCCTGTTGCTAGTTGTGCCACAAAAGCGCCAATCTTTTGAGCCAAGTTGACGAATGGCTGCAAGCGCTGGGTCTCTTCAGGGGCAATTGCTGGAAAATTAACAGCATTACGGATGATACCTAAGCGAAGGTAGTCTCTGACACCAGCGGCAGCCTCCACGCCGACGAGTTCTTGGGCCTCTTCGGTAGAACCAGCAATATGTGGAGTAGCCACGACTTCTGGTAATGTAGTGAGACGGGTTTCGGCCGGAGGTTCTTGAGAGAAAACATCAAGTCCGGCGCCACCGATGTGTCCCGATTCTATGGCATCAGCTAGTGCAGTTTCGTCAATTAGACCACCACGAGCAGTGTTGATTAATCGCAAACCAGGCTTGCATTTACTAAGTCGATCCGCATCAAACAGATTGAATGTGTCAACGCTGGATGGCACGTGTAAACTCAAAAAATCTGACTGTGCGCATAGCTCGTCGAGAGATACCAGCTCCACGCTAAGATTTCTTGCTATCTCTTCAGAAATATAAGGATCGTGGGCCAGGATCCTCATGCCGAAGGCTTGTGCTCGAGACGCGACTTCCTGTCCAATTCGGCCTAGTCCGACAAGGCCCAAGGTTTTACGCCAAAGCTCAGTTCCTAACAGTTCTTGCTTTGTCCATGCGCCCTTCTTCATATCAGCGTCGGCTCGCGCTATGGACCGTCCCAGTGTCAATATTAGGGCGCAGGTGTGTTCTGCAACACTGATGCTGTTAGCGCCTGGTGAATTGAGCACGAGAATACCGAGTTCACTTGCAGTCACGAGGTCGATGTTGTCGACCCCTGTGCCGGCCCGTGCAACGACTTTGAGCTGGGGAGCTGAAGACAGCAGAGTGGCGTCTACTTGTGTAGCACTTCGAATTATCAAGCCTTCCGCATCTTTCAAGCTTTTAACGAGTTCATCTTGAGACGATCCGGTGAACACCTCAACCTGCCATCCGTCTTGCTGTAACAAATTCGTAACTGAATTTGAGAGTCCATCGACGATGACGATTTTTGGAGTTTGCCCGGCTTTGGTGGTGTTGGTCGGGATATTTCCTCCTACTGTTTCATCGTTAGTCATGGTGTGGAGGTGAAGAATTTTTCTCTAGTGTCCGGATATAATTAACGAGGTTTTGTAATTCCTCGGCATCGAATTTACTGTCGTACCCCCGCATTCCTGTTCGCGTGCCGTTACGGATAACGGCTATAAGATCTTCATCAGATCCACCCGTGCTCCAGACATCATCGGTTAGATCAGATGGGGGTTCCCTGACGAGAGCTGCAAGTGGACCGTCACCGGAACCGGATTCACCGTGGCAATCAGTGCACCATTCGATGTACGACCGCTTGCCAGCTTCAATCGACTCGTCAGTGCTTGATTCCGTTCTGTCGGGTGGTCTTTCTTGTAAGACCGCTGCTTGTCTCATAGCAACTGTCTCTGTTTGAAGTGCAGAGAGATACAAGGCTAGAGGTGCTACTAGAACTGACACAAATATATTTTTTATCACCTATTTACGCCTTGGATTCCCAGTTACCTTGAGAAATGATTAGCGAGTCGAGATAAATACATGACCGTACACTCTGGAATGCTTACAGTATAATGTGAGTTAAGAGTTGGTATCGACCTTTGCTCAATGCATCTCGTTAGCACCATAGTGGTGCAAACCGCAGGAACACCCCTTATTAAAGCGGTGATTGACCTTGGACGTTATGTTTTCCACAGGGTTTTCCACAGAATCTGTGAACATTTCGATATGTCTGACGGGTCAGTGACCTAAAGTGCAAAACCAATTCTGTGAGCGGTAACGGTATCTCGTAATTGGATCATTTATAACTTATGTCTGAACCAACCAAATATGCGACGGACCTAGAAGGCAAAGAGATTACTTGGCAAAACGGTACGCTAGTGGTTCCCGACGTTCCCATCATTCCATTTATTGAAGGTGATGGTGTTGGACCTGATATCTGGCTTGCGAGCGTGCGAGTGTTTGATGCTGCCGTAAAGCAAATATTTAATGGTCAACGTCGTGTTGCGTGGCTAGAGGTGCTTGCTGGTGAAAAGGCTAATGCTGAGTTGGGTGAATGGTTACCTGCTGAAACCATCGAGGCGATCAGAACCTATAAAGTTGCAATAAAAGGACCACTTACGACACCGGTTGGGGGTGGCATTAGGAGCCTAAACGTAACCTTACGTCAGGTTTTAGACCTTTTTGCCTGTGTGCGGCCAGTTCGGTATTTTCCTGGAACCCCGGCGCCGGTTCGGCATCCAGAACGGATGAATGTAGTGATTTTTCGTGAAAACACCGAGGATGTTTATGCCGGGATCGAGTGGGCACGTGGTACACCACAGGCAGAGAAGATTATTGAGTTTCTTTCGAATGAGATGGGGCGTCGGATACGTCCTGACTCTGGAATTGGCGTAAAACCAATATCTGAGTTTGCTTCGCAGCGGCTAGTGCGTAAGGCGATCCAGTACGCTATAGCGAATGGCCGTAAGACTCTCACCTTGGTCCATAAGGGAAACATTATGAAGTTTACGGAGGGTGCCTTTCGAGACTGGGGTTACGAATTAGCGGAAAAGGAATTTGCCGAGCAGATTGTGACTGAGCAAGCAGTTTCAGATGGCGCAGCCCGTAAAGGAAAGATTCTGATGAATGACCGAATTGCGGACAGTGTTTTTCAGCAGGTTTTGACTCGAACTGATGACTACGATGTGTTTGCCACTCCAAATCTCAATGGTGACTATCTTTCTGATGCCTGTGCTGCACAAGTTGGAGGACTAGGAATGGCGCCTGGTGGGAACATTGGTGATGAAGTCGCTTGCTTTGAAGCGACACATGGCACCGCACCGAAATATGCTGGTAAGGACGTCATTAACCCAAGTTCGGTAATCCTTTCAGGAGCTATGATGTTCCGGCATCTGGGGTGGGGTGGAGTTGCGGACCTGATTGAGTCTGGACTTGAGCGTACTATTCGGCAGAAAAAGGTCACCTATGATTTAGCCCGCCAGATGGAAAAGTCGAATAAGTTGAAAACTTCCCAATTTGCCGGGGCAATCATCAAGAATTTCTAAAACACTTCTAAAGGTGTTATTTCTCTAATAATTACTAATTCGTGAGGGGTGTTAGCTATGAATCGCAAAGTTACCGTCATCGGGTCCGGTCACGTTGGTGCAACGGCGGCTCGAGGCATTGCTGATAAGGAACTAGCCGATGTCGTGCTCCTCGACATACTGGAGGGCGTACCGCAGGGCAAGGCTCTTGACATGCTCGAAGCGTGCCCTGTCGAAGGGTCTGACTCTCATGTGTTAGGTACGAATAATTACGCAGATACAGCTGGCTCTGACATTGTTGTGATCACAGCTGGTTTGGCACGAAAACCTGGGATGAGTCGTGATGACCTGTTGATGAAGAATCATGCCATTATAAAATCGGTTACCGAGCAGGTAGTCCTTCATTCCCCGGACTGTATCATCATGCCTGTTACGAATCCGCTTGACGCTATGTGTCAGGTGGTTTATCGCGTGAGTAAGTTTCCTCGTGAACGTGTCATTGGCATGGCTGGTGTTTTAGATTCAGCAAGGATGCGGTCGTTTATCGCTAGTGAACTTAATGTTTCGGTAGAGAATACTCACGTGTTCGTGTTGGGAGGGCATGGTGACACGATGGTTCCGTTACCCCGTTATTCGACTGTTGCGGGTGTTCCAATAACCGAGCTTCTTGATTCGAAAACAATTGACCGTATCGTTAAGCGAACTGCTAGTGGGGGAGCAGAGATTGTAAAGTTGCTAGGCACAGGCAGTGCGTATTACGCACCAGGGTCGGCCATCGTTGAGATGGTTGATGCAATTCTTAAAGATAAAAAGAAGATTTTACCATGTGCAGTGTTTCTGCAGGGTGAATATGGCATTCATGATCTATTTGTTGGTGTGCCTGTCAAGCTCGGCTCTCAAGGTGTGGAAGAGATAGTGAAGATTACCCTCAGCGCAGAAGAGCAAGCAGCCCTTTCGAAATCCGCGGCTGCCGTGAAAGAACTCGTCGACGTACTCAAAATTTGAGTACTGAGATTCTAGGACAAAATTTTGAAACTTCATGAATATCAAGCAAAGGCTCTCCTCGCAAGTCAAGGAGTGTCGGTGCCTCGGGGAGCCGTTGCGTTTACACCAGAGGAGTCTAAACAAATCGCTCAAGAAGTGGGAACTGCAGCGCTCGTTGTGAAGGCCCAGATTCATGCTGGAGGTCGTGGTAAGGGTGGTGGAGTGCAAATTGTTCGAGATGTGAATGAGGTGGAAAATGTTGCAGGTAAAATGCTGGGTTCATGTCTCGTCACTCCTCAAACTGGTCCTGGAGGACGAACGGTCTCTCGTGTCTTAATAGAGGAAGGACTTGACATCGCGAGAGAGCTTTACCTGAGCCTTTTACTGGATCGAAGTCAAGAGAGTCTCGTGATGATAGGTAGTTCAGCTGGTGGGATTGATATCGAGAAGGTAGCAGCGGACTCTCCCCGGTTGATTTCACGGGAAAACATTCGTCTTGAAACCGGTGTATCAGATGTTCAAGCGAGACAATTAAGCGCCGCTTTGGGTTTCGAAGAGTCGCAGTTTGAAAGAGCGGCTCAAGTAATGAGGGCTGTGTACGAGACTTACACAATCAATGACGCGACCTTAGTCGAGATTAATCCGCTGATTGTAACTGGACTCGGGCAATTAGTTGCGTTGGACGCGAAAATCACGCTTGATGATAATGCGCTTTTTAGACATGCAAATCTTGTTGAGTTGCGTGATTTAGGTGAAGAAGAAACCTTGGAAATCGAGGCTTCGAAGCATTCGCTTAGTTATATTCGACTGAATGGGAATATAGGTTGCATGGTGAATGGCGCTGGTCTTGCGATGGGCACCATGGACATAATTAAATTCGCGGGTGGTGAGCCAGCCAATTTTCTGGATGTTGGTGGAGGGGCTAATGCAGGACAGATCCATGAAGCGTTTAAGATTCTGATAAGCGATGAAAATGTCACTGCCGTACTTATTAATATTTTTGGTGGAATTTTACGGTGTGACGTATTGGCTGAAGGGGTTATTGCAGCAGTCCGTGGATTAGAAGTGCGTGTTCCTATTGTCGTCCGGATGGAGGGTACTAACGTTGACCAAGGTCGCGAACTGCTTAAGGATAGCGGATTGAATTTTTCGACCGCCTCAACCATGGCCGAGGCTGCCGATCGAGTTGTTGCCCTCGCAGCGAAGGCAGAGGCGTAGCATGTCAATTCTCATCGACCAGAAAACACGTCTAATTGTACAAGGGCTGACTGGACGCGAGGGAACGTTTCATGCAAAGCAGTCGGCTGATTACGGGACTTCGGTGGTGGGTGGAGTGACTCCTGGGAAAGGCGGCAAAATTCATGAAGGCTGGCCAATTTTTAACACTGTGAGAGCTGCGGTTAATGAAACGGGAGCGAATACTTCCTTGATATTTGTACCACCGGCGTTCGCCGCTGATGCCATTATTGAAGCAGCTGAGGCAGGCATCCCTTTAATTGTTTGTATTACTGAAGGGATTCCAATTCTGGATATGGTTCGAGCGATGAGTGTCATTGATAGCCAGGGCACTCGACTTATTGGTCCGAATTGTCCTGGATTGATTTCGCCAGGGCAAAGTAAGGTCGGTATTATTCCAGGTCATATTTGCAGTAAGGGGAGCGTTGGTATTATTTCGAGAAGTGGAACCCTAACCTATGAAGCTATTCATCAGATCACTGGTTTAGGGTTGGGCCAGTCAACCTGTGTTGGTCTTGGTGGGGACCCGCTGATCGGCACGTCTTTTGTTGATGCGCTTGAAATGTTTCGTGTTGATGCCGAAACCGAAGCTGTAGTTCTCATTGGAGAGATAGGTGGAACAGCCGAAGAAGAGGCCGCCGCTTACATCCGTACGGATTTCGACAAACCCGTTATTGGCTTCATTGCTGGTCAAACGGCTCCGCCAGGACGGAGAATGGGCCATGCGGGCGCCATCATCTCTGAAGGTAAAGGAACGGCCGTTGAGAAAATGGATGCATTAAGCGCGTCTGGCGTCCGGGTTGTGACTAGTCCTGGTCTCATTGGGGAGGCCGTGACCGAGATGCTGCCTGCTTGATAACGTCACTCGATGGTAGTTTTTGGTAAAAACATTTATTCAAAACTCTCAAAGCGATGCCCAAGGCGTGTTATACTAAGCAGTTAGTAAAGGCACAGCACGCTCCTGCATGATGTCTTTCGGTCCAAGGATGGTCGTGAGCTTCAAGCGGGTAAATGAGAAGACTGCTGTCGCCGCTCTCGTGAAGGACAAATCTGAATGTCGCTCCCTGACGCTGTGGTCGAGGACGCCGCAGCCCGTATGACCACCGGACAGGTTGTCAACGACTTCAATATACAAATCTCTACGATAAACGGGTCAGGTAGTCAAACGGCGAACCTCCTGTTAATGCGGGCCATCTTTCAGATGGGTATACCCGTTTCCGGTAAAAACCTATTTCCTTCAAATATTGCAGGCCTTCCGACTTGGTACACGATTCGTGTCAGTCAGGACGGTTACGTTGGACGTCGACGCGAGATAGATTTCTTGGTAGCTATGAACCGAGCGACGGCGCGAGACGATGTGATGGCGCTACCACCTCGCGCCGCAGTGATCTACGACGAACCGTTAGAGCTTAGTGGGTTTCGCGATGACGTGAGTTTCTATCCGGTTCCATTTGACAAGCTAGTAGCTGAGGTGTGTTCAGATGCCAAGTTACGTCGGTTGGTGCGAAATGTTATTTATGATGGCGTTCTTGCGAAGATTCTTGGTGTAGATATGGCTCAATTAGAACTAGCCTTGAATCGACAACTAGGACGGAAAGTAAAAGCCCTGGCCCTTAATCAGGCTGCCCTCCAAGCTGGTTTTGAGTTTGCCGATCAACATCTAACCAAGGAAGATAGGTTCAGCCTTGCACCAATGGATGCAACCCAAGGCAAAATTTTGATTGATGGTAATGCTGCCGCGGCCCTGGGTGCTCTCATGGCCGGGGTGACAGTCGTAGCCTGGTATCCGATCACGCCTTCGTCTTCGCTCTGTGAAACCTTGATTGAATATCTGCGCAAGTATCGCATTGATGCTGAAACTGGTAAGGCCACATTTGCAGTGGTTCAGGCCGAGGATGAGGTGGCTGCCATAGGGATGGCTCTTGGTGCTGGCTGGTCTGGCGCTAGGTCGATGACTTCAACATCCGGGCCTGGTATTTCGCTGATGAGTGAGTTTGCCGGACTTGGATACTACGCAGAGGTTCCCACCGTTATATTCGATATCCAACGTGTGGGCCCGTCTACGGGATTGCCGACGCGTACCTCGCAAGGTGACATTCTAAGCACGGCTGTTTTGTCGCATGGAGATAGCAAGCATGTGCTGCTGCTGCCGTCGTCTGTGAAGGAGTGCTATGTGATGGCGCAACAGGCCTTTGATATAGCAGAACGTCTTCAGACACCAGTGTTTGTCATGAGCGATCTTGATCTGGGTATGAATAATTGGATGTCCGACCCGTTTGATTATCCTGAGAAGCCGATGGACCGTGGCAAGTTACTGGATGATGAGGTTTTGAGCAAGATTGGCAAGTGGGGTCGTTATAAAGATGTAGATGGGGACGGAATTCCATACCGAACGATTCCTGGTGATGGAATGCCGACATATTTTTGTCGAGGTTCAGGTCATAACGAATTAGCAGAATATAGCGAGAGTGCTGCGGATTACGAAGACAATCTTAAACGGTTGAATCAGAAATTTGACACGGCACGTAAGTTGGTGCCGGGAATAGTGGTCGAGCGAGCAGCAGATGGTCCAATTGGTGTGATTGCATACGGGTCGTCCCATTGGTCAACTATCGAAAGTTGCGATCAACTGGTTAAGATGGCGGGAGTCACTGTCGAATATGCTCGGTTGCGCGCATATCCTTTTCATGCGGACCTTGGTGAATTCATTGATCGTCACGAGCGCGTTTATGTTATCGAACAGAACCGGGATGCGCAGTTGCTAAGCTTGATGCGGATGGAGTTGTCATCATCGCGATTGATAAAGCTAAGGAGCGTGTTGCATTACAGTGGTTTGCCGATCGATGCTCAAACTATTACCGAATCAGTCCTTGCACAGGAAGGGTGTGATTTGGAGCCGGCAAAGGAGTCTTGAGTCGTGGTCGATTGCAGTGTTAGTGACTAGGTTTCCGAAGTGCGTGATCGGCTTTATTGTGAAGGGTAACGATGAGTACAACAACACCATCGCCTGGTAAAAAGAAAATGAATCGCATTGGTCTTGAGGTGCGGACATACCGAGGAGGAAAGACAACGCTGTGCGCTGGTTGCGGTCACAATGCGATTTCAGAACGCATCATTGATGCATTTTTTGACATGGGCGTAGACCCAACCAATGTCATTAAATTATCCGGAATCGGTTGCTCCAGTAAGAGTCCAGCATATTTTCTTGGAGGTTCACACGGCTTTAATGCAGTTCATGGCCGGATGCCTTCTGTCGGTACTGGTGCTGTGATGGCAAACAAGAAGATGATTGCTATAGGGACTAGTGGTGATGGAGATACGGGTGCCATTGGAGTAGGGCAGTTCGTTCATATGATGCGCCGGAACTTACCCTTCATTTACGTCATTGAGGATAATGGTTGTTATGGTTTAACGAAGGGTCAATTTTCACCGACAGCTGATCTTGGATCTAAGCTCAAAACTGGTGTGATTAATGATTTACCGCCTATTGATACCTGTGCTCTCGCTATTGAATTAGGGGCGACGTTTGTGGCTCGGTCGTTTTCCGGAGATAAGAAGCAGCTTTTAGCCATATTAAAGTCTGCTCTCAGCCACCGTGGAACAGCAATGATTGATGTTATTTCTCCCTGTGTTACGTTCAACGATCACGAAGGCTCGACAAAGAGCTACGCGTACGCTCGCGATCATGATGAACCATTGGGAGAAATCAACTTCGTTCCATATTTTGAAGATATTGAAGTGGATTACGAGCCTGGTACCACACAAGAAGTTCCGTTACACGACGGATCAAAGATATTGCTCAAGAAATTGGATGAAAATTACGACCCAACTGATCGCGTGCAGGCGTTAAGAATCCTGCATGAGACCGCTCGGCGAGATGAATTTGCTACCGGAGTCCTCTATGTGGAGCCAGACAAGGATGATTTTATTGAACTTCTGAACCTAGTTGACGAACCTTTGGCTTCATTACCTGCGGACCGAGTTCGTCCACCTCGAAAAGCGTTTGAAGAGATGATGGAGAACTTACGCTGAAGTAATAACAACTACTAATCATGGAACGCACATTAGCCATTATTAAACCAGATGCAGTTGGCAATAGAACTGCTGGTCGCATTGTGGAACGTATCGAAAGTGCCGGATTCACTATACGGAAAATGCAGATGGTGACATTGTCAGGTGTCGAAGCTGAAGGTTTCTATGCGGTCCACAGGGAACAACCGTTTTTTCAACATCTGACGAATTTTATGTCGTCTGGCCCAGTAATCGTTCTAGTCCTTGAAGCAGATGGGGCAATCAAGAAATGGAGAGATTTAATGGGGGCGACTGACCCTGCTCAGGCCGACTCAGGAACCATTCGCGGTGAATTTGGACAGTCGATTGAGCAAAATGCTACGCATGGTTCGGATGGGCCTGAAACAGCGATGTTTGAAATCGGCTATTTTTTTCCTGGTGTAGAACTGACTTGACATTTACGGGTCTGAATTAACGTGGGCAAGATACTTGTATTGATAGGTCTTGTTGTTACAGGTATTGGCACTCTTGTCATGATTGGCGTGCCACTTGGTCGGTTGCCTGGTGATTTAATCCTACGGCGAGGCAATTTTACTGTTTATATACCGATTGTTTCGTCGATTGTGTTGAGTTTGATAGTAACCTTTGTTTTTGCATTCTTTCGTCGGTGATGTGCTTTTGAAACTCCTTAGCTTCTTTTCAGAGAACCAAATGTTATGACTATTAAATCCGACCGCTGGATTAAGCGAATGGTTAAAGAGTGCGGAATGATCGAGCCATTTGTTGAGAGTCAGGTCCGTAGTGGAGTTATTTCCTATGGGGTGTCATCGTATGGCTATGACATACGAGTGGCGGATGAGTTTAAAGTGTTTACGAATATAAACAACACCGTAATTGATCCAAAAGCATTCGACCCCAAATCATTCATTGATATTACCGCTCCTGAATGTATCGTTCCGCCGAATTCTTTTGCATTAGCAAGGACGGTTGAATATTTTCGTATTCCACGAAGTGTTTTAACGTTGTGTCTTGGTAAGTCGACCTATGCGAGATGTGGAATCATTGTAAATGTAACCCCGTTCGAACCAGAATGGGAAGGCACAGCGACGCTTGAAATCTCAAATACGACGCCGCTTCCAGCGAAGATTTACGCCAACGAAGGCATAGCACAGGTTTTATTCTTTGAGAGCGACGAAGTATGCGAGACCTCGTATGCCGACAAGAAAGGTAAGTATCAGTCTCAACGAGCAGTGACACTGCCGAAACTTTAATTTTCTATTGCTGGGCTTTGACCGTGTTTTGTAGTTTGAGATAAACTTGGATGGTGATTAGCTAGCGGTTCGTCATTCTTAATTATCATTATGGAGAATTTTGACGAACCCCAATCAGATCATCGCGGTGAGGCTGATGAAGTTAAGTCGTCGGAAGTACCGGCGCTCGCGGTGCAGTTCTTTCTCATTCCACTGATTGTCGTTGCGACTGTTGTCGCGGTTTACTTCGGTTTTCGGGTTCTGCTAGATGATGAGCGAACTCCATCGGAGTACCTCAACGATATTCGCGTTGGCGGTCGAGAACGGCGATGGCCCGCGGCATATGAACTGTCACGTCTGATGGATGACCCAGACATTCAGCTCGAGTATCCGGAACTTGGAAATTCATTACTACGGGCTTTCGAGGGTTCTGACGGTGATGATCCACGTGTTAGGAGGTATTTGGCCTTAGCAGTTGGACGTCTGCAGACTCCACCGCCTGAGACGATTGAACGGTTAGTTAATGCACTGGATGATGCTGATAGCGAAACACGCATCAGTGTAATTTGGGCATTAGGATCACTTGGAGATGCATCGGTTGTTCCAGAATTACAGCGTGTATATGGGTCGGATGACGCAGGGGTACGAAAGATGGCAGTGTATGCACTTGGCGCCATTGCTGGGGATTTGCAGATGGTGACGCTACGGACAGCACTGAATGATGTAGCTCCTGACGTCCAATGGAATGCGGCGATTGCGCTTGCCAGGCACGGAAGCGATTATGGTCTTTCAGTACTGCGGCGAATGCTGGATCGTGAATATGTCAAACAAATTGTTGATCCAGAAACTGGGGCTGGGACTAACATTGACCCGGTAGCTGAGGTTATGATTAGTGGGCTTCAGGCAGTCAGTATGCTTGAAGCGACATCATTGCAAGAGGCCGTTGTTGAGTTAAGTCAAACTGACCAGAGTATGCAGGTGCGTCAGGCAGCATTGGAAGCGCTCGACGTGCTGAGGAGTGAAGGTTAAAGGGTTGAGTAGTTAAACTTTTATTTCTTTAAACACAGAGAACAGAGTCATGGTTGACGATTTGAAACCTCCAGCTCCAGATAAAGCACCTGGTCGTGAGGCAGTGAAGCCAGCAGAAGGTGTGAATTTGTCTGGGAAGACAACTACCGCGGCAATCAAGAAGCCGATTGCAAAAAAGAAGAAAGTCGACGACGACACTTCACCTCTGTTTTCTCGACGGTCATGGTTGGCGGTAGCTTGGGGTTCGTTTAGCGCCGCTTCCGCGGCGCTGTTAGCGGCCACTGGTCGCTTTATGTTTCCAAATGTATTGAATGAGCCGCCTCAACAGTTCAAGATTGGGTTTCCTGACGAATATGCTCCGGGTGTTGATGAACGTTGGAAAGACCGTTTTGGTGTTTGGATCGTCCGTACTCCTAGTGATGTCGTGCAGGAAGCCAGTGGATTTTACGCTTTGCTCGTGACTTGTACCCATCTTGGTTGCACGCCAAATTGGCTCTCAGCGGAATTAAAGTTTAAGTGCCCTTGCCATGGAAGTGGCTTCCGTCCAACTGGAATCAATTTCGAGGGTCCTGCGCCTCGACCGCTTGAGAGGGCGAGAATTGTGATGGCTGAAGATGGGCAAATTCTTGTCGATAAAGCTAGAAAGTTTCAGTTTGAGCTTGGCCAATGGACCGACCCTGAATCGTTTTTGAGATTATAAGAACGGGCCTAAGGAAAATAGATATTCGTTAATCTGTAATTTTTTAATTCGTAACCGACGGTTTTTATACTTATGGCTGATTCTAAAACTATTGCCCCTAAAGAAAGTTTACTGGTTCGTTCTTGGAATTGGTTGACCGAAACACAGGTGTGGACTTCAATCTTTCGGCACAATGCTCCAATTTCAGATCGCAATAGAGTTCTTGTAGTGCTTTCGAATGTCTTCTTGCATCTCCATCCAGTACGGCTTCGAAAATCCGGTGTTAAGTTGCGGTACACGTGGTGTATGGGTGGGCTTAGCTTCTTTTTGTTTCTTTCATTAACATTTACCGGTTTGCTTTTAATGTTTTATTATCGACCGACTCTCGAATATGCCTACAGTGACATCGTAGGCTTACGAGAACACGTACCCCTTGGGATTATGCGAGAGCTGCATCGCTGGGGCGCACATGCGATGGTCATTACAGTGTGGTTGCATATGTTCAGAGTCTTTATGACTGGCTCGTACAAGCCACCCCGCGAGTTTAACTGGAATGTCGGCGTTATCATGCTGGTGCTGACATTGCTTCTTTCCTTTACTGGTTACCTGCTGCCATGGGACCAGTTGGCAATATGGGCTATCACGGTTGGTTCAAACATGGCTCGCGCAACACCATTTCTAGGTCACGAGGGCCCAGGGGCTTCGCTTTTGGCTTTGGGCGATGTCAAATTGATTCACGCGGCGGATGATGCCAGATTTGCCTTACTGGGCGGGACGTTTGTTGGAGAAGGTGCACTGCTCAGATTTTACGTGCTGCACTGTGTGGCTTTGCCGCTTGTCATTGGGTTTCTTATGGCAGTGCATTTCTGGCGAGTACGTAAAGACGGTGGAATTTCAGGACCGATGTGAGGAGTTCCTAACAGAACAAGTTTAGCGAAATAAGACTAGTCGATATTATGGACGCCATAAAGGACTTCTTTAATTTTTTTGCTGATCCACGTGTGTTTTTCACGTTAACTCTTTCCTTGCTGATATTACTCGTATGGAAGCGAGAAACCTTTGCTTCAACGCGAGTTGGTTGGGGGCTACAGATTTTTTTAGCCATTTTTTTCGGGTTTGGTTTATTCGACGAGAATTTCCGATTAATTATTGCTAAACCAGACAACGTTCCGATTGTCGCTCTAATCTTTTTACTTATCTTTTTTACCTGGTATTCGATAAGAGAAGGAGTTCTGAACGATAAGCGCATCGCAGACGGAAAACCTCCTATTGAGAAAGAAGAAGAGGGCCGTGTTTGGGTTTGGCCAGATCTGGTCTATACGGAACTTATTTGTCTCGTGTTGTGTTCAGTTGTTCTGATTCTTTGGTCGATTCTGCTTAAGGCACCGTTAGAGCAGCCAGCAAATAGCGCTGCAACACCGAATCCGTCGAAGGCGCCTTGGTATTTTCTTGGGTTACAAGAAATGCTGGTTTATTTCGATCCGTGGCTGGCCGGCGTAGTCCTCCCGAGTTTGATTATTGTTGGCTTGATGGCTATTCCTTACATCGATACAAATCCAAAAGGAAATGGCTACTACACATTTATTGAGCGTAAGGCTGAGATTACGATTTTTCTGTTTGGCTTCGTTGTTCTCTGGGCATCCTTGATTGTGCTGGGCACTTTCCTTCGTGGACCGAATTGGAATTTCTTCGGGCCCTTTGAATACTGGGATATTCACAAACTGGAAGCGCTTACCAATGTCAATCTGTCCGAATACGTCTGGGTGCGGGCGCTCGGTACCGGTATGCCAGATAGTTGGTTCTTAAGGGAGTTTTTGGGCCTCGCCCTCACAGGAGTCTACATTGTAGTGCTGCCGGTGGTGATGGCAAAAACATGGTGTAAACATTACCTGGAAAAGATGGGTCCGGTGCGCTTCTATATCGGAGCGTTTTTGTTTTTATCGATGCTTTCGTTGCCTGTAAAGATGCTCGCGAGATGGTTGTTTAATTTAAAATATGTTGTGGCAATACCAGAATTCTTTTTCAATATTTGACGCGAATCAATAAATGATATGGCTGACAAGAAGTCAGTAGGACACGCATATAACATCGATTTTCTCAACGTAGTTTTTGCTGCGTCGAGCATCTTTCTGTTTGTTTCAATGTTGTGGATGGTGTGGGATGACTATGACCGTGAATGGAAAGGTTATCAACGCCGGTTTGTCCAACTTGAGATGGAAGTGACCCGTGCTAGTCTCGAGGCAGCTAATCAAGAGGTCGATGCCAGAGTTATTAGTGAGCTTGAGGCGAAACGAGCTGACGCTGAGGCGCGACTTGAGGTTCAGACCGAGCAAGTTTCAACCCTTCAAGATGAGTTGGACGGTGTGGACGTGCAGTTGGATCTCGCGACTCAGTTATACCAGTTTGCAAAGGCGAATTACGACGTCGACAAGTACACTTTTGAGGTCGAGCGCGAGGATGATCCTGATGCGCCAGGCTTGGGCGAGACACAGGCTACAATCGAAGCGCAGTATGCAGAGTGGCTTGAATTGGGGCTTGAAGTTGAACGATTGACTGCTGTGCGTGATGGATTGCGTGATGAAATAGCTGATTTCAGTAGGGAGGTTACCGATCTTGACGAGGAGATCGGCGCGCTAACAGGAGAGTCTCGCAGGTTAAGCGATCGCCTTGGAGCCATAGAGCCAAATTTCCGAGATGAGTTTTTACTTAATGCTCCTCTGCTGGATTTTATGGCGCCAACGATCACTGTCCAGCAGGTCGTAACACCAAATATCTTGGACGATGTTAATTTCACGCGTGTGCCGAAAATGGATCGGTGCATGACCTGTCACTTGGCGATTGACCGTGAGGGTTACGAAGACTACCCGCAGCCATTCCGAACCCATTCAAATCTGTCGACTTACGTGGGAAGCGCATCACCACACCCGCTCGAGCAGACGGGCTGTACTGTCTGCCATGAAGGTATGGGGCAGTCAGTTTCGTTTCGTGATGCTGCTCACACTCCAGTTAGTGCAGAACAGCTTCATGCTTGGGAAGAGGCCTATAACTGGGAAGAACCCCATCTGTGGGACTACCCGATGCTACCCTCCGGCATGGCGGAAGCTTCGTGTGCCAAATGCCATGACAATGAAATTCATATTCCTGAAGCAAAATCACTCAATCTAGCCTATGGGCTGTATGAGCGGGCGGGTTGTGCTGCTTGTCACAAGAGCGGTGGTTTCGAAGATCTGCGGAAGCCAGGACCGAGTTTACGTAAGATTGACGTCAAATTGACTGAAGATTGGGCAAAGACATGGATCCGTAATCCTCAGGCTGTTAAGCCGACTACGTGGATGCCTAGGGTCTGGTATAACTCGAATAGTTCCTCGCCGGCTGATGCGAAGCGTAATGAAGTTGAAATAGAAGCAACAGTTGCTTATCTGTTTGAAAACTCTGAGAACCATGAGTTTGCAGTTCGGGTTCCACCACGAGGTGATGCGTTAGAAGGTCAGCGACTCGTTGAATCGGTTGGTTGTTTGGCCTGTCATGTTTCTGGCGATGAAACCAGAACCGAGGCAGGCCCACGTCGGACATTTGGGCAAGCTCTTCAAAATATTGGTAACAAAACTAGCTACGAGTGGCTTTTCGATTGGGTCCGTAATCCTGTCCACTTTAGTCCGGATACGTACATGCCTGACCTTAGGTTGACTGACGGAGAAGCAGCAGACGTAGCAGCGTATCTCATGACCTTGACCGGAAACGGAGGGGTGGAGGCTGTCGCTGAGTACGATCAGGCTTATAGTGATGAAGTTCTCTTAGATTACCTAAAGGCTGTGGTGCCAACCGAGGAGGCTGAAGCAACGGTGGCGGCGCTGTCTACGGACGAGCGGACTGTGGAACTAGGCCGGCGCGTTATTCAACGTTACGGTTGTTTTAGTTGTCACGATATCGCTGGTTTCGAAGACACACAGCCAATAGGTGTTGAACTTTCTGAAGAAGGCACGAAGCTTATCGGGCAACTCGACTTTGCCTTCGTCGATATTCCGCACACCAAAATTGATTGGTTCTCAAACAAGCTTGCTGATCCGAGAATCTATGACAGTAATCGGGTTCTGCAGCCGCTCGAAAAGCTGCGAATGCCGAATTATGACTTCAGTGACGAAGAGGTTCAGTTGCTGGTTACGGCTATTATGAGTTTTCAGCGTGAAGTGCAACCGAAGGGTTCGTTTTGGCCTCGTACGGCTCGTAATGAAGCTCTATCGGTCGGTCGCACTTTAGTGCGCCGTAGAAATTGTGTTGCCTGCCACCAAGTGGAAGAGGATGGAGGTGAGTATCGCGATCTTGTTGACGATCCCTCCCTGGCGCCTCCACTTTTGACGCCTGAAGGTGCCAAGGTGAAGCCAGAATGGCTATATGCGTTCTTCAAGGAACCCATACCTATTCGACCATGGCTCGACGTTCGTATGCCAAGCTTTGCTCTGGAAGATGCTCACTGGAATCAAACTCTCGACTACTTCGGTGCGATTTCCGACACTATTGGAGAATTTAGACCGCAAGTGATCGTAAATGCTTCAAGTACTCAGACGCGTACTGGTGCAGAATTATTTGAACTGCTCAGATGTCAACAGTGTCATGTGCTTGATACGATACCAGAAGATCAACCCACGTCGAACTTAGCTCCTGATTTACGCATGACACCTGAACGACTGCAGGCAGATTGGATACTTGACTGGCTTCATGACCCGCAGAGTATTGAGCCTGGCACGCGTATGCCTGATTTTTGGCCAGATTATCCGGAGTCGTTTTTTACGCAGTTTGACAATAATGCGGAGCAACAGATTCGTTCGATTCGTGATTATATGCTGACATTTAGGGGCGGTCCGAAGCCAGACGTTCCAGTAATGCTAAGTACTGAAGATAATTAAATCTTTATAGTTCGAGAACTCAAGGCGGCGTGCTATCTGACGGTGGCACGCCGTTTTCTATATAGTAAGCAGGCATGACCGTTGAGTCGCTAGTAGATCGCTTGCGGGAAATCGTTGGTGACGACGGTTTAGTCACAGACCCTGTGGCGCGTTTAACCTACGAGAGTGACGCGCTGACCCATTTGCGAATAGAACCTGGAGCTGTAGTAATACCGGAATCGGTCAAGCAGGTACAGGAAGTTGTGCGTCTTTGCCATCGGACTAACGTGCCGTTTGTTGCGCGTGGACACGGTACCGGTCTATCGGGTGGTGCCTTACCATCGTCTGATGGCGTGCTAATTGCTTTGACCAGATTGAACCGGATTCTTGAAGTGGATTCTTCAAATTGTTTGATGACGGTTGAACCAGGGGTTACGAATCTTGAAATTAGCCGCTCTGTTGAAAAATTCGGTCTGTATTATGCGCCCGACCCATCAAGTCAGCAAGTTTGTTCGATTGGTGGAAATGTGGCAGAGAATTCTGGTGGTGCTCACTGTCTAAAATATGGTTTTACTGTCCATCATGTAATGGCTCTCGAGATGGTTCTTCCAGATGGTGAATTGATACAGGTTGGTGGAAAGAGTGTTGACCCACCAGGATTTGATTTGTTGGGAACCATCGTGGGTTCCGAAGGTACACTTGGTATTGTCACAAAGGCGACGTTACGATTACTTCGTCGTCCGGAATCCAAGAAGATGCTCATCGCTGCCTTTGATTCTACTGATTTAGCCGGTGAAGCTGTATCCGGCATCATTGCTGGGGGAATTATTCCGGCTGCAGTTGAGATGATGGACAGAATGACGATAGAGGCGGCCGAATCTGCAGTGCGTCCGAATTTTCCTGATGCAGAAGCTTTGTTGCTCGTCGAAATTGACGGTCCTCTATTGGAAGTGGAGATTGTTATTGATCAAGTGCAAGAAATTGTATTACAAAATTCCGCAAAAGAAGTGCGAGTGGCTACCAGTGAGGCCGAGAGAGAGCAGTATTGGCGAGGACGGAAGGCAGCATTTGCTGCGATGGGTCGGGTATCACCGAATTATTATGTTCAGGATGGTGTGATTCCACGCACTAAGCTACCAGAAGTATTGAGACGAATTCGTGCACTTGAGCTGCGTTCAGGACTTCGAATCGGTAACGTATTTCATGCCGGTGACGGTAATCTTCACCCTCTGATTTGTTACGATGAAGCAATTGAGGGCAACGCCAAATTAGCAGCTGAGGTTGGCGCAGAAATCCTGACCTATTGTATTGAAGCCGGTGGATCGCTTACTGGTGAACACGGCGTCGGAGCTGACAAGGCGTGTCAAATGCCAAAAATGTTCAACGCAGCGGACCTGGACACCATGCAACTGTTACGACGCGCTTTCGATTCAAAGGGAATATGTAATCCAGACAAAATCTTTCCCACGCCAAGACTCTGTGGTGAAGTTCCTGGGCCATATCGGCCTCATCCAACTGAAAAAGATGGCTTAGCTGAGCGCTTTTGATGAAGTTTTATGAATCAGATCTTTTGGCTTCGGCGAAGCTTGTGGCGGGTGAAGAGGCAGTCATTGAGGGAGTAACTCAGTTAGCCAAGACGGTGCCAAAGCTTTGTGTGACACCACCGGATGTAGAAACTCTCTCGGCTACTGTGAAATGGGCCAACGATGCTAGGCAAACGATTGTGCCTGTTGGTGGTGGTACAAAAATTGAGTGGGGCAGTTTGCCGTCCAGAGTTGACGTCGCCTTATCAATGGCGAAGCTATCAGTTGATTGTGAGCACCACCAAGGTGATTTGATCGCGACAATAGATGCCGGTATGCCATTAGCCACTGCGAATACTTTGCTTGCGCAGTATGGTCAGTGGTTGCCCGTTGATCCAAGTCATGCGAATGAAGCAACAATTGGTGGCATCGTCGCTACTAACGATAGTGGACCACGGCGACATCAGTATGGTACACCGAGAGACTTAATTCTTGGAACTTCGTTCGTTCGGCCGGATGGTCAGCTTGCCAAGGCAGGAGGTAGAGTCGTTAAAAATGTTGCTGGATACGATCTGTCAAAACTCTTAGCAGGGTCTTTTGGAAGCCTTGGCGTAATCGTTAACGCAACATTTAAGTTAACTCCGATTCCTAAGTCGTCGCGAACTGTAGTGATTCAATGTTTAGACGCGATAAAGGTGGGAGAGTGTGTAGATGAGTTGATGAGTACGGCACTTACACCGAGCGCGCTTGAGGTCCAAGGGGCACCTTATCGCCTTCTTGTACGGTTCGAATCTCTTGAAGCAGTGACCGAAGAACAGGCTATTCAAACCTCGGCATTACCCGTCGCAAGCCGTTGCGAGATTAATTTTATGAGAGATCATAAAGAGCAGCAATGTTGGGATGATCACGCGCTACGGCCATGGCGAGGATCTGGATCCGTGTTGAAAGTTAGTTTTAAGCCATCTTTTCTTACAGAGGTACTTCAAGAGATTCAGACTTTGTGTATCACCCATGATGTTATTGCTGACGTGGTGGGACGTGCAGCTGTAGGGTCTCTAATGGTTGGGATTGAGGGAGAGTTAGACAATCAAGTGGTAGTTATCAGGGCGCTGCGTAACGCAGTTAGCTTGCGGAACGGCCACGCGGTGTTTCTTAGAGGACCCTTGGCTGTCAGGTCTAAAATTGATGAGTGGGGTGACTTGGGAGACGGAGAAACGGTCATGCGGGCCATCAAGCAGAACTTCGATCCGACTGACATGATGAGTCCTGGGCGGTGGCCGTTTGATTAGGTCATGGTTAATTATGAGCAACTGAAATCTGCTCATGCAGGGATTGTGGACGATATGACTGTAGAGATGAAGCCGTCGAATTTGGACTCATCAGACAACCTGTCTAAACTCTCTGCCTGCGTAAAGTGTGGCTTTTGCCTTCCGACCTGTCCCACGTATCTTTTGTGGGGCAATGAGATGGATTCGCCCCGAGGGCGTATCCAGCTGATGCGTGCAGTCGAAGAGGGCCGTGCACCGATAGGTGACACAGTTATTCGTCACCTAGACCGGTGCGTCGGTTGTATGGCTTGCGTCACTGCCTGCCCATCCGGTGTTGATTACACCCAGCTTCTAGAGTCTTTTCGTGAGCAAATTGGACAATCCCCACAAAGAAGTGTGGCTGACAGAATCTGGCGCAGGTTGCTGTTCGCTATTCTGCCGTATCCAAGACGTTTACGACTAATGAAGGTACCGTTGGCTGGCTATCGTGGAATCTGGTCTCTATTGGAAAGTCTGAGCGTCTTACAACGGTTTCCCAGATGGTCTACGGCACTTGCCGATTTGGGCTGTTCTATCAATCCCGGTGGATTCACTGGTTCGTGGCCAAAGAAGATTCCGGCAGTAGGAACGTCTCGGGCAAAGACTGGATTATTGACTGGCTGTGTGCAACGCGTGTTTTTTGATCCAGTTAATCGTGCCACGGTTAGGACGCTTACTGCTGAGGGATGCGAGGTCGTTATACCGTCTCAACAGGGGTGTTGCGGAGCTCTTTCCTGGCATGCTGGATTGAATGACCAGGCGCGTCGCTTGGCAAGGTCAGTTATTGAATCTTTTGAGCGAAGCAATGTTGATCATATTGTAACTAATGTTGCTGGATGTGGCTCAGTCATGAAGACTTATAAGCAACTTTTCGAGGGAGATGAAAACTGGGCGAGTCGGGCAGAAGCGTTTTCAAAAAAAGTGAAAGATGTCAGCGAAGTAATTAGTGATCTAACGCCGACTCGCGCTAGGCGGCATCCGCTGGATTTACGTGTGGCCTATCATGACCCGTGCCATCTCCTACACGGGCAAGCTCTTCGTGATCAACCACGATTACTTCTTGCGTCGATACCTAATCTCAACATACTGCCAATTCCAGAAAACAATGTGTGCTGTGGGAGTGGTGGAGCCTACAATTTGCTCCAACCTGTGGCAGCGGCTGCTCTCGGTGATCGTAAGATTGAGCAATTACGAACAGTGAACGCCGACATTGTTGCGACTTCCAATGCGGGGTGTCTGTTACAGATTCAGGCGGCCGGACGTCGAGCAATGCATGACCCACCGGTGCTGCACCCTATTCAACTGCTTGATGCGTCAATACGAGGTTTATCGGTTAATGAGTTGCTTCATTGAGACATAGGCTCAAAGATATCTCGCTTGTCATGAGAGAGGAATCGTTGTTCTACTGAGAAATTGATGAGAGTCAACGAACGAATGATAGAAAACCAGGCCATGAGCCTTCCAGGTTCACTACACACTGCGATTGCGAAGGAAGCCACTCTGTGGCGAGAGTCGAGCAATGTTCATAGGTTGTGGGCGAAGGATGCCACGCTGTGGACGGGAGGCGATGAGGCGAATGGCTTAGGGTGGTTGGATATCGTCGGTACTTGGTCCACGCGGCTTCACACTTTAGATGTAGTGCGAGACTTCGCCGGGCAAGGACAATTTACCGACGCACTGTTGTTGGGGATGGGCGGCTCAAGCTTATGCGCGCACGTCTTGGCAAAGAGTTTTCCTAAGCAGGAAGGATTTCCGTCACTCCAAATTCTTGATTCGATCGATCCAGCACAAGTGCGACGTGTTCGTGATGCCTTACATCTGGATCGTTGCCTTTTCGTCGTCTCAAGTAAAACTGGAAACACGTTAGAAACAAATCTTTTATATCAATATTTCTTTGATGAGCGGCGCAAAAGATGTGGCCAAGATGCAGGATTGCAATTCATTGCGATAACAGATTCAGGATCAACGCTTCACGACATTGCGATGCGTGATGGTTTTGCCCAAATTCACGAAGGAGTGTCGAGTATCGGCGGGCGTTATTCCGCTCTGTCAAATGTTGGGATGGTTCCTGCTGCCATGATGGGACTCAATACTGAGAGGCTGATTGCGAGCGCGAAACGGATGGTGGCGGCATGTAGACCCGAAGTGTCGATTGAGAAGAATCCTGGAGTTATGCTCGGACTTGCACTGGGTGTCGGTGCGCGTACTGGTTTAGATAAGGTGACCATCATGACGTCTCCGGGTCTCAAGACCTTCGGTGGATGGTTGGAGCAGTTACTGGCTGAATCGACAGGTAAGATGGAAAAGGGGATTATCCCAATTGATTCTGAAGGTTTCGGATCACCAGTTGATTATGGCCCTGATCGCCTATTTGTTTATATAGGTATCGATTCTCTGTACGATGTGTCTCAAGACGATGCAGTAACGGCGCTGGAGCAGTCTGGGCAATCTGTAATACGGATTAACCTGAGTGATGTTTATGATCTTTCCCAGGAATTCTTTCGATGGGAGATTGCCACGGCGGTCGCTGCGGCAGTGCTCCAAATAAACCCCTTCGATCAACCTGATGTAGAGGCTGGCAAGGTGGTTACCAGAGAGCTGACTGACGCATATGAGAAACGAGGAGCCCTGCCGGTTGAGATACCAGTTGTTGAAGGAGATGGGATGCGTCTGTTTGCGAATAAACCTTATAGAGCAGCTTTACGTAAAGGTTCAGGCAAAATCATTTCAGTGCAGGGAGTGTTAGGGTCGCACCTCGGGAGTATGACGGCAGGTGACTATTTCGCTCTGCTTGCGTTTATAGATACCAATTCAAAAAATCGAGAGGTCCTGCAAGATATTCGGCGCATGGTGCGAAATAGCACGAAGTTGGCGACCTGTCTTTCGGTTGGACCGCGATTCCTGCATTCGACCGGCCAGCTTTACAAAGGTGGTCCCGATACAGGCGTATTCATCCAAATTACGTGCGATGAGACAGAGGACTTACAAGTGTCAGGTCGTAGGATGACCTTTGGGATTGTGAAAGCCTCACAGGCACGTAGTGATCTTAAATTATTGGCCAACATGAACCGACGAGTGCTTCGTGTACACCTAGGCCAGGATCTTGAGAGAGGTCTTTCGTCACTTAAAGATTCTATTGCTGCAGTACTCCGTCAAAGTAAGTCTAAGTAAGTTAAGCCGTCTCGAGTGAATTTGATTGCGAACAGAACAAGTGCTACACCAAGAGCTCGAATGACATAGGTATAGGTAGGGCCTTTTAGCCAAACACGTCCCCGCCCAGCGACAATAGCGAGAGTCATTTTGCCGCCGACTAAACAGACATAGAGTCCGACAAGAAACATTCCAACAAACCAGTAACTGACGGTAGACGCTTCATGAACGACCGGTGCACCGATCGTGAACCAGAATAAATACGGGTTTGGATTCACAAAATTTGTTAATGCCCCCTTACGAAGGGAATTGAGGTCGTCTTCTTCGGTAGCGACGTTTAAAGAGGAAGGTGCTGTGAAGCTATCGTAGGCGAGATACGTGAGAAAAGCTGCACCAAGGAGGGCGATCATGCCGAGGGCACCTTTCGCATCGGCCAAGCGACCGATCACAAAAATGGCAATGATAGCGATTGGAGCGTCCGTTAGAATTGGTGCAACTGCGATTTTCACGCCTTCCCGTATCCCGTACCGCAGGCTTTGGGCAATGACTAAAGTCGTGATGGGGCCAGGAGAAAACCCCCCAACCAATCCAACGACTATACCGGTGAGAAGATATGGCCAGCCTTCGCTCATAAGCGGATTTCAACGGATGCGTATCGCGCTTGGTTTGTTTGGATCTTCGAATGTAGCGATTAGGTATTAGTGTGCCTAAAGTATACCAGCATCTCTGAGGCAGGTTGGGGTGCAGACGGTTGAGAAAGCATTGGATTGATGTTGCCAGACTGAAAATATCTCTCGTTTTTTAGCGAACAGCGTAAATATAAAACTCATTTAAGGGAGTCAAAGATAGCCATTGTCAATAATTTGGCATCGACTTACAATCTCACTCTAATCTACGTGAGTAGCGAAAGACTCATTTCAAATCGCCGGACAGGGAGGCAATGATGAATAGGCCTAAATTCAGTCGCAGTCTTTTGATTGGGACGCTGGGCGTCCTTGCATTTGCACTGTTAAACCTTGGGCAAGCTGCATTGGAGCGTACCGCGGTGGCAGCTGGTCAGAACTCCATTGAGGCACCAATGTTCGAAGTTGACCCATTGTGGCCAAAGCCTCTCCCTAATTCTTGGGTGCAAGGAATGACGATTGGATTAGCGGTTGATTTCGAGGATAACGTGTGGATTGTCCATCGCAACAATATGTTGGCGGTCAACGAGATTCCGGCAGATGGAGATTCGCCGATTACGCAGGGCGAATGCTGTTTTGCTGCCCCTCCTGTGCTGGCCTTTAACCAGGCCGGAGATTTGATTCAGCACTGGGGTGGACCGGGCGAGGGGTATGAATGGCCGCAGTCGAATCATGGTCTGGCCTTCGATCACAAGGACAATATTTGGATTGGTGGAAATGGTGCTGACGATGCTCACGTTTTGAAATTTACGAAGGACGGACAATTCTTAATGCAGCTGGGACGTTCCGGTGGGAATGCCGGAAGCAACGACCGTGAGAATTATGGGCGTGTTGCAAAGATCTTTGTTGATGCTGAAGCAAATGAGGCCTACATCGCTGATGGTTACGGTAATCGACGTGTTGCGGTTGTTGATGCGGACACTGGGGAATTTAAACGTTATTGGGGCGCGTACGGTAATCGACCTGATGATGGGCCTCTTCCTCGTTACAATCCTGACGATCCACCGGCTCAGCAATTTAGAAGTCCAGTTCATTGCGCCGAGCTATCCAATGATCGCCTGTTGTACGTCTGTGACCGTGCAAGCGATCGGATTCAAGTTTTCCACCCAGATGGGACTTTTGTGAAGGAAGGGTTTATTGAAAAAGAAACCCTAGGGGGTGGCTCAGCATGGGATATTGCATTTTCTAGAGATGCAGACCAGCGGTATATCTATCTTGCAGATGGGGTTAACTCAAAGGTTCACGTTATCGATCGCGAGTCACTTGAAGTCTTGACTAGTTTTGGCGATGGTGGCCGTCATCCTGGACAGTGGTATGGCGTACATAGCATCGCGACCGATTCACAGGGAAATATCTACACTACCGAAACTTACGAAGGGAAGCGTCTTCAGAAATTCGTTTATAAAGGCGTAGGTACTGTTAAGAGATACCAAGGTGTGCTCTGGCCGTCGAGTGGTGATTAATATACCAAGACTTGTCGAATGAGGTAAGGCGCTTGGGTAAGGAGTAATGGCTATGCATCTCTTTGTATTTCGATTTGCATAGATCGTGATTGCTGGGAATTCGAACTAAGTTCAGGATGTTACCAACGAAGCGTGGTTGCGGGGGCGGGATTTGAACCCGCGACCTTTGGGTTATGAGCCCAACGAGCTACCGGACTGCTCCACCCCGCGACATGACAATGCACAAGTTAAATAACAACTGCGCAATGTTTCAGTCTAGCATGTATGGTTTTGACTTCCAACCGTCGTGAATCAGTAGGCGCGGTAATAATCGGTGCGCCTTACGGTGTCATGGAGTTTTTCGGGTGCTGGGCAGTCGATCCTTCACTATGAAGACGATTTCACCAGGTCGAATTAGCCCAAGTTCCTGACGAGCGATCGGTTCTATGCTGGTGGGGTCTTCATCAAGGCGTTTTTTACGGCTTTGAAGACTTTGATTTTCTCGTTTTAGAGATTTAATGGAGTCTAATAGGTTGTCATGCCTACGTTCCGCTCTCCGACTTTCGAGTAATCCTCGTTCACCAATGACGGCATTCGCGGCAAGCACGCAGACGATTAATATTACAAGAATATACAGGCCTCGATGTCGGCGAGGTAACCTTTCTGTAGGTTGAGCGTTATTTCTTGAAGCGCCTGGCAGTGTCATTCTTGGCATATATAGGCTGGGTTACGAATTTATGGCATCACTCGAGACCCATATTTATTTTCGGATCGAAAGGTCGTTTTCAATAGTCTGGGTCGGGGAGGAATCGTGGGTAGTTCCGATTACGTGATCGTGTTGGTCACTATGCCGTCTGGATCAGAGGCTGTGGGGCTTGCTAAAATACTGGTCGAAGAACGTCTCGCAGCGTGTGTCAATGTTCAAAATGAAATGGAATCGGTTTATCGCTGGAAGGGAAAAACTGAGCAGGAGTCCGAACAGCAGCTTGTTATAAAAACAATGGCTAAGCGGGTCCCAATATTGCGGAAACGGATCCGCTCACTTCATCCATACGAATGTCCGGAGTTTGTGGTTATTCAGCTGTCAGACGGTGATGAGGCTTATTTGAACTGGTTGAAGGACGCAGTCTCAGAAGAATAAGTCGCCGACGTCTACAAGGCCTTCACGACCAGAAAGCCGCCTAGGAGTAACAAAAAGAAGATCAGTGCTGCCAGCTCGAGATGGCGCTCTAACATTTTTCGAACTGGTGCTCCAAAAATCCGTAAAATTGCGGCCACCAGAAAAAAACGGCCAGCTCTTCCAAACGCACTGACGATAAGAAATAGCCAGAACGACATGCCCGTCGCACCTGCGGCAATAGTAAACACCTTGAACGGGATTGGGGTGAAGGCAGCCGCAGCGAGAATTCCGATTCCAAACGGCCCAGCAAATACATTGACCACGTATGCCCAAGAGGCTTGAGCATCGTACCAATCGATTATCGGTTGGCCGAGTGTTGCCATGAAGCTCAATCCAATGAGATATCCGAGTGCAGCACCAACGACAGACCCAGCTGTGCATAAAGTTGCGGCGGAAAGCCACCGACTTGGTTTGGAGGCGACAATGGCAATCAAGATTACATCTGGAGGAATCGGGAAAAAGGACGACTCAATTAACGCAAAGCCGAAGAGAGCTGCCATGCACTGAGGAGTGTCTGCCCATCGTAGCGTCCAGTCGTACAGTTCTCGGATCCATCGGCGTATTACACCCATGATTGAAAAGTTGTTATTACCCATCTTGCTTTTAAACCGCATCTAAGGCTTGACGCATATCTTCCGTAAGGTCTTGTATATCCTCTATTCCTGTCGAAATGCGAATCAATCCGTCACCGATGCCTCTTTCAAGTCTCTCTTTTCTTGGCACGGAGGCGTGGCTCATGCTTGCTGGATGACTAATGAGACTTTCAACGCCACCGAGACTTACAGCCAACGAAAACAATCTCACTCGATTGCAGACAGTGTTGGCACCTTCTAACGAGCCAACATTAAAGGATAACATGCCGCTGAAACCGTGCATTTGACGGCATGCCAAATCATGTTGTGGATGATCGGGTAGGCCTGGGTACAACACCTTGTGAACCTTAGAGTGTGAGGAGAGAAACTCCGCGAGCGCTAGACCGTTCTGACTATGTGTTCTCATGCGCAGTGCGAGTGTCTTTGTTCCACGCAGTAATAGCCAAGCGTCGAAAGGGCCCATGATCGCGCCACCCGTATTCTGAATAAACCGAAGTGACGCTTCGTCTTCAGTATTCGATGTCAAAACCATACCGCCAATGCTGTCAGTGTGGCCATTAAGGTATTTCGTCGTGCTATGGATAACGAGGTCCGCGCCGTGTTCGAGCGGACGTTGTACGTAAGGACTTGCGAATGTGTTATCGACGACAAGCTTTGTGTTGTGTGAGTGTGCAAGCTCAGCCATGGCTGCTAGGTCGGTCAAACCGAGTAATGGATTCGAGGGGGTTTCAACATAGATCATTTTCGTGTGGGAAGTTAAGGCGGCTACAACATTGTCTGGAATCGCTGTTTCCACGTAGCTAAAGGATATCTTGTAGCGGCGGAGTACCTGTTCAAATAGCCGATGAGTGCCACCGTATATATTCTTATCGACCACAACATGATCTCCAGGGTCGAGACGGCTGGCGACGGCGTTAATAGCTGCCACCCCGGATGCGAATGCAATTCCAGATTTAGCACCCTCAAGGGCCGCGATATTTGCCTCCACGGTGGAGCGGGTCGGGTTATTCGTTCGCGAATAATCGAAACCTTTATGTTGGCCGAGTTCGTCGTGCACGAAAGTTGATGTTTGATAAATCGGAGTGATAATCGCTCCAGTTGCTGAGTCGGGCTCCTGACCGGAGTGAACACACTTCGTATTGAACCGTGCTGTAGTTTCTAGTTTCAAGTTGTCAATCCTTGGTATTAAGCTCGAGAAAGTATTGATGACTAGGGTTCTTTTGTATTTATCAAATCCACATATATCTAACAAGTGTTATCGGATTCTTGTACGATACATCTGTTATCATTTTGCATTCAACTATTATGCGTATTTGGCAGATTGTTATTGTTTGCTGTTAATGGCAGTGTCTTCATATTATGGCTTCTTCTGGTCCGTTGGACCCATCTCCAGAACTTGTTGTTGTGATGAAAACTGAGTCTGAATCCGAAGCAAACATAGTATGTGCACTTTTGGCAAGTCACGATATTGAGTCAGTGATAACGTCAAATGTAGGAGCTGCACTACTACCAACGGTCATCTCTCGGCCCACTTTAGCTAGAGTAGAGGTACGTTTTGAGGACGTAGCACGTGCAAGAAATATCATTAAGGATTCTCAAGCTAATGCAGAGGCGCCTAGTTCTCTATCCCAGTCGCACTATGAGTCGCTAGGCCAAAAGCTGGGCTACCAATTCAGTGATAACAGATTGCTTGAACAGGCACTCACGCATCGTTCAATCGTGCATGAGGATGCGAGCGGGGGGATGGTCGATAATGAGGTTCTAGAATTCCTTGGTGATGCAGTTCTAGAGTTTGTGATTGCTGATCTATTATTTCGTGAATTTCCAGATGTGACTGAAGGAATTATGTCGAAGTGGAAGGCTACTCTGGTTTCGACAGCAACTCTTGCCAACTTAGGTGAATTGTTGGGCCTTGGCGACTATATATTGCTTGGCCGTGGTGAAGAAAAGACAGGTGGTCGTAAGAAAAAAAATCTTGTTGCCGATGCTTACGAAGCGCTTATTGCTGCCGTCTATCTGGATGGGGGAGTTAGTGCTGTGCAAACGTTTATTGAGAATCAGTTTAGACCTCTTGTGGACACACTACGAATTGGTGACCGGTCAGCAATTCTTGAACAAGACGATAAATCAGCGCTTCAAGAGTTGGTTCAAGCGCGGTCACTAGGCCTACCAGAATACCGTGTTGTACGAGAAGATGGTCCAGATCATCGAAAGATATTTTATATCGAAGTATGGGTGGGTGGTGACGTCTTGGCTCATGCTGAAGGGCAAAGTAAGAAGGAGGCGGAACAGCGTGCGGCATCACTGGCACTTCAACGTCTCACGGGTGGATCAGTTAATCAATAACATTCCATTCTCGTGTAGGTTCGCTGGACACAAAATTAGCATCATTCGTGCTGGGTTCGTTCCTAGGTAATCTGTCATAGGCGTAATTTTGGACCTCCCTGGCTAACTGCTCGTCGGAAATGGGAGTCGGTTGACAGTGCAGCTTAACCCAAAGCCTCAGTAGTGGATCGGCTAAACGATAACGTTTCTGCCTTACTGTGATCAGATCAACATCATCTAACCAAGAGAGATAATCTCTGGTTGATCCGGGAGTTCGTCCAAGTCTCCTCGCTATTTCCGTCAATTTCAGAGGTTCCTCATTGGCTAGAATCTGCACGATTGCCTGAAGCACACCGTAACCACGTGCTCGGTGCAACCTTAATTCATATTCGAAGCGACAATGGGCCCAAAGTGAGCCTCCCTTTGAGAGTTGCGTCGTGAGGGCCGCAACCGGGTCGAATAGATTAGGTTCCTGTGAAATCTCCATGCCTTGCGCGATTAATCGAACATAGCTTGGCCGTCCAGCTGTTAGAGCATGGATAGACCTGGCCAGTTCGTCACGAGAAATGTAATTGTCAGGATTAGGAACACTTGCTAAAGCACTTCCGACTTCTGCTGGTGTAAAAGCTGGAAGATGGACGATTTCAAATTGAGGAGATGCATCTCGAAGGAGTCTTAGTGCTCGGGTGGTATACCGTGTACTCAAAACAAACCGGTTTTGGCTATTACGAAGTGTTTCGATTAATTCATTCAGAACAAGTCTTAAGCCAGGAAAATTCTCGAAAGTCTTCAATTCAAGAATTTCATCTAGTAAAAAAATAGCTGGATTTGCAGGTGAAGGGCTGGCTTTATCAAGGAATCTGAGTGTTGCTTGAAACGCTTCTCGTGTGGAACGAGCTTCAGAAAACCCAGCCTTTTCGCTTTTTGCGTTGAAAGGCGAATTTGCAGTGAGGGACCGCAAAAAGTGTTCTGGAGTGCTGGCAGCTTGCTCAACATCTAGGTATTGAGAACGCTCATTTCCGAGTTCGGATTGCAGTTCCAGAAGTAGTTCTGTGCGACCACTGCCGCCTAACCCTAATATAATTGGAATCCTTGGCGGGTCTGCTTCAATGGCTGAAAGGAGGCGTCTTTTAAGAGTCGGCCTTTCGATCTGAGTCACTCTTGCTTATCTCCAAGTGTTGATTCAAGTCTAATCAGGAAATCAAATCGATACAATTGGGTTACGAAAAGGTAATTCATTAATTGGCACCCCTGATCAATGAATAGAACTTAAAAAAGGGTGAAGCGGTTTGTCAATGTGAAAGAATAACATTGTTAAAGTGCGTCCTGCTGAACCTTTAAAAATGCAAGTATTTTTTGGGATATTCTTTTTATTGCTAGATTGGCATTTCCTGCGATTTCAGATAAAAGCAAGGTAGTTCAATGTGAAACAATAGCATTTGCAGCTTTATTGTTGTGTACCGTGTACATGGTACTATCTGAATACCTATCTCATAAGGAATCTGAGTTGATGAATTTAGCGATTCTTGGGGCACAGTGGGGCGACGAAGGAAAGGGTAAAATCGTCGATTTACTGGCACCTCGATTTTCAGTGGTTGCTCGCTATCAAGGTGGTCATAATGCTGGGCATACGGTTTACGTGTCTGGTCAGAAATTTGTTTTGCATCTCATACCTTCTGGCATTCTACACCCAGAGATCACATGTGTTATTGGGAACGGAGTGGTTATTGATCCAACTGCTTTGCTGGAGGAGGTCGAGAGCTTAGCTGAAATCGGTATCACGGTAGATGGCCGTCTTTTTGTTAGTGAGAAAGCCCACGTAATTTTGCCGTATCATCGAGAATTAGAGCTCATGTTTGAAGCTCGTAGGGGAGAGAGAAAAATCGGCACAACTTCACGAGGAATTGGTCCTGCCTACGAAGACAAAATCGCTAGAAGAGGCGTCAGGATAGGAGATTTGGCTGACACATCTCCTGATGGGCTGCTAGCTAAGGTTATTCAAGAGAACGTGAATGCTCGGAATCGTCTCATTGATGGAGCAACGATGGATTGGCGAGTTGTAATGGACCGGCTCGCAGAATCTTGGAACCGCATTAAACCATGGGTGACTGATGTATCACTGCTTCTTATGAATGCGAGACGCGAAGGCAAATCAACGTTATTCGAGGGAGCTCAGGGTGCTCTTTTAGATATCGACCATGGAACATATCCCTATGTGACATCTTCGAATTCGACTGTCGGCGGTGTCTGTACCGGTCTCGGCGTTCCACCATCAGCCATAGATGGGGTGTTGGGAGTCGCGAAAGCCTACACGACCCGCGTTGGGGAAGGGCCTCTGCCGACTGAACTGATCGGACCAATGGGCGAAGCGTTGCGTGAATCTGGACAAGAATACGGTGCGTCTACTGGACGTCCACGTCGCTGCGGTTGGTACGATTCAGTGGCTATGAAGTACGCGGTTCGTTTGAACGGGATCGAAGCGCTCGCGCTTACAAAGTTGGATGTGTTGGATGAGCTTGATGAAATTCATTTATGTACGGAGTACCGTTATGGTGGGAAGATATTCCGAGAGTGGTCATTTGACTCTGCCGACTTAACGAAATTTGAGCCAACGTACGAAAAGCTTCCAGGATGGTCCAAGCCCACTCGAGGCGCACAAAATTATAGTGAACTACCAAAAGAAGCCAAGAATTACGTAAGTCGTCTTGAGGAAATTACGGGTGTTCCAGTCGTGATAATTTCGACTGGTTCCGACCGTGCTGAGACGATTGTTCGTGATGGTACGCTGTTAGATAGTTGGTTTTGATTGTTTCGGTGATCATTGAGGTTTATTGGATCACCGCGTCGGCCACTTCCGTTTCAGAAAACGCGGCTGAGATGAATGGTAACGTTTCGAGATAGGTCGCCATCTCATCCAGAGTCAGTCCCAATGTCTCCACGCGTTCTGTGTCCACGAAAATTTGATTATCTGCTGGATCGCCATAGAAGAGCACAGCTCGGCGACCGTTTGGGTCAAACCGGTCGTGAAGTGTTGAAATGATTTCATTCGTGTAATGACGTCCGCCCCAAGCATTACCTGCTTCGGAAGGCATACCATGATCGGCAGTCAAAGCGATAACGTACTCATTGCGACCTATCTGTGAATCCAGCATTTTGATAACGCGGTCTAATTGCTCATCGAGGGTGGCAAGTGTTGCACGTAATTCGTCTGAGTTCGGTCCATATTGATGTCCAACATAATCTGGCGTTTTGAAATTTACAAACACTAGATCTGTAATCGCATCTACACCGACCTGTTCGTTCTGTATCATTGCAACAAGTGCATCAACTTGGAAAATTGGGAAAAGTGGAGTACGCAGGAGTGTGCTCCCTGAGGAGACAGAATAGTCAGTCGAAACTTCATTAGGGTTTGTCCAGAGTGTACTTGCATCTACATCGCGAAGATAACTGGGTAGGCGATAACAGTCTGTATCACCCAGCCAGCGTGCGGATGAACCTTCGAACATAGCTAATAAAGTTGGATGCCCGTTGACGATGCAACTACCATGACCTGCGAGAGGGATGGTGGCTCGGGCCGTTGTGCCTTGGGCGATAATGATCGAGCGACCATGCGTTCGAAGGTTCCAGAGGTCGCCGAGTGTTAACGCCATAAGGTTTGCTGGCGAATACCCTGGATACGCACCTGTTGATTGACCTGACACGTGATCGAACATCGTGTTCGCTGCGACACCGTGAATCTTAGGGTCAGCACCAGTTACGATCGTTGCATGCCCGACACTAGTCAGAGTGGGGAGATAATTTATTCGCGTGTTCTCAAATGACGAACCGTTGTGGCGAAGGCGATCAATAGTGGGCATCTCACTCTTGTAGCGATCAAGATAATCCGACCTCATGCCATCCAGGACAACTAGCAAGATTGCGCGAGGCATTGAGTCGGTTTCTAAAAGTGCGGTGGAAAGGGTGCGACCTGTCATTGACGCCGGTTTGGAAAGGTCGAGCAGGCTTGCCAGGGTCGGTGCGATGTCTTGCTGGACAACCGGTTCCATCCATTGCCCTTGGCGAATAAAACGAGGACCGAAGAACACTAGTGGAATCTTGGCGTCATAGGTCCATGGACTACCGTGCATGAATCGATATTGGAGATCGTCTGGTTCTAAGATCATCTCGCCCTCAACAGGAACAAGCATGATTTGTCCACTACGACCTGGATAATATGCTCTAGCGAACATCTCTAAGTGTCTTTGTCTCATGCTTTTAGGGGGAGAATTGTCTTGCGATTGGATTTCTACCCGCAGAGTCCAATTGTCGATTTTGTCGCCAGTGGAATCTTGAGCGTGATCTAGTTCTGTGTTGCTCCCCGCCTGACCAAAAGTGAGAGAGCCTATAAGAATAAGGGGTAATAGGGTTCCCATGAGCACAATCTCCTGCATTTTGCCTATTCTTGAGTGTATCACTCCACAGAATTTACCGTGAAACGCCTACAGATTGTCGACATTTAGCCGATATCACATAAGAGAGTCCTAATTTTGGGGGTCCGATCTAGTGTTGATTGGGATATTGACCCCGTTTGAAAGTGTTAGGGGACAATCGTGACAGTTATTCCACCGCTCACCGTGCTTGTTTACATGAAAGACAGCCAACTTGTTGCACATTGTCTTGAGATGGATTTTTGCACTAGTGGACGCTCGCGCGACCGTGTGGTCACATCACTCTACAATCTCATTCGGGCTAGGATACAGACTGCGGTAGCAGAGAAAACGCAACTCAATCTATTTCGTCAGGCGCCTTTACATTATTGGAAGCGTTTGGAACAGGCAGAGCTAATTAAGGGATGCCAGATTGATCTAGGGAGGGAAGCGGTCGCCACGAAGTTCCATTCCCAAAAAATTGATGTGAGAGAATTTGATTGTTGTTGAGAACTGATTATTAGGTTATAGATTCACGCTCGAAACTTCTTGGTGTGTGCCTCCTGTGTTATTTGCTATTCCTATTCGTGTGGCCATATACTCGCCGTCTACAGACGGCCCTGGTTTAAATGCTATAATTAAGTATTCGGTACGGTAGCAGTCTGTGTATGAGTCGCCTCAGCTTCCCGTAGAGTTTCTCTTGTAATTTGCAGGTGAGACGCGCTCCAAAGAGCTTTTCCGTTACGCACTAGAATGATTTGTGGCGTGGCGTGAGGGATACAAAGTCGCTCACTCACTTCGTTTGACACCTCCCGTTCGGATTGAACCGTAATGCAATAATAAATCGTCAAAGAAGAAGGCTGCTCAAGGTGCTGGGTGACTTCATCTAAAGCCATGGCGCTTAGGTCGCAGGAATTGGAGTGTTTAAAAATTAAGACAACCTTCTCGTTCGATTCAGTAATTGCCTTTTCAAAAGCAGTGATACTTCGAAGTGGACTGAGAGTGTTAGGCATTTGTTTCATCATAGCAGGGAACGGACGAATGTTCGATCCAGGTATTAGATGACTGCAGAACCCTTAAAGACGCGACGCATTCTTGTTTTCTGGATGCCTTTAGCTGGCACCTGGTTGATGATGGCAGTCGAAGGTCCATTCTTAGCTGCCGTCATTGCCCGCTTACCTGACGCAGCTCCTAACCTTGCTGCTTATGGAGTCGCGTTTGCCTTCGCTATCATCGTAGAATCTCCCGTCATCATGTTGATGAGCGCATCAACAGCGCTGGTTAACAATCGGGACAGTTACCTTGTCTTTCGTCGGTTTACGATCGCGCTTTCGGCATTGATGACCGGTGTCATGCTGATCATTGTTATGCCGCCAGTATTTGACACGTTAGCGTCCTGGTTGAATCTACCAGTTGTAGTGGCAAGTTTGACCCATCAAGCGCTATTTGTGATGTTGCCATGGCCAGGAGCGATCGGATATCGACGTTTACTTCAAGGACTACTCATTCGACACGATATGACTCGTCGCGTCGCGTATGGCACTGTGGTTCGGTTAGTTACGATGTGTGCGACAGCAGTTGTTGCAGGGTGGTGGCTGTCTATATCCGGGGCGCTGGTAGGTGCGTTAGCTTTATCTGTCGCTGTGGTTGCAGAAGCATTGGCCGTGCGTAGAATGTCGAGGCGGGCAATTCGAGCTTTAATGGACCGAAGGGAGACAGAAGGCCAGCGTTTGACATTGAGCAATGTCGCCAAGTTCTATGTTCCGTTAGCGCTGAGCTCCTTTTTGGCAATGGGAGTCCAACCGATGGTCACGTTTTTCATGGGGCAGAGTCGCATGGCTCTTGAATCATTGGCTGTTCTTCCGGTGTTAAACGGCTTGACTTTTTTGTTTCGAAGCCTTGGCCTATCGTTCCAGGATGCTTCTATCGCATTGCTTGGCGACCATATGGAACAATACCGGCCACTGCGAAACGTTGCCTGTGCAATGGCCATTCTCACGTCGGTCTGTCTGGCTGCGATCGCTTACAGCCCTTTATCTTTTTTGTGGTTTTATGACGTGTCGGGTCTGTCGTTTGAGTTGACTGAGTTTGCTATTCCCCCACTCAAAATTCTAGTGTTTTTACCGGCGTTATCCGTGCTGCTTTCGTTTCAGCGTGCTTTATTAGTAAACGCGAGAACGACCAAGGTCATCACTTCGGCGACGGCAATCGAGGTGGTAGGGATCGCGATCGTTCTTTGGATTGCAATTCAACATTTCAATACAATCGGCGTAATGGCTGCGGTCACGGCCATCGTGTTGGGTAGGATTTGCGCGAATATTCTTTTGATGCCCGCATGTTGGCGGGCGACGAGAGATACAACGGTGCGCCATTAATGAGTAGAACTGCCGAGTTGTTTGGTGGCGTTTCAAACAGGAATACATCAACGCTGCATTAACAAGTAAAACTGTTTGACTTAGTCGGTAGACGTTGTAAACGATGTTGTATTGCGTGTCGTGATTCTTATTGATGATGGAAATAATGGTACTAACGACAAGAAGGTGACAAATGAAACGGATCTGTTCTTATCTGTTAACGGCCGTCCTACTGTTGTCCGCCGGTCCTGCCAGCGCTCAGTTCGAGAATGTTGGTTCTATTAAGTTTGTGACCTCTGGGTCAGCCGAAGCTCAACAGCACTTCTTGCGCGGCGTTGCAATTCTTCACAGTTTCGGTTTTAAGCAAGCCAGAGAACAGTTCCAAGCGGCTCAGAAAATTGAGCCCGAATTCGTGATGGCTTACTGGGGCGAAGCGCTTTCTTATAATCATCCATTGTTTACCACGCAGGACATTGAATCACCTCGAAAAGCACTTGCTCGACTCGCTGACACCAGGGCTCAGCGTGTTGCCATGGCGCCAACGGAAAAGGAACGCGGTTTCCTTGTAGCCGTTGAGACTCTGTTTGGTGAAGGTAGCTACACGGAGCGTGCCGTGGGTTATATGGAGCAAATGCGGAGCTTGTATGAGCGTTTCCCGGAAGAGTCAGAGGTCGCAGCTTACTATGCGTTATCAATGCTGAGTGCCTCGAATGCGACGCAGGACAAGAGTCAGCGTCTTAATGTGCGGGCAGGCGCGATCGCCTTAAAATTGTTTCAGGACAATCGTAACCATCCTGGTGCAGCCCATTACACAATTCATGCATTTGATAATCCAGTTCACGCGCCTTTAGCACTCGATGCCGCATACCGGTTTTCGGAAATAGCGCCCGCGGTATCACACGCTCGTCACATGCCTACTCATATTTTTATTCAGCATGGCATGTGGGAGAGGGTGTCGATGAATAATCAATCAGCGTACGATGTGTCGCGAGAATTGTGGAAACCTGGGGATAGTATCGGCGATGGTGTCCATTCACTAGATTGGGGACAGTATGGTGACCTGCAACGCGGTGATTATGCTAAGGCAAAGGAATGGATTAACGTTCTCCAAGCCATTAGCGAAGAAAGTGGTAATTCGGCAATGGGTATCAGTACGATCTCAAGACTAAAGGCTCGCTACGTTGTTGAGACTGAGAAATGGCAAGTCGCACCGGTCAGGAGTGGTTTACCGCCGCATGAACTTCTTGCCATCGGTCTGAGTGCTTCGCGCACTGGTAACCAAGATATTCTCAAACAAGTAGAAACAGAATTAGCAAGTATGGCGGAGATTTCTGATCGCGGTGGTAATCCCATGGCCCGTGGGTTTGGCGGAAATTACACCAAGATTTCATCGCTGCAGGTCAGCGCCCTAGTGAAGGTTTATGAAGGTCAAGCCGATGCTGCTTTAGCCCTCTTGGATGAAGCCGAGGGTATTTTATTAAGTATGCGCCCACCAAATGGACCGGCATCTCCTATCAAGCCATTGCATGAACTTTATGGCGAAATACTTCTTGAGCTTGGCCAGTCTGCCGACGCCATTCAAAAATTTAATACTTCGCTACTTCGATTGCCGAATCGTCCGCGCTCTCTTTTGGGTTTGGCGCGCAGCTATGCCAAGACTGGCGACTATGCGAATGCTAGAGTGCAATATGCAAAACTTGCCGAGGTATGGTCTGGTCGAGATGATTTTGTTGAGATGCAAGAGGTTCGACGTTTCTTAGAAACGACCGACGATCAGTGAACCGCAATGGTGCCGTAGCCAGCAAGACCAGTTGCGTACACGACGTAGAGGCCGACGAGTATCATTCCACCTCGTCGGTCTAAAGTCCCCGACCGGCCAAGTGTCAGGCCAAGTGCTGCTATAAACACAAATAGCCATGGATAGGAATACCACTGTACGAAGTCCGATAGGATAAGTGGTCTAATTGTCCCTGCCAGTCCAACGATCATTGCGATATTTAATAAGTTGGCACCAAGGACGTTTCCCACGGAAAGGTCTGGTACACCCTTACGTGCTGCCGAAATGCCGGTCACTAATTCTGGTAATGATGTTCCCATTGCGACGACTGAGAGTCCTATGAGGACCGAGGGGACTCCCATTCTGGTCGCAAGTGAGGTGCCAGTTTCTAAGAGTAGTCGGCTACCAATAAAGATTAATACTGCGCCAAGAATAAATCGTAATGCAATGTTTATGTTAGATCTTCCATTTTCAGTAGGATCGTCGTCTAAGGAACGTGGTTCCTGATTTTGTTTATGTCTAATGTATCGATAGTCAGCAAAAAGGTACAGGCAGGAAAAAAGAAACAGTCCGAAGCCAGACACTTGACCAATAACCTGATTCCACGAAACGATCACAAGAAGAATAGCTGCGATTCTTACCCACCACGCTCGTCTCCGAAAGACTGTCAGGTCAACCGTTACAGGTACAATTAGTGCGACTGTACCGGTGACAAGTCCCATGTCCACAATAGCGGACCCGACAGCGTTTCCTAATGCAATACCGGAATCGCCAAGATAGCTTGCGGTCACTGAAACTACTAACTCTGGAATGGTCGTGGCTAGGCTAACGAGTGTACCTCCAATGATAAGGCGTGGAACACGCAAGGTGCTGGCGATTTGCACACTTGCATCGACAAACATGTCGCCACCCTTAGCCACAAAGGCGAATGCGATTATTAGGCCACCAATGTCATAAATCATTCAAGCCTCGTCCGTGTAAAGCACGATCTTCAATGTAGTAGTTTTGCCAAGATTCCGTTTCCGAACATGATGTATTTTGATATGACTGTTTCGTTGTCAATTGTTGCAGGGCCAGGTGAAGCCGCATTACTTTGTTAGTGTACCTGACTAACCACAATCCAACAACGGCATGATATATGGGACCTCCTAGGATTTGTAAAGATAATGAATGGTTGATCTATAATGCCTAATCATCCAACGTCTATTCAGCTGAGGACGTAATGTGAGGCGAGGAGATAAGCATTGATCTGGAAGCGGCTATGTGCAGTAGTGTTGGCGGCATCAATTGTCAGCATAGATGTTCCAGTTGTAGGGCAATCAAGAATTACTTTTCCAACTCAAGTGGTAGACGAGTTCTTGGGACAGGCTCGTTCGAATAAGCTGAAACACATTCGAGAACAGCTAATTACGAGACCGGAAAATATCTTTTCTCCGGTTGCTTCAGAAACACTGTTGCCTCTGTCAGCACCTTGGAATAGGCAATTCTTTTTTGCCCAAGAGGGCTCTACGCAACCCACGGAAAATAGTGAATCTCAACAATCACAACGAATTGTTGGTCCCGTGATAGCCTCCGTTATTGGTGGCGTGCTGTTCGGCTATTTCCTGAAAAGAAATGTAGGCTCAAGCGGAGGGCAAGTGACTACACGGGATACCAAGACTGAAATGATTGACTACGCCTTGTTGGCCGGGTCGGTATCAATTTTAGGTACTGGACTTGTGATGCTCGTGTCTGATCGCTAATCCGTCTATAGGTATAACGCTTTTGGAATTACTCTTCAGGCCCATCCATCTAGTACACGTGTGAGGATTGAGATCGACTTAAGGTAATCCTGAATGTTGATGTGTTCTTCAGCAGTATGATCGAGTCTTGAGTCACCTGGGCCGTAGGCTACGATTGGGCACTGCCAAGCTGGGCCAACCACATTCATGTCTGACGTTCCTGTTTTCAATTTAAAGGTTGGTTCTAATCCTTCTTTTCGAATCTCCCGCAACAGCGAGCGGACTAACGGTGTGCGTCGGTCAGCCTTAAAAGGCTGTACAAAGTGTTTGAGTGTCACATCGCCCCATGTGCCAGCTAATGCAGTGGTTTGAGTCGTAAGATCTTCAAGTGAGTAGTTAAGAGGAAGTCGAAGACTTCCGCTTAAGGTAACCTGATCCTGGAAATGATCCGTCTGTGAGTTGATTTTAAATAGATGAGGGTCGACTTGGTCGAAAATTCGTTTGTCTTGATTGAACGAGTTACACCAGTCTTCCAAGCGGGTCCAGAATTCGGTTGCATGAGCAGCGATGCTTCGATTGGCCCCGGCACTGTGAGCATGAGGCTGAGTTGCATCAAGATCGAGGGTCACTCGGCCTTTGTACCCGAGCGTGATTCCAGAAGTACCACTTGGCTCTCCAATAATTACAGCTTCCGGTTGATATTTGTTGGTGATGTAGTGAGCTCCTTTAGATGTTGGCGCTTCTTCCTCGACGGCTCCTATTGTAACTAGGCGGACATCGCTCTGATGGCTCGCTCGAGCGATTGCTACCAAGAAAGCTGCGAGTGGTCCTTTAGCGTCAACGGTGCCTCGTCCATGCAGTAAGTTTCCTTCAAGGCGAGGTTCAATGAAGCCTGGCACCGTATCAATATGGCCGAGCAGTAAGATAGTTCGGCCTCCAGAGCCACGTTCAGCAACGAAATTACCGGCGTCGTCAGTACGAGCATGAAGACCGGCCGCGTTTGCACGCTCGACTAATAGGGTGACTGCAGCCTCTTCATGTTCGGAAGGTGAATAGGTTGCGCACAAATCACGAAGTAGGGCTACTGCCTGTTGGTCATCCATCAGCGACTTGCCTCTTAGTTGAGTACACGCCTTAGTGCGTTTACGACCTGATCGATTTCAGTGGTCTCAATGATTAATGGAGGAAGGAAGCGAAGAATGTTGTTTCCGGCAAGCAAGACTAAAACGCCCTCATTCATCATATTTCGCACGATGGTACCTGCAGGGTGTTTTAACTCGACTCCAATCATGAGTCCCTTACCTCGCACTTCGCGAATTTCTGGATGGTCGATCGCACGTAGTTGGTCTATAAAATACGCACCACGCTCAGCTACTCTCTTGGGGATATTCTCCTTGACTAAATGCTCGATCACTGACGTGGCAACAGCGCAGACCAGAGGATTACCACCAAATGTCGTGGTGTGACTTAACTTTACAAGGTTATCGATCGTATTGTGAAATGCCGTAATTCCGATAGGTAGTCCTCCAGCAGCGGCTTTGGCGAGGGTAAGGATGTCTGGCATGACCTCATAATGTTCAAACGCAAACATGCGTCCGGTCCGTCCGAAGCCAGTTTGCACTTCATCTATAATGAGTAGGGCGCCGCAATCACTACAGGCTTTTCTTAAAGTGTTTAGAAATTCTTGCGAAGCAGGTCGAACACCTCCTTCACCTTGAATTACCTCAATGATTACGGCTGCTGTATGCTCAGTAATCACTTCGTTCGCGGTTGTGCAGTCATTGAATCGAAGAGACTCGAAGTCTGGTACGAGGGGTTGGAAGGGTTCGCGATTCTTCTTGTCCCAGTTCGCACTGAGCGCCCCCATGGTCTTTCCATGGTAGCCACGCCTAGCCGAGATGATTCGCGTTCGGCCGGTTGTTGCACGTGCGAACTTGATGGCCGCTTCGTTGGCTTCGGCCCCTGAGTTGCTGAAGAAGAATTTGGTCAGAGGTTGTGGTATAAGTTCTGATAAGGAACTTAATAATGCCGCACGAGCGTTGTTATAAAACATTTCGTGACATGTAATCAGCAGTTCAGCTTGTTTTTGAACCGCTATTACTATGGCAGGATGCGCGTGACCTAGCGCTGCCACGCCTATGCCAGATGTACAATCTATATATTCGTGTCCTTCGGAATCCCAGACTCGAACGCCTACTCCACGCACTAGCGTGATGGGGCGCTTGTGGTAAAGACCTGACGTAAAGGATTGTTCAATCTCTTGTAGTGTCATCACGCCTTGTGATTACGGTGCCATTTCCAGAAAGTGCATGCGTAATAGGGAAGTCGACTCTGGCGTCGCCCAATATAACCCGCGTAACACCGCCCAGCAGCGCTTCTTTAGCTGCAAGGAGTTTTCGCTTCATGCGGCCCTTTGCGTATTCGAAATATTGATCGATGTCTGATAATTCGATGTCCTTGATGAGTGTTGCTGGATCATCGATCTGCTTTAATAGACCTGGCACATTAGATAAGATCACCAGGTCATCCGCTTTCACTGCTTCAGCAATTCGGGCAGCCGCCCTGTCTCCATCCACATTAACTGCTTGGTGTTCACGGCTAATGGCTGGAGGGCAGACAGTTACTACATAACCTGCTTGGTCTAGTAGATGAATCAAGTCGGTATTGACCGATTCGATCTTACCGGTATAGTCGTCTCGGAGTACTTTCTTCTTACCGTTTTCGACAATTGTCAGTGTGGGCTTACGTGCCGCTAACAGAAGCCTGCCATCTAATCCTGATAGTCCAATGGCCGGTACGTCGTGGCTTTGAAGTATTTCCACGATCATCTTATTAACTTTTCCACAATAAGCCATTTCAAATATTTCAATCGTTTTTCGATCCGTGTATCGACTTTCATATCCAGATACGGTCGTGACAAAACGCGGCGGATGGCCGAGTTTTTCGGACAGGATATTCGTTTCATGGGAACCACCATGGACCAACAAACAGGAACGGCCTCGGTGGTACAACCTGGCAAGATCGCTACAGACTGTGTCGTAGTAGATCCCCTCTCCACCGCCCACTTTGATTATCAACATTGAATGCCTGTCACGCTGGACGCCTACACAGGGTGTAGGCCCGGGAAGTGCAGGCCTGCACGCTCATCCCAGCCGGCCATAATGTTCATCGCCTGCACCCCATTTCCGGCAGCGCCCTTCATCAGATTGTCGAGAGCAGCAAGCACTACCAATCTTTCACCAAACGGATCAATCTCAAAGCCAACGTCACAGAAATTAGAACCAGATAAAATTTTCGGCTCTGGATATCGAAATACCCCTCGTGTTTCCTTGACGATTCGAATGAACGGCTCCGCGTCGTATGCGTTACGGTAAACATTCCAAAGGGCCTTGTTGTCTAGCGGATTTGCGAGTCGCAAATGGGCTGTGATGAGAACTCCCCGTACCAATTCAATGGCGGTAGCAGAAAAGTGCACAGTCGGCTTACCGTGATAAGTAAGTTCCTGTATGATTTCGCCGGTGTGCCGGTGTCCAGTGGCTTGGAATGATCGGACAGCTCCGCTGCGTTCTGGGTGATGGCTTGAAGGACTTTCCTTGTTACCGGCAGCGGACGAGCCAACCTTAGCTTCGATGACTACAGGTTCACCATCTTTGACAAGGCCATTCTTAAATAGTGGTAAGAGCCCTAGGATAGCGGCAGTAGCCAGGCAACCAGCTCCGGTTACATAGTTGGCATTACGGATTTCGTCTCTTCGGATTTCAACGATACCGTAGACAAACTCGTTGAGGGTCTCAGGACTAGGATGAGAGTGACCATACCAGTGCTCGTAATCGTCTGCTGAACGCAAACGAAAATCTGCGCTTAAATCGATGATGCGTGGCGCCACGCTCTTGACCTCATGAAACTTCTTGGCAAAACTTCCATGTGGCAGCGCAGAAAATAGCAAATCGCAAGGCCCTAGGTCATCCATGCGGCTAAAACGAAGAGAAGTGTGACGACGTAGGTTAGGATGAACTGCACTCACTAATCGACCGGCGTGACGTTCGGAAGTGATGTTGAGCAATTTTACATGGGAGTGATCAAGGAGTAGCCGAACTAGCTCGCCACCAACATAGCCGGACCCGCCCAAGATGCTAACGTTCATAGCGTCGCAGCTGCCTTCGCTTCGCCCACACCAAGTGTATAGGCAGCAATGCGTTCATGAATCGGGACACCCGTTACACCAATACTGTTACGAAATTCCATCGTGTAATTCACTTCATTTACTAACAGCCCTTGACTTGACTCAAAAACATCGACAGCTAGCACGCCTCCTCCAACGGCGCGACTAGCAGCTAGGCAGATGGAGTGGAGTTCGTCAGTTACCGGACAGTTTGTTGTATGAGCTCCCCGTGCGGTGTTAGTAATCCAGTGTTCGCTATGGCGATAGATAGCACAAATCGTTTCGTCCCCAACCACGAAGGCTCGGATGTCACGGTTGCCTTTTTGCACATATTCTTGAATATAAAAAATTGAATGATGGTATGACCCGAGTCGTTGCTTGTGTTCGAGAAGTGCTTCGGCAGCATAACGATCATTAACCCGAGCAATTAAACGGCCCCAGGACCCTACCGCTGGTTTGAGAACAGCTGGGTAGCCGAGTTGATCGATAGCTTCAAGTGCAGATTCCGGTGTGTAGGCAATCAGGGTGCGCGGGGTTGGCACGTTGTGCGTAACGAGGGCGTTACTGGTTAGGACTTTGTCACCACAGGTGTTCGCAACATTCCATGAATTAACGGTTGTAATACCACGGTCATTGAGTATTTTTAGTGTATGCAGTGCTCTGGAGTGATTGACTGCACGTTCAAGGACTATGTCCCACGGATGGTTACCATTATTTAGGTCGAGGATTAGCCCTCGATCATCGATTCGATCGAATTCGACTCCGAGACCCCGAAAGGCTTCGAAAATGAGCTTTTCTTCGGTTCTAACAATGGAGCATAAAATGCCTAGACGCATAAAGGATCCTTTCTACTCGCCCCAGTCTTCCTCTTCTTTGGGAGCGTAATCAATCTGTTGAGGATCTATGGAGCGCACTTCGTATTCAGTGCCGCAATCTTGGCAGTCGACTATCTCCCCGATTTCAACTTTTTCGTCTAAAGCGATATTGGCATCACATTCAAGACAGTTAGGCATCAGTCCTCCAGAGCATACATATAAAAAACCCGCCGAAGCGTATAAACGGTCGGCGGGATATTGAGTGTGGCGCGTAACGGTTGCTTATCGTTTTGCCCAACATGTTCCGCAGCTGTACGAACGCTTCCGCTTTCGCTTATCGTGCTGCCAGGTGGCGGATGAATCGTATGTTTTAGGCATTGTTGAAAACTGCTGAAAAGTATAGAACGCAGTTAATCAGTTGGTCAAGCAAGCTACCTGAGTTTTTTGAGTAATTATAGATGTTACACAAACAGCGATCAGAAGGTTTCGAAGGGACTAATCTTCTATTGTTCGTTTGAGGAGATTTTCAGATTTCGCTTTAGGGCCGAACCGGCTTCTAAGATGACGCAAACGGCAGAGATTACAATCACGATATCAACAGCGAGCAACAGGAATTGCCCCTGTTTGTATAGAGTACCAAGCTGATAGATAGCTGCTAGTAAAGCTACTGTTGTAACAAATGCCATAGGGATTAATGTGTACTTGATCGGCCTTTGGTGTTTGACCAGAATTACGCTGACCACGAGGAGCGTTAAGCCTGCTAGTAATTGATTTGTTGTTCCGAACAGTGGCCAGAGTGCCATTCCACCTGTGAGGTCAGGGCCATCTCCTGCGGCGAAGGCGAGTGCGAGGCAAGCACCTACGGCGACCGCAGTAGCGATATGAGGGTTACGAAATAATCGTATGCCGTAGATATCGCCCCATTCCTGAACAATGTAACGTTGAAGTCTGACCCCAGTGTCCATTGTCGTGCCAGCAAATAACACCGCCATCATCGTGAGTAGCGTTGCAGATGTTTCATGTCCAAGGCCAGAGCCGCTAGAAACTATCGTCGCGCCACCCTGAACGAAGGCCGTGATACCTCCAGCGCCGAATTCTGTGTAGACGCCTCGCCATTCGTTAAGTGACGCGAAGCCAGCACTTACGGCAATAATGGCAGCGAGTGCGAGACACCCTTCCCCAGCCGATCCGAGATAGCACACAAATCGTTCATCGGTCTCGAGGTTGATTTGTTTTGATGTCGTGCCTGATCCGACTAGGCCATGGAATCCTGAGACTGCGCCACAGCCAACCGTTACAAATAGAAGTGGCAGAAGGTCTGGTGTGTTAGCCGGTAGATCCAGATTGAATGCCGGGGCCACAATTGTCGGTCCTGCAATGAAGACCGTGGCGTACACGAGAATTAAGCCCACAAATAACTGGATCCCATTAATGTAAGCCCGTGGCTGTAGCAATACCCAAATTGGCAGCAAAGAGGCGATGCTCGCATATGCAAAAAGGATTAAAACCCATTGTGCGCCAGGAGCAAGTCCCATAAGTGTTTGCGGTAGCTCAATTGGGACCTTTTCTCCGAGTGGAATAACAGCATACAAGATGACTGTACCGATTATTGTTGGCCAGAGTATCGGCACCTTCATTCTAAAAATTAACTGTCCAAGGCCTATGGCAACAATTGTTGCCGCCCATACAGGGATAACACTGGCTGGAGTTGCTTGCAGTGCCTCAGCAATCGAGACTGCGAACACTGCGTTTACCATTAAGAGTACTAAAAAGATGACAATCATAAAAAGAGCACGAGCTCTTGCACCAACGATTTCTCCAGTTAATGCACCTACTGATCGGGCCCGATTGCGGGTGCTCGCCCAAACGGCTCCAAAGTCATGCGCGCCGGCAAAGAAAATCGTGCCAAAAATGACCCAGATGGCTGCCGGCACCCAACCCCAGATTATCGCTATGGACGGACCGATAATCGGCGCCGCACCTGCGACGGCAGTAAAATGATGTCCCCAGAGAATAATTTTTGGCGTGGGCACATAGTCGATGTCATCTCGCATCGTGTGTGCTGGGGTCCTGAATTTCGCATCAAGTTGATAGATTCGATCAGCAAGAAATTTCGAATAGAATTTGTAACCTAGATAAAGCAGGATTAGTCCGGCGGTTGCTAATTGGATGGCAGTCATCTTGAGAAAAATATCATAACGTCTGATAATGAGTATGTTCTATGGCTCACGTCGTTTTTTGTATCACACGAGCCTCTTTTGTGAGGAACTTATCAAGCAATTAACTGTTTTGCATTTGGTGAGAAATGTAACTTATGAGCTATTTGTACCTATGCAGAGTAAGAAACTATCTCATTGAGTGCTTGGAGCCTTCATTCTTATGCTGTTAATCAGTCGCGTGTTTTTCCTATTGGTTCTAGCAATTCCAGCGAATGCTTCTACAGAACCATTCAAATTGGGCACTTTTGAATATGAAGGACGAGAGCTTTTGGGTGTTGTCTTACGTGATCAGCATGTCATCGATTTAGCGATCGCCAACACTTCTATGGAGCGACATGAGCCACTATGGGTAAAGTTACCGATGCCGGTCGACATGAAGGAGTTGATTGGTCGCTATGAGATAGGTTTGCGGGACCGTATTCATGCGATCGTCGATGCTGTCGTTCCTACGATTGACTCTTCAAGAAAGTTGAGCTATGTGTACGACCTTTCGGAATTGCACATCTTTCCACCAGTCAAACCAAACGTTGTTCTCTCCGCAGCGCTCAACTATCGGGAACACATGACGGAGATGACCACTGGTATAGCTGCGGAGATGTCTGATGCCAGCGCTGTGGATGGTGCTCCTCAGTCGATGGACCATTTTTGGGAGCGAGAAGCTAGCGATACACGACAGAATCCCTATTTGTTTAATAAGCCAGCCAGCATCGTGATTGGAGATGGCGATCCAATTTTATTAAAACCTGAGCGGGAACAGATAGATTGGGAATGTGAATTTGCAATCGTAATTGGGCAACCGGCAAGTCATCTTCCGCTTGAGGAAGCTCGACAACATATTTTTGGATACACGATGATGAACGATGTGGGCGATCGAGAAGGCCGTGGCGATAATCGCTATGGATCAGATTGGTTGGTGTGGAAAGGAAGTGATACGTTTGCACCACTTGGACCATTTATTGTACCAGCTGAATTCGTGGAAAATCCTCACACTCTTGACATTCAGTTTCGCCTTTCTGGGGAACTAATGCAGGATGCGAATACGGAATTGATGCAGCATAGTGTCGACGAGTTGGTTCAATTTGTTTCGAACAATATTATTTTAAAACCTGGCGACGTAATCGCTACCGGGACCCCTGGTGGTGTTGGATACGCCAGAACACCGCCGGTGTTTATGGAGCCAGGAGATTTGGCTGAATGTTCGGTTGAGGGAATAGGAACGCTGACGAATCCAATTATGCGGTGGGAAGATGTGATGCCTCGTTAGAAACTGTAGTACTAGTGTAGGTATGTCAAAAGTTATCTTTATGGGTTATGACGTTGCAAAGTAGCGGGCGCTAGGTAAGTATTTGTGTAATGACATTTCCCGCTACATCGGTCAGTCGAAAATCACGACCTTGGAAACGATAGGTCAATCGAGTGTGGTCGATTCCCAACAGATGAAGTGCTGTGGCATGAAGGTCGTGAACGTCAACTGGATCTTCAACAATATTGTACCCAAAGTCGTCTGTGCGACCAACGGTCGTGCCACCCTTGATTCCACCGCCTGCCATCCACATCGTGAAGGCTCTTGGATGATGGTCGCGGCCAATAAATTTTGATTGGTTACGTCCTTCATTCATTGCGGTACGACCGAATTCACCACCCCAAATCACAAGTTTTTCGTCTAGTAGGCCTCGTTGCTTGAGATCCCGTAGTAAGGCCGCCGAGGCTCGGTCGGTTTCTTTGCACAGTTTAGGCAAAGCTGTCGCGATATCGTTAGTGCTATCGTTGCCATGGTGATCCCAGCCCCAGTGGTACAGCTGCACAATCCGGTCGCCACGTTCTATGAGGCGCCTTGGCAATAGACTATTATTGGCAAACGAGGACTGGCCAGGTTCGGTCCCATACATT
>CAZMUA010000010.1:0-12864 GCA_964569695.1 uncultured Woeseiaceae bacterium
TCGGCCTCTATCGTTCTTCGAATATCGCTAGACGATGTATCGGAAATCCCTTCCTGGATAACGCTGACCCTAAAGGTCGTCCCGATGGTGGAACCAGTAAAAACCTGTTCAGAGGGATCTTGTGAGTTACAGGCGATGGATGCTGCAGTTGCAATAACGCTAAAAAGAAAAGTCCGACTGAACGAGGTAACACCACTGGTCATATACAGTCGGCCTGAAATAATGAAAACCGAAACTAGGCCACCTAACACGTAAACTTGCGCCACCAAAAAGAAGTCGTCTGGTTAACCGAAGTCGTCAAACAGGATGTTCTCAGGTTCGACGCCAAGGCTATCAAGCATTTCCATACAAGCCTTGATCATCATCGGTGGTCCACAGAGATAGTACTCAACATCCTCAGGTGCTGCATGATCTTTTAAATAGTTATCGTTGACTAGCTGTTGAATGTTTCCTGTATTGCCGTTGGTTGCTTGTTCAGGGAGCGGCTCAGACAGCGCTAATTGCCAGTCAAAGTTTGGAAACTTGGCTTGGATCTTATCGAAGTGGTCGACGTAAAATGCTTCGCGCAAACTCCTAGCACCGTACCAAAAAGAGACCTTTCGCGAAGTTCCCAGTCGAAAAAACTGATCGAAAATATGTGACCGCATCGGTGCCATTCCTGCTCCACCCCCAATGAATAACATTTCAGCATCAGTTTCCTTCGCAAAAAACTCACCGAAAGGACCTGAAATGACCACGTCATCACCAGGCTTTAAACTAAATATGTAGGAACTCATCTTCCCGGGTGGAATACCTTCAGGACCACGCGGTGGTGGCGATGCTATCCGCACGTTCAACGTAATAACACCTTTCTCCTCCGGGTAGTTAGCCATCGAATACGCTCTTACGACTGGCTCTTCAACAGTCGAAGTGTATCGCCAAAGATCAAACTTATCCCAGTCAGTTCGGTACTCGTCTTCTATCTGGAAATCACGATAAGGAACAACACCTGGCGGACATTCGATTTGAATGTAACCACCTGCACGAAATGGTACGTTCTCGCCAACTGGTAATTCGAGCACCAACTCCTTAATAAATGTGGCCACATTGTGATTGGACCGCACCTTACAGGTCCACTTTCGAACATTGAACACTTCCGGTGGCACTTCGATTTTCATGTCCTGTTTGACCTTCACCTGACAAGAGAGCCGAACACCTTCTCGCGCCTCACCTCGAGAAACATGGCTGAGCTCAGTCGGTAATATTGCACCGCCACCATCGTTGACCTTGACAGTACACACACCGCAGGTTCCTTTCCCACCGCAAGCCGAGGGAATAAAAATTTTGTTAGTAGCTAACGTACCGAGCAACGTCCCACCAGCCACGGTCTGTAAAGTGTTGCTCGGGTCATCATTGATGACAATCGTCACGTCGCCGGTCGCAACCAAGCTCCGCCTAGCTGCCAGCAGAACAAAGACCAGCGATACAATGACGAACGTGAACATCAAAACGCCAAGGCCGACGGTTACCATTAAATCTGATTCCTTACGTCTTCCAATTACAACTGAATGCCAGAAAAAGCCATGAACCCGATCGCCATCAGACCGGTCAAGATAAACGTGATACCGAGGCCTCGAAGACCAGCTGGCACGTTACTATAGCGAAGGCGCTCCCGGATTCCTGCAAGCGCAACGATCGCCAAGGCCCAGCCAAGGCCGGAACTGAAACCAAACACCGTACTTTCTGCTAGTCCGTAATTACGCTCTACCATAAAAAGTGACGCGCCGAGAATGGCACAATTCACAGCAATGAGCGGTAAGAACACTCCAAGTGCTCCGTATAGTTTTGGTGCCAAACGATCGATTGTCATTTCCACAATTTGCACCATCGCTGCAATGGTGCCTATATAGGTGAGAAATCCCAAAAACGATAAATTGTAGGCGCTAAGGCCAGGAGCAACCCACGCGAGTGCGCCGTCAGCCAACAGATACCGATAAATGATATTGTTCATCGGCACCGTGACCGTTAGTACGAAGATAACTGCAGCGCCTAATCCCAAAGCGGTCTCCACCTTTCGGGAGACAGCCAAAAAAGAACACATGCCAAGAAAAAATGCGAGCGCCATGTTCTCTACAAAGATGGCCTTAACAGCTAGGCTCAAGTAATGTTCAAGCATGTCAATCTGCCTCAACTTGATCTGGCTTCCACGTACGGATTATCCAAATGAAAAATCCAATAATAAAAAAGGCGCCTGGGGCCAACACCATCAAACCATTAGGGTTGTACCAACCACCTTCAGTCGCAAGAGGCAAGACCGGCACACCAAACACGGACCCGGATCCAAGCAATTCGCGTAAAAATGCCGTTGCCATGAGAATGATGCCGTAACCCAATCCATTGCCAATGGCATCAATCAAACTCTTCGATGGCGTATTTTGCATTGCATAGGCCTCTGCCCGACCCATGATGATGCAGTTTGTGATGATCAATCCGACAAAGACGCTTAACTGTTTTGAAATCTCAAATACATAAGCCTTTAAAATTTGATCGGTCACAATCACCAGTGACGCGATGATGGTCAACTGAGCAATGATGCGAATACTTGTGGGAATTTGATTACGTAACAAGCTAACGAACAAACTCGAAAATGCTAGAACCGAAATCACCGCAACACTCATCACAAGAGCCGTATCCATACGTGTCGTGACTGCGAGTGCTGAGCAAATACCTAACACTTGTAGGGTGATTGGGTTGTCATTAAACAATGGATCAACCAACGTTCGTTTAACGCTATTTGCCACTAGCTGGCCTCTCCCTCTTGTTTGATGCGTTGCAAATAGGGCCCAAATACCTCTGCTCCAAGCCAAAATTTCAGCATGTGGTCCACTCCTCGACTTGTAATCGTCGCACCCGATAGACCATCAACATTGTACGGGTCCTCATTGACCGAGCCTGCACGGCCTTTGATAACAGAAATCACGGGTTGCAAATTCTCATCGAACGGTCGACGACCAGGCCAAAGCGCCTTCCAGCGCGGATTATCCACCTCACCACCAAGTCCAGGCGTCTCCCGATGTTCGTAAAACGTGAGCCCCAGAATCGTTTCGAGATCGGCGTCAAGCGCAATGTATCCATAGAGTGTTGACCAAAGACCCATTCCTTCAATCGGTAATACCACCATACTTAGGGTCTCATCTGAACCACGCGCTTCATAGACCATTACATGCTCTGGCAACCTTTGCACTTGGGCACGATTATCAGGCGCCTCACGACTCGTCAAAAGATTTGTGGCTTGCTTCCGTTGGTCAAATGTGCCCGGATCGATATCGGTTACCGGCATACCAGTCTGCAAGTCGATGATTACCGTCTGTATATTGGAAATCCGAGCTTCAACCTCTTCTCTCGAAAGGTCTTCATCCTCGTCAGCCAGACCAGAAACAATCAGCACATTCCGCTGCTTATCCAGCGCGGCATTCAGTTCGTATCGCGTGTGAAGCATCTCATAGGCTAGAGAGACAATCACTGCACATACCACACATAATGCGGTCGCAAATTTTATGTTGTAGCTTGCACTATGTTGCATATCGAGCTCTGCGTCGTTTTACGTTGGACCTCACAACGAAATAATCCAAAACAGGCGCGAACAAATTCATAAACAAAATCGAGAGCATCATACCCTCTGGATAAGCTGGGTTAACCACTCGAACCAATACAACCAAGACCCCGATCAAAAATCCGTAAACGTATCTGGCCGAATCGGACGAAGGCGCGGATACCGGGTCGGTAGCCATAAACACAGTCCCAAAAGCCCAGCCACCGAGCACAAAATGCCAAGCTGGACTAACTGCGAATGCTGGATTCGTATCAGACCCGACGAGATTGAATAGCCAGGCCATCAGGCCTGTACCGAGCGCGACACTTATCATGATTCGCCACGAGCCTATCCGTGTAACGATCAAAACAATTGCACCTACTAGACAGGCAAGGGCTGACGTTTCACCCATCGACCCTGGAATGAATCCCATAAAAGCATCCCAGAAAGTTAAACCTTGGGTAAACGCAACCGCGCCTGTCTCAGCGCTCTCGGCCAACCACGTAGCACCACTTACGCCATCGCTCCCGGTGCTTGCGGCGATCCAAACAGAATTCCCTGACATCTCAGCTGGATAAGCAAAAAAGACAAACGCTCTGGCCGTCAGTGCTGGGTTGAGGATATTCATCCCGGTGCCACCGAAAATCTCCTTACCAATAACCACACCAAAGGAAATTCCTAACGCCACCTGCCACAGCGGAATCGTTACTGGAAGCACCAAGGGGAACAACATTCCGGTCACAAGGAAACCTTCGTTAATTTCGTGCCGGCGCACACTTGCGAACAACATTTCCCAAGCGCCCCCTACGGCAAAAGTTACCAGGAGAACCGGTAAATAGTAGAGAGCACCATGTGCAATGCATGCACTTACACTATCGGGGGTAAACGTCCATCCGAACTCTTGGAAAACGTTCGACTGCCAGTTTGCTAATGGCAATGCACCGTGAGAAATAGCAAGATTCGCCTGATAGCCAGTGTTATACATCGCCATAAACACACAGCCCGACAACGCAAGAACAACAGTTACCATCATCCGCTTGAGGTCTAAACCGTCGCGCACATGAGACGCACCGCTCGTGACCTCACCCGGCGTATAAAGAAAGGTGTCGTTCGCTTCGTACAGCGGATACAACGCCTCTAATTTCCCACCTTTTTTGAAATGTTTAGCCTGTGAATCGAGTAGTGCTCTCAGCAATTTCATAAAGATCTTTTGCGAAACAAAAACTGGTTACCCTTCCTTCTCAAGCTCGTTCAACACGTCTCTCAGGGGCGTGGAAAAATCGGTTTTTCCAGGGCACACGAAACTACACAAGGCCATATCTTCTTCATCTAACTCTAGGCAACCCAATTCTTCTGCTCGTTCCGTATCGCGCATAACTATGGCCCTTGCCAAAAACGTAGGTAGCAGATCCATCGGCATAACTCGTTCGTAAACACCAATAGGAATAATTGCTCGCTTAGAGCCCTGAGTCGACGTAGTAAACGCAAACTGCTTACCGGGTAGTACTCGAGAAATAAAAGTATTGCCGATTGAAAATTTATTGAAGCCAGGTGCCAACCATCCAAGAAATTCTCTCGTGCGCTCTTCAGCAATTACCGAGACTTGCAAATGGTAACGACCAAGATATCCAGACTCCCCACTGGGCGCTCTGCGCCCCGAGAACACGGAACCCGAAATAATTCGATGCTCTCCAGCGATTAACTCTCCATCAACGAGTCCAGCTAGAGACGCGCCCAGTCTGGTCCGCACAAGACGAGGCCGCATTACTGACGGGCCAGCCAGGGACACAATACGACTAACCGATAAGCTCCCCGTTTGAAAGAGCTTCCCAATACCAATGACATCTTGATAGTTGAGATGCCAAACCATCTTGCTCCGGTCGACAGGGTCTAACTTGTGAATGTGCAGACCAACGACCCCGGCTGGGTGAGGCCCCTCGAATTGTTCATGTTGTAACTGGCTTAAATCTGGCAGATGAAACTGGTTGTCGACACCTGAGCAAACAAAAATTGGACCTTCAGTGAGTTTTGCGATGGCAAACAACCCTCGTTCAAACGCATCTTCCGAACCACGTATTACCTCGTTCACATCTGCAGCTAATGGATTTGTATCCATCGCGGTCACAAATATCGAGTGTGGTCGTTGATTAGGATTTGCTACTCGACTGAATGGTCGCCCACGTAATGCCAGCCATGCCCCGGATTCCACGAGCAATTCACGTACTTCATCACCGGTTAAACCATTTGGATGCCGTCCAGAAAACGAGCTAAAACTTACTTCGTCAGCACCTTTTGAGCTTCCTTCATGGTCAGCACGATCCACATCAATAACAATGGAAGACAGAGCCCTCCGACCACCACGATGAACAGCCCTCACGATTCCAGCAGCAGGCGAAGTGTACCTAACTCCGGAATTCTTCTTATCCTCCATTAGCAACTGTCCACGCCGAACACTGTCACCAGCGGTCACATGCATAGTGGGTCGTAAGCCCACATAATCCTCCGCAATAACTCCGACCGTTTGGGTAGATTTTCCAGACTCTATTTGCTGAATGGGCGCACCGGTGATCGGAAGCCGCAAGCCTCGACGAACTCGGTGTAAAGCCATTCAGTCGACCCTATTCCTCAAGATTCCTGATCTTGTTCAACCAATTGACAAATGATGTGCAGAATCGTGCGATGCAATTCCTGCACACACGGTACTGAATCATCGGGCGCTACAATGTGGATATCGGCAGCTTGTCCAATCACACCACCATCCAGACCTGTTAGTCCGATACAGGTAAGTCCTCTTTGAGTCGCCACTTTGAAAGCCGCTAACACATTAGACGACTCACCACTTGTAGAAATTCCAATAACTACATCACCTGAACGTCCTAGCGCCTCGATTTGGCGCGCAAATACATGTTCATATCCATAGTCGTTGGCAACAGCAGTCATGACGCTCGTATCAGCAGTCAAGGCAATCGCAGGTAAAGCATTACGATCACGCATAAAACGACCAACAAATTCGGCGGCGACATGCTGTGCATCACTCGCACTGCCGCCGTTGCCAAATAACAACAGCTTGTTGTCACGTATGAAGGCGTCGTGGATTACCTGTGCGGCTTTCAGTAGAGGTGTCTGATCGAGACTCAGAAATTTCTGGTGCGCGCGAATTACACGAGAAAGTAAGTCATTCACAATCTGCGATTGCTCTTTGGTCAGAAGGTCCTCCATTCCGCATCAATGAAGAAGACTTCTCGCAAAGAGATTGTGAATATTTTCTCAAGCAAAAACATAAAAAAAAGGCCTCATGCCAGAAGCGGATAAAAACCGCCCACTGCTTATTTATCTCTCACGCCCAACGTTTGAATGGTAACGAACCTATTGAAGGTAAGTCAAACCTTCTGGAATCAACATTTTTGGTCAAGCTAAAACAAACTTTCCAAGCAGATTCTACTGCTGCAACCTCTTAATTTGTGACGATCTAATGATTCTGGTACGATGCGCGTGATCCAGAGAATAAGAGCAGACACTCATTATTTCGCGGCTTCCGCCGCGCGGGTGTTATGAGTGGAACACACCGATGATCGTGAAGAAAATTGTCGTCTGTCAAGCGCAGGTTCCCTTTATCGAGGGTGGTGCGGAATTCCACGTACGGGAGTTGGTCAAACAACTCAAGGTGCACGGTTACGAAGCAGAATTGATAAACGTGCCATTTAAGTGGTACCCAAAGGAAGAAATCATTGCTCACGCAAGTGCCTGGCGCTTATTGGACCTAAGTGAAAGCACCGGGCAACCAATTGACTTGGCTATCGGCCTAAAATTTCCTTCCTACTTCGTACGTCACCCATGCAAGGTTTCATGGATCATTCACCAATACCGAGCAGCCTATGATTTATGCGGTACACCCTACTCGGACTTTAAGCACATTGAAGGTGACGTCGGACTGCGTAATACGCTCATGCAATTAGATCGAAAAATGTTAGGTGAATGTCGCAGACTTTTCACAAACGCTAAGAACACAGCGGCAAGGCTGAAAAAATTCAATGGCATGACCGCTGACCCTCTATATCATCCTCCTCGACTGGCTTCGCAACTTCGGAGTGGAGAATATGGAAACTACGTGCTTTCAGTCGGTCGCCTTGAATCTGTTAAACGGGTGGAACTCGCTGTTCAAGCCATGCGGCATGTTGACAAATCTATCCGATTACTAGTCGTTGGTGATGGAACCTATCGACAAAAGATCCAACAAATGGCAGAGCAATCAGGAATAGAGCAACGAATAGAATTTTTGGGACAAGTATCTGACAAAGACCTGATTGACTTATATTCTAAGGCGCTGGCAGTCATATATGTGCCTTATGATGAAGACTACGGTTACGTAACTTTGGAAGCTTTTCTGGCACATCGACCCGTCATCACAGCGGAAGATTCTGGAGGACCTTTAGAGTTCGTCAAACATGATGTCAACGGTGCCGTGTGCCAACCAGAAGCGGAATCAATCGCTTCAGAAATTAATTCGTTGGCCGACAATCGAACGAAGGCTGCTATGTTGGGAGAGTCCGGCTACGATAGCGCTCGGAAGATTTCATGGTCTGGTGTCGTCGAACAACTAGTCGGCGCCGCAGAGAACACTACTGACGACGGATAACTGGAACTACCTTGTGTCCAAACTTATTATTCAGATTCCGTGTTTAAACGAATCGGCAACTCTGCCGGAGACCTTAAAGGATCTCCCTACAAACATCCCAGGCATCGATGTTATCGAGATACTGGTAATCGATGACGGTTCGACTGACGACACAGCGTCTGTCGCTCGAGAGCACGGGGTACATCATGTAATACGGTTTAAGCGGAATCGTGGGCTGGCAGCTGCTTTTACAGCAGGCCTTGATGCCTGCCTAAAGCATGGTGCGGACTTCATCGTGAATACTGATGCAGATAATCAGTATCGTGGAGCGGATGTGGCTAAGCTGCTGGAGCCACTAATTGATGGGCATGCTGATGTAACTATTGGTGACAGAAACATATCTTCGCTAAAACACTTACCAATCATTCGTCGAATCCTACAACGTCTTGGAAGTTGGGTCGTGCGTCAAGTTTCAAGTACAAATGTGCCTGATTCTACTAGTGGGTTTCGAGCGTACACTCGAGAAGCAGCCCTGAGCATGACGTTCGTGTCTGAATTTTCCTACACCCTGGAATCAATTATCCAAACCGGCAAGAAACGACTAGCGATTGCGCACGTGTTAATCGATACCAATCCTAAGACTCGAGAATCGCGTTTGTTTAAAAGTGTTGCCTCCTACGTAAAGAAGTCTGCAGCAACAATTATTCGGGTCTATGCAATGTACGAACCGCTTAAGATTTTCACTTATATTGGCATCGTATTCTTTGGGACAGGATTCGCCATCTCGCTTCGATTTCTTTATTTCTACCTCAACAACGCAGGACAAGGTCACCTGCAATCTTTAATCCTTTCCGCAGTACTCATGATTGTCGGATTTCAAGTGCTTCTCATTGGACTTGTAGCTGATGTTATTTCTGGTAACCGAAAACTTATTGAAGATCTAGTTTATCGAGTTCGAAAAATGGAATTGTCGCCCGGCACAATTACAGACAGGAATAATACTGATGTTGGGTCCACACATCACGAGTCGGAGACACACTGACGTGGCAGCCGCTTCATCAACATCAATAGTCATTCCAGCATTTAACGAAGGGGTGATTACCGGGGATGTGGTCAGCCAACTAAAGGCTTTAGCCTCGTGGCACGAGATTATCGTAATCGACGACGGTTCATCTGATGACACAGGGGCACAAGCTAGACAGGCTGGTGCTACCGTCATTACCCATCCCTACACTAAAGGTAACGGAGCCGCGGTCAAAACAGGCATTCGCTACGCAACTGGAGAATTCATACTAATCGTTGACGGCGATGGCCAGCATCGCACTGAAGACGCGCTACACATAGTTGAACAATTGGGTGAATATGACTTAGTTGTCGGCGCTCGATCTAGCGTAAGTCAAGCGACGCCAGCTCGCCGAGCGGGAAACTTTGTTCTCAGCTGTTTGGCCAGCTACCTCGCTGAACATCCTATACCTGATCTCACATCTGGATTTAGAGCAATGCGGCATAGTTACGTGAAGGATTTCATTCACTTACTCCCAAATGGTTTTTCCACTCCGACGACGACCACACTAGCCTTCATCAAGGCTGGATACAACGTTACATTTGTACCCTCAGAAGCACACGTGCGAGCTGGCCATTCAAAAATTCGTTTTGTGAGAGATGGTGTAAAGTTTTTCTTAATCTTGTTACGGGTAATTACGATTTATAGCCCGTTACGAATCTTTGTACCTGCTGCACTTACCTCATTCACAGTTGGTTCTGGGTACATGCTGTGGACAATTCTTTTTCATTCGCGGGTTACAAACTCATCAGTGCTATTAATCGTGCTAGGCGTTGTTGTGTTCCTTATGGGACTTGTCTGCGAACAGATCTCTGCGATTCGCTTCGACAGGCGTAAATGACTCGTCATACGGTGGTCATGGTGACGACCTCATACCCTAGATTTCCTGGGGATACAGTCGGCACCTTTATGGAGCCAATTGCACGTGGCGTCGCTGCACACGGTCATAAAGTGCACGTCGTCGCTCCATGGCATCCACTCATCAAGCGAGCATCGGACGAAAACGGTATTCATTTCCATTTTTTTCGTTACATGCCACTCTCCTCATTGAATGTATTTGGCTATGCCAGTGCTCTGAAAAACGATACGAACCTTCGACCATCTGCCTATGCGGCGGCTCCATTTGCCCTCTTCGCAGGTTGGCGAGCCGCTCAGAAGGTCGCAAGAACCCATGGGGCTACAATTATGCACGGTCATTGGGTGATCCCTGGTGGTGTGATTGCGGCAATGGCTGCCGGCACTATCCCAGTCATTCTGAGCCTGCACGGCTCTGACATTTTCGTAGCCGAACATCACGGCCTCGCTCGACGAGCTGCCAAGTTTGCATTCCAACGCGCAGCTTGGGTAACGGCGTGTAGTAGCAATCTACGGCAGCGAGCGATGGCACTTGGCGCCAGAGAAAACCGAATTGAAGTGCTTCCTTATGGAGTCGATGGCAATCGCTTCAAGCCTGATGCAAGCGCCAGAGCGAGGATCCGCCACAAACTGAATATCTCTGCTGATCAACCCATGGTATTCATGGCGGGCCGACTGGTCAGAAAGAAAGGGTTCGGTTCCCTGCTGAAAGCAGCAGTCCGACTGATTCCAATTTGGCCAACCCTGCAAGTAATTATCGCAGGCATCGGTGACCTAGATGATGAGTTGCGGGCCGAAGTAACCTCTCTCAATCTCAATGACAATGTTCAATTCACTGGAAAACTTCCACAGGACGACATCCCAGGTTATCTGACTGCCGCTGACCTCGTAGTTGTACCATCGGTTCAAGACGACGCCGGTAATGTCGATGGCTTACCAAACATTCTCATGGAAGCACTGGCATCTGAAACAGCAGTGGTCACAACGAAGGTAGGTGGAATTGACGCGGTAGCTGTCGACGGGCGTACGGCTCTGGTTGTTCGACCAAATGACGATCTAGCGCTTGCGTTGGCGATTGAAAATCTACTAAAGAATCCTTCACGTCGGAGTGAACTTGGACAAACGGCTCGCGCCGAGGTTTGCAACAATTATCAGTGGACACAGTTCGCAAGCAGACTCGACGAGATCTACTCAGAAGCTGTCCGCTCGTAATATTAACGATCGGGTTTCTGGGCTATCACCGTCATGATGTCGCCTAAGTTAATAATAGGCGCCAGTCGTCCCAGTCCGATAACTTCCGCACCTCGCAGAACAAACCTTTCAGCAAATGGCGCAAACAGGTTAGCAAACTTCCACGCAACAAAGTCCAGTGGCACGTGCTTGCCTGGCTTAGAAAGCGAAAATAGCATAAATCCATTCGATTCCAGCATGGCCTGGATACTGCTCGGCGAAAAAAAGTATAGATGCCGCGGTGGGATCATCAAATGCCACCGCCGCCCCATCCACCGAGCGAAGAGGCTCTGAATATTACAAGTCGTCAAAGTTAAGTATCCGCCAGGTTTTAACGCACTAAAGGCTTTTGAAAAAGTTGCCGTCGGGTCCCGGACGTGTTCAATAACGTCCCACATGCTCACCAAATCGAACTGATCTTTTTCAAGGTCAACTTCAAGAAAATCAGCCTCAATCACATTGGCCAAGCCTCGCTTGCGCGCCTGACTACTCGCAAACGAAGAGACCTCGATCCCTACAACTGTGTCCACATATTCTTTAGCCACGGTCATGAAATCACCAGTTGCACATCCGACATCCAACCACTGGGTCTGACCCACTTTTGGCAAGGTTAGAAGCTGGTTCAGCCGTTTGCGTGCATTGACAACGGATGGACCACCAACATCATTGGAGAATTTTGTCCCGACCTTAAAAAACTCAGCAGAATAGATTTCATTCAGTTCAGTCTGGGTCGGCTGGTCATTGACATAGACGAGCCCGCAGATTGCACAGCGGACGATCGCATACCTCCGTCGACGATAGAGGAATTCAATGACGTTTTTGTCACCACACAAATTGCAAGGTCTAAAATCAGCTTTCATATGACCTTAATGGCAATGATTACAAGGGACAAGTGCACGTTAACCTATCATTTATAATTTCTCTACCATGGCTCTTGAAATTCATAGAGAAATTTCGCTTTACATCAGGATTTTTGTATCCTCATCTCAACATTTGAATTTAACGCGTAAGCACTAGCTGTTACTCTGTCATGTTATACAGTCTTTTTAGCCTCATTCTTGTCGCCTACTTGCCAGGGGCATTGGTCTTTCGCCTGCCAACCTTCGAGCGAGAGCGCCGAGAACGCTTAGCCGCGGAAGAGCGGGTCTTCTGGGCAATTATTATTAGTATCGCAATTTCATCAACCGTTGCATTGGCGCTAGCTTGGCTTGAGTTCTATCGTTTCGAGCGATTGTTGCTAATTAACGGTTTCCTCTCCGGTGTCATCGTGGCACTCGTTCGACAAGGTCTACGTTTCGAAGGTTCCGCTCGCCTGCCGAACGGCACAGCCTTGGCACCCATTGCACTCATCTGCTTGGGCATCTGGCTTTATTTCCCACCCGCAGAATATCTCATGGGAGGCAAAGACCCAGGCGTTTATATGAACGAAGGTCTTCAAATCGCGCAAAGCGGTTCACTTGTAATAACTGACTCGCTTCTGGCTTCCCATCCATCAGATATGCGGATGTATTCAAGGCGCAGGGAGGCCAC
>CAZMUA010000010.1:12874-119262 GCA_964569695.1 uncultured Woeseiaceae bacterium
GACCTCTTCATCTCTGAGCAGCCAGAGACCGGAACACAAGCAGCACACACCGGTCTGCGCTTTATGGGGTATTTCGTCACCGATCCAGACTCGGGAGCCGTTGTAGGACAGTTTCCTCATCTCTATCCGATCTGGATCGCGATCGGTTATGGACTAGATAGCATCGATGGCGCACGAGCAGTCGTCGGTGTTTGGGCAATTCTCGGAGTGCTTACGCTTTATTTTCTTGGAGCACGTCTCGTCGGAACTGTTCCAGCGCTGACAGGTGCCTTGTTACTGTCTATTCACGTTATTCAGATCTGGTACAGTCGTTATCCAAATTCAGAACTTGTATTACAGACCATGCTTTTAGCTGGACTCTTGGCGTTCGCACGGGCTTACGTTGACGAGTTAGAATTTTTTGGACCAGTGGCTGCCACCCTACTTGGATTGTCAATGTTCGTTCGGTTTCCCGCCGTGCTTTGCCTAATTGCTGTTGTTGGTGCAATGCTGATAAGTACTGCTGACGATCGGCGACCACGGGCAAGTTTTCTAGCCCCATTCGTTATGTGGCAAATGGTTGCCGCTCTGTATTTTTTGACGATCCTGAAACCCTATGTGGCACTACCCATCGAGTTCATAAAGAACTTGACACTCTCCCATATCGGCTTGCTCATACTTGGACTATTCGTAACAATCTTTTTATGTGCGTCAATACAATACAAGTCCGTCAAAATCCGAGTGCACTCGTGGTTACCAACCATTCTAGGTCTAGTAGTCTGCTGTGGCGCCATTTACACATATTTTTTTAGGACGCCAGGAGGGCTCCTCGCACCACATGATGCTTTCGCACTTCGGACTTACGCCCTATATTATTTGAATCCTTACGGATTGGTAGCTGCACTGTTGGGATTAGTGATCGTTCTGCGGAGATCATTTTGGCAAGCTCCGGCACTCCTGCTAACAACAATAATTGTTGCGTTCTTTTATTTCTATAAAGTCCGTATTGTTCCTGAACACTTCTGGATGGCCCGTCGATTTCTTCCGATCATCCTGCCTATGTCACTACTGTTCATTGGTGTTGTTGCGTTTTCTGGTACCCACCGTCCGTTTCCACGAGAACGGCAAGCTCGTCTACGATATCTGGCAAGATTTGCGATTGGGCTCACCTTCGTGGCTCTGCTCGGTCGACAATACGTAACAGCCTCAGGCCAAATTATGAACCATGTGGAGTACGAAGGCTTGATACCAAGACTTGAACAGATAGCTGAAACCTTCACACCTGAGGATCTAGTCATCGTGGAATCGAGAGCAGCATCTGACCTACATGTACTTGCGCTACCACTTGCTTATACTTATGAAAAAAACGTTCTTGTATTGAGCACCCCACAACCTGATGAACTGACGTTCCAAGAATTTGTCAAATGGGGACATACACACTATCAAGACATATATTTTCTTGGTGGAGGCGGCACTAGACTACCCGTAAATACGATCGCCGTTGAGCCAATCTTAAGCGATAGATTTCAGATTCCTGAATATGAATCGTCCCTGAACAAGTATCCCACTGAGGTGCGGTTTAAGGAATTTGATTTCGGCCTGTACAAATTCGTTCCAGTCACACGTGAACGCCAGCCGTTTGTTCTGGATATAGGTTGGATGGACGACCTGCAGGTTGTACGGTTTTATGCAAAAGAAAAACTATCCGAGGATTTGACGTTTCGTTGGTCTAGTAAACAATCTTCGGTTTCGATTGTAAATGCGCCAGCTGATAGCCACCAGGTCACGGTCTGGGCTAGTGATGGCGGTCGACCTGCAAGTGAAGAACCGGCTTATATAGCAGTGTCTATTAACGATGTAAAACTCGGGCATGCCCTAGTGACAACAGGATTCTTGCCATACACGTTTGTGATTCCACCTAACGTTGCCGAAGATCTTGGAAAATCGACCACTCAGATTCCGCTTCTTATCGAAGGAAACACTTGGAATCCAAGTAAGACCTTAAGTACGACTGACGACCGTGAACTGGGTGTCATGATCGATCGGGTAGAAATTCGATAGACGGCTAAAAATTTCTAAAGGAGGTATTATTTGGTACACAAGGTTGTTGATTCTTGTAAAGGTCAAGGTCACTCTTTGAAAACACATGCGTGACTCTAATGCTGACTCATTTAAGGATCCACGATTTTCGTGAGCGTCTAATCGTCGGATTTATCGATCTACTACTGACTCTCACAGCCCCTTTTCTAAAATTCTTAAAAATCGCGCCTGACACTGGCGCTCAACAACGAATTCTACTGTTACGGTTGGAACGGATCGGGGATTTACTGATGACGCTCGATGCGATCGCGTTGATCAGATCGCGAGCTCCAGAAGCCCGGATCGACCTTGTTGTAGGAAGTTGGAACTGTTCGTTGGCGAAATTAATTCCTCATGTAAACCATATCGATCACATCGACATGTCCTGGTTGATTCGAGATGGATCTCACGGGAACCTTCGCGAACTGTGGACATGTATACGTCGATGGCGGGCCACTCGTTACAATTTAACGATCAACTTTGAGGCTGATGTCCGTTCCAATTTAGTCATGGCACTTATTGGCGCACCAGAGCGAGCGGGGTTCGATATCAAGGGTGGTGGCGCCTTGCTTACAAAACGTATTGTGCACAATGCAGAAGCACATACGTCGAGAAACGCAATTCGATTAGTCGACCATGTGTTGCCAGGTAGGACTTCACTTGGGGACGATGAAAAACCAACTTTACGTTTACAGCTTCCGCCTGAGGTTGTACAGCACTCGACAATGCATCTTCCTGGAATCAGAGATAACGTTCCCTGGATCGGAATTCACGCCAGTGGTGGTCGAGAGATCAAGCAATGGGATCCACTTCGTTTTGCAGAAGTGGGCACTCGACTCGCACGCGAACACGGAGCAGTGCTGGTCCTTACCGGCTCAACTTCCGATCGATTAATCGTCGAACAGGTCAAGACTGCCCTCGCACCTGATGTACCTGTCGTGGATCTGGTCGGTCAAATGGAACTAGTTGACCTTGCGGGTGTTCTAAGTCAACTTCAAGTCTTCTTGAGTGCCGACACGGGCCCCATGCATCTGGCGGCAGCCGTGGGAACCCCCGTCGTGGCCATCTTTGGACCAGCTGACCCAAGAAACTATCGACCTTTGGGATCAAACGTGAAAATTATCCGGATCGATCTACCGTGTAGCCCATGCAACCAGATTAGAAGACCACCATGCGGTTGTCGTGGATACATTCCTGATTGCTTAGTTGGCGTGGAAGCGGATAGCGTCTTTGATGCAGCAGTCGACCTGCTACATCGCAGATTAGACAGAAACGCCACCTTAGACATCACCAAGCGTTTCAGCACGTAACAATAGCTCTCGATATACTGCCAATAAGCGTTTAATTACGGTATTCCAAGCAAAATCACGCTCGACGATGGAGCGACCAGCTTGGCCCATCGTTGCAAGACGTTCTGTTTGAACAATCGCGTCCCGAATGACCGCAGCCAGTGCTGTCACACTACCTGGCTCGACCAACCACCCGCTGACACCAGGCTTGACCTTGTCCGGCAAACCACCAACCATGGTGGCAATAACTGCACGTCGATGCGCCATCGCTTCGAGCGTAGCCAGCGAACTGCCCTCGTAGAGAGTGGGGTGGATAAACAATGAGGCCGTCTCGTACCAAGCATGTACGTCCGCGTCAGACAAGCGACCAGTAAATACTGTCCGACCGCCAATGCCAAGCTCATTAACCAGTTTCACCAACGCTCGATGTTCAGGTCCCTCACCCACGACAACCCATCGCCAATTCTGTTCAAGCCCACTGACGGGTGTCTGGCCAGATTGGGATTGATTGACTTGAGCTAACGCCCTTGCCAAAACATCGAATCCTTTATTCTTATCCAGACGTCCGACGCTCAAGATAAGAAATTCGCTTGGTGTAATCCCGTTAGTCGTTCGATGTTGTCGCCCTAACTCAACACTTGCATAGCGATCACAGACTTTAAGATCCACGGCATTCGGCACGACCGTTACACGTGATTCCTGTGTTCGCAGATTAGACACAACGTTTGGCACCATTGCCTTGTCGGTTGCAATGATGCAGTCGGCCGCATGTGCACAGGCGCGAACCGCCAACTGTAACGGCCGGTTCGCCAACACTTTCAACGCTGATCGCGCATGACCAAGGCCGCCAAATTCCTCCATACCATGTGGATTCAACACAAACGGTACTCGGAAATTATCTAACTGTCGCGTCCGCGCAAACCCTAAAACACTTGCTCCATGCCCATGCACGATGTCAATCTGTCCATCTTGAGCTAAACGGGCTGCCACACGACCTGCCCGCCAACCAAAAAATGGGTACGCGCTATTGCGGTCAAGAATCGTAGTTCCTCGGTATCCGAAACCGGGAAAGGTTCGATAAGAGATTGGATGGAAGGTGAGATGTTGATGATTGAGAATCTCTGACTGTTGGGAATCCACACCTCTCGTCGATGGCCTCGTAATCAATGTCACCGCCGTCCCTGATGCGAGTAGATGACGGACAAGATCATCAACATGCCGCTCGAGTCCACCGGGACCGTGCAAAGAAGCAATCGCCCGAGTGACGATGGCAATGCGCAACGGCGACATCTGGTTCATATTTTCGCCATCTCAGTCCTGCGAGTTTTCCTAACGCGATGCAGCACTCTCAATAAGGTCACGATACAGTTTTACAACACGACCAACGACTATCTCTGCATCAAAAATTTCTTCAACATGCACCTTTGCGGCCTGACCCAAACGTTGTCGAAGCCCTGCATCATTAATGAGTCGATTCACATCATTACCAAGTTTATCGACATCATTCGACAAAAGTCCGGTCTGTTCATCTGTAATGATGTCCCGCGTGCCACCTGTATCCATGGCCGCAATCGGGGTGCCCAACGCGGCCGCCTCGAGGAGCACTCGACTGAGTGACTCGGGACCATGGGAAGGGAATATCAACACTGATGCATGCCGCATCCAGCAAAGAGCCTCAGCCCTCGGCAGCCAGCCCATGAATCGAATATCGCAGTTGGAACGTTTTGCCAAGTTTTCCAACAACGGTCGGTCAGGGCCATCACCAACAATGACAAGCGGTCTATCAAGCTTGCCTTGTTCAAGAACTGAAATCAATTTAAGTGAGCCTTTATTAGTCGCCAGTTTTCCAACATATAGAGCGTATGGAGATTCAAGGGGTGAAGCAGAGCCCATGGTGGCTTTGCGAACCGCTTCGACATTTATAGGATTCGGAATCTGCTCGATTCGAGTCCTACGTAACTCTGGCGCGCGAGCGCGCAGATTGTCCGCCATTGATGTGCTCACTGCTATAACCGCAGAAGTCTGACTAAGGGCACGCCGCTTCATCGATAAATTCGCCTTCATATATGGGATCATCGGTAAAGCGAGAGGCCACGCCAAACCCGCTCTTGGCCGCACGCACTGAGTCATCATTCCTGTGGAACAACCAGGGCATAACGTGGTCACTTTGTAATCATGAATCAAATCGGACCAATAGCAGATCGGCCAATAGTCACGAACCGTACAAACAACAGGAACACCTTCAGCGTTCGCTGCAGCAATTGATGGTGGTCCACTCAATCGGTGTTGCGCATGTACCACGGAAACTCTCTCTGCTCGTATAAGCGTTCGAAGAAAATTACCATACCGTCGAGAAAGTCTTTCACTCTTGAAGTAGTTCCGTACATAGGGAATGTCAAGACTGTACGCTTGATAATCTAAAACCTGAAAACCGTCATAAACCGCGACATCCACGCTAGACGATTGATCAACACGTGGTCGAGTGACCAAAACATGGTGTCCAGCTGCCCGTAATGCCCTGGCTAATTCATACGTGCTCCATCCACTGCCACCGCATACCGGCGGAAAGGCATCGGTACTAATTAGGACACGCAACGGGTTACTGAGCATTTCTGACACGCTTGACACAACTCCAGGTGAAGTAACTATCCCACACTTGTCCGTCGATTGAGCGCATCTCGAATACCTTGTTCAAGCTTGAGACAATGACTATCCCATCCATAATGTTTCACAGCTCGATGCCGAGCAGCTACAGCCAGCTTCTGGCGATTGGCCGAATCGGCAAGTTCAACTAACGCCCCAGCGAGAGCTTTAGGATCTGAAGCATCGTACAAGACGCCTTCCTGTCCATCTTCAATCAACTGTGAGAGCCGATCAATATTTGGTGCTACTACCGGAAGTCCTGCAGCCATGTACTCGAAGACTTTCAGTGGAGACCAAAAGAATCCCAGTGATAGGGGTCCAAAGGCAGCCACATCGAAAGGCGCCACACCAATATCAGCAGCTGCAAGACATGCTGGCATTTGGTTGTGTGGCAAACGCCCAGTAAATATAACTCCGGTTAAACCAGACGCTTCATGCCGAACGTGTTTCAACTCAGGACCATCACCAATGAACACAGCCTTGATGTCGTGTCTTCCGGAAGCCTGTAATTGAGCCACGGCACGCACCAGATGTATGGCACCATGCCACGCGCGGAACGCACCTGAAAAAACAACAACTATCTCTCCTGCCTCACGATGAAATGGTATAACGCCCTCAGCAGAGGGATGAAAACGTGCTGTGTCGGCGCCCCACTCGATTTCAAGTATTCGTTCACGAGGCACAGACTCCGGCACAATGTCAGAGAGTGGTGTAACAATCAGGTCGGTGTGCGTACATTGCCAGTTCCGCCATCGTCGCATTGGCTGAACCACCAGTGCCCGATCGACCCACTGCTTCGGAGAACCGGCATAATCGATGATTGGCGCGTTTACCTCAAGCACTGCGAGTGCCCCCACCGTCGAGGCTGCTAGAAGCCCTTCCCCACCAAAATTGTAATAGCGCTCGATAATCACGTCGGGTTGAACCGACCGTGCCCTCGTCAGCACCCGAGCAGATCGCAGCAATCGCAACTTCTGCATCCCCATCGGCGGTCTGGCATCGTACCAATGCACCGCACCGGAAGGAAATGCACCCTCGCTAGGCGTTGCCAGCACATGCACATCATGTCCACGTGCTGCAAGCCCATCAGCCACTGACGCAACATGCACTGAACCACCTTGCGTGCCAGGTATGAGCTGATCAGGTGCCACGTAAAGAATGCGCATCAGTCGTCACGTCGATGAAGAGGTCGATGTCTTTTCAAGTAGGGCGAAAAACGGTCCGGACTTAATCCGACCGAATAACCATAAATCGATTTTCATTAACCAAGTCATGCATCGTAACACTAGGTAGACAACACCACGCTTAGCAATCCAGCGCTTTGCGTCAGCCCGCGCAATTTGCATAGGGTTCGACGGGGAAGCATGACCTTTTCCGGTTTCACCAGCTCCAATGACCTTTCGTGCTTTGATCCGATTCAACAGGGCGTGTTCAGCTACGCGAAGCAGGATATTTTCTATAACACCACCAATGAGCGGCGTGTAGTACCGAATACGTCGTACACTAAATCCAGCCACTGTCACAAGACTATGTAGGTCATCAATATCGGCAAGCGGATTTCGATGATCAGATTTCCGTAGTCGCTCGTGGGTTAGATCCAATAAACCGATCGCTTCGAGACCGCTAGCGAGCCGATTAATCGTACGTAATCCTATTGCCAAGATAGAATTCTGACGCACGTGACTGTAAACAAATAACCGACCACCTGGCTTTAAAACTCGATTAGCCTCGTCAAGCATGCTCACGAGATCGTCTCGAGACAAGTGCTCGAGGACATCAAACGAATAAGCCTTGGAAAAAGCACCATCCTCGACGGGAAGGCGCCGAAGATCTCCGAGCAGTAGGTCTATATTGTTCCTGGCTTCAAGAGCAAAATGCGGACTAACATCAATACCGACCAGATGTATTCTCGGAAGCGTATTCCAAACTAAGAAGCGTCCACTCCCACAGCCAAGGTCAAGCACACGATCTCCAGCCTCGAAATCCAAAAATTTATTCAGCATGTCATTACGGATTGCCGTCGAAAGAAGTGGCTGAGAAACAGTCTCGTATCTCTCATCTTCGTGTAATTTCTCATCAAGATATTTAGTGGTCTCATCAAACCTTGAACTTGGTCGCAGGTCCAAGAAGCTATGGTCAGCAGTCGGGTAATGACGATCGCACTTCGGACACATTAGCTCACTACTGCTCCTCTGCAGACGACCTCGACAATCAGGACACCTTACGAGTGACCGCAATTCTTCAGATATCATCGGAAGATAAATCTCTCAGTTTTGTCGATGACGATCCTGCACAACCGCTGTAAGGAGGTCCATGACTTGCTCGGCACGCTGGTTCCAGCTGTAATTTGTCGCCTCGTCGAATGCACAACGAGCAATCCTTCCTGCGAAGTCTTGATCACTAATTACCCGCTTGATACCTCGTCCCAGGGCTTCTCCGTCGCCCGGCTCTACAAGTACGGCATTGTGTTCATCCGTCAATACTTCACGAATGGCTGGTATATTCGACGCAACTATTGGCTTACCAGATGCCATGTACTCGAAGAGTTTCAACGGCGACGTATAGTTCCCTAACGATCCCACAGCGAGAGTCGGAAGCACCAGAACATCACCATCCGCAAGAAGACTTGGAACACGTTTTCGTGGTACCAATCCAGTGAAAGTTATTCGCTTATGTACACCAAGTTCGCGGGCCAACTCGTGTAATCGTCCCAGATCATCTTCAGACGGAACACCGCCAACGATCACAAGTCGCACTTTTGACAGAAATTGAAGTGAATGAACAATAACGTCAACGCCTTTCCAAGGATAGAGATGCCCCGCATACACAAGTAGTGGCTCGGAGGACTCTTTCGGCGAAACGAACGCTCGCTCAGCAGGAATCCGCACCCCATTAGGAATCACAACTGCTCGCTGTCGAAGACCAAATCTCTTGATTAATTCTGTGTAAAGGCCTTGTGTCGTCGAAATGTATCCATCCGCTTGGCACCAGACCCTTTCTTCACGAGCCAGCAGTCTTCGGCGCTTTGCTTCACTAGCTGCCCGACCACCCGAAACGACAGATGATAAGGATTCGGCGACGAGTGGATCAAAGTTGTGAGACTCGTATATCACTGGCGGAATCTTTGAGCCCGGCAATCTGAGCAAGATACTTGCAACACCAAGGTCACGAGTTAAGATTGCATCATAGCTTTGACAAGCAAGTACTCTGAAAATTACGTGAAGTAGGTAGCCCACGCGGCGCATCTGATGTGTTCCCCAAACTTGCACTTGGCACAAATGCAGGGTTTCAATGGGACGCAAATCGTAGAAATCAAATGGGTCACGGGAAGGACGTCTAGTATCTGCGCGAACAAGAAGGGTTACGTCGTGGCCAAAAGAAGCTGCCGCATGACAAGCTTCCATTGTTTGGATGCCATTCGCGCGTTCAAGGGGAAAGCGAATGTCGGCAAGGTACAGAAGCTTTAAGCTTTGATTCATTCGTTATGGGGCTCGTAGAATGAGTGCCTATTAAAAAAGTATCGATAAGCAAGACTCGGTAGTTCTTGTGGTACCCGAACGAACGAATTATACGCGTTCTTTTGGAGTTCAATTTTTTGCCGATCCATCATTCCACTTCCAAATTGAACCATCAGACCGATATTCCACCAGATGCATAAACCGATAAGGCATCCTAACGCCTGACGTTGCCAGCCAGACCTGACAAACTTCAGAAACGCAGCTAAACCGATAACCAATATAACGGTTGCACCTACAAAACGTCGTTGACCAAAGGCACCGGCCGAGGCCCAGGATGACAGACTGCCTGTTACGTAAACTTGTGTCACGGCCATAAGCAACAAACCTAAAGTCACATGAGACATTCTAGTAAGACCAGAGCCCTCTTCACGATTTCGTATCGCGAGTAGAATCAGGCCGCACAGACTTAGCAGGACCAATGGGGTCCACACAATCAACCCATGCTCGGACGACAACAACACAAGGCCCGCATAGGGTGCCGTCCAGTCCATTTTTGTCTGAATGACATTTGGTGGACCGATATGCCCATTTAAGACGATGTAGCTAATTACTTGCGGTAGGTAAACAAAACATGCAACCAACACTCCGACAATGGCAGTCTGAATACGAGGCAAAAATGAACGTTCTGAGGGATTTGGCCCCCGGACATCTTTCCAAGACGACCAGATAAAATCAACGATTGGTCCGATGAGAAAAAATACATCTTGCTCACGAACCATTACCATGAGAGCAGCAAAACAGCCGAGAAGAGCCGTGCCCTGTATTGACCATCTTTCACGAACGCGCAACCACGTTACTACGAACGCAGCAACAGCGAATGCAGAGCATGCATGCGCCATACCCGGAGCAATGTACATGTAAAAGAATAATGGTGTTCCGAACCAGACAAACAATGCTGGGACTATACCGCTCCCCACAATCCGATGCGCAGCAACGATCGATAAAACAAGCGCCAAAAATCCATACACGGCTGACCCAAGAGTTACAGCAGTAATATACGGCGCAGAATATCCATCTACAGCTACATCGGACCCGCTAGCCCGCATGATGCGAGCTACGGAATCACCCACCGCATAAAATGGCGCCCACAGAATCGCTGAGCCAATGGTTCCAAAGTTATATCGTAAACCTGTTGAAGTCGTCATTTCGAGGAACGTTTCTTGAAACCCAAACGTCTTCGCAACACCACGATCATAAAAATGTCGATACTCATTCTCGAACGATAAATCCTGATCGAACCAAAGCGACCTGAGGTACGCAAAATACTGGATTTCGTCGGACGCATATAACCGAGTGGTTACAGCCGGCAACGACAATACAAAGATCAAGACAAGCGCTCGCCAACGAGACGAATCCTGTTTAAGGAATGAGAAGAGCCTGTCAATTGCCTGGCTAGTCAATAATTACATCCTCACCGGAATCTGGAATGATGGAGCCGTCGGTCATCGTTAGTTACGATAATGATATAGTAACCACCAAACAGAAAAACCAATTCAAAACAGAATCAGCATACGTTGTTCAGCTATTCTAATGATGCGTATGATGTAAAATTTAGTTGCTTCTGGCTCGTTGTGCTTCGTCGAGTCGCACACCATATTCTGGCCAATATATTGCCTATTTAAATGGCATGATGGCACACATAACCAATAAAGAACACGCTGCTGGACTAACCATGTTTTTCCCCGCCTATAACGACGGAGGAACTATCGCCAGTATGGTCATCAGCGCCATAACAACCGCGCGACAACTCACGGAGGACTATGAAATCATCGTGGTGAACGATGGCAGCACTGATTCTACTAGTGATGTTCTAAGCGAATTAGAGCGCGTTTATTCAAGACTTCGGGTAATTAATCATTCCGAGAACATAGGTTATGGCGCGGCACTCAGAACCGGGTTTTCCTCAGCCAGTAAATCATTGGTGTTTTATACAGACGGTGATGCCCAGTACGACCCGCGTGAAATAGTTAGTTTATGGAATCACTTAAGTGATGACGCCGATCTGGTAAATGGCTACAAGATTAGTCGCTCAGATCCACTCCACCGAATCATAATCGGTCGGTGCTACCATTATCTTGTCAAGATCTTGTTTGGCCTACAGATTCGAGATGTTGACTGCGATTTTCGACTTCTTCGTCGTAGTATTTTCGAGCGTGTCTCCCTCACACAAAACAGCGGTGTAATTTGCCTGGAGATAATGAAAAAAGTTCAAGATGCTGGATACTCCATCGTTGAAGTCCCAGTACATCATTACCATCGCGCCTATGGCAAATCTCAGTTTTTCAATTTTAGGAGAGTGTTTCGGACGGCTATTGACGTGCTAAAACTCTGGCGCAAACTTGTCTGGGAAAAAGGCAAGAAGGAGCACTCGTGACAAGAGGGTACGACACCTTTTATGCCGGTCGTAAAGTCCTGATCACCGGTGGTCTCGGTTTCATAGGTAGTAACCTGGCTCATCGACTTGTGGCCCTAGATGCGGACGTTGTGATTATTGATTCTCTTATTCCGGATTACGGGGGCAATCCCTACAACATACATGGCATTGAAGACCAAGTGTCAGTGCATGTGGTCGATATGAGAGATGAGCATTCCACAGATCATCTTGTGCGTGACCGAGATGTAATCTTCAACCTTGCAGGTCAAGTCAGCCATCTCGATAGCATGAGAGACCCCCATACTGACTTGGAAATTAATTGCCGCAGCCAGCTATCACTGTTAGAAGCGTGCAGAAAGCACAACCCTGGAGTGAAAGTTGTTTTCGCTGGTACCAGACAGGTGTACGGTCACACGGACCATCTCCCAGTAACTGAAGAACACCTAGTTCGACCGGTTGATGTCAACGGTATTAACAAAGTTGCGGGGGAGTACTACCATCTAGTGTACAACAACATATTCGACATTCGTGCCTGTTCGCTCAGACTGACGAATATCTACGGTCCTCGCCAGCTCATCAAACACGACCGACAGGGTTTCATTGGATGGTTTATTCGTCTGGCGCTTGAAAACGGTGAAATACAGGTTTACGGCGACGGGTCACAACTGCGTGATTTCGTCTACGTAGACGACGCGGCTGAGGCATTTCTTGAAGCAGGCGCATCAGATACATGCAATGGCAATGTCTATAACGTTGGAGGTATAGAGCCGATTAGCCATCGAGATCTCGTAAAACTCTTACTCGAGATAGCTCATGCTGGTACTGTCCGGTACGTTACTTGGCCAGAGGACAAGAAGGCCATTGATATAGGAAATTTTTACGCTGACTCAACTAAATTCAAGAATGCGGTTGGCTGGACAGCGAAAACTCCATTGCGAGATGGCTTTTTATCCACACTAGAATTTTATCGAAAAAATCTGCGTCATTACGTTGATGCCACCCACGCAAACGAATCTTAAAGTCATGAGTGTTAAAGAAATTCCATTCCTGAATCTGCAGTCTGACAAAGTGACTGAAGCTATAGAGATTTCGATTAAACGTGTCTTAAAAAGTGGATCGTTCGTATTGGGTTCAGAGGTTGAGGAATTTGAACAGGAATTTGCTGCTGCGTCTAATCTGGCGCAAGCTGTTGGAGTCGGAAATGGCACCGACGCACTATCTCTAATACTAAAAGGGCTCAATATTGGGCCTGGGGATGAAGTCATTACAACACCACTTTCAGCAGCGTTTACAGCAATGGCGATTGTGATGGTTGGTGCTACTCCGGTCTTTGCGGATATCGATGCGGAACGACTGACTCTGGATCCATCCGCAGTGAGCGCGGCAATCGGGCCAAAGACTGCCGCGATCTTACCAGTGCATCTCTTCGGTCAAGCGGCGGAGATGCCTGCCATTATGAATCTTGCAAGACGTCATGGCTTGGCAGTCGTTGAGGATTGTTGTCAAGCGCACCTCGCAACCTGCCAGGGACGTCCCGTTGGCACATTTGGTAGTGGCGGAGCGTTCAGTTTCTATCCTACAAAAAATCTCGGGGCTATCGGAGACGGAGGAATCGTTGGAACCAACGATACGATACTTGCTGAAAAAATTCGCCGCTTTCGCATTGGGGGCCAGTCGTCGCCAAACCACCACGAGTCTATGGGTGTGAATTCACGCCTTGATGAAATTCAAGCTGCAGTACTTCGAGCAAAACTGCCTTTCCTACGCCAATGGACTGAAAGACGAAGAGTCTTGGCAGCTTTTTATCGAACCAACCTCAATAAAACTAGCGTGCGGATACCAGCTGAAGTGGACGCAGGTCACGTCTATCATTTGTTTCCTGTCCGTTCGACTGAACGAAACCGGCTTCAAGAATATTTAAGGTCGAATGGAATCTACACCTTGATTCATTACCCAACCCCAATTCCACAACAACCGGCGTTTACTAACTATAAAGTGGACTGCCCAGCTGCAAACCGTCTCTGCAACGAACTGCTTTCATTACCACTCCATCCAAATCTCACCGACAGCCAAATTCAGTTGGTGGCATCGACCGTATCGAGATTTATGCCGACATCAGTCTAGGTGGATAACGGTACGGCGAAGCATCAAAAGAAGTGCGCCGGCAGAACCGAGCGATGCTATACCCAGCAACAAACTGGTTGCCCCTGAAACGGTAGTCAAAAAAAACAAGTAGACCCACCAAAAATCCAGACTGTACGAAAATTGAGATGAATAATCACGAGCAAGTCCAACTGCTGGTTCTCGTGGTGGAGATGGATCAATACCGGTCAAAAACCGAAAGTTCGTCGGAACGGCGACAGTTGCTGCCTTCAAATTAAGAGCGAACGACGAAGATGGCCATTGCCAGCGACGCACTTCACGCGTTTGATACCCAATCTCAGGCGTATTGCCAACTTTTGAAAAATCTACTAGCACGCCTGGCAACTGCACCATAAAACTCAAAGCCAATCCAATCATGACGGCACGTCGCCTCATATCTCCAGTCGTACATGCGAACCATCGCACTAAAGGAAGACACAGCATAGGAGCTAATGGTAACAGGTACCTTGGTCCGTACGACCGATCGGCATCCCAATGCTCAAGAGATGCGTAAAAACAAAACATCACGAGGGAAACGCCTCCCAGCAAAATACCAAAGTTTCGGTCTCGGCGTGTCAATTCGTATAGAGCAACTGTCCCCAGAATGAGCAACGGTGAGTACAGGAAGAACGATCCACCAGGACTGAATAGCAAGCCTAATGCACCTTCGAAGAAGGAGGAGAATCCTGCCGTATGGTCACGCAGATACCCAGTATCAAAAACATTGCCAAACCGGATCCAGTTGTAATAACCAGTAATCATAACCGCGACAACTGCCGGCGTGGCCACCATGGAGATTTGCCTGAGCGCACGGCGCCAATCAGGCCATGATTCGAGCGCAAGCCAAAGTGCTATTGGTAACGAGATCAAAACAAGTTCATGACGTACAAGTAGTGCGACACCTATACCAACACCACTTAGCACTAGAGTGTGAACTTGGCGAGATCGAGCGCCGTGCCAGGCTGCATACACAGCCCCGAGGACACACAGTGTCGCGAGTGGGGCATTGAAACCAAACTTCGCGTAGGGCCAGAGCGCTGTCGCACAACCAAGGGAGAGCGCAGTCATAACTGACGGACCGCTGCGACCGGTAAGAGCAAAAGCGAACCAAAACATTAACCAGACCGAGATTGCTGCCGCAACCACACTACCGAGGGTCATCCCAGCCTTTCTGACAGACTCGGAACGACCAATGCTTCCTTCAGTAAAATGATCAGCAACGCGGCCGAGCAAATAGAAAGGCACCGAGTACAGCGCATGACCGATTCCGTAAGGTGCGTAGTAACGCCCGTCAACACCGCGATGCGCATCCATACCAAAAACGTTGTATGGCAAGGCAACCGAATTCTGTTCGACGATCGCTTTAGTGACCTCGTAAGTCATGATGTCAGTTGCCATACTGCCACCGGTCGTAGCAGCATAAAGGCAGAGACTGAAAAGAAACACAAGTCGTGCGGCACGTTTTACAGCCCGCGATGTTTTCACTGGTGACGGGTTACGAGGAAGGATCATGGATTAGAATTTGAAAATGATCGAAGCGATCTGCCCACCATGTAAATCAGATAACTCGCGATCATCAAAGGAAAAATACCTGCCATAACTGACAACCAGGCAGGAATCACTCCGAGATAATAGAGGTACAACCACCAAAAATCGAGACTAAATACGAATTGCTGAGAAAAATCGCGCTGAGTTTCTTGACCGGATTGCACAACGGTTGGTGGTGCAGCCATTCCCATTAGATGCCCTACGTTTCGTGGAACGCCTTTCAATGCAGACTTGGCATTTAATACAAGCGGCGTAGCTTCCCACGAGTACCGACTCATTTGAATTGAATAACCTTCGGTTTGTCCCGCAAAGGCATTTTGAATCTTGGAGTAATCGACAAGCACTCCTGGGAGTTGCACAAACACGCTCATTGCGAGTGTCGTAAATAAAACACGGCGACGCACGGTCTTCTGCCCTAACGGAAAAAGTATGGATACAGGAATCGTTAGATACGGAAGCAGTGGGACCAAGTACCGAGGACCATAACTTTCACCGCCATCCCACTGATGCATCTTGGCAATCAATGAAGTCAGTATCAAGATTTGTAGACCAAATAGTAGAGCTGTGGCGCGATCTTGCATGGCGAGCCGTTTCAAGGCCAGCAGACCGACCATCGTAATGGGAGCATAGAGAAAAAGTGACCGACCAGGGCTCGCTAATAAACCATGTAAACCCACAAGAAATGAACTGTCGAAACGTACATTAGGGTCACGTAGTAACCCTGTATCGAATGGATGACCAAACCGGCTTGCGTTGTACCACATCCATCCACCCACTGCGATCACAAATGGTAAGCCAAACAAAATCAAACGCCTCAACATTAGCTGCCGGTCGTGCCGAGACTCTGCTACAAGCCAGACACAAATCGGTACTATCATCACACCCAGTTCGTGACGAGTCAGTAATGCCAGGCCTTGAAGTGCACCTCCAATGATCAGCAGGTACGAGCGGTAATCTCGAACACCTATCCAAGTACAAAGAGTCGCACCTAACAAACAACAGGTTGCTAAGGGTGCGTTAAACCCAAATTTTGAATACGGCCACAGTATTGTGCCGAATGCAAGACTCGCTGTCGCAACCAGAGCTCCTTCAAGTGAACCACTGAGCCGCCACGCAAACAAGAAAGCTAGTGGCGCACAGAAAGCAGCAGCCACAGCACTCCCGATGACAACAGCTGCTTTGTCGAGTGTTTCAGGTTTACCAATCTTAACTACACTTAAAGATTGCAGCGCCCGAGAACCGAGATAAAACGGCAAGCTGAAAAGAGGATGCCCGATGCCAACCGGAGCATAGTACTGACCATCAACGCCTCGCTCCGCTTCAGTCGCTAACACGTCGTAAGACATCGCAAAAGATCCACGCTGTGCTAGATTCTTCGTTACTTCGAAACTTGCGAGGTCCGTTGCAAAACTGCCGCCCGTCGTAACTGTATATACGCACAGGGCAATTCCACACACCCACAACGCAATCTTGCGCACTTTTACCTGCTCATTGTCCCGATGATTCACATCAAACTCAGCCTGAAGCATACAGTCTGGACTCACATTACCATGTCCAGAAAAAGGACGCGGAACATGCTTGGATTAATTTGTTTACGATATAATCGCTGCATCAGCGCAAGGACCGCCGTTGTGTCTTACCTTTTAAACCTGCAACGTCTTGAACAACGTCCAATTCGCACCCTTATTGTCATTGGTGCAGTTCTGGCGTTCGCGTACATCCTAGCGATGACCTCATCACTGGAGCGGAACGACCAAATCATGAATGGTGATGCAATCCAGTATTACGCTTACTTACGATCCTTAGTTTTTGATCGTGACGTTAATTTCATAAACGATTATCGCCTTTTATATGGCACATCAAACGCGTCAAATATTTGGTTATCCTCACGAACTCCAACCGGCCTAGCAGTCAATTTAATGTCGATAGGACCCGCTCTCCTCTGGCTCCCATTTTTCCTTATTTCGTGTGGACTAGTGGCTTTAGCACAGGTACTCGGATTCAGTATCCCGTTTGATGGCGTGGCGATGCCATTTCAACTTTCAGCTGGAATCGCTGGTCTCACATACGGCGCGATAGGAATCTACCTCTGCTACAAAATCTGCATGCAGCTATACCCAAAACCTGCAGCTTTATGGGCAACTCTCGTTGCGTGGCTCGCCACACCCACGATTTACTACAACCTCATATCTCCCGCATACTCGCATGCTACTGCCCTATTTTCAGTCTCAGTTTTCATATTCGTTTGGCTACGCACGATTGAAAACCACAAATTGACACGCTATGCGATGCTTGGCGCACTGGGTGGCTTAACGATGCTCGTGCGCTGGCAGGATGGGGTTCTTTTGCTCTTACCGACTTTCGAGCTTGTACATGAAATCGCACGAAAAAAAATCTCAATCAATCACGCGATGCAACGTCTGATTCTGGTGAGTGCTGCAGCATTCGTAGTATTTCTTCCACAAATGATCGCCTGGCAGCAAATGTACGGCCAGCTGCTACTAACACCACAAGGTGAAGATTTCATGCGATGGGGATCACCTCAGGTTGCGGAGGTCTTATTTTCTACCAGGCACGGTCTTTTTTCATGGACTCCTGCACTCATCCCAGCGGTAATCGGGCTAGTGTATCTCGCTAGACAACACGGACTCGTCGGCTGGTGTAGCGTTGGCCTTATAACAACCACGATCTACATCAACGCGTCAGTTATTGATTGGTGGGCCGGTGAGGCATTTGGTGCGCGACGTTTCATTAGCATGACCCCTTTATTCGCGCTTGGTTTGACAGCTCTTGTCAGCACGCTGGATTGGCAGCGATGGCAGGCTCGAATTCGAGCAGTCGCTATTTTTCTTATCTTGTCGAATATGCTTTTTCTTACACAGTACCAACTGTCTATGCACGGTTACGATGAACTTGCTCCTTACCCGACCACGGTAAAACAAATCCTCGTTGATCGTTTTCTTCTGCCCATCCAGCTGTTATCCCACTGGACTAGACAATAGAGCGTTTGTGCTGGAATGCAGCAATATCTGCCTTACAAAGTCCTCTTACGCACAAAACCGCCACGGTTGTAGATGGACTATTCCTATACCAGTGTGCACCTTCGTCCAACTCAAATGTAACGTATTCCAGTTCTTACGATGTACATCAGCTATAATCCGCCTGCATGTTTAACAACGTTCGTCGACTCTCCGGCCAGCTGTTCGTGTATGGATCGGCTGATGTGGCCGTACTTGGAATCAATTTCATTCTGCTTCCTCTATATACCCGTGTATTATCACCAGCCGAGTATGGCGCCCTTGCCCTCCTGCTAGTTGTCGAAGCTTTATTGAAACCCTTGTACCGATGGGGTCTCGATACATCATTTCTCCGTTTGTACTACGACTATTCGAGTCCCAATGACCGACAAACTTTGGCAGGCACGATCGTTATCTTCATGTTGCTTGTTAACGGTTTGGTAACACTTGCACTGGTGGCATGCTTTCCATTCGTTACGGAAAAACTTTTTGGCTCGCAAGCTTATGATCTCGCACTCCTTTTGCTTGTCGGTAACAGATTTGTGAGCGGATTCTTATTTCTTCCATTCAGTTTGTTACGCATCCAGGAACGCTCCCGCTGGTTCGCAATGTTAACGTTCATTCGATCTTTCGGCACCGTCGTCGCACGTTTAGTACTCGTAATCGGTCTTAGGTGGAGCATCACTGGGATCATGCTCGCCGACCTTATCGTTTCGATAATTCTGATTCTGAGCTTACAAAAGACATTTCGCCAAATGACCAAGTGGCGCTTTTCATGGAATATGGCGCGAGAAGCACTCCGATTTGGATTTCCGCGGGTTCCACAAGGATTACTACATCAAGGCGCAGCTATGGGAGACCGCGTTTTTCTAAGTTTATATCTTCCGCTTGAACAAGTTGGTGTCTATCTCATTGGTACAAGTATCGCTTCAGTGATCAAGTTATACCCTGAGGCCTTCAACACAGCCTGGATGCCTTTTGCCTTTGAAAGAATGAAGGGAAAAAATGCCTCGAAATTATTCGCACGTTTGGGAACCTACGCTTTCGGTGTACTCGTATTCGTTACCCTCGTCATAGCCGGCCTATCCGAATTCCTTGTGAAATTCATGACACCAGAGACATTCCATGGTGGAGCAAAGATTGTACCGCTGCTCGTCTTAGGTATGGCAATCCAGTCAACATCAATGTTCATCTCAACTTCGCTCAATGTCAGCAAGCAAACCTATGTATACCCCTTGGCGACTTTTGCCTCAGTCCTAGTCAGTGTTGGAGGTTACCTGCTGCTTATACCGCAGTGGGGTCTCTTGGGAGCCGCAACAGGTGCGGTGTTAGGTCAACTGACACTTGTCGTTGTGCTTAGCCATTTTGCACAGCGCTATTACGCCATCCCGTACGAGTGGGCCCGTCTCATAAAAGCTACCCTCGTCGGAGCGATCTTATATGGAATAATGACTTTACTTTCAGCACCATCAGTCATTGTGTCAATCTTAATGACCATCGCGCTAATTGCGATATTCCCTGCCGGCTTATTTGCGCTTAAATTTTTCAAGCCAACAGAACTCGGGGAAATCAGAGAATTTATAGTGCAGACCTTACCTGGCATCGTAAAACCTGTTAAGTCAGGCCTGAGTAAAAACGAAAGGAATGAGTCAACTACTGATCGTATAGATTGATGTAAGTTTTTGTTGTGAAGTAAAAACACTATGAGACATATCGACCAAACAGCAATTCAATCACACGGTGCCATACGTTTCCGTTCCGATTATCACTATGCCGTGTTTGAGTACTGGCGCAGTGCAAAACTTTTACGATACTTAGAAAGAGCTGGTATTACTCAATTCGGTCGAGTTCTCGATGACGGTTGCGGAAGCGGTGGCATGAGTGTTTCGTTTGCGGAAGAAACGGATTTTGTAATCGGCATCGATCTCTCTGATAGATTCGCACAGGTAGGTAGACAACTCGCAAAGGAACGTGATGCCAAAAACATCAGATTCGCACAAGCCAATGGCTCGGAGCTTCCATTTCCTAATGATAGTTTTGATCTGATCCTCTCGCATGCGGTCATTGAGCATGTCTCGAATCCAAGCGACTATTTCCGAGAAGCCCGTCGAGTGCTACGTCCCGGTGGACGCCTATTTCTCGAAACAGCACCTTACCTCTCTCCAAGCGGTGTCCATTTGCCTCGTCTCAAATGGCCAATTCCCTTGTATTTGCTTCTTGGACGACGCGCAGCTTTTCAGGTCTCGTGCTGGCTTGCTAAACACGCACCGAAAAGTCTGCGGGCCACACATGACGACTCGTCATTCTTAGCCAAGGCAAAACGTCATGAAGAAAATATTGACGATCTGGTATACCTTGTCACACTGAAAAATCTTAGGCAGCACATTGCGGATGCCGGCTTCGAACTCGTTCGTGAAGATCTTGAAATTAGTAAACTGGCAAAGAAAATACTTCCGGCTTCACTAGTAGCAAAGATTCCAGATATTCCATTTGCTCGTAACATTCTGATTACGAATATGGAATATATACTCACCTAGACCAACCAAAAGCTATGAAACGACTCGCCTGGTTTACGCCACTTCCACCAGAACGCTCAGGAATCGCCACCTACAGCGTTGAAATTCTTGATTCGATAACAGAAAGTTATGATGTCGATATCGTTGTTGATTCATCACAATTACCATTGAAGCAGGAAGAATCGGGTCGACGAATTAGCGCGCACGATTTCTTATGGCGGCATAAGAAAAACCCTTACGATTTAATTGTCTACCAACTGGGTAACGCGACCTGCCACGACTACATTTGGCCTTACATGTTCCGTTACCCCGGTCTCGTCGTCCTTCACGACGGTCAATTACACCAGGCTAGAGCGCGCTTACTATTTCAACAGAAGCGTTACAACGATTATCGAGCAGAATTCGAGTACAACCATCCTGATGCAAAATGCGACATTGCGTACCTTGGAATATCAGGTCTCTTGGGGTCACTAAATTACTTTTGGCCGATGTTACGAACTGTCGTGAATTCAGCCAAAGTCTTGGCCCTTCATAACATGACGCTTGTTCGAGATCTCAACGAGCAGTTTCCAACTGCGTGCATCGAGCGAATCCGTATGGGAGTGTCTGATAATTCTGTCGCCCGAAGCAAAGAAGACCTACGAGCCAAGCACAATATTCCTAGAGAAGCTGTGGTATTTGCTGCGTTCGGTAAAATTACACCCGAGAAACGAATCTCGCAAACGTTCAGAGCACTGGCAGCAACCAGTCGATTAATACCTCAAATTCACCTTCTCCTTGTTGGAGAATCAGCGCCCTACTATGACGCGGTCGAAGAAGCTCGACGTTTAGGTGTTGCTGATCGCGTAACATTCACTGGATTCGTTAGCAATAGCGACTTGGACGCTTATATGTCATGTGTTGATGTTTGCCTATGTATGCGTTGGCCATCATCTGGTGAAACATCCGCATCATGGTTACGTTGCCTAGCCTCAGGCCGTGCCACAATCGTCACTGATCTTCATCACACAATCGACCTACCAGCGCTCGTCACACGAGGGACGTGGACGCTTTCGGCAGGTTCTGATGCATCAATATCTCAGGAGAATATTTCTAACCTTGATACCAACATGCAATCCAAGACGCCACTTTGTGTAAGTATCGACATTATGGATGAGGAAAATTCCTTACAGATTGCCATGTACCGGCTGGCGCGAGACGCGAAACTAAGACAAGAACTTGGTAAACAAGCACGGGCTTTCTGGGCTACACATCATACGTTAAAGTGTATGCAGACTGATTATCTGCGAGTTATTGATCTAGCAATAAACAACACCAAGCTAGTTAAGGCCCCGCTCCCTCACTTACACTCTGATGGATGTGACACCACTCGTCAGATCCTCAATGAAATGGGAACCACAGTTGACATCTTGGATGAACTCTAAAAACTCATCAACTGTAAAAGGATTCTAATTTATTTTTGTAACCTGCTGTAAGGCAAGTGCTTAGCCTTGACTTCAACCCAAGGGGCTTAGTACTCTGACCGGTATGAAGATCGTCCTTAATGGAGAGGATTTCGAAATCGCCGAATCACTCTCTTTAAGTAGTCTTCTGGAACAACTCGAAATCGATACACGCCGAGTGGCCGTGGAACACAACCTCATTGTGGTGAAACGGGAACAACTGGATACGGTCACCGTGTGCGAAGGCGACCGAATCGAGGTAGTCAATTTTGTCGGTGGTGGCACACTCAGAGCAAGCGCGTCTACCTAGTTCATCGTTTTGTGAGATTGTTTATGAGTCACGATTCGCTCATTATTGCCGGTAAGAAATTTCAGTCTCGACTAATCGTCGGTACAGGAAAATATTCGTCTCCTGACATAATGGTAAAAGCACATGAGGCCTCCGGTGCAGAAATGATCACAGTGGCAGTGCGTCGGATTAATATCACTGACCGTAGTCAAGGTTCATTGTTAGACTACATCGATACCACACGCTACCATCTCTTACCCAATACAGCAGGTTGCTATACCGCTGAAGATGCCGTGCGTACCGCCAGGCTGGGACGTGAAGCTGGACTTTCTGAATGGGTTAAATTGGAAGTTATCGGCGATGAGCGGACATTATTTCCAGACAATGAAGCCCTACTTGAGGCCACACACACTCTAGTCAGTGAAGGATTTGTAGTACTCCCTTACACGAATGACGATCCTGTCATCTGCCGAAAACTCGAAGAAGCGGGGGCAGCGGCTGTTATGCCCCTCGGCGCTCCTATTGGCTCAGGCTTGGGAATCCAAAATTCAAACAATATCCAGATTATTCGGGAATCAGCAGGCGTGCCTGTCATCGTCGATGCAGGAGTTGGAACAGCGTCCGACGCTGCCATCACGATGGAGCTTGGAGCGGACGCGGTGCTCATGAATACGGCGATCGCAGGTGCTGACGATCCAGTTGCCATGGCCGAAGCAATGAAGCTTGCCGTTCGAGCCGGTCGACTAGCGTATGGCGCTGGGCGAATTGGCCGACGTATGCATGCAGCCGCGAGTAGTCCACTTGATGGTGTAGTTGGAACGTCAGGCTGACTATTTTTGTAACCTGCTGTAAGGCAAGTGCTTAGCCTTGACTTCAACCCAAGGGGCTTAGTACTCTGACCGGTATGAAGATCGTCCTTAATGGAGAGGATTTCGAAATCGCCGAATCACTCTCTTTAAGTAGTCTTCTGGAACAACTCGAAATCGATACACGCCGAGTGGCCGTGGAACACAACCTCATTGTGGTGAAACGGGAACAACTGGATACGGTCACCGTGTGCGAAGGCGACCGAATCGAGGTAGTCAATTTTGTCGGTGGTGGCACACTCAGAGCAAGCGCGTCTGGATAGCACTTCGACGGGTGAAAAACTTTATGAGTGATAAAACGGTATCTAGTGCTGCTGAAAAGCGCCTCCAACTTGAACGGGAAGCTATCGATCGTGATTACAACGATGCGCTAACGGCACTCGATCGCGCATTACCACAATTTCCTGAATTGCCTATCCCACCATCATCTAATGACTCACTGATTCTTCCAAAGACAGGGGCAAATACGGGTGGAGGATTGAAAGGACTCGTTAAACGTTTTTTATGGCGATTTCTGGGTTCGGCACTGCAACAGCCCGTGATAGATCATATTAATCGCAACCTAGCGCATAATCGCGAAGTCATTCTGACACTCAACAAGATATTTGCATCCCAAGCGCTCTTTCAACATAAACACATCTTGCATGCACAACAGATCACCCCATACCTAAATACTAAATATCCTGTCATGCCTCTCAGTGCGCACGAATTTGGTAAAGGGCTAGCGGCAGGACTTGACGGCCTTGGCGATGAGATCCAAAAACGAGACGAAGCGAATATTGTGCGTGAACAACGCTTCGGCTCACAGGTTGAAGAACTTCGGGCGACAATAGGTGCACTGCAACAAAAGCTGCTATTACTCACAAGACAACTGGAACAGCAGGTAGCTGGTGAGCCTGTGAACAACTCAAAGAAGAATCAGAGCACACCTCAGCGCACGTCGACACACATTGAAGAATCTGCTTCCAACAAAGCCTTAACTGAAAGTCAGTTAAGCTCTGAGACCGGCGCATTTAAGTATGTCGGATTCGAAGAACAGTTCCGAGGGTCACCTGAAGAAATTCGCGCGCGTATCAATGAATATGTGCCAGATTTCATCGGCGCCTCTGATGTACTGGATGTCGGATGCGGTCGAGGTGAATTTCTCGATGTACTCAAAGAGCACGGTGTGACAGCACGCGGGCTCGATATTAACCCAGAGATGGTTAAAGTTTGTCTGACCCAAGGGCTCGACGTGTCAGAAGGTGATGCAGTCAGTTATTTAGAAGGACTGGAAGATGGCTCACTCGGTGGCCTGTTTTCAGCCCAGGTTGTAGAACATCTCCCACCTGAATACTTAATACGATTGCTAGACTTAGCGTTCCAAAAACTAAGACCTGGATCAAAAATTATCCTTGAAACCATTAATCCAAAATGTTGGGTCGCTTTTTTTGACGGCTATATTCGTGACATTACACATGCCCAACCACTGCATCCAGACACTCTGACTTACCTCTTGCACGCAAACGGGTTTCAGCGCGCTTCCGTCCGGTACAGTGCACCTTATCCAGAGCACGCTAAACTACAAACCGTGAAGCTTCCAGAAACATCTAAAAAGTCAAATAAAATGGACCCGACCACCGAGCTAGTCACAGCATTCAATGATGCTGCTGAAAAGATCAATGGCTTTTTGTTTACACACTTGGACTATGCAGTAGTCGCGGAACGTCTTTAATTACCATGGCATCCGAGTTGTCTCAATTCGGTCGCTGGTCTGAATTTCAACGATCGCTAGATTCAGGGTTTAGTCACCTCGGTACGTTAGGACGAATCGCGCTCGCGATCATTTCAATCCTTGCCGCACAATCGATCCTTTGGGGTCCTGATGTTCCCCTTGTTTTAAAACTTGGGTTGATCGCTGTGGCAGGTCTTACTTTAGTGCGCCCTGCAGAATCCTTCTTGATCATTGCTGGTATTGCACCACTTGGCCGCATACTGTCACTTTACTTCTGGCCAGAGATGTTTCCTGCACGAATTGGTGAAGCTTTTGTACTCGCCTTTCTTGCCGCTTGGCAATCCAGAAATTTACAGATCACCAAGCAATCTCCACTAATTTTTACTGACCTCAGAACACCAGTGTGGCTATTCGGGATTACAGTTGGCGTTTCAGCTGCTGTTCATCTATCCGTCTTGCAGGCATGGAAAGACTACCCATGGCCGTTCATTCAACAATTCTTCGTGATGTTGACAACACAGTACCTCACATTATCAATACCGGATTTACGTCCCTGGATAGACGATGGGCTGTCGGGATACGGATTTATTATTGCTGCCGCGCTCATCCTTGAAGGCATTGCCTTGTTTTTGGCCATCATTGCGCTCTCAAGAAAGCAGCCACAGTTTCCTCGGCGCTTGGCGATCGTCATTGTAGGAGGTGCTGTAGTTGCCTCGATATTAAGCCTGATTAATTTCTCAGCTGCAGCTGTCAGTGCAGGGAATATACGCGAAGCACTACCTGAGCTCCTCAACCAGCGATGGTCTGTCATACTGAATAAAGTTAATTCTTCTGGATCGTATTTCATTCTTCTCTTACCCATCGCAATTGGTCTGGCTGTAACAGAAAACTCAAGACGTGTTATTTGGATTGGCGCATGCATACTGATCGGTGTAGGCCTTTGGCTCTCAGGGGCCCGAGCAGTCATGTTGACAGGTCTTGTTCTTCTAATAATCACTGAACTCTGGTTCGCGCCTATTCGGACTAGATTTAGGATAGCGCCATGGGCACAGGCACTCACCCTGCTCCTTTGCCTTGGAATCGCTTCGATATTTGTTTATCGCTTGCAAACCTCAGCTGGTTACGCAATGACCTCATCGGTGCGGTTTCGGTTGTTGTTCGCAGAAACATCTGCGCAGATGGTGTCCTCACAACCATGGTTCGGCCTAGGGATCGGACAATATCTACTGGCATCTACACGTTTTAGCTCGCCAGAATTACTCAATTTGTTACACCGAGATGAAATTGCGCCGCGAGAAAATCCTCACAATAATTTTCTTCTAATCATCTCTGAACTCGGAGTTATTGGGTTAGGAATGTTCCTGTGGCTTCTAGTAAAGAGCCAACGAGCCACCTGGTTATTGATTCGACATCGACGTGGCCCACCACTTCTAATAGGAGCGTTTATCGGGGTGCTAGCCTGCCTCGTGACATGCATAGCCGGTCATCCACTTATCTATGAAGCGATCGCCTTCACCTTCTGGATGACTCTTGGCTTGGTTGTCTCGTTACAGAAACAGGAAACTGAATCAGGGGGAATTGCTATCTCTGACGGTAACGGGCAATCGAAGTCAGGCCTACTCACTACAGTTGCGATCACATTGCTAATCGTATCGCTACCAGTGCGCGCACAGCAGGCGCAAGAACGAGTCGATTTCTCTCGTATTACGTATGGTTTCCATGACTGGGAAACCCAGTTGTCCAGTATTCACGAAGTCGAAGGAGATTACCGCCTTCGATGGACCAGTGAACGCGCAACATTACATTTTCGTCCGGCGGTCCGAGCAGTACGAATACCCGTTAGGGCCCTCATAGTTCGACCTGATTGGTCATTTAGAATTACGACGAAAATAGACGGTTCTATCGTCGATCGTTTGATCTTGGACAATAACGACTGGAATTTTATTGTGGTTCAGATCCCGAACGCTTTCCGTTCGAAGTACACACGACTAGATCTTGAAGTCGAGCCAGTTTGGATTCCAAAAAGGGAAATTCCTGAAAGTGAGGATGAACGAAAACTTGGCGTACAGGTAGGCGACGTGGAGGTTTTTGAAGCGAGAGGACACGGTTGGATGCTAGGGTGACCGTACTCCAACCGTGCTCAGAGAGAATTTCGAGTTAGGACACCGCCACAAGACTCTTGAAGTCAACATGCATGCGGGAAAGCCTTACGTTATGTTCTGCACACAACTTTTCAAGATCTGAAAGACGTCCGGAGTCAATCATACGCGTGCCCAGTACAACGCAATCAATCGCATCGCTCATGACGAGCGAAACAAGACCGTTGTAGTCACCGAGAATCGGATAGCCATGTATCCATGTCCGAAGCTTTGACGTATCGTCATCGACAAAGCCAAGCATTTGATAAGGGCGATCGTTTTGGTTGAGTAATTCGCGCATGGCAGCAACGCCACCATCTCCCGCGCCGTAAATGACTAGACGGTCCCCAGCTTGCACACCTCGTCGTATGGATTCACTAATTATTCTGAACGAAGCTCGTGAGCCTGCAAGCATCAGTATCAGTAGTGCGCCATAGATGATAAATACTCCTCGCGAATAATTCTCAAATCGGTAGACAAAAACGAGCACAAACACCGAAGTGAGTGTTCCAAGCATTACCGCTTTGCCCAGTGTGACGGCGTCCATTAAGCCGAAGTGACGCCACACAACACGATAAGCACCTGTTAATAAGAGGATAATTACTTGAATTGCCAGTACAAGAGGTAATGATTCAAGGAAACTGGGATAAAGAGCAGCAAGCTCTACGCCTTCAAATCTGACCCTGTATGCCGTGTAATACGCCAAGGAGATCAAGAAGACATCGAGTATTACTTCCGCAACCTGTCGTTTGTATGTCAGATTTACCGTTAATGGTCGTAGAGTCGTAAATTCTTTCCGTTCCGATTCCGTTCCCTCATAAATACGCACCTGAGCGAGATAAATTCCAAAAATTGCTATAGCCAACACAACGATGACGGCTAACACGGTCGACCAGTCCTCACTAAGCCATTGCATACCTAATCCGGCTAGACCCCCTAGCGCAGCCAATCCCCACAGCACACCAACTGCCGCCCGCTCCGAGAGTCCAATGGCAACCAACCGATGAGAAGAATGATCTCGTCCACCTTCCGAAGGTCGCCGACCATGCAGAATACGCATTACGGACACGAGTGTCGTATCAGCGATCGGAACCAACAGCACGAGGACAGGTGCTGCAACGATCGACAGAATATTCGACTGCCCTCCCCCAGCTGAATATCCTGATTGGAGCGTCAAGACTGATAAACACACTCCGAGAAACAAGCTTCCACTGTCACCAAGAAATATCGAGGCCGGAGCGACATTGTAGACAAGAAATCCTAAGGTCGCGCCCAGCAGAATGACGAGAAAGTTAATCTCGGCTCCTGTGTTGGGTTGCGCCATTAAAGTAAAGAGTACGGTCAGGCCAACAATGACCGACACACCTGCGCATAAGCCATCCATATTATCCAATAAATTGAACGCATTGGATATTCCAACGATCCAGGCAAGGGTTAAAAGGGTGTCGATAATTAACGAACCAGTCCACTCTAATCGGTATTCAAAAAACAATAACGTCGCAGCAATTACAATTTGAACAATGAGTTTCGTAAATGGCTTAAGTGACCAGATATCATCAATGAGTCCAAGAAGAAACATCCCTGTGGCTGCCACAACCAACACCACTGGGAGCCCAGTCAAACCCAAAAACAGGCTACAAACTAAGACAGTGACAAAGATTGCAACACCACCGAAGATCGCAGTTGTCTCACGATGCCACCGCTCGTCACTAGGCTTTGCGACATACCCTGCGCTAAAGGCTAGTTTCCGACACAGCGGAACCATCAAAAGGGAAACAAACAGTGCTACAACAAAATTAACAGTTAATGTCACGATCTAGTGTTCCCGACGTCAGTTTTTTCATGCTCATACCATCACAACCATAAAACCAAATTATGCTACGCCAGCAGTTACGGCGCCAGTTTTATTCCACAAGGGCAACATTTGTAACCACCGCTCGAACGTAACTAGACTCCACAAACGGAGGCCCGCATTAATCTGCCCAGTTTGATGACGACGCACCAGGTCGTGGACGAACGAGGGACGCACGTACTCTCGATAACGCGCATCACTTGGCAACAACATCTCGTTAACAAACTTTTGTAAGTCATTCCTGAACCAGGCATCGAGTGGCACTCCGAAACCCATTTTTCCGCGTTGTTGAACAGCTGTGGGAAGTAGATCTTGGAATGCATCGCGCAGGACGACCTTGTATCGTCCCCTATCAAGTTTCAAAGCATCTGGAAGCATCGTCACGTACTCTACAAGGTCCCGATCCAAAAATGGTGCTCTAGCTTCAAGCGAGTTCGACATCGTACAGCGATCTGTCTTTACCAGCAGGTCGTCTAGCAAATACGTCTTGTAATTCGCATGCAGCACCTTTCCGAGCGGCGTCAATTTCGACATCTTGGGTAACTCTTGATCAAGATAGAGGAGTCGATTAATTGGCCGAAGTGACGCCAATAAGTCTGGTTGCAACATGTCCTCTAACTCATCATAAAATAAACCACTCCACCGTGTGATACGGTCGTAAAGTGGCAAACTTGCAGCATCCACAAAACGGCGTGCATAGGCAAGCCAGCGATTATCAGTGCCAAGCCAATTGACAGGCTGAAGCATCAGTCGTGCAGAATTTAACATCAATGTCGGCATTCGCTCGGCCAACACAGCCGCTCTAAAGCGCCGATATCCTGCAAACAGTTCATCTCCGCCATCGCCGGTTAGCACAACGGTCACGTGCTCTCGGGTCAGTTTCGAAACAATGTATGTCGGAATGGCTGATGAATCCCCAAATGGACCGTCATGATGCCAAATCAACGTATCCATTAAATCGATCGCCGATGGGCTCACAATAAATTCCGTGTGGTCAGTATTGAAACGAGTTGCAACCAAACGGGCAAAGGCAGTTTCGTCATATGATGGATCACCTTTAAAACCAATACTAAAGGTCTTCACTCGCTGCCCCATCAGTTGATTCATTAACCCAACGACAATCGTTGAATCAATCCCACCGCTTAGAAAAGCACCGAGCGGAACATCACTCATCAGCCGACGTTCAACCCCTTGCGTCACAAGACGCCGAACTTCGCCTGTAGCAACGTCGGCCGACTGTTGCTTCGATTGTTTCGAGGTCTCCATTTTGTAATCCCCGAGATCCCAAAACGTACGCCGCGCAACACCACGCTCATCAACAACCACACATTCCCCGGGTCTGACTTGATAGACATCGCGGTAAAAACTGTTTGGACACGGCACATAACCATGTAAAAAGAAATAGGGAATGGCCTGACGATCCATCTCAATAGATAGTGCTGGGTGAGCAAGTAATCCTTTAATTTCTGAGGCAAACGCAATATGGGTATTCTTATGGATGTAGAACAGTGGCTTTTTCCCAGCCCGATCGCGCGCTAACATCAAACGCCTTTCGCGTTGGTCCCAGATGGCCAACGCAAACATACCGTCAATCTCGTCAACGCATTCAATCCCCTTCTCTTCATATAAATGGACTACGACTTCTGCATCAGAATTCGATCGAAACTGGTGCCCTTGGCTTATTAATCTTTTTCGGAGATCTTGAAAATTGTAGATCTCGCCATTCAGCATTAACTGAACGGTCGCATCTTCATTAGGGATCGGCTGATTAGCATTGTTACTAACATCTATAATGCTAAGGCGACGAAACCCTAGCCCCACACGCTCATCAGTGGATAAGAAAATGCCTGCGGCATCCGGCCCCCGATGCACAAGTGCATCACGCATAGCAAGCACATGCTCAGGATTGACCCGGCTATTACTATCAAAACGAATTTCACCACAAAGACCACACACTTACAGCCACCCTCTCCACCAATAGACCACTATCGCTGCGTACTCCCAAACAATGCCTCGAATCTGTTCGAGGCTTGCCGTTCGTTCATGAGCGTAGTACTGGCTCTCCGATACTGGTGTCGAAACAACCTGAAAAGACGGAGCTTGTTTACGCCATGTCAACATCGCTCGCCGCATGTGGTATGGCGAACTTACGACCAGTAACTGCTCCCAATTATTTTCAATCATGATATCTCGGGTATAGATCACATTTTCGTAAGTGCTAGAAGCCTGACGTTCAAGAATAATTGCCTCCGGTGGCACACCAAGAGCCACTGCCAAATCTCGCATCACTTCGGCTTCTTGAAAGGCAAAAACGAAACCTGACGAGAACACCAAATGCGAAGAATAGCCAGCTAGGTAAAGATTGGCAGCATGTTGCACTCGTTCCTGGTAGCCACCACCTGCTCGTCCAGACTCACCGACACCTCCAGCAAACACCGCAATGACGTCAGCCTTCCTTGGTGCATCTACAATTTGCAACGGAGATGCCAGTGTCCATAACAGGGGTGTCTGAAAAACAAGTAAATAACCGAGCAAGGCAGTCGCGGCTGCCCACCCAATCCGACGACGACCTGCTCGATATAACCGCTGCAACACTTTTTCCCAGCGTTCCCAACCAGCCAATTTCACTGTTATGGCTGCAGTAATCAAAGTCGACATGTGTTCAAGGCGTGCCTGCCAACTATTTTGACTGGCCACATCGATACGACGCTGAACCTGAGTAGGCGTATTGTCTGCTAGGCTTTCTTGAATCTGCGATGCGAATGACGCTGAATCGTCAGCAATTCGTACGACATCATTGAAATCTTCGTTGAATTTTCTGACCTCAGGTAAATTCGTAGCTACTACGGGTAAGCCCATCGCTAGATATTCATTAAGCTTGGTGGGATAGACATTCAAGGCATATTCACTTAACACATACGGAATCAACCCAACATCAAAACACTTTATGTGGCGCGGTAATTCGTCGTAGTTTCGCGAACCCACCAGATGGATATTAGGCTGGACTTTTAGTTTCGACATGTCGCATTGTTCGGGACCGACAAAGACAAATTGCACGTCCGGCAACAGCCGTGCAGCCCCTACTAACAACGCTTGATCTACCCACCGATGTAACCCACCCACGTAACCTACAATTGGAGAATCTATCCCAACTAATTCATTTGGTTTCGAGTGTGTTGCCAGGCGCTCTTTTTCGAAACGAGGAAAATCAACTGCAAATGGCAACACCTCAACCTGTTCTCGCTGTTCAAGCACCCTGCGTCGAAGCCGTTCAGATGTGACAAAGACCAAGTCAGCCGCCTTAAGCAGCCGATCTTCCGCTTGACGAATTAAGCGTGCTCCTGACGAACTCGATTCAAAATCATCTATGCAGTAGTAGATGACCAGTGTCGGTTCGATAGCATCGATTATGTCTAGTGCTAGCGGTGTTGGTAAAAATGTCCAAACCAAGGGCCGTTGAAGGCCTAGGGCTTGTATCCAGCGACGGATTGCTCGAGTAATAATGAAACGGTTCAACCACCGAGCAATCCGAGAATATGGAAGAGGTAAAACAAGTGGCGAATAAACGAATAGATTATCTTGTTCCTGACGAAAGCCTTTTGTCCCTCGCCACCAATTACGAATCCGCTTCCTAAGTCGCGGAATGTCTTCGAAGTTTGGCCTTCTAACCCCGGTATTCTCAACGAAGAGCACACGGTTCCCATTCGCCGCAAGCGTACTCATTATCTGCTGGTGACCTTGCCAAATAAAATCCCAGTCAATTGACGAGATGCAAACTATGTCCTGGCCTTTCAGCACGTCATCGACCTCGCAGATAAGTTGCGTAACTTCCAGATGTTCGGTTCACGTCGTTTTTCGGCGCTCACGACTATTCTCATTAATGTGAATTTACGGTCTTACGGTGCTTCGCCAAAAGAGTCTGGTAAATGTCATTGATCTTGTTCACCATGGTTTCAATCTTAAACATGGATATTGCGCGTTCTTGAGCCGCCTGTCCAAACTGCGACCTGAGCGCTGGAGCCTCCAGAAGGTCTATCGTCCGATCAGCAAGCGCCTCCACATCCATTGGAGGCACTAAATATCCTGATACGCCATCTTGAATCACTTCTGGAGCCCCATCGAGTTCGAACGTCACGACTGACTTACCGACCGCTCCGGCCTGCGGGATAACACGGGCGATGCCCTCACGTAATGACGTGTGCACTACAACATCCATCGCCTGGATATGTGCTGGTACATCGTCTGGTGGAACCCGACCTACAAACACTACACGGTCGTCAAGATTGAGTGTACGTGCGCGCTCTTCAAGCTCACCACGCAATGGTCCGTCTCCAACTAGCAGAAACCGTACTTCAGGGTTATGCTGCGCAATACGAGACGCAACCTCAAAAAATTGTTCGTGACCTTTTTGCGCAAAAAGTCGCGCAACCTTTCCGACCACCGGTGCTTCCGAGGGTATCCCCAAACGCTCCTTAGCCGAAGCAATGGAGATTTGCCGACCTACGTCGACAAAACGATCAAGCTCGAACCCACTGTGAACTGTTACATATTGTTTTGGATGACCGATCCCAGCTGCAAGAGCTCCTTGGGTCGTCATGTCGTTCACGCTAATCAATACGTCCGTCATGGGCGCACAAAAACGCTTCAATAAAATATATAGTCGGTTTTTCCAAGCGGACTGGTACTCATGAAACACAAGGGAATGTAAAGTGTGCACAACAATTGGCACTCCAGCCAATCTCGCCGCCACTCGTCCCACAATCCCAGCCTTCGATGAGTGCGTGTGAACGATATCGTATCGCCCAGCTTTCATTAGTTTATAAAGCTGCCAAGTGGCCCATACATCCGTCAAAGGACGGATTGGTCGAATAAGACTCGGCAGTATCATTAAATCAACACCTTCGGCCCTTGCCTTCTCCTCAAGGCTACCCTCCGTACCATCGTCAACTCCAACAAGTAGCGTGACACGAAAATCAGGATGCTGTTGTTGTCCAATCACGGTATACAAGGTGTTTTCCTGAGCACCACCCAAAATTAACCGTGTGATGATATGTAGAATACGAACCGGGTGTCCCTCAGATAATCCACTCACTGGCCTGTCAGAAGTTATTGTCACCAAACGTTGCCCCTATGCGTATATACACCTTACGATTTTCTAGCCTGCCGTCTTTGCCATGGCCCCATCCAGTCATACTGACCAGCTAACTTACGACGAAAGATCGCCATGTCGTCTGCACCGCTGATTTCCGTACGATGCAACTCTAAAGATCCATACGGATGACGATTGACTCCGCACACGCTCGTACATCCCAGGCGAAACCCTGCAGCACTGACGAAACGTTTAACACGATCATCATACAATCCATGCGGATAGCTAAAACTGCTGATCTCGCTGCCTAACTCTTGTTCTAGAAGCACTTTGGCATCGTTAAGTTCATATGCCAATTCACTGTCAGAACATGTTGGTAAACAAGGATGAGACACTGAGTGGGCTCCAATCTCTAGACCTTGATTCATACACGCCCGTAGCTCTGCCCACGTCAAGGATGGCCACTGATTCCAGTAATTAGATCCGGATGAACTTCGATCAATCCACCCAACTGTGGCAAAGATCGTCGCGGGAAATCCAAGCTCACTTAAAACCTCAGTGGCATTAGTGACGCTCTGATACCCGTCATCAAATGTAATAACCACCTGCTTCCTGTCGTTCAGATTAATCTGGTTTAAAAGACTCTTTAACGGTACCACCTGATATCCCTCGGTTTGCAGGTGCAGCATCTGTTCTCGAAACAACGCTGGTGAGACCCTTAATCCGAGGTGGTCAGATCCATCCGACGCATCGATTGAATGGTACAACAAGATGCGGACACCTAGCTTTTGCCGCGAAGGTATGAGCCTCGCGACCGCATGTTTGCCAACACTCTTAATCGTCACGTTATGACATTGGGGTCAAAAGAAAAGTCTGACGTTCATTTCAACGAGATCGTCTGATGATAACTCGGACAGTCGATGCAAATGGACGGCCTTCCATTAGTTGATCGCAATTGCTCACGAAATTCGCGGTAGGCGTCCCCATGCCAAATTTCGTCGAAGGGTGTCGTAAAAATATTGCCAAAATTAATCTTGTCCGGATCGGACCCATTTTCACAACAAGGCGTCACAAAGCCGTCCGCCGTAATGTAGGATCCCGTCCACGGCCACTTACAAGCCCGCTCGGCATTGAGATCTGGAAAATTATGGAATGCGAACCGAACACCCTGGTCTTCTGCACAATCACGAGTCGTTTGGAGTATTGAGATTAAGTCGGGAATATCATTGGCAGCACGCGCTCCTTCGTGCCAGTCCTCATTCCCCCAATAGTGCACTCCTTGCGTGTTTAGGCTCCTGATACCAAGGTTTTTCACAAGCGGAACCATATCCGGCAGTTCCGCAATGTTGTCACGTGTCGCCAGAAACCAGACGGACAGCGCTGGCACTCGACGACCAGCTATTGTGTTAACAACCCGTTTAATATTCTCGAGAAGTTGCTCGAAGGTAGCTCCGGGTCGCATCTTTTCGTACGTCGCTTTGGTGGCACCATCAATTGAAAAATTCAGCCAATCAAGACCAGAAGCGCAAATCTCTTCGACCATTGCATCCGTTAAGATTGTACCGTTGCTGGTTGTACCAATCTCAATACCTTTCGATTTAGCGTACCGAATCATCTGCCAGAGTTCCTTGTTCATCACAGATTCGCCAATACCAACCAGACTAATCTTTGACACGGACGGCACCTGATTAAGCATTTCACAGAATTTGTTGAGCGTTAAAGTAGCCCGTGCTCTCGGTAGATACGGATTAATGCAAAATGCACACTCGAGATTACAGAGAATCGTCGGTTCAACTTGCAGAAAAATCGGAGGACCTTTTGGACTCGAGGGCTCTCGTGCGCGCTCGATCCCAGCACTGACAGCATGGTATAGCCGCGTCCACTCGCCTCGCTGAACAAGTCGCCCCAATAACCTTGCTCTCGTTAAGACACCCAAGACATTCCCTTTAAAACCGATCTAGTCGATTGCATATCATCCACGCTACGAATCACTTATGCACTGTCGAAATCCCGGTAATGCCGATCCAAGCACCTTAAACATCTGCTCTGCTACCAACTGATGTCCCAGCACATTCCAGTGCCCATCAACTACACGCTGACCATTTCGCTGAGCCGTTAAAAAACTTTCAAGGAGGTCAATGGTGAATATCCCTTGCTTCTGACCAAACTCAGTCATGATGTCATTTGGTTTCGCTTTATCGAGTGTAGAAAACGGTAACTTAAATTCTTGTGCCGCTTGTCGAAACATATCCTGATCCAATTGAAGATTGCTTGGAATTAAGGCAACCGCAAACTCTACACCACGACCTGCTGCTTCCTCTTGCACCTCTCGCACAATGGCTTTGGTCAAATCCCAACCACGTGTTACTTCAGTTGGCGCATCACGCAAGAACAAGTTAAGTGGCATCGGAACTTGTTGTTGCATCTCATTCGCATCCTTAAATTCAGATAACCCTAACCATTGGAGAATTAAACGAACCTGTCGGACTCTTGCAGTTTTTTCCTGCAAGAACGAATACGTATGCCAGTGAGCCTGTAGGAATGCTTTTGTCGCCACCACACCACGCCGCCATAGCCCGATTCGGTCCGGGGCCTGGCAGATTATTCCCCGCTCTGTCTGACGGCAGTAATTCTTGACCATATTATCGTGAACATCATTATCAATCGTGAACATCAATAACACGAGGTCGGGAGAATATTTCCAACCCTCATATCTAAGAAACAATAGCTCTTGATCTGTACCATATCCTCCAACACCTGAATTGATTAACTCACTCCGACATCCAGCCTTGCGTAATTGAGCTTCCAGGTTGGACACGAACGTATGCTGCAGTGAAACATCAGCCGCCTCTGCATACGAATCACCGAGGACTAAAATACGATACGTGTCGTCCACCTTCTCGTAAACGTGTTCCTCACTCCGTAAGCCTTTCGAATTAAAGGTGACGATTGTTCTCCCGCTGTTGCCGTCATACTCAAATGTGCTACTGGATGGATGGACCCATCCCAAAGTCTCATCTGGAACGTACATCAGCGGAGGTGCCGGACTAAACACTCGCACTCCAAGCTCCAATACGACGAGACCGAGAATGACACCAAAAGTGACAAGCGCCAATTTGCTAAACATTTGTCTAAGTACCGTCATAACACTACGAGGCTACCAGTCAACTTGGCTTGCAGGCGCAGCGGACTGTGATGCGGTCGGTGAGAAAAACGCTCGCGTCTCATATTGGTCTTCGTTACAGGTTCCACAGACTTTAATATCCGAAAAATCCCCGGCCAAATGCATTTTTCTTATCCGTGATAACCCCTTATCGTGCCGCCAGTAGTCGGATACATTGACGTCCCGCACGTTCCCCATATTAAAGAAGCCTTCCATGCTATCGAAACAACAGAGCGTGATCTGTCCGTTCCAAAGAATCTGGATCATTTCCCATGGCATTGGACAAGCCTCTTCACGTCCAGCTCCCACCCGATTCCCTCGCAAGCCTGTCCAATTGTGCATCCCAGTCACCCTGATAACATCAACGTCGTGACTCCAAAGATCTCGAATCTGCTGAACAAGATCTTCGTCCTCTTTATAGAGCGTCACCTTCAATGTCACACGGCAAGCGTAGTTACCGTCATTACGGATCTGACAGAAATGCTTCACGTTTTCCACAACCTTCGTATACCCATCGACGCGGTTGATTTTAAGATATGTAGTCGCATCAACAGCATCGAGACTCACCTTGAGTTGTCCTAAACCCGCATCAAGCAATCGCTTGGACATATCTGGATGCAAGTCCAGTCCATTTGTTGCAAATCCAACATTTGTGATGTTCGGCACAGAGGACGCTTTCGAAACAAAATCAACGAATTCCTTATGCAGAATCGCTTCGCCGCCACCACTAAGTGCAAGCTCTGTTTTGGAGGTTGCGCCTTGAATGTCATCCAGTATCTTTTGATATAAATCTTGACTCATCATTCCACGTGATCGATTTGCCTCGTAGGTCGGACACTTGAGGCACTTTAGATTGCACTCATTCGTCAGTTCTATTGAAACCGAGCTTGGCAGGTCACTCTGCTCTGCCCGAGCCTTTCGCCACCGTTCACGTATAACCCGCCATAAAGGGAGCATCGGTTGAACCACACGCATACTCTTTAATCGATTCTTGAGTGCATCAATCATTGGGAAGGCCTTTCGTTGCACGTGACTCTCGTTCTCTCACAAAGCATCTCAAGTTTAACCTCTGGTTCCTGTCAAAACTTCTCGACACATGCCCTTGATATGACCACTCTCGATTTCAGTTACCGTGACGCCACCGCCGGATCGCATGTTTCACATTCTGAAGCCCACTTACCAACCGCCATCGTCCGGGCTTTAGGACCGTAGAAAAAACTGGATATTCAATCACTTGACCTCCCCATTTCTCCTTAAACCGTCGTATGCCCGTCTCCTTGTTAGAAGATGGCGTAGTCGCAATGCCCTGCAGATCAAAGATTGAGAAGCCGTTTTCATGACACCATCGAATCATTTCCCAGTAAAGAAAATCACCTGCATAAACACGTTCACGCCGAGCCACACTCGACATGACTGGAGTCAATATATGGGCCTGGCCATTGAAATGAATCAGCCCAGCACCAGCAGCAACACATTCCGCCTGCTTTACCAGGAAGAATTCACAGTGTGAGCGCATATTCATAAACATTTCTTTGTATCGTTCAAATCGGTAAGAAGGAAATCCTTCTTCCTTTCGCCATGCGGTCACAAGCTCATAGAACTTTCGTAGATCTTCGAGGCTATTGACATGCTGCAACTCTAAACCCTGTTTCGCGCTCTTCCGAACGGGAGTACGTGCGACCCCTTGCTTTAAGCCAGCCCAGAGGTGTTCAAGTGAGGGTCGTACATCAATACGTACTGTTGCGCGTTGATGAGCTTGAAATCCTCCAGCAAGAAGCATTGCATTCAAACCATTAGAAGATTGACCAATGGGTAGAGACACCTCATCTATTCCAGTAATTACTCGGTCAGTCGCGAGACGCTGAATCCCTTGCAAACTTGCTAACAAGATTTCGTCTTGATGAGATGATTCTGCCAACAACGGTCCTTCACGCCAACTTAGTACGCGTAAAAACGGTGCACTAATAGAGCCGACCAACGAGGTAATGTTTCCAAGAAAGCTTTCATGTCCGCGTAACATTTCCAACATAAGTAACTGGCCAACAATCTCATTCGCTTCACGAAGAACTAGATAATGTGGCCGTGCGCCCAAGTATGCTGAAAAATAAGATGCCCAGTAGGTTGTTTGAAAGATTGAACCGCCTTGGAATTGACGTACTCGCGCATTCCATGCATTTGCGTCAACTTGCCTCGGAAACTCTGCCGTGATCATGAGCCACGGCCTTCCTTCTCAGTTTGTTGAGCATTAATACCTATTTTTCTCGCTAACAGATCAAAGCGTTCGCGATGAAACCGCCGGTCTGGTGTTTGCTTGAGCACTTCCACTTGGTATCCAAGGTCCTGTAGGTTTCGAACGAGAAACGTTTTGGAAAACATACTCAACATCGAAACGGCGAAATAATACTTAAAACCATTGAATGTCGACAGTCGCTGGAATCCTCGTCTTAAAGCTACTCCTAACTTGGATCGATCTGGAATATCTCCAATGAATAAAACACCGCCAGGTTTCAACAAACGATCCCAAGTTTTCAACATCCGTACCGCCGCATCAGATGATCCAAGATGTGGAAACGTACTGTAGGTAAACAACCGCGTAAACGCTTCAGACTGAAAAGGTGGGTGATACATATCTGCCTTAATAAACGACATCGCATTTGCGTCCTTTGGTGCGCACAAGTCCATCACTACGAGCCGACGACACGAGTCAAACACCTCACGCGAAAGGCAACCATCACCACCGCCTAAATCAAGGACGATGTCGTCATTTCCTGTTTGGAGGCGTAATCCTAGATCCTTTACCAACGCGTGAAAAGCTTCCCGGGTACCTGCATTCAGCGCATATTGATTCAACGACTGACTCAGACCCTCATGGATTTTCCGATGTGATCTCTGCCACCACGATCTTCGCAAACTTCCCAGCCATTCAGAGGGCCCAGTCATTGAAACCGCTCCAAGGCTACGGCAATCCGATCTATGTCGTGCGTTTCCAAGTTCGGATGAACGGGCACCGCCAAGAGGTGCCGCCAAATACTTTCCGCATACGAATTATCACGTCGGCGATATTGAGCGAATGCACCGAATGAGTCGAGAGGTCGGTAAGACCATTCGATTTCAATTCCCTGCTTGAGTAAGTACGTTGATAAGGTTGTGCCCTTGTGTGCTTGCGTCTGCACCAAACATTTCGTGTATCCCGTTTCTGGCCCCTCCTGAGGAGCAGTAAGAACGTTACTCAGCCTCGCGATAATATGGCGCGCATTGTCCCGAAAGCTCTTGAGAATTTGTGGCAGCCTTACCAATTGAATGGTCTGTAACTCCGCCTCGAGTGCACTAATCTGCCCTGAACGAGGTGCTTGAGGATGTAAGTGAAGATATTTTATGAACGCCCGAGCAGCAAGAAAAACTGGTAACGTCTGTTCACGCCAACAATACTCCGATACAAAGCGCACAAGAGCGGCCGAGGTTCTTAGGTACCCCCTGTCCGATGGCACATTTCCATCCATCAGACCTTGGCAGGCAAGTTTTTCTGAGTGGCTCTTGAGAATCAAACAGCCACCACCAAGCGAAAACGTTGGTTTTCCCAACCCAAAACTCAGGACACCATAATCTCCAAAGGTCCCAAGCTGCTGTCCGCGGTGTGAGATACCCATTGCCTGTGCTGCATCATCAATGAGGACTAGACCGCGGGTTCGACAGAGCTCAACCAGCTCCTCAAGATCTTCAGCTGGCTTACCTGACAAATGCGCCACAATTACGGCGACAGTCTTAGAAGTCAGATTCTCAATGGTACTCCTGCAACTCAGAGTTAAATCCTTGTTAATGTCAGCAAACACTGGAACATAGCCAGCTGCAGTTATAGCATTCGCCATTGAACCGCATGCGAATGTAGGCATGATAACTTCGCCAGGTGGTTTCGCCAGGTGGCTAAGTGCCACCTCAATGGCTTGGCGTCCGGTCGCCGTTAACACCACATGATTAAATCCAAGGGATTGGCGTAGCATCTCTTCAAGATCGTCTCGAATATGTGGTGGAGTTCCTTGACCACCCAAAGCTCGTTGGATTACTGCATATTCGTCTGCGCCCCATGCAGGAACTAGAAAAGGGATGCATCCAAAAGTTTTGTAAAAGTACCGAATTCTTGGATCAATCATCTAGGGTAAAAAGTTTCACTGATAGGCACCACAATAGTCATGTGGTGGATTTCGACATTACCAGCCTGATTCGAAATCAGCAGGCTTTAACTTGTGGTCAGTGATGAACTTCATCGTAGAACGGAGTGCATGCGCCCAATGTTGACCTCCGCTTTCCGGGAATACCTTGTCATCAACACTGTGACCGAATTCGTACAATGATTGTACATACGCAGCAAGAAAACTGCGTTGCTCCTCCAACATCGTCTCAGGACACCACGCTTCGTTACACAACGCCTCGTAGATCTCTTCCGGTCGCTTGAGTACCACTGCACCTCGATAGATGGAATAATATGGCCTTCCAAGTACTCCCACACGGGCCCCGGCCAATATCGCTTCTAAGCCAATGCTTCCATTAATCACTACAACTGCAGCCGCTTGTTCAATAAGGCTGGTGTTATCCACCAACGGGTGACACACAATGACATTCGGCAGCTTTAAGAGTCTTCCAAAGAATTTTTCGCCACGCCTGCCATAACTTCGTGGGTGCTCTTTGACAACAACCTTGAATTCACCTGGAGCATGGATAGCAAGTTGCTCGATAATCATGTCCTGGTACACCCAAGCCGGTGACTCTGAACAGGTGCTAGCTTCCGGCTGATGATGCATCGGAAAAAACACGTAGGGCGCATCAGGCACTACTTGGGTTAAATGTCGTTCGAGCCAGAATCTGTTTCTGGCCGACTGGGCATGCCATCGCAGGTTATGTAAACCTCGCTGGATGTCTGCCCATCGTTGCACTCGTGGTAGGACTTGTCTGAAATTGAAAAGAGAACTGCCGTTTACCATGTTCTTGTGCATTCGCGCGTACGCTGACTTCTCTAGGTGATCTTGCAAACTATCTAGCACGTTATCAGCTTGTCCAAAACTTGAGGTGGCAATAAGTGCCTTCTGACGATAGAGATGCTCAAGTACTATATTAGAGCGTCGAAAACCAAAAGCAGGTGTAATTTGGCCTTGACCAAGAGTAGAAAAACGAAACTCCAGTCCGAAGATGCCATGTCGACGGGCAAGAGCAAAGGCGACACAGGATGAAATGTTGTCCAATGTTTCGTAAAACACTACAGACGGATGGACGTCAGCAAATATTTTCGACAAAGTATGATACGCACCAACGTACGACTGCACAATCTCTTCGTGCGTCTGCATATAATCCCAAACGCCGCCGTAATCCCTCACAATCTGGCCGTATAAAAGATAGTTGCTGGCGGCTTGATAAAGCGTTAGGCCAATCTCCTTCTCGATCGCTTTGACACGTGCTGGCGTAACAAATTGATCGTCAAGTGTCTCAACCATCGATCTTCGGGCGAGTCGCACCCTGCGTGGAACATTCACATCCTTGTCGTCGGCCACGTCTGGTGTTCGGTAGGGATAAACCTGTACGCTTGGAATTTTTTTAAATGACGACACTTCTTCAGGACTCGCCAACACGACAACTTTATGATCGGCACTTAATGCCACGGCCATCTCATAAAAGAGATGGTGAAGTCGAGATCCTCGAGACATTAACAGAACAGTTTTATTAGGCATCACGGCTGACTGTTTGATCTAAAGAACCAAGAAATACCCAGTATTGTTTTGCCTCTCTCACGAGGAAGCCTGACATGAGCACACCACCGACAAGAGCCACCAGTGTGCCTGGCATCTGTATGCTAATGACTAAAACACTCGCCGCTACGAAAATCCAAATAGTCATGATCCGATTTAAGCGGTATACATTCCATGAGCGGGAATACATGAAGAGCGTCCCACTGGCGTACGCCGCCACAGCAGCCCACGCAGCACCTAAAATGCCCAGCCGCGGAATCAAAATGAGGTTCGACACAGTAAAGACTGTCAATGACAATACATTTTCGGTCGTTAAGGCAGCCATACGACCACGCGCCAGACTAAGATTGTGCAAAAACATGTGGGGCGCCTTAAACATGGCGAGCACTGCGATCACCGGCACCACAGTCGCACTTGCCGCGTACTGCCTTCCGAGCAAAAGGTAAACGATTTCATGTGCAAAGAGGGCTATCGTTGCGCTCAACACCACGACAAGTAATAAACTGCGCTGCCACAGATCTTGAAGCCATTTCGTGCCGAGTGGTTGCTCGGCAATCGCACGGTAGACTAAGGGTTCCCACTCCTTATTTAGAATGATGATGACCATAATCGCTGCCGCACCCACGGTATAGCCGACAGCATAAAATCCGACGTCAGCCGGGCCCAGAAAGCGATTCAGTAACACACGGTCGAGACTGGATAATCCCCAAGTTGCGAGACTAAAGGGCACTCCCACAAACAGTGTGGGAGCGACGGCTTTCCAGACTACCCGGTCCCACCCATAACGAAGGCGTGGAACAATATAGTGAATACAGATAGGTGCAAACAGAAAAGCAGCGACTAAATCACCTAACAGTAGGCTGATGGGACCAGCCCGGAACAGAATGAGTGCCACCAAGATCGTTATCATTGAGATGATGGCCTGCACTAATTCCAAGACCGCCACTTTGTCACCTCGATTATTCGTGCGCCAGTCTGCACGAATTGGTGCACCGAGACAAACCAGCCCAATAGTCAGAAGGATGACATCGTAGAATGGCCAGAGCGGTATGCCAGGTAGCAGCACTTGGCCCACCACATCGCCCAACAGCCACAGTAACAGTAACCCTGCACCAAGCATGACCGCATGTGCGATGAATAAGGTGCTATCTCGACCGTTTCTCTGGGATTCCTTCCGGTACGACCAACTTATAAACACTCTTTCCATCCCAGGCGCAACGATTAGACTAATAACACCACCGACAGCGAGGACCACCATCGCTGTTCCAAGTTCTGCCGGGTCCAAAAATCTCGTGTAAACCGGAAGCAGCAGAATCCGCGATCCCATCGATAAGACGCGACCAAAGAAATACCATGTAATACTGCGCCTGATCATGACAACATTTAAAGGAGACTACTTGATATCTAAAGTGGTTAAGAATTGCAGCGTAACTAGCGCGATCGCTTCCACTTGATCGCATCTAGCGGTAGTAGTTCGTCGAGCTTGAGATCCTGCTCGGCAACCGTTCCAATCACATCGTTGAGATAAGACGACTTAAGTCCTGTGCCAGGGCTTTTCAGAGCCAGCATCTTGTCCGTAATAACGGTACCCTTGCGAATCTCCATGCCAGCTACAATACTCTTCGCAAGTCGATGTCGTACGGTTAACTCAGATTCCAGCATATTTTTTTCTGGTCGACCAAGTGCCTGTTCAACCTTGCGAATACCTGTAACAAGTTTCTTGAACCCGTCAGGTTGCAGCGAAGCCTCGTGATCGGGACCACGTGCCGTCCAATCAAGCGTGAAATGTCGTTCGATTACCGCCGCACCAAGCGCCACGGCTGCTTGGCTGACGATGATGCCCTGTTCGTGTCCAGAATAGCCAACCACTACGTCAAACGTCTCACGAAGGGTTCGAAGCACGCGTAAATTAACATCTTCCGGCTCAGTTGGATAAGTAGAAACGCAGTGCAAAAGTACTACCTGTTCATGACAGGCACGAATGACATCCAATGCCTCTCCAATCTCTTCAAGCGTACTCATCCCGCTCGATAACAATACCGGTTTCCGTGTATGGGCAATTCTCTCTAGCAGAGGTAAATTCGTTACGTCAGCTGACGCAACCTTAAACGCTGGTACTCCAAGGGTATCCAGAAACTCTGCACTCTTGAGATCCCAGGCACTTGCTAAAAAGAAAATGTCGTGCTCTGCTGCATGCTGCTTCAGTTCCTCGTAAGCGGCATCGGTTAATTCTAACTTTTGTCGATGTTCACCATAAGTGGGTCCGTAGGAATTGGGACCATCGTACGGACGTTGTAATGCCTCACGCGTCAAGATGTCTTCAACGGTCCGCTTTTGAAACTTCACGGCATCGGCATTAACCTCGCTAGCCACTTTTATGAGCTGCTTCGCCTCAGCAACTGAGCCATTGTGATTTACACCTGCCTCAGCCACGATAAAGCAGGGTTGCCCATCACCGATCACGCGTTTGCCTAGCTGAATAGTCTTCACGGCGTTCATCTACAATTCGCGCAAATCTTGATCTCTACCAAGCTGTCCATCCCCCATCAACCACCAGATTTGATCCAGTCATGTACGACGAAGCATCTGACGCTAAAAACAAAATTGCGCCGCGGTACTCGTCGACCTTCGCCATCCGACCTAACACGGTCTTTGCTGAGTAACTGCGAACGAACTCTTCATCATGACCGTCATAGGCACCACCAGGGGTCAGCGCATTCACACGAATATTCTTCCCTGCCCAGTACGTTGCTAGGTATCGCGTGAGCCCCAACACTCCACTCTTAACGACAGAGTACGAAACAGGAGTATTCAATGGACGGGATGAATCGTATGGATTCGTGCAGCCTTCATACAACCGCTGATTCGGTCCTACGAGTCCGTAGGTTGATGAAATATTAATAATGACGCCACTGCCTTGCTCCACCATGACCCGACCGACATGCTGTGAACAAAGATAGGCGCCAGTAAGTCCAACCGCCAAGGCTTCCTGCCATAGGGACTCTTGATACTCTTCGAATGGTGCGAAATAACCAGCCATCTTCTCCGAACCGCCCTTAACGGTCATCGCGGCATTATTAATAAGAATATCAATCCTGCCGAAACGCTCTAGAATTTGCTTCACCATGGCACGTACGGAGTTCTCATCTCCAACGTCCACAGCAACGGACAACGTTGGAACCTTGAATTTTTCCTCAAGCTCTGTCGCTGTACTGGCAGCAGCATCTCCAACACGATCAGCAATCACCACATTCGCGCCAGCTTCAGATAACACCTCCGCATGCTGGCGTCCCAAAAGACCCGCTCCACCTGTCACGATAGCCACCCGGCCAGCAAGGTCGAACAAATGTTTTACTTGAGTCATGATGGTCTCGTCTAACTGTCCTTTAAAGTAACGGAGCAATCGTCTTCGGCGGATTGCTTCGCAGCCAGAGCAATCTCTAGAACTGCCTTGGCCTCGGTCAACGGAATCAGCGGTGCACTGCGACCTGCCACACAATCAAGAAAATGCGTTAACTCATCAAGAAACATCGTATTTCGATCAAACGTTGGAGGTTCAGTCCATATTTCCCAATGAGCCGTCTCACTGTCGTACCATTTCACCATCCCAGCTTGGTAGTCCCACTGAATTGTTCCGCGTTCAGTAGTAATTTCAAGGGTTCGTGTGGGTGGACGCTGGACATAATTCAAATGTATAGAAACTCGTGATTGTGATCGATGTTCAAGTAAGATTTCCGCGGTATCCTCAACATCAAGATCCAAACCACCCCACCCACCAGCTTGCGCAAACACCTTACGTACTGGACCAAACAACCAATACGCATAATCGAGCTCATGGATTAGCGTTAAAATCACGCCACCCCCGAGTTCCTTGCGTGCGCTGTAGCCAAGCCGCCAATCCTCACCGGGATGCCACCCTGGAAGAAATTCGCCGGCATGTCCCCGAGCCGTAATGACACGCCCTAAGGACCCTGCTACCAATAACCGCTGGATTTGTTGCAACGCTGGGTGAAACCGAAAATTACATCCCACCATAGCCACCGATCCGTTTGTCGTTGTTATGTCGATTAAATCATTAACACTCTTGAGTGTATGAGAGAGGGGTTTCTCGATAAACAGGTGACAGCCTTGGCGCGCTGCCGCAAGAGCAACCTCAAGATGCAAACTCGTCGGGTTGGTAACAAAAACTATGTCCGGTTTCTGCGCTAGTGCTGTCGCAAGACTGCCATAAACGGGCAGCGGATGCTCGTCCATCTCTGGAATGTCGTTCCCGCGTACACGGTAGGCGATTACATCTTGGATACCGACTTTACGCAAATTGCGTAAATGCCGGCGGCCAATTGACCCAAGACCTGCAATTAACACCTTCATTGTTAATCCGAGTGCTGTACAAACATTCTGAACATGGCTTCAGCAATGTCGAAATCGATAGCGCGATCGAGATCACACTGGAGTGGCTGCTTCATGATCATCGGTACGATCAACTGACCTGTCATCGATTGCTTAGCAAGGATTGTATCCAAGCGAATCACGTCGACACACCCATTCTGCCAATAAGTGGTGGGAAGCATCTGCCGAGGCTGGTTGTATGCTTCTTTAGTTTCGTTGTCCAAGAGAGGAACTAACACACCTTGGTCAATTCGCCACATCTTGTATGGATTTTGTGACGGTCTAGAGACTGATCTCACAGAATCAGCGTCTGGATGATCAGCAAGCATCTGTAGAGCCTGATCGATATCATTACTTGTTCTAAACGGCGACGTTGGACGAAGGTGCACGATCACATCTGGATGACAGCCTTCATGTTCATCCAGCCAGGTTAATGCGTGTTGGAAGACCGCGAGATCAGTTGTATCGTCAGCTGCAAGATGAGCAGGACGCTGAAACGGCACCTCTGCTCCATGTTGTTGTGCCACTTGAGCGATTTCAGAATCATCTGTCGAAACAAGAACACGGTCTATCTGTGCAGTCTGTTGGGCAACCTCAATCGCATGCACGATGAGGGGGCGTCCTGCGAGCAATCGAAGATTTTTCCGAGGAACTCCCTTTGAGCCGCCTCGCGCCGGAATTAATGCAAGAACCGACGGTTGCTTCACATTAATGGACATCATTAAGACTTTCTTCAGTGGTTTTCATCAGCGACCGGTATAGCTGAGCCTCGCGTTGCTCCATGACGCTACCATCAAGAGTTACTGCCCTCTGCCTAGCCATGATCCCCATTTCATTTCGAAGGGACGAATCATCGATCAAACGCTGCAACGCGAATGCGAAGGCTTCAGGATCATTATCAACAAGCTGCCCTGTATCACCGACAATCTCCATCAGTGGTGGAATCTTTGATGCAACAACTGGTAATCCTGCTGACATCGCTTCCAACACTGGAATACAAAAACCTTCATAGTGAGTCGCCATCGCAAATACATCTGCGGCGGCATAATAACGAGCAATCTCCTGATGTGGCACTGCACGAATAAACCGTACCTGCTTGCGAATTTGAAGCTTGTCAACGAGACGTTCCAATGACGCTCGTAATATTCCATCCCCGATCACAGTTAATGTCGCATCTAACCGAGCAACCGCTTCAATAAGACACACCTGAAACTTCTGAGGAATCAACCGACCCACAGTCAGGATAGACAATGCGCCAGTTCTTTCGTCCAGCGGTTGCAATGGTTTCACACTTTGCCCAAAACGTTCACCGGACACCCGGTTGTAAATTACGTGAGTCCGTTCGGTGGTGACGCCCCAACGATGCGCGTATCGTTCAACATGCCGAGTCACACATAAAACATCCGTTGCTCGTGGTAAGCAATAACTTTCAAATAGCATTCTGACAAAATGCATCAACCGTTTTTCGTGCGAGCGCTGCTCGTCAAGATCAGCATGCACCGATATTAGTGTCGGGAGGTGTAAACGGCGGCCCCAATACACAGCCAAACTGCCACGAATGGCAGGGTCATACGCGCGAATCACATGTGGTTGAACCGTCTCAAAAATTCTTGCCACCGAGCCAAACGGAAAGCCAGCTGTAAGGTAGTACCTCGGGCCCACTGCGTGTATGGTTAGCTTGGCATTTCCAACCAGTTCTTGCACCACTTGAGGATCCACATCACGAGTGATCGGAGAAACGAAGTGCACTTCAGAGAAAACATTTTCTGGATTGTAATAGCGTGCCTTAATTTCCCCTTTTTCGTAAAAGGCTTTCAGTGGATCAGTCAAAAACACTAAGAGCCTCTTCACTGACTAGTCACCTCGAATATGCTGTCCATAAAATGATGAACAGCCGACGCATTGAATTCACCGAGAACATCGGAATCGGATTCACGCTAAGGGGTCGCACATTGATTCACTTGTCTTAAAACCCCAGCAAACCCAGCCACGATATCGACGTACTTCAACTCGCTCAAGTCCACATTTCGCATACAAAGCCTTCACTTCATCCTGAGTGAAACGATGCTCAACTGGAGGAGCGAAGCGATCGAAAAGATCGGCTGCAAGCACTGGCCATCGAACGGTATGAGAGAATGGCCAGGGTTTTACTCGGTTTGGTGACATCCAAGCCGTAATTCGCGATGGCAGTGAAAACATAAGCCAAATAAATGGTACGACTAGCCAGCAGCAAGCAAGTAAAACCGGTGGACTTAGTCGACTGGTAACACGACGAACATGATTCACGATCCACAGACTAAAACGGACCCAGCCGGATTGTGTTTCGAACTTTTCATAAAGGTAAGTCACAATCGGAGCACCCGGTTTGAGTAACTTCACGAGTCCTTCCAAACCACGTTGTGGATCAGGCAAGTGATGTAAAACTCCAAAACTGTACACAAAATCGAACACGTTCTTTTGGAAAGGCAGTAAATGCAAGTCTCCCTGCACAAGAGCGCCTCGTTCAGTCGGTTCGACTATCTGGGCAATGGCATCCACGCCGGCACTCAGGTCAAATCCAATGACCTTCACTCCATCGCGCCAAAACTTGATGAGATCGGCTCCCCCGCCACATCCAGCGTCGAGACCAACCTGATTCTGTCCATCAAAGATGTCGGCGGGAACCAGTTTCTGGTATTGATAAGAATCCTTTTCCCAATCCTGCTTTATTTCAGGCGCTCCAAATCGCTGCCATGTGAAATCATAGGTGTCGCGCGTTCGGACAACCTTGTCATTGGTCGTAACACTTTCGTTAATTGGAAACCGTGGAATTCCATTTCGGATCGGATAAGCAGTGCTACACCGGGCGCAGTGCAAAGTTGTCAGGTCATCATCTCGGGTGTGAGGAGATGACGGTGATGGTGCAGGAACATCTAACAGTCCACAACAACTCGGACAAGCGAGATAGTCCACCAACCAAGCCTTCATTCAAGAATCCTTGAAGTCTTGCCCATTCTTATTAAGTTCAGAATCGTTAATTCTTCGGTTAACGTGGTAAGAAATTTCTATTAGATCGACCGAACAAAGCAAATACACTAGCCATCACAGCCGGCAAGGTTGTAGCCGCCAGTACAATTGCAGGCATCAAGAATTGAAGGCGCAGACGGAACAAGGTGCCGGCATTCGCCATCACCAATCCATGTCCGACCGCTGTAACGACAACGAACGCCAGGAGGAACCATTCGTCGGGTTGAAATCGCCTAAGCCTTTGCCAATAGGCCAAGGCAAGTGCTGGCAGAAGACAAATGATAAGCAGATTGTCTGGTACCGCCAGTGGTTGTAAACCCGCGGTCTTACCCCCAAACAATACTTCCCAGGGAAACGGTGCTAGAAAAGCAATTAGTAACGCCCTCGGCATGAAAGCTATTACATCCCAGAGATGGTTAAAGATTCGCTGGGCATCGACCACCGACGAGCCGCCAGTCGAAGTTATGGCCTGCCTGAGATCAGAAATGTGTTCTGGCCAAGAACGATTAGGCAGGATTCCTACATTTTTGACGATATCTCCGACAACTCCTCCAACGGATTCTTTAGGTTCCAGCCCAATCGCAGGCAATCTCACATCAGTAAAAGTCGGCGTCTCTGACAGGACAAGACCTTTTGTAGACAGAATAGATTTGAGAGATCGTATTAATTCAGGGTCTTCCTCCAACAATAGGTAATTTTCAAATGACTGAACTGCAACTTGAAGCTGTCCCTCCTTAAGCAAAGCCAAGCCAAGGTGTCGATATGCAGGTGCATACTCCTGATTCAGTTCAATGGCGCGCAGGTAGGAGGCCACTGCCTTGCTGTTGTCATCCATGTCCCAATGAAAAAATCGAGACTGCTTGATAACCGTTCCAGCTTCATATGCAAGACCAAGCTTCACATGTCCCACTTCAGGATTCCTTGGAGACAACCAGTACAAAAGATTAATATTTGTGTCAGTACCGGCCGACGTGGCACCAAATACGCAAGAAATCAATCCAAAAGCAAGAATTGTCTGACGCCAGTTCCGCCGCCAGACTGACCGTAGCACTGCAAGGGACATCACCCCTGTCACGGTAACCACAAACAGAGCTCCCATGTAATTACGGAAGTACGTCACCCCGAACACGGCGACCACTAGAAGCAGCCACCCACCTACATCCGACAATACATTTCTATCTTGTTGAGTAGTTATTGAATGTTTTTTCCACAAGTTGACTATGGACAAGAGCGCCAACATCACCAACGCAATCGAAATCATATCTTTTAAGAGTTGTGTGGACCAAAGAATAGAAGACGGCCAAAAGGCTACTGCGGTAGCGGCGATCAAGGCGCTTCGCCGATCGCTGAGTCTTAAAGTGAGGTTGTAGGCAAGTAGGCCTATCATAGCTCCCGCAAAAGCATTTACTAGCAGGAAATGCAGCGGCAGTGATCCTAGAACGGCGTAGACTATTGCGATTGGAAGTGAGAGTCCCTTGTAAAGATCGTAATGATTGATTCCGGCAATAAATACGGAAGGAAAATCGATACCTTGATGCCAGGCATTGATGAGTTTTTCCCCATGATCATGATAACCAATAGCATCCCCACCAAATACCCAAAAACCAGTTCCCTCATACTGCAAGGATGAAAGTATTGGAAGCTGAAAATATGAAACAGCGAATAAAGAAATAGTGAGACCCGCCCTAACAGTAAATGACCCAAGAATGATCATCGTTAAGGTTGAGTCGTTAGCAGCCCACCTGCAAGCTATGACGGCCAGTCCCGCAAGCGTCAGTGTAAAGAAAAACCAAGTCAAGGCTGGAACCCACCAGGCGCAGATGAGTGTGACAAGAAAGGATGCAGCCGTAAGAGTGATGAGTGAACCCTGGTCAGTTTTCATAGGTCCCTTGGACGAATACCACGTCCACGCCATCCATAAAAACCGGTTGCGGTAACATGAACGTCGACAAATCCAGCTGTCTGCATCAATTCTTCAGTTCCAGATTTGGAATAATAAAATCTGATAGGTGCCGCTAAGCGATCGAACCAATCGGCGTACAACACCTGAAAAGGATACTGGTGGTACAGTTTGATACGTGCTGGAGTCAGTCGTTCCACGATAGCTTTTAAACCAGGCACCTGGCGAAGCACATGATAGGGCAGAACAAATCCATATCTATCAACGACTGCACCAACAAACGATAATGCTTTGACAATCCCGGGTGGCATTTTTGAGGTCATCACACGGACACCTTCAAGCACGGCATTGGTAAACCGCCGAGCACTGCTATACACCCAAATAAACCCTGTACCTCCAGGCTTAATGAGTGGAAGTAATCCTTGCAGGCCGCTGCTTGGATCGGGTAAATGATGAAGGACACCAACACTGTAGGCAAAGTCGAACGTTGAGGGTTGAAACGGCATCGCATAAATGTCGGCCTGCACCAAATGCACGTTCGGTAAATGCTTGGTGTTCGCGTAGGTCGATTCAATTGCAGAACTAAAATCAACACCTACCATAGTTGTTCCACAGGAAGCAGCATGGTAGATGTGTCGACCAAAGCCACACCCGACATCCAAGCCGAGTTTACCTTCGAAAAATTCTGGAGTTGCCGGGTAGAGATAATTCCAAAAATTCTCTTTAAAATCTGTCGCCATTTCAGAAAAAGTCGTCCACTGATAACCGAAGCTACGCTTAGTTTCAGCCTGCATGCGTTCAAATCGCCCTGTTGGTATCTCTGTCTCTTCTGAGATGTCATTCAGCAAACTACGATAGCGTTCAACGAATGCTGGAAATTGCGAGTACGCGCCCTCAAGAACACGAGGTATGGAATCAACAATGGGATAGCTGGCTCCACAGCCGCAGCGCAACACACCATCTGTGATTTCGTCTCCACCAGTCGTCGTCTCAACAAACGTCGTCAGCTCCAAGTGCGCCCAACAGCGTGGGCATCGAAGTAACTCCACAAATTCTTGCTTCATATCTTTAATCCTACCGAAGTCCTAACATTATTCTCATAGATGCGTAATGCCGAGTAATCCACCCAAGTGGCCAGGTAAACCCTGACCACAAGAAAGCCTTGAGTAACAACCGCGCCACAGCCTGGTCAAGACCAGCCTGATACTCTTGCATCCGATCCAACACCTGCTCAAATTCGCTCTCACTCAAACGATACGGTAAAATTTCGAACAAAGTTGGAGATGCCGAACGATCCTGCCGACGCTTAAAATGCAAGCCTACCTCGTAAGCTAGTGCCCAAAAGATGTACCGTCTGGCCAAACGTTTCCAGTGTTCAGTGCGACGGCGCTCAGTCGGCCATCGCCTCGCGTAGCCATCACAGTATGTCGTAATCACCTTGTCATAATCGCCAACCAATGAAGCAATCGTTCGAACACTTTGTGCATTCGGTTCCTGACGCCACGCCCACAATCGACGTTTAAGGTGGCCAACGGAGGTTCGTTCAGCAACGCGAAACCAAACTTCAAAGTCGCCAAATCCAAGTGGACCTTGCTCATCAAAACGAGTGTCAGCAAGTGCTGACCGGCGAATCATCGCGCCAGGTACGCCAATCGATGATCGACCAGATCGGATCGTCTGTTCGATAAACGTTAACCCTGGAGTAATTTCAGGCACCTGGTAATCACGATGTCCCAGTACGACACCTTCCTGATCGATAACATCCCAATCGGAACAAACCACGCCAACCTCAGGATGTTCCATCATAAACGTTACATAATCAGGAGTAATGGTCGACACGCGGGTATCATGATCATGTACGAAACAGATGAACTCACCTCGACAGACATCCAACAAACAATTGTGGTTTTGGTACAATCCGATACCTTGCGGGTGTCTGATGTATTGAATCCGAGGGTCAGCCTTAGCACGAGCCCGACAAATTTCTTCAGTGTTATCTGTTGAACCATTGTCACTAATAATAATTTCGACCGGTTCATAATCATGCCCACACACATCGTCGAGTGTCTCGCGGAGTGAATCTGCTCGGTTAAAGGTTGGAATACAGATGGACACTAAAGGATTACTCACTGCTGACATCCTGGCGTCTCCTGCGTCCACGTGCTCAAAGTCCTCAGACCTGCATCAATATCGCGAAACATATTACCTCCGGCTTCCTGTAATTTCTGACAGTTCAGCCGAACCATTAGTGGTCTTCGCGCTGCCTGGCCCATGGTCTCCGTGAGACGGGGTTCCAGACGACTCGAATCGAGTCCAAACTTGACACAAACGCGACGCGCCAAATCCACCCGGCTTACAAACTCAGGACCCGTTGCATGAAAGGTTCCAGTGTGCCCATGCTTAACAAGCATGCGTGTTGCTTTCGCAAGGTCGTCAGTATAGGTGGGACTACCCCATTGATCAGCAGGGACCGGCCATGTTTGCTGCTGTCCTAGCTGATCGACCATACGCAGTATAAAGTTTCGACGTTGTCGGTCTGGACCATACACCCAAGATGTTCGAAGAATGAGATGTCGATCCGGTACGTAACGCCGCAATGCTAATTCAGCTTTTGACTTCGAGTTAGCATACACATTGAGCGGCGCCATCTCATCATCTTCGCTGTAGACCTCTTGAGTGCCATTGAAGACATGGTCGGTTGAAAAAAATACGACTAAAGCTCCCGTACGGCTGGCATGTCTAGCAACAAGTTCTGTCCCCGTCACATTTACAGAGTGACAGACTTTCGGCTCAAGCTCACAACGATCAACATGACACATAGCTGCAGCTATAAGAATTGTGTTCGCCTGAACATCCTCAAGCAGCCGAATGAGTCCAGTTTCATCAGCGAGATCAACATAGTGCTGTCCCTGATCCACATGAGAACGGGAAGCTGCTACAACGTTATACTTCGACCCGAATTCTTGACAAAGCGCTAACCCTAACTGGCCTGAAGCACCAATTACAAGGATAGGGTCATGCGTTTGTGGAGAAGTTCGCACTGATAATCAAAGAATGTTTGGTTCGGGTAACGGGATGATGAAGCGCCCTCCGTTATCGGAGAACGATTGCATTTGACGCATGATCTCCTCGCGGAAGTTCCACGCGAGTATCACCATATGACTGACATCCTGTTGCTGTAGCATCTCGACAGGCATTACCGGCAAGTGCGTACCCGGTGTAAAGTGCCCCTGCTTATGAGGGCTCCGATCAAGAACTCCCGTAAGCACACGTGCAACATCTGGACAAAAATTTAGCAAGGTATTACCTTTAGCTGCCGCACCATATCCAATTAGGGTCGAACCTTCCTGTGAGGCTTCCTGCACGAGAGCTTCAAATTTCGCTCGCCATTCCATGACTGCTTTTGTAAATCGAGCTAGGCTTTCGGGTGATGAATAACTTTTTATACTCTCTACTTCATTTAGGGCATGGACTCGGTCACTAACCGTTGTGGTGGAGTCACGATGTTTGACAAACACTAATACTGAACCGCCGTGCAAACCAATACGCTCAATATCTACAATCCGGAGATCGTGCCGATTGCAGAGCTCACTCAGGGAACCCAACGAAAAATATGACAGATGCTCATGATAAATGGTGTCAAATTCTACGTTGTCAACCAGGTCACCCCAGTACGGCACTTCGATTACGAAGACCCCTTCCTCCGCCAGTACCTCTTGAATTCCATTCAAAAAATCATGAACGTCATCTACGTGAGCAAATACGTGCCTGGCAAGAATCGCCGGGACTCGACCATGGCTTTCCGCCAAATCTTGTGCAGTCTTGGCATTAAAGAATTCTGCAACAGTGTTGACGCCGTTCTCGTTTGCAACTGCTGCGATGTTTCTAGCAGGCTCAACCCCTAGTACGCGCATGCCGAGTTTCTGAAACTCCCGCAATGCCGTCCCATCGTTACTCGCAACCTCGAGCACGAGATCGTTCGCGCCAAGACCACAACGCTCCATCAACATATTCGCAAGGGCTTGCACGTGCACACGAACAGCTTCGGATGTTGACGACACGTAGATGTAGTTTCTGTAGAGTTGTTCAGCAGGCACTACGTAATTCAACTGAGCCAACCCGCACGATTCACAAGCACTCACAGCCAAGGGAAACGACTTTTCATTTTGGCATGCAGTTTTTGACGAAAGAAATGCGTTAGCTAACGGCATCATCCCCAAATCAAGAAAAGGTTTGGGCAGTGCATGCTTGCAAACGCGGCAGTGTGTGTGGTCAGACATGTATAACTCAGATCAAGTCAAACGTAATCATCCATGTTGGAGACGCCAATCGTATGGAATAGTTGGCGTAAATGGATCAATTCTGGTTATTTCATTTGGATCGTGGGGAATGTCGGCACAATTCGCGACTAGAGCTCGTTGCCCACCAACAGCGGTAAAGCCATTGACTACCCCTGGAGGCACACGAACGAGTTGATAGTTAACCTGACCGAATACGATTTCCTGTATACGTTGGTACGTTGGTGACGATTTTCGCTGATCGTATAAGACCAACTTGATGCTGCCATCAACCACAGCGTAGTTAATTGTCATCCTAGAATGAAGATGCCATCCCTTAATCACGCCAGGATAAACCACTGAAAAGTAAATCTCGCCAAACTCCGTAAAATGCGGGTCGTCATTACGCAGCATATGCATAACCATTCCACGCTCATCGGGAATCCGACGCAATGGCACCATTTGTACACCGTCCAGCACTACAACCTCGTCATCCACTAATATTGACCTCGCTGTCTCTTGCTACCCTATTTCTGATCAAGATCAGTTAACCAACTACGATACCAACTGATTGTCTCACGCAGACCTTCCTCAAGGGAATATCGTGCGGACCACCCTAGCGTTTGACGCGCACGCTCAGCGCTTAAATACTGATGCGGAATTTCGTTTGTCGCCTGATTCTTTATTAGTGGTTCCAAATCCTCACGTTCCATCAATTTTGAAATAAGTTGCGCAATCTCCAGAACTGTAATCGGCTGTTCATTACTAAAGTTGAAAGCTTCACCTCGAAGTTCACCAGCTAGTAATTTCTCTGCCAACATGACATATGCAAGGACACCATCTTGGATGTAAAAATAATCACGTTTAAGTGTACCGTCACTTCTGATGATTGGTTGTTTCCCATCCAGCAGAGATCGAATTGTTCCAGGCACAATCCTATTAAAGTTTAGGTCGCCACCTCCATAAAAATTACCACAACGTGTAATTGCGATCGGAACACCGTAGCTATGCCAGTACGACTGTGCGATTAAATCAACGCAACTCTTAGAAACATCGTAAGGATGCCTGCCAACGAGTGGTGCCTCTTCACGATACGGAAGGTCAGCTTGTTCACCGTAAGCCTTATCACTCGAAGCTATGACCACCGCCGAGACCTTGGGTGTGTTACGAACCGCCTCAAGTAAGTTCCAAGTGCCTTCGATGTTGGTTGTAAACGTTGATAGTGCGTGCGTATTAGCAACACCCACGATTGCTTGAGCGGCAAGATGAAACACTACCTCAATTTCATATTCATTTAGAATTCTTTGGAGAAGTGCATGATCTTCAACTTCACCGCGTACAGTGGTAACCCGCTTGTCAAGATTAAGTCGATCAAAATTCGACATCGGCACCGAATCGCGCACTAAGCCCACCACATCCGCCTGCTGTCGATCCAGCCAGTCAGTTAACCAGGCACCCAGTAAGCCCGTACATCCGGTGACAAACACTCTTCGACGATGCCATGCTTCATTATTCATAACTTCACTACTCCCAAATTTTCCAGGGGGCCTTTCCATCACTCCAATATCCTTGAAGTAACTTTAGTTCCCGATAGGTATCCATCGGCTGCCAAAATCCCGTGTGTAAATAAACCATCAGTTCGCCATCTTTCGCGAGCTGCTGCAATGGATCTTGCTCAAGCACAAGCTCGTCACGAGTCTCCAAGTATTTTTCAAAGAAAGACCTGTTAAACACGAAGAAGCCTCCATTAATAATTCCGTCGGTTACCTGTGGCTTCTCATTAAACTGTTGGACTTCACCCTTCGTCCCGAGGCTAATTTCACCAAACCGTCCCGGTGGATGCACTCCCGTTACCGTTCCAATGCGCCCATGAGAAAGATGGAATCGAAGGAGCGCTTGGATGTCAATATCAGCAAGTCCATCACCATACGTCAGACAAAAAATGTCATTGTCTACATAACGTGCAGCTCGCGCAACTCTGGCTCCGGTCTGAGCGCGATCGCCCGTCTCAACCAGAGTCACCCCCCAGTTCTCTTCGCTGTTCGATCCGTGGTACCGCACCTTATCTGGCTGGTTCAACTGCAACGTGATATCAGAATTAAGAGACTTATAGTTGAGAAAATAATCCTTGATGACAGAACCTTTGTATCCCAAACATAAGATAAATTCGTCCAATCCATGTGACGCGTAATACTTCATGAGATGCCAGAGAATTGGTCGACCGCCAATCTCCACCATAGGTTTTGGCCTCACCTCGGTTGCCTCATGTAACCGCGTCCCCAAACCACCACACAAAATCATTACTGGAATGTTCAAAATCTTTTCATCATTAGTCATGCTTGAATCCCACCTTCCGTGGTCTGCAAGTCTCCTATTAACCGTCGATAGAGAGCCGCGTATTGCTCACTTCCACGACTAACGTCAAAGTATCTTTTTGCAGCTGCTCGACAGCGAGTCTGAGTGTCCTGATCTTCGAGTAAAGACCTTACGACAGGAATGCCTCGTTTTACAGCGGTTGCCGTCGTATTAGGCAAGACGACACCTGCGTTAAACTCTTGGACAATGCGACCCGAATCCCCGACGCCATTATTAATCATGACCGGAGTTCCAGTTGCCAGGAATTCTCCAAGCTTCGTAGCACATGAACCTTTTTTAGAAAAACATACTTTAATAAAAAAAAGCCCAACGTCCATCAAGCGAAGATAGGTTGGCATCTTGTCGAATGGTGCGGAAGCAATAACTAACCGCTCCAAGGGTAAGCCCGCCGATGCCGCATCCCGACGTAACTGATCATGATTATCCCGCGTAACGATTAGCACCGACGCTTGCTCTAGTTCACTCGTCAGGAGAGCAAGGCCGTCAAGCATAGCCTGTCGTAAATACCAATTACTGACCGTGCCAGAAACACCAATTACCAAACGATCTCGCAATTTCAGCTCTTCAAGTAGTGCAGCATCCTTGGGACCAGGACCAAACCGGTCGAGATCGGTGCACGTGGGAATCACCTCAATGGGTGTGTCCGAAGATATACGATAACCAAGAGTAGGAAACGAGGAGACCCCTTCATGGGTCAATGAGACGATTCCCTGTGCAGACTCAAAAAACTTTCGCTCGAAATACTTTGTGAGACCGTAAACGATCGAAGAGCTTGACCAGTGGCCTCCGTCGACCTTTTCATCAGCCCAAAACCCTCGCATGTCGAATAAAAATGCGGAACCAAAGATACGGGTTAGACCGAGCGCAATAAGCCCCGCGACGTAACCACGGGCATGTACCAATTTAACGGGCCTGTCCCGTGATAACCGACGCCCAGACCACAACGCGTGTAACACATCATATGCAGTCGACAAGACAGGCGGCCATTTGTGGTAGCGCATGCGCATCCAGTGAACACCTTGTTCACCCAAACGCTTGTTCATTTCTCTTACTCGCTTTGGTTCAAGGTCGACCGCCTTCTCGAACGTTATGAGTGAAATATCGAATTGCGCCGCTAAACGTTCAACATACCCAAGCACCTGTGATTCTCCCAGTGGCTCAAGTACACCGTCATACGAGATATAACAAATTCTCGGCTTTATAGACTGTTTGACATGTCCAACGTCGATCATTGCAAGGCCGTCGCTAACTTGATTCGTCTTTCTGACCACCAGGTCTGGAGATCTAAGAAACCAACAGCAGCAAAAACTAAAACGAAAGGCAAAACGGGTACTTGATACCGAGGTGCGGCGAATAACAAGAAATGCACGATCGCAATGACCCCAATTGGAGCCAGCAACAACACCCCGGGCCATGGTAGGCGCTGACGAAAAGCACTTACAACCCCAAATGAAGCTAAAAGGATCGCCCCAACGTTAACCGCGAGAAATAATAACTTGACTGAAAGCCGACCGTATTCGGCACGCGCGTAGTAAGTACCAAGACCTTGCTCGAAACCAACGAGATAACTTGTATGACTGGTAATCCAAAACATCGGTATCCGACGAAAACAGAGTGCAGCATAGCCAATCGGGTCTTCAAGAATCCGACGTATCCCCTCTTGGCGAAATACTTTGTTCTGTTCCAGATAATCAAGCCCTTCCGTGAGGGACTTCAACTCTTCGTCGTCGTAGTTCCACTCAGACCACCCGGTTGTCGACAGCCATAAGGTGTCGCCACCGTGAGCAGCCACAAGAATGACTTGTTTAAACACTACGTAATTCCTGACAGTCCAGACGCCAATGGTCATCATGGTAATCACTATAAATAGCGTCACGTAACGCCAACCAGGTTTCACCTGGGCCTTCCAAACAGCCAATATCATCAACACAGGAAACACTAAGATCAGTTCTTGTCGCAGCAATACCGCAAATCCGGCAATGACACCGGCCAGCGCCCAGGCCAAAGTGGATGCCACTCGTGCGGCATGCAGTACGCTCCAAACCAATAGCGCGAGCCAAAACACTACGAGCGTTTCAGTCAACAGCATTCCTGAATAAACAATAAAGGCTGGAAATGCCATCATCGCAATCGCCGTTAGGCGGGCCACCCTGACACCATAGGCATCTCGTGCTAGCCGAAACATGATGACAATAGTGAGTGCACTCAATAAAGCCTGCATCACTCGCACACCAACTGGCAGGTGGCCGATTAATAAATAAATTCCGGCTAGAAACGCTGGGTACACTGGTCCAAAACCAATTTCTGGATCACCTGGCACATCAATTGGAGCAGGTTGCCCGGTTCGTTCCCATTGCCCAGAAGATAATCCGCCAGAAAAACCATTACCTGTTGCTAAGTTCCAGGCCACCTGGTCATAGGTGCGATCATCACCAATACCTGCAGGTACTTGTGGATACCACAAGACAAACACGAGTCGTAGGAGTGCCGCCACAAGTACGACTCGATAAAGAAATTCACGATCTCCGCGAGGCATCTTTTTCTATAACGGTTGATTCGTGGGTACCACTAACAAATCAGGAGCGCTTCGTGCAGACGAACAAGGCTGTGATATACGGGAAAAACCTGCTATTTGGAATGATATGTTCAACGGAAAATCCGATTGGCTCAAGGATTCGTTGCCACTCAGCAGATTTTCTAAAATTCAGTTTTTCAACGCCATAATAGAGAATCATTTCAAGCCAGTAGTTAAAAATAAAATACCGTAGTCGAAACTTGATATCAGTTTCACGCATCACAAGCACACCCCCTGGCTTAAGCTTGCGATACACATCCTCAAGAATCTTTGCCTGCTCCTCATAGGGCACATGGTGCAACACATCCGCGATCACTATCCCGTCAAAATCCTGCTCTGGCATGTGTCGGCAATCGCCGGCAATAAATCGAATGTTTTGCCGATCTCCAATGGTCCCTTGAGCAACATCGACACGATCCAGTGCGGGATCATTACCAACTACCTGCCTCGTAGGATTCTCAAGACTTAAGTAATTCGAAACATAGCCATAGCCACATCCCACTTCAAGTACGACCCCGTCATTTGGAAGAAACTGAGCAAACTGCTCGAACGGAATAATCATCATCTTTAGCGACGTATAGATCCGCTGTAACATTGATACGCTGTACAGGTCAGCTAGGCGTTCACGCACCACACTCATTGAGTACTCCTCCTCAGTTCAGGCTGTTTCGCTATCGCAATTAAGTATTCGCCACACCATATTTCTCGATCGAAGACACGCAACAGTGGCACTGTCCATGCAGGGGTATTATTCTGTGAAATCATACCCATAGCGCTGCACCGCAACACTTGGAGTCCACAGGACAAGAGCAATTTTTCTAGGAATCCCTTGGACGATCGCAACCCGCCACGTTCTTCTCGAATTAGCAATGAAAACAAAAACATCACCGGATTCAGTCTGTTTGGTTCGACTATAACAACATGACCACCCGAGACACGCGCCAATTCATCAACTACCCGTTGTGGATCAAGAGTGTGATGCAAGACGTTCGCTACAAATGCCACGTCGAAACTGTTCGTACCAAACGGTAAAGCTTCAGCCTGACCACGCAGTACTTTTCCACATGGATTTCGTCGCACCATGTGATCGGAATAATCCAAGCCAACTACGTGTGGTGAAAATTCTGAGAATAAACTAGTAAATACACCATTACCGCATCCAACATCCAAGATGCGCGCTTGGTTGAGATCCACAATCTGCGCTATGTGTCGAATCTTAGGCGTCGCATAAGCAAGCGCCACCGGATCGTCACTTGCACGATAGCGTGCACGACGCCAGTACTCGTCTTGAGCTTGATCAGTAATAACGTCCATAATTACGATGCACCGAAATTCTGACGCTCATTTATCTCTTGGAGAATGCCAACCAAGATGCTTCCCATTAGTAACTGGAGACCAACTAAGAACAAGGTGGCACCCGTTAAAACGTAGACCCAATGCACGAAGATGTACCCGGACGTGACGTACTCATAGAGAGCTTGATAATTCAAGCTGACGGCGCCAACCATAAGAATCGTTCCCAGTAAACCAGACCGCCCAATGGTTCGGCGGTTGAGTACATATTTCCCAAGCAAACTAGACTGGGCTAGAGTTTTACCACGTACGATTTCAAGAATGTGATTCGCAAACGCACCAAACACCATGACATTGATACCGGTTACAAACAACACCATGATGGTGACTAGTCGATAAATTTCGGTATCTTCCACCCGCCGAACGTCTAGGTAGTAAGTGATTGGCTCTACACTTAGGAAACAGCCAGTAGCCAGTAGGGCAAGGCCGACCACACCGAAAAACTTCAACGGATTATACAGTCTGGCCGTTCGAATAATGATGTTTAAGAATCTGAATCCATCGCTGACAATGTGTAGTTTCGAACGACCAACACGATTGTCATACCGAATTGGCACTTCGATAATATTAAGTCCCTCATGAAGAGCTGCGGTGCTCATCGCTGGTGTGAGATGCAGGCCATCCGGTAAAGGCAAGAGTTGAGGCAAAATGGTACGTTTAAATACACGCTGGCCGCTAGCGGTGTCCGTGATAGCGCTCCCGACGATCCAACTTAAGAGGTAAGCAAAAAACTTATTTCCAATGTAACGACGGATTGGCATACCACTTTTAGCGCCTGTCATCCGTGAGCCGATCACCATATCAGCATCGTGACTGACCATCGCTTCACAGAGCGCTGGGAATTCTTCGGGTGGATAGGTGCCATCAGCATCGAGAAAGCCAATCCACTCTCCTTTAGCTGCTGCGAATCCCGTCTTAAGAGCTCCTCCATATCCTTTATTTTGACTGTGTGTGATCACGGTGACATCTGGATACGACGACGCAATATCACATGTACGATCCTGTGACGCATCGTTTACCACAATAACTTCTACATCCTCAATCGCACCTGGTGACTTTTGTACCGCGCCTTTAACTTTGAGGACGCGTTCCAGAATGGGTGCGATTCCGTCTTCTTCGTTGTACGCAGGAATAACGACCGATAAAATTCGCATGTTGGTTCCACTCAATTGTATTGGTTAACAAACATTGCTCGCCGATGCATCTCTACTGTTCCTATGCGGAGTTTTCTTTAGCGTTCCAGATGGACTTCACGGTGCGTATTTCCTGCATGGTGACACCACCAATGCTGAATAAAAGTGCGAGATAGGTCAACAACGCACCAAACTTAGCGACAATCTCATTCATTCCAAACCGTAAGACCAAGACGTACAGGGTGTAACCCATCGCCGCTGCACAACCAACCGAGAAAAGATCGCGCCACTGATATGGAATCGCGTACAAACGCTGGGCAAACCGTAAACCCGCGTACGCCGTCACACTATATGCAGCCAAGGTGGCGCAGGCGGCGCCAATTATGCCGTAAATGGGAATAAGTACAAAATTCAGCACCGCGTTAGAGGCGGCGCCCACGATTAATGCTAGTGACTGGTACTGAAATTTTCCAGAAACCACAACACCTGAAAGAAAAAAAATGAACAACCCATAAACGACATATGCTACGCACAGAATTGGACTGATATCTTTGGCTGCCGCGTAAGCGGGAGGCCCGAGGACGCTAATTAGTTCCGGTGTTAACAGTGCTAATACGTAAGCAAAGCTTATCAAGGTAATTGTGTACATTCGAAACAGTTTAGCTAATGTGTCCTGAGGATTCGAATCACGCAAAATCCCAAAAAGAATCGGTGCCCAGCCTATGGAAAACGCCAATACTGAATAAAAGACTATCTGTGCGACCTTATACGCGACCGCATAAATTGCAACTTGTTCAAGATCAAAAAAGTACCGAACAAAATACATATCGGAAAAATCAATAACCCAATTCAAGATCATCGCCGGCCAAAATAGAAGCCCCATCGTGACGACTGCTCGGCAATCAACTGGCGAAAAAGTAAAGCCGTAAAATCTAGCAGTCAGTAACCAGCCGCCAATCGCCACAATAATTGCGATCACTAACTGACCTTCAAAAATTCCTTCGACTCCCCGTCCGTATACCACTAGTAACGTGGGAACCATGATTAGAACGCCGATTCCTTTGAGTGCTGCCAGTCCAAAGTAACGTCCAGGTTGCTCTAAAACTCGGAGTAAACTCTGGGAGACACCCGACAACGTGGTAACGAAGACCGCGACGGTCATCAACTGCACTAGATAAACACCAGGAAATGTAGCTAACAGCATCTGGCTTATGTAGTCGGCTGACGCATAACTCACCGAGGCGAGAACCACAGACGTGGCCAAGAGAATCCAGAAGACGGTCGAGGCTAACCGCATTCGCTGCATTCGATCGTCGGAATTGTAGGTGTAATATCTTCGGACAAATCCGGTAGGAAGACCCAGATCTAGAACGTACATCAAGAACATCCCAAACGTCGTTACCAACGAAAAGGCACCGAATTCTTCAATGCTCAAGTGCCGAGTATAAAAAGGAATCAACACCAATCCGGAGGCTACGGCCATCGCATTCGATGCAGCATAAAGAAAAGAGTGCGTCAGCACCTTTCTGGCGTGGATTAGCATTCAGCGACTCCACGCCCTGCCAAGACGTCACGATATAATTCAACGTACCAGTTCATGACCACTCGCCAATCATGATAGGTTACGGCCCACTTGCGACTCGCGCCACGAAGAGACCTCATCCGTTCTACCTGATCAACTTCACACATCGCACGGTGAATTTCATCTTCTGTGCTGACATTGAGTACCGGTGGGAGAACGACACCGTCCGTACCATTCATGCGAAGCTTCAGGAACGTTGGCACGCCACAAGATAGCGCCTCAAGAGACGCTACACCGAAATAACCGTGGATGAATTGATCGAAAAATCCGTCAACGGAGTTCAACATCGTAAGCAAGTCTGGCTTTGTTAAAGCCTTGGACCAAACTACGTTTTGTGAAAGCTTAAGTTCAGCAACCAGCGCCTTACTACGCGCAAGGTCTCGACCTCGCTCGACAGCAATCAAGAGTGAATCAGGGCAATCGTTCCGCACAAACCTCGCAAACGCACGGAACAAGCGGTCGTTGCCCTTATCATTCGCATCCTTGAACGTCCACTCTTGCCTTGCACCATGAAAGAAGACTAGACGTTGCGAGTATCGCGCCCGCAGTCTGCGGCGATCTTCCTCCGGTGCGGGCATCCAACGACCAGTGTCAATTGGCACGGCATGCGGATTAAATGTTGCTCGTTTAATTTTCAACTGCCTAACCAATCCATGATGTGAAGGAATCGCATAGACAAAGGCCTGTGCCCGTCGAAGCGCGTGCGTCACAAGTCCACCGACCACGCGTTCCTTAAGATTGCGCCTTGCAAACGGCAGAATCTCTAAATCACCACCGTAGCTCAAAACCACATACGGTGCACCAGAGCGCCATGCCCAAACAGCGTACTCCCCAAAGGTTTGAATGAGGTCACACTCTCCAAGTTTCTTGAGAAACTCGCGTTCCCGAGCACCTGGCCACAGAAGTCGATTGAAGCGAACGTCCACAGTTTCAATCCAATCCGGTAACTCTCGGCTCTCGCCATGTTCCCATGCCGGTTGATAAAGTGGACTCGTCTCTCGAGCGTCAACGAATACGCGGACATCATGCCCTAAGGTACGCAGGTACGTCCCGAACTGGTATGCCCAATTCAACACATTCCCGTAAAGATGTATTTTCACTCTGGGTGTAACGACGAATCCTCAGAGTCTATCCAAGGACGGTTCGTATCAAGGATCCAACGACTGACCACGACGAGGCCTAAGCCTATCCAAAGCAAAAGTAAAGGATGCATCGATGCTCGGAATCGGGTTAGGCCGAAAAATGCAATGATATACGTTGAGGAATAAGCCAGGAGGGTCGCCAACACCATCACCTGCTCCCACACCGCCCGACGTGAACGAATTCGTCCAAGCATTGCCAACATTCCTATCCCGGCAAACATGCATGCATAGAACATGACATTCGCGCTGAAGAATGTGTTGGCGATAAGCAGGAGTGGTGAAAAATAACCGGAGTGTCCCTCGAAAAAGAAACGTCGGAAATCAAGCCAGACCTTCTCTGCAATCAATACACTCGCAACGCGGGGTTCACGGATGACATTCACGACAGAATCGACTGGGAACGCAAAGACATTAATCCCTCGCTCGAAGAGTTCAGTGGCTGGACGACTCCAATCTCTGGACAGATGAATCGCAAACACTTTCGGACGGCTCACGGGAGATAATAATTCTGACAAGTTGGTTGGCGTATTCACAAACAGTTTCAGAGGCATGAGCGTTAGGTACAACGCAATCAACAACACGCCAATTAACCGGACTCGTTGACGAAGTGAAACCTTGTTATTCAGTCCGTAGACAACCAACACGACTGCTGCCACGACCAAAAACACAGGATCGATGAACGCGATGCAACCAAACAACATTCCAATTACCCACATTCTTTTCCACGCATCTACAGCATCCGGAGGCGTTCTTTGCAACATCCAGACCAGAGGCAGGAGTAGAAGGATAGAACCCATTTCGCGAGTGAGATTGACCGAGTTAAAAATCAGTAATTGCGACAGTGCCGCCAGCATTGCAGCCACGAACCCTACGAGTCGGCCTGCGCACCGGCGACCGACGAGGAAAACGCCTACTGGAACGAACGCCGACAAGACAGCTTGAACTATCATCACGGCAGTCAAATTGCGACCAGTCAGGCCATACAGCGCTGCTACGAACAAACTGTACCCGGGTGAATAACTACTTGTCCCAGGCATGCCCACCTCAGTGAGGACTCCAGAGCCATCCAAAATCCCTCGTGCATTCTGGTCATACTGACTCGCGTCATCAGAATTCGTAAAAACTATGTCTTCTCCCATACCGGCAAGTCGAAGGGAGGCCAAAACCCGTATCGTCACTCCTACCAGAAACACGATGGAGGTAAGCACCCGCCAGTCGGTTAGGTGAACTGCAATACTTTGGCGCCAGGTGCGCCATCCCGCCCATGATTCCGTGCGGCGCCAGAGCCAGACTCCAAGACCCGTAGTTACCAACACCGGAACGAGCAAGGCTGTCGGTCCGAACCATAAATTCACGGCCGGTACATACGCGAGTGGAAGCCAGTACCGATCCCTGTTCATGCCGCTAACATTTAGGGCATACACGAACCCTAGTGCTGCGACGATGCCGAGGCAGATTACTATCACGCCTCGTACGTAGTAATGAAACATCTCGGCTGGGAGTTTCGCCAAGAGGTCGTCCTGTCCGATGAGGGCCAAACACAGGAAATTCACATGAACCAACAGCCCGAGTCCTACAGTGTTAGCCACGAGTCTTGAAACGTTCCAACCCGTGGAAGGAAACGCTACAACTGCATACGCAACCGTAACTCCCCAAAAGAACAAGGGATACGCAATGAGGGTTGGGTAAAAATCCCCGAAGTTCGTGACCAGTGCATTGGAAGAAAGCCACGGCGACGCGGATCGAAACTCGGCATCAAATCGAACCACAACAACGCCAGCGACCAGCACGTAGCTCGCTGCCAATAGGTGATTCCACAGGACTCGCGGCAACTGCCGCCACGACTTATTATCGATTAGATCCATTTTCGGAAGATTTCCAAGAGGCCGCGCGGCCGTTCACAAAACGTTGCCAGCGGGCTTCAATGTGGCGACAACCTTGATCCCAATCACCATTCCCTTCTGACACAATCCGAGCTTCTACAGTTGCAACGACCGTGTCGCGTGACCGTTCAGGGTCGCGCGCCATGATGCGGGCTGTCTCTCGTGCACTATTCAGGGATAGCCCCTTCGCCAGATAGGCATTTTCCAGTTGGGTTTCATTGCGCGTCTGGTAAAACGGAGTGACGTACCCTCGTGGACCAGTCAGCAATTCCTCAATGTCTGCCCGGGTCCCTCGACAGCGGCGAATCAGCATGCCATCAGGCACAAACACATGGAGTAAGTTGATCAATGTCTGGCCATAGTTAAATGCGCGCTGTTGTCCAAGGCTATTACAGCGCCGACGAGCCCTCGCGGTTTGTTGTAATCGCCACGATGCAAACGCATCAATATTCGTCTGAGGATCGTCCGGTTCCACGCAAGTAAGATTCGGAGCCGCAAACCAAGCACTGTATTCTTGCGCCGAATCAAAAAATAGAGCCGATGGAATAGCATCTCCTGACGGTGCAGCCAGTGGGTCCACCAGCCTCCCCACATCGTACATTGTGAGATCTATGTGGTAGTTAAAAGCGACTTTCCTCGACAAGTTAATTCGGTTCGAAGTATCACCAAACTGAAGCGGGGTATTGAGATATCTTAAGAGTCCCCAATAAAGTCTACGAACTCCAGCGGCATCAGCCATCACAACAGGCTTGGCTTCGACATCAAAGAGTAACTGACCAAGTGACCGCTCGCTTCGCCCTGCTGCACGTGCTTCGCCAGCCGAATCGGCTATGACGACATACGCTCGAATCCAGTCTGCCAACGTCGTGACTAACGACGTGAAATCTAAGCTTGGATAGACTGCTGGAAAGCGTTCGTAATCTTTCACCCGAGGTAAAATTGCGGTCAGCAACTCGTACGGCACGTGCGGATTTGGCGATAACGTGGCAGGAAGTTGACCTCCATCGAGGTGGTACCGATTCGTGGACGGGTTATAGCTGAACAGCCAACGACTGTCCAGCAACTGCTGTAGTAGAGGAAGCTGAATCAGCTCGAAAGGTTCATCGGTCGGCACAAAGCCATACCTGTCAAGCCACAGGGCATGTGCCACATGATCAAGGTAAATATGACGAGCGTCGGTTGGTTCTAGATTCCGTAGTCGATCCCCTGACGCTGCAGGAGGCAGCCGGCTATTCCATGCGGTCAGAGTCCTTAACCGACTGGCCAATTCGCTCTTCATGGTCTCAGACCAGTCTCCGTACGACTGCACACCAGCCGAACTCTGCCAATTCAACGCCGCGAGCACTTCTGGCTCTTCGAGAATAGTCGCATAGGCCAGAAATTCATCAGTCTGAGGGAATACCTGTTTGCGCTCCCGCGCTGTTGACAGATCAATCGCAACGTCATCAGAAACCGGAAGCACCTGTACCTGAAACTCAGAACCGGGCGGTCTGATGATTACTGGTGGTTCAGGAAAGACCCAAGCTCGCTGGTATGACATCGGCTCGAGAACCTTGACTCGAGTGATGAAATCACTCACCACAAACGAGTCGTTGAGAATCAGGCGGGCTCGAACCAAGGACCCTGCCGGGACCGTTGCCGTCCCAATGTTGGCAAGCGCGAAAAAAATTACACCTTCCGAATTGGCGCCAACTTCATCAATTACAAGTCTTGGCAGATCACGATGGTCATTACTCAGAAGCGCGGCGAAGACATTGTGTACTTCATTTTCTTCCTTGATTCGGTTATCTGGATCGACGACCACAAGCACGCGACGCTGCTGCCCCGCCAAGAGAACTCGCGTCTTGATGTCCGCCACCTGACCAGGTTGAAGTGGCGCCTCAGCGCCAAGGTCCAACAACGTAAATCGACCCTGGTCGTAACCATCAACCAGAAGGCTAATCTCGGCCGAAACATCCAGAGCCGCCGTTCCTCCGTTGGTCACCTGCAACACAACATAGCCTTCAGGATCGAGGCGGACTTGTTGTACAGCCAAATCAGGCAATGCCGAAAGTTGACCAGGGGAGCGGCTCACAAGGACATCCAGATCATCCTGCGCACTTAGTCCCTCGCTCATCAAAAACAACCCGAACACGAGGCAAAGCAGTGGTTTCATGGTTCGACCAATTTAACGATCTAAGATGCGACTTGTGGTCGTGGGTGGCGTTTCGGTGCGGCGAAACATCAACGCGACATCACGCCACGAGGTAGAACAGGCCATGACAAACAATGGAAACAGCGCAAACGCTTTTTTGCGAAACACGGTTCCAAGATTCGGAATGGCAAGACCAATAACAAGTGCGAGCATGAGCCCAAACAGCAAGAGAAAAAGGCGCGCGGTATCACGCCGCTGAACGATTTGTCTCACAGCAACCACAAACAATGGCAGCATGATAAGGGTCAGCAGCGCCTCAAGTGCCGCCAAAACCTGCGCGTCACCTAAATCTCCGCTACCGACCTCCCAAGGTAAGGGATAGAGCACCACATTTCTGATCGCGCGAGGGAAAAAAGCTGCTAACGAAAAAATTGTCTCGAATTGGGTGACATCAAACTGCGTTGAAGCACCTCCAACATTAAGGTAGCCGACTCTGATGCCGTTTAGTCGACTTAAAACAGTGACTTCAAATCGACCAAGAAACCCAGGAAACAGCGGTCGTGGAACAGCCATTAGCGCTGTTCGATCGGATGGAATTGTCGCCCTCACTGCTTCACTGGATGGTGGTGAATCCTCAATGGCATTTGCAGCCGTTTCATCATTCAGCCACTCCATCGCCACCGGAGCTACCGGAGCCACCTGTCGTTCTGGCACCACTAGAAACTCCATGTGTGAATCGCGGTCAGTGGTGTCGGTCAATTCCACAATGCGCAGTCCATCGGGAGAATCCACAGTGTCCACGACCGCCAACGCGGATCGATCTTCCTCAGTAATCACAGGTACTGTCGACAGAAGCGGCGCAAACTGAGTGGCACTACGAGCCTCTCGTAGTCTACGCGGTAAGGCATGCAGCCCCGTGCTCCACCACGTCTGGTCCGCTTCCTTCGCCTTGATGGCCTGACCGGTACGTTTTTGCGCGACACTCAGATTGAACCAGCCTGGCCTGAAATCTGGAGAGGCCGTTAGTGCTTTGGTGTACTCGTCGATTGCTTCATCGTACTGCCCGCGGCGCAGATACAACTGGCCGTAACCCATATACGTCAACTCACTATCCGGCGGGGCAATAATCGTACGTACGGTAGGCACTGTACGGCTCAATGGCAACGCGGCCAGTAGTGCGCAGGACAGGGCTATCAAAACCACACTGGATCGGCGCGTTCTAGGACTCAACAGCTGATAGACGCTGACTGGCAGCATTACCCCGACTCCAGTCATTATTAATGCAACCGGCACATACTGGTTCTGCACCAATAGCACAACCGTCAGAAGCAGCAAGCTAACGCTGGTACCCAGCAACTGTCGAACAGATCTGTAGCTCTCCTGATTAGCGGACTCGACCAACGCCTTGACCACAATCCAGGAAATGACAAACGCCAGGAAAATCACAAGAGGGTCTTTCAGCATCTGTGTCGACCACAGAAAGGTCGACGGCCAGACAGTCACCATTACAGCACTGATACGGGCACCGCGGGTGCCACCAAGTTTTTGGCCAATCAAATATGCGAACACTGCCGTTGCTGCGCCCAGCCAGCAGTTGAGGATGATGGCACTCAGTGGATGCGGGCCGAGCAATGCATATAAGACCAGTAAAACGTAGTTGTAATGACCCTCGCCGAGGCCAAGCGCCTGTGGAGGCGGCAAATCATTGGCAAGCAGTGCAAGGGCCGCTTCCGTGGTGTCGTGATAGCCCTTACCATCTGGCGCGAACGCCCAGAATCCGCCGTCGACTTGCAAGCCTTCCAGAATCGGGAGCTGCCACAGAGAGGCATAGAACAATCCGATACCAAGACAGGCTCGCAGAGCAAAGCTTCCAAGAGCAATCCTCCATAACCATGGATCTTCGCTCACAGAGGCGACGTGCTGCCATAGCGCTAAAACCAAGACCAAGAGGAACAACCATGGTGTTGCATCCGGAACGATACGGATCGCCAAGAAAAAAGTAAGCATCACGGCTGCAGTTGCAGCCCACTTACGATTACTGGCCTGAACGAATCGACTAAACCATGCACTCATGAGATTAAGACGCGAGCTTATAGGGTATTTATATGCGGGATGATCTAAGACTGCCCATTAACCTGCTTCTTGGGGAGTCAGGGTAATAATTGTGCCTGTTCATGCCGAAGCTGTCGCAGTTGAAATCGCCTGGACACGAGTGTACCCAAAGTGCTAATCAAGGGTAAGCGTTGCAAACCGCGTTTCAGTTTGGGGTCAGCCTTGATGACGTTAATGACTTTCAGCAAGAACGGCTGACCGTTGCGACGAAAAAGCCGTTTCCAAGCGAGACTGCGAGCAATCCTCGCTTCAAGCCACGCCCACGCCTCCTGAAACTCTTCCCAGGTCGTATATTGATCGTGTTTAAAAACCATCTTGTCGTATTTCTTGTACTCGCTCCAGTTGCGCACCAAGAGTAAGTCTCTTGCTTTCAGCTCTTCATAGAATGCCGTACTTGGTGTTGGAAATAAGATCGAACTGCAAACAATATCTGGTTCAAGTTCCACAAAGGCGCGATGCGTTTGTTTTAAGGTTTCCTTGGTCTCCCCGAGAAAGCCCACCATGAAATTCGCTTGGGCCTTCATGCCGTACTTCTTGGTTAAGTCAAATGCCTTCTTAGCCTGAGGGATACTCCACGGTTTCAAAATGCGGCGTTGAATTTCAGGGTCAGCTGTCTCCAATCCGTACTTCAACTTTAAACAGCCAGCTTCTCCCATCAATCGCATCATGTCCTCATCGACGAGTTCAATAATGTTGTGGGCAACCCATTTAATATTGAGTTTTGCATCAATGATGCCTTGGCAGATCTCTTTCGCACGCGCAACATTCACCGTGAACTCACTGTCAATGAAATCGAAATGCCGGACTTGATAGGTGTCGATGTAGTGGCGAATCTCATCCACCACCTGTTGTGGGGTTTTATAGAACGGTCGAAGAGTGCTCGAACTGCAGTAGGTGCATTGCTTCACGCACCCTTTCGACGTCACCATCCACATGTAACGATTGCGACCAAACTCCCAATGCCAGCCCAATCGCTCTTGCTGGAGACGGAAAAATTCATCCATTGGAAGCAAATCAAACGCCGGCATTGCGAATTCGCTCACAGATTGAAACTGCGATGCCCCGGTATCAACCAACTGATTACCCTGCTGCAGCACCATCCCTGGAGTATTGCGGATGTCGCCAGTCTCGCTAAATTCCTTGACAGCTTCAGCAAGGGTGTTTTCGATTTCAGTCTTAGTAAAGTAGGGAGTCGTGAGGCCGAACAACTCAATCGCTTCTTTCGGATCAACAGAGGAAGGACAAATGACTCCAATGGTCGGATATTCTAACTCTGCATACGGCCGGTCTTCATCGAGAGTGTAGGTGCCGAGGAGGCAGATAATAAGATCCGGTTTGAGAGCATGAACCTGTTCCAGACCCTGGTCCACTGGAAGATTTTCGAGGCGTGCATCAAATACCTGGAGATCAAGATCCGGAATACGTTGTCGAAGAACTCCCAAAATCGACGCGGCCGTGTACGGTGGATAGAGACCTGAACAGAATCCTGCGTGCCGGTCTTCCCGGTCGGTAAGCTGTCCATCAACATCTGGAGGATTAACTAATAAGACTCGCATGGGTTACTCCATCTCATTTATCTACAGTACCGACATCGTTACTACTTCACTAGACTCTTGTACCGCTATGCCTCAAGGTCATCCAGTATCTGTGGAAGGTCCATCCATCCTGCCGCATATCGATCGACCAGATCCGCTTCAGTCCCTAGATCTTGATAGATCTGCTCGCCAACCGCAATGGTCGCAATGGACATTCGGACCGGCGCTGCGGCAACGGCCGCCCGCGCACTGCGCATGTCATTAATGCTGTCACCAATCATAACGATTGAGGCACCCTCAGTCAGCAACTCAAGTTGTCGTAAAGTTTTCAAGATTGGTTCCGGGTGTGGTTTTTCACATATCACATCATCACGACTCACAACAGATGCAAACATGTTCAAAGAGAGCCCACTGGTCGTTAACGCACGTTTCACAGCTGCACGTCCATTATTACTAATCAACGACATCTGCCTCCCGCTGCAATGCCAATCCATTAATACTTTCTCGGCTCCTGTACAAATGGAAGCATGTGCGGCTCCATCTTCTTCTAATTCGTCTAATATCTGATAAGCCTGACCACCGACCGCATCGGCCGGAGCCCCACGTTCGGTGAGTGCTTGTAATGAGGCCCGTATCGTTGCCAAAACCGGACGAAAGGTTTTGTCGATGCCATGCTCAAGAAACAACTGCCGTAACTTCTCCCGCGTTGCATTCATTGCAGCCGTCGAAATCTCAAGCCGCAAGATCGTTCCATCCATATCCAAGAAAATTGCATCTACGTGGGCCACTTGGGAATCTCGTCTGCAGGAATCAAGACTGGACCGCAGTCCAGCGTCCGGATCCAATACAAGTCAGGGCTCAGCACGTCGTATTGTGCTACAGACCCAACGTCTTCCTTGTAGGCCAGCTTGACCAGTAGGTGGACAATATTAAATCCAGCCTTTGCATAAAAATGTGGTGACGTCGTGCCAAACCGACCGACGTTGACTTCTGTAATCCGCGGTTCATCGGCAGCATCGCACTTGAAGTCAATAAAAAACACTCCATGAGGACTGTCGTCAATTGTCTTCAACGCTCGGCGACCAATGTCATTCACGTCTTGACGGTGGACCGTGTGAGACACAGCAGGCGCCCCAGTAATTCCGCTAGGGCTAACATGGGGGATCACGTAGGAGACTCGCCGCCTTGATTGACTGCACACCAATTCCCCCTGATTCCACAAACTCAACCAAGTCAGGTTGTCTCCAGGGAGATACTCGCTAGCAATAAACGATCCCCATCCAGCATGATGCGCAATCCAAGACTTCGCGTGACCCGGTTCAGTACACGGAAGACTCGCCACACCAATTCCGTGACCTGGAATACCTGAACCTCTGACCCAAATTGGTCGGGTGTCAATTTCGTCAAAGACGCGATCGATGTCTTCGGCCGCACGAATCACGAAAGTGCGTGGAACCGGAATACCATTGGCCGCCCACATTTCGAATGACCGGTACTTATCCTGACCGGCTGCAACCGTTTCGGGCTTCGGTAAAAAGATGCGCGCCGATAGGTCATCCTCGCGACCTGCAAGGGCTCGAATCTCAACACCATTAGTCAAAATCAATAACCCGATGTTGTAATCGTGGATGAGCGTTTGCAGTCGTTCTAGGTACGCTTCCAAGTCTGCCGCTTTGGGAACCAGCTCACGGGCATCCGTTTCCGCCAAGCAAATGTGATACCGATTAGAATCGGTGCCCAGTAAAAAAATCTCTTCATCTGCGAGTCGTAAGGCACGCGTTACATTAACTCCACCAGGGCCACCAGCCCCGGTAACAAGTACTCGTTTAGATTCTGACATTGTCACTCCGCCGCACTGTGTGCCCTCGTGACCCGAGAGCTGTGTTCAAAGCAGCATCCGTCGCATTCTCTGCGCGTTGCCGTACTGCAATCTCTGCAACTTTTAAGCCAGCACAATGTAAATCAATGACGGGCTTCACCCCTAAATGACTAAATGTTCTCGCCATTCGTGCTGATTCTTCACCAGCGTGATCCAAGCACCATATGCCGGCCTGCCCAAGCGCTTCGGTATCCACTCGACCTGCGAACGGAACAACCACGATTCCTGGCGCAATTGCCCGCAACCGTTCAACCTCCATCTGCCCACCCTGGCCAATGAACAGGTCGCGACTGCAGTAGTCAGCCAGAATAATAGCGTCCGCCTTTTCAAGAAACTCTTCCACTTGTGTCCCCGCCAAGCGATCGAATCGTTGGACCTTCGCCCCAACCTGGCCAAGGCATGATGCAATTACACGACCGAACTTATCTGTACTCACCACTCCAATCCGACTCTGATAAACCTCAATATCCGCTTCAAAGAGGAGCTTAAGAGCCAACGGACCAGAAAAATCAAATACCTCCAGTCCGGGATAATCTTCGTTGGTTGCGATGACAGCAATATCACGTGCTTCACACGCTGCTAGATCAACATCTTCCGGCCTAACTTCCCAAGCTTCGCACATGAGAGCAACGACCGCGCCCGCCTTCATCTTGCTAACCGTCATCTGATCCAGCGGACGTACGAATCCAAGATTCGTGACCACATCCGTCTGACCTAAAATTTCTACGCTTTTGGATTCCTTCACCATGATACGGTTTGGAATTCCACAGAATCTGGCGAACTGTGCACCGATCGTGGCAATATCAGCAGCGGCGCCATGAACAGAATCCTGGGTGAGGGCATACACTTGATCCGCGCCGGCCATCGCCGCGAGCAGCGGTGTCGTCACATACGCTCCACTCCCCATTTCAGTCAGGATGGTTAAGCCTTGCAGGTCGAGCTGGTTCACTTCGATAGCCTGTTGCATCAACCTCAAGGTACGAGCCGGATGTAGTAAACCGGCTGCCTGTAGACTCCTTAGCTGATCTGTCATAACTAGTTCGCCACGATGCCTCGGAGTGTATTGCAAATGCGTTCAATGCTTGGCTTGTCGAGTGCTGTATGCAGTGGTAGTGCCAGACTTTGTCGCTGGGCAAATTGACTATTAGGACAAGATGCCATGTCCTTGTACGCAGGCTGGGCACTCACCGCGTACGTGCCGGCCACAGATTCAATGTCAGCTTCTCGTAAGCAGTCCAGTACGTGTGCCCGATCGTGGCGTTCCAGAAGCACCACGTACGCTTGATAGATCCGACCATCCAGTTTCGCAGGGAGACGGAGTGCGTCCACGTCGGCGAGTGCTTCGTCATACCAACTCGCGATCTCTGAATGGCACTCAATAATTGATTGGAGTTTATGAAGCTGTGCAATCCCCAACGCTGCGTTAATATCGCTCATCCGAAAGTTAAAGCCCTCGGATACAAATGCAATCGTCGACTCCGTTCGCGTAATGCCATGATTGCGTAGCGTGGTGACTTTTTCCGCAACATCCGCTCGATTCGTCACCACCATGCCTCCTTCACCAGTGGTAATAATCTTTCGCGGATGGAAACTAAAACACCCAACATCACCCCCCGTACCGCAAAAACCGGCGGCATCCCTCGCACCGAATGCACAGGCAGCATCTTCCACGATCGCCAATCGGTAGGTTTGTGCCAACTCGAGTGTGCGTTCCATCGCCATAGGAAGTCCAAAGAGGTGCACAGCCATAATTCCCTTAATCCTACGGCCGGTCTTAGTATCACGGAGGTCACCAGACTCAAGGCGCGTGCCTGTCTTGAGAAAGTTTTCGAGATCGTCAACATTCAGATTCAGCGTGTTGGGATCTACATCCAATAAAATTGGTTCAGCCCCGCAATGTCGCACGACGTTGGCCGATGCCGGAAATGTGAAATCTGGCACGATCACCGCATCGTCGGAACCGACACCGAGTCCACACAATGCCAGATGGAGTGCTGACGTCCCGGAATTCACCGCAATGGCATATTTGATGTCGAGCACAGTTGCTACCTGCCGCTCAAATTCAGCAACCTTCGGCCCCTGTCCCACCCAGCCAGATCGTAATACCTCCAGCACCTGGGCTTCGTCTGCAGAGCCAATGTCAGGACGTGACACGGAAACAGCCTTTATCCGTTTGGTGTGTGCTTTTGATACCACTCCGCAGTTCTCCGAATACCTTCTTCTAAATCAACTACCGCTTCGAACCCAAGCAGTTGCCTGGCCTTTTCAACATGAGGAATCCTGAGTTCGATATCCACATAATCCTTACGCGTAAAGACCAAGCGGGACCGAGAACCCGTTACACGGAGGATGGTATTGGCGAGACCATAAATCGTCACTACCGCGCGACTGTTTCCAATATTGAATGACTCCCCAACAGCCTCCGGACGATGCAGACATTGCAAAACGCCTTGCGCCATATCATCGACATAGCACCAAGCTCGGATCTGATTACCATCACCGTGAATTTCGATATCCTCATCGGCAAGTGCCTTCTTGATAAACGCGTGAATCGCTCCCTCGCCAACCTGGCCTGGCCCATAAATATTGAAGGGCCGCACGACGACCGTCGGCAAATCAAATTCCCGGTAATAGGCGTGAGCGAGATGTTCACTTGCGAGTTTGCTGACCGCGTATGTCCACCGGGCTTCACCTACCGCACCCATGACGGTCCGGTCGGTTTCTTCAGACTTGAATGCGTGCGTGCCAAACACTTCGCTCGTTGAAAAATCGACGATTCGTTCGGACACTTTGTGCACACGAGCCGCCTCCAAGACATTGGCCGACCCGAGCATATTGACTCGCATCGTACGAGTTGGGCTACGCAACACAGTATCTACACCAGCAATAGCAGCCAGATGCACGACGATTTCCGCCTGCTCCATCGCCTGCTTTACGCTTTGATAATCCAAAACGTTCCCTTCGATCAGCGTAAGGTTGGGATGTCGAGCGAACGGTTTTTCGCGCAGCGCATTGCGTTCAAACGTATCAAACACGACAATCTGATTATCTTCGACGAGGGATTCAATAATCGTTGACCCGATAAACCCCGCACCGCCTGTTAGAAAGATTCGTTTATTTTTTATCACTGGCATTGTGGTTGGCACCGCCTCTACTCCATAGACCCATTCATTGAACCTAGAGCGACCACCTGCTGGCCCTTGCGCTCATAAGACACTTTGCATGTATTACAGACACACGTTTCTTCGGCGTCATCAACCTTTAACGGCAAGCGCACGCCGCACTGGCACATCCATCCTTTTATCCTGGCCGGCACCCCACTCAGCAGTGCAAAATCTGGTACACTCCGCGTTACCACAGCTCCAGCTCCGATAAATGCGTATCGACCGACCGTATGTCCACAAACTACTGTTACGTTAGCTCCGATCGTGGCACCCTGTTGCACAAGCGTTGACTTGTATTCGTCCTTGCGTGACACATGACTCCGTGGATTTACGACGTTGGTAAACACCATGGATGGTCCGCAGAAGACGTCATTCTCAAGGATCACTCCGTCATACACCGACACGTTGTTCTGGATCTTGACGTTATCCCCGATGACGGCCGTCCGCGCCACAAACACGTTCTGGCCAAGCGAACAGCCTCGTCCAATTCTGGCCCCCGCCATGACATGACTGTAATGCCACACCCGTGTGTCTTCTCCGATGGTGCAACCTGGATCAATAACTGCTGTCGGATGATGCGCGTCCAACGCGTGCGTTGGACCTGACGCGCGTTCCTCACCACTGCCTTGCTCGAGCGACTGCTGACATCTCTCAAGTACCCGGAGGACTGCGACCCCGTTGGCTCCGTCGGTCCTGGGACGTGTCCGCTGCGTAACACACTCGATAAAGTGCCGACATTCTGCCTCGAGTGGTTCAAGATTGGGCAAGGTGATTTCTTCGGCATCAGCTTTCACCGATTTTGGTATCCGTTCAACCCAGTCGATCCGATGCGGGTACAGTCGCAGCTTCGTTGACTGCTCGACGTCATCGAAGACCGCCATTTTGCGATCGCCCACCACGACGAGCCGGTGGTCCTTGTAGGGGTGCAACCAGCTGACAAAAATGTGTCCCCGGACGCCACTGGCGAACTCCAACGTGCTCATCGTGACGTCCGCGATCTGCTCGTTTAGATAACTGCCACCCTGACAGGTGACAGAAACAGGCTCCTCCCCCAACAATCGCAGAATGACGTGAATATCGTGCGGCGCAAAACTCCACAACGCATTCTCTTCGGTGCGAATTCGACCCAAGTTGAGTCGGTTGGCATAAATGTAGTAAATCTTTCCGAGCTCTCCTGCCTCGACGAGGCGACGTAGTTCTTCAACGGCAGGATGATACTCAAGCAGATGCCCCACCATGAGAATCCGGTTGCCACGCTCTGCCATGGTGACCACGGCCTCGCCCTCAGCAGCAGTCAAGGCCAAGGGTTTTTCCACGAACACATCCTTGCCGGCCTCGAGCGCCTCACATGCCAGCGCCGCGTGCGACGCAGCGGGTGTCGCAATGACACACGCCGTAATAGTTGGATCGTCAAAGACGTCCTTAGCCGTCGTGGTAGTCTGAACCTCTGGGAAATTTTTCTGAACCTGGTCAAGTGCTCCCTGGTTGGCATCGCAGACAATCCGCAAGACACCCAAGTTGGCAAGATTCCGAGCAAGGTTTTGGCCCCAGTGTCCACACCCGAGAAGAGCTACGGCTGGTCGAACCCCAGTCATCATGCCACTCCTTTTCGAACCGTGTCATCGGACAAGGGTCGCAACGTCACCAACCGATCCCGTGGAATCCCTTGATGCTCAAGGCGCTTCAGTAACAGCTCGGGGTGGTCTAACGTTGCAACGATCAGTCGGTCGATGTTCGGCGGAAGTCCGGACGCCAGCCGCTGAACCTGCATCCCGAGAAATTCCGTGCCACCACGATCGTCAAGAATCATGGCCGGCTCCAACCCCTGTTCCTTGAGCGACAAGTAAGCCAGCTCTGCCGCTTCGCCCGTTCCAAAAATCGCGATGCGCTGCATACCCGCCGCCGACAACGGCTGGAGAACTTCGCGGAGATGAAATCTCACCTTGCGATAGAGACTGAGCGAATAGTCCATAAACTCGTACGTTAATCTGGTTTTCTCGCGGATCCCTTGGGGCGTTAACAGATATCGCAAGCGATTGGCCTGGACGTTGATGCATTTAATGTGTCCTTTATGAACCAGTCGCTTGAGATAGATGTTGGTCAACCCCAGAGCAATACCGAGCTTCGTCGACAACCCTCTCTGGGTAATCCGACCATCACCGTCGATGGCTTCCAGCACGCTGAGGACGCGCCGGTCCGCGACCTCCATGTCATCGTTCTTAAGCGGTGGTGGAAGATGATTAGGCATGAGAAAAATGCAGTGCGTACCCTAAGCGGGTGTAATGACGGCTGCTGGGAGTACTCGAGAGACGCTACCGCCCTCTCACTTACAGGCAACTGCGGCAGTCCCTGCAGCTAGCGGGCAAAAATGTGAGCCAAGAAACTACTGGCAGGCTCCGTTCACTTTATGAACAGTATTATCGGACCCCAGGTCCTATGAGTTTAGGGGTGTGTTCATATTATGAACAGTATCATCACCTGTTCATTTTGTGAACAGACAATATCTCGGCTTGAAATGTCAAAGGTCAGCCAGGCCAGACTGCTGGTCGTTCTGATCCATCAATATATAGAGGTAACCCTCTATTTAGCGAATATATAGCGAATCTCTTTACTTTTACTAATAAATTATCAAATATATGCGATGAGACACCAGAAACACTGCCATTGATACAGCACCAGGTGTGTGATGCCAGTAACGGCGGTATCTTACTGTCGATCAAGGAGATACAACGCCTGCCCACCCATCAGCTTGACAGAAGATCTATAACGACGATAGGTAAGCGTACTGTCTAACGAATTGGAGCGGTGACCTCGGTCGGGTCGATAAACATTCGAAACCATGCTTCCAGATTCACCCATTGCCAGACGTAAAAAGAGTTCGCCTGGTCACCGGCACAGTACCGCTGGTAGGTTTCTTGCACCTTGGCTACATCAAAGATACCGCGACTGGCAAACGTCGAACTCTGCAAGACGGATTCGACCTGCGACCGCAACGGCCCAGCCAACCATTCCCGTTGGGGTGTCTGCACGCTTCGCTTCGGGGCGGTCCGGACGACATCAGGCATCAGGTTTTTCATCGCCACACGGAGGAGATACTTGACCGAGCCATTATGGATCGCCAATGTATCCGGCAGTCCAAAACAGTACTCCACGAGCCGATGGTCCAAAAACGGCAACCTCGCTTCGCGGGAGAAAGCCATGGAATTGCGATCCTGAAATCGCAGAGCTCGTGGGATCTTCGTGAACAGGAACTCCTGATACATCATATTCTTCAGACGTGACTGGAACGGCGCAGGAAAAACCGGTCGTGGCGCCCCAGCAGCAGCAAACTCTGGCGCAAGACATTCCGGACGCACCGGACGCGACCCATCCAGAGCCATCGACAATGATGTTCCCACCCGCACCTGCTGCACTTCACGCAAGGCCGCCTCACGCTCCACGCCCCACGCGACTGTGTACCCGGAGAGCTCGCGTTCGAATGTTTCACTGTCCCCGCGAGAAGCCTCGTCGAGGAATGCCAAGTGATACTTACGGTATCCGCCTAACATGTCATCAAGGCCAGAGCCCTCAAGGAGTACGGTCACGTCCCGATGCTGCGCCGTCTCGAAGAGTGCAGCCCACGCCATCGTCGGCACCCCACCAAAAGGCTCTTCCTGGTGCCACATGATCCGGTCAAAACGCGTCCACACATCCTCCTCATGCATCACCGAAAAATTGACTGCTTGGTTCGTCTCTGCTGCCATGGCTTCGATCCATGGTCGCTCTGAATAGTTGGGGTTCTCAAAGATCCCTGAGAAAAGCTCTACGTTGGCCGTTCCACTCGCCGCATTCGTCAACGCCAAAAGCGTCGAGGAATCGAGGCCTCCCGAAAGCGTAATACCCACGGACACATCTGACCGAAGACGTAACTTGATGGCGTCCTGCATCAGGTCAAGCAGTCGTGCCGCCGCCTCCACCTCGCCTGCTGGCGTTGATTGCTCAACATGGTCAGCCAAGGCGTAGTATTGCCGCCGACAGATTGCACCGTCAGCCTTGATGGTCAAGGAATGACCAGGCAGTAACTGCTTCACATCAGCAAAGAACGTCTGATCGCTATGTTCGTAATAACCCCATGTCAGATATTCATAAATGATCGCTTGATTGGCACGACGGGGCACCCCGGCACGAAACAGGGCTTTCAGTTCACTCGCAAAAAGTACACGCCCCTGGTGTTCAGCGTAGTAGAAAGGCTTAATCCCAAACCGGTCACGCGCACAAAACAGCGACCGGTTCACCCGATCCCAAATCGCGAAACTGAACATGCCAATAAAACGATCCAGGCAAGCGGAACCCCACGTGGCAAAGGCGCGCAAAATGACTTCAACATCCGTCTGTGTTCGGAACGGTCCGGCACCTATGTCTTCAAGTTCCTGCCGCAGTTCGAGATAGTTGTACACCTCGCCGTTGTGCACAATTGTGTAGCGTCCGTCCGGAGTCGACATTGGCTGGGCTCCTGACGGGCTCAGGTCAAGAACGGCCAAACGCACATGACCTAGCGCAACCTCGTCGTCCGAAAATACCCCTTTATCATCCGGACCACGATGGCACTGCATCGCCATCATGGCTTCGACATTGTCGTTGAGCGGCTTCTTCTCCGAATCTATAATTCCAGCAATACCACACATGCTTCAGTCCTTCACTCGAGGATCCAGGCAGAGATGGCCGGCGTCAACGCCTAGCTCACGTTCACTGGTGACGAGCTTGATACCAGCCAAAGGTTTCTCGAATCCCATCTTCGACAGAGTACTCTGGTGCCCAGCCCAATACGGCTTTTGCCCGTTTATTGGAAAGAAATTCCTGTTCGGCCGGCTGACCAGAACTCCCATGAACGTCTGGTTCGAGATTGTCGACACCCGCAGCGCGGATAATCGTCCAGACCAAATCAAGGACACTGATCGGAGCATCGGTGCACAAGTTAAATGCCCGACCCCGCACGTCGTCTCGGCTCGCGTGCTGTCCAAGCGTCAGATAACCACTAATGGTGTCCTTCACGTACAAGTATGATTTTACTGGGGTCCCGTCACTGAAAATTTGAGGAGCCCGGCCTCGCAAGATCGAGAGGATTGAAGCCGTAACAATATGCGAGTCATGCGGGTCAGCACCACCGTAGGTATTAGTGTTCCGGGCCACCACAACGGGCAGTTGATAAGTGGCGGCAAAGCACCGGGACACGGCATCGGCACACACCTTGGAAGCAGCATACGGATTGGTGCCGTGTAATGGAAACTCTTCATCAAACGGCGAGTCAGTATGTTCCCCATACACGTGGTTGCTCGAAGCCACTACGGTTCCTTCGATCCGATCGCCCGCACGCCTCACAGCCTCGAGTGTCGCCCAAGTACCAGCCACATTGGTCTCGAATGTCGTTAATGGCGAGCGGCCGTTTGGGTCGATGATGGATTGTCCAGCTAAGTGAAAACAAGTTCGAGCTCCACTCTGATCCAACGCACGGGCAACATCATCCACGGAACACACATTACCCGGCACCACAGTCACCTGCTCTACAAGGTCGGGGTGTAGCGCGAGGGCTCCGGCAGGATCCTGATCCAAGCCAACCACCTGTGCCTTACGATCGACCAGGGTTCGAGCCAGCCAAGCACCGAGAAAACCACTGATCCCGGTAATCAATACCGGACGCGCATTCCAGAAATCATTCGTCATCCAGGATTATCAGCTTTCGCTCGCAGAATAAGGTCGCACACTTCACGGACCGCACCCTGTCCACCTTTTGCAGTCGTCACGTAATGACTGGCCTGCCTCGGACCCTCAGACCCGTCTGCCACGGAACAGGCGAAACCAACCGCCTTAAGTGCCTCTAAATCATTGATGTCGTCACCGATAAAACACACCTCCGTGAGCGAGAGTTGGTGTCGTTGACACATATCCTTCAAGACATCCAATTTCTGGGTGATGCCCGTATGTACTTCAGCAATGTGTAGTTTTTCCGCACGGCGCGTACTAAAAGCCGTCGATTCAGTCGTGACGATTGCCGTGAGTAGGCCGGCCTCGTGGAGTTTCACAATGCCCATGCCGTCACGCATGTGAAACCGCTTTAATGCCTCACCTTCTTCCGAGTAAAATACCCCGCCATCAGTGAGCACACCATCCACATCCATAGCTACCAAGCGAATCCGTGCCGCACGCGTTACGACCTCTTGCTTATTCATATGCTGTCTCAAAAGGAATACTGCACTGCCGCCAGTCGATACCTATTAGAACCCTCGGATACACTACGGGACCGGCGCATGTGCTGACGGTACCGCCGGTTCGCCTTTCACGCGTTCCAAATCGGCATCTACCATCATGCGGATGAGTGTCGCCAGATCCAGACTGGGTTTCCAATCGAGGATCTCGCGCGCTCGAGTCGCATCACCAACTAACCGATCGACTTCGGCCGGCCGCAACAGTGATGGATCAGTTTTGACGTACGACTGCCAATCGAGTCCAACATGCTCAAATGCAATCTCCACCAAGTCCTTCACTGAATGACTGACTCCCGTCGCGACCACATAATCACTCGCCTCATCCTGCTGAAGCATCAACCACATCGCGCGCACGTAATCCCCTGCAAAACCCCAGTCACGACAGGCCTCCAGGTTCCCCAATTTCAACTGATCGGTCTGCCCCAATTTAATTCTCGCGACCCCATCACTCACTTTGCGTGTCACAAATTCCAAGCCACGACGTGGCGACTCATGATTAAACAGGATACCCGAGCAGGCAAACAGGTCGTAACTCTCGCGATAATTGACAGTGATGTAATGTCCAAACACCTTCGCCACCCCATATGGACTACGGGGATAGAACGGCGTGGTCTCCGTTTGCGGAACTTCCAGAACTTTTCCGTACATCTCACTTGAGGATGCCTGATAAAAACGGATCGAGGAATCCACCTGACGAATGGCGTCAAGAACCCGGGTTACACCTTGAGCGTTAAATTCGCCGGTGAGCATTGGTTGTTCCCACGACGCCGGCACGAACGACATCGCGGCGAGGTTATAAAACTCGTCGGGACGAACCTCGTCAATGACACGGATGAGAGACAACTGATCCAGTAGGTCCGCCGGCCTGAGTTGCAGGCGGTCTACCAGGTGTTCAATCCGCCATAAATTCGACGCACTTGAGCGCCGAACAATGCCCACAACCTCGTAGCCTTGATCTAGAAGAAACTCGGCAAGATAGGAACCATCCTGCCCGGTGATACCGCTGATTATCGCGCGTTTGGACATGAAGAAAAGCCCTAAGTCCTGTCGATTGTACGGGGTTCAGGCACAACGGTCAAACGGAAACACCCGCTGGAAGTCGAGTCACACTCATCACAACCGGAAGATGTGATCCCCCGAAATATCATGGAAAGCATTGCGCGTGTCGACTACGAGAGGGGCCTTGCGCGCAATTTCGGCATAATCAAACGCTTGGTGGCTGGTTGTCACCAACGCGCAATCAATCCCGGCCTCAAACGCGACCTCTGGGGATACGGAGTCAAGGGCCAAGTCACCTTCCTTAAAGGATGGCACGTAGGGATCACTATAGGACACTGTTGCCCCACCCCGATGCAGAAGTTCCATGATGTCGAGTGCAGGAGACTCTCGAATGTCACTTACATCCGGCTTGTATGCCACCCCAAACAGGTGCACCCGAGCGTTTCGTACTGCCTTCCCGACACTGTTTAGCGCCTCCGTTGTTCGTTCGATGACGTACCGCGGCATGCCGGCATTAACATGGCCGGCGAGTTCGATAAACCGACTTTCAAAGCCGCTTTGTCTCGCCTTCCAACTCAAATAGAACGGATCGACAGGAATACAGTGCCCTCCAAGTCCCGGCCCAGGATAAAACGGCATAAAGCCGAATGGCTTGGTCTTGGCTGCATCGATGACTTCCCACACGTTCACATTGAGGTTATGACACATTAGGGCCAGTTCATTAACTAAACCAATATTGACAGCGCGGAAGGTGTTCTCCAGCAACTTCACCATTTCTGCAACTTGGGTCGACGACACAGGAACAACCGTATCCACGATTTGTTCGTACAGAGCAGTCGCAACCTGGGTTGAGGTCTCACCGACACCACCAACCACTTTCGGAATATTCGCCGTCTTCCACGTTGGATTACCCGGATCAACCCGTTCAGGAGAGAACGCTAGATAAAAATCGTGCCCCGCTCGAAAGCCTGAATGCTCAAGCATCGGCTGAACGACTTCCTCTGTCGTCCCAGGATAGGTCGTCGACTCCAGGATTACCAATTGCCCTTCCTGTAAATGTTTAGCAATCGCTTCGGTCGCGGCAGCTACAAACGTTAAATCTGGATCTTTCGTTTTTCGAAGTGGCGTCGGCACACAAATATTCACCGTCGCAACTTCCGTCAGACGAGAAAAATCTACAGTGGCTTCCAGGCGACCTGATGCGATAACCTCCTGCAACTGGTCCGACGGCACATCTGGAATATATGAATCACCGTTGTTGATGCGTTCCACCTTACTCGCGTCAACATCAAATCCAAGCGCAGAAAATCCAGCTTTCGCAAATTCAACAACCAACGGGAGACCAACGTACCCGAGGCCGACCACACCGACCTTAACAGTGCGCTGCTTTAACCCCTGGACCAGTTCGTCCAATGCAGGTGACGCCTGCTGGCGTCCGCTTTTCGCTGAGCGTGTAGACTTAGCCATATCTGTACAATACGGTCAGTAATGCAGGATTATTGACACTAATACGTTACCATGCTTCAATTTGTTGAGTCGTCGGACAGACCTGCATCTCTTGTCGACTATCATTAAGCATCCCTACCGTTTATTGAGATCATGGATTGTGGATTAAGTAAATGATCGGCACTAAGAAAATTGCGGTAGTACTGCCAGCATACAATGCAGCCAAGACCTTGGTAAAGGTCGTCGAGGCAATCCCTAGAAATATCGTTGACGATATCATCCTAGTTGATGACTCTTCATCAGACGACACCGTCACGATCGCCAAACAATTAGGCCTCGTCTGCTTTGTCCATCCGCGAAACCGAGGATACGGAGCCAACCAGAAAACCTGTTTTCGACACGCACTCTCTAGAGGTAACGATATCATCGTTATGCTACATCCTGATTATCAATACAGTCCGGAACTCATTACCCCACTCGCCCACATGGTGGCATCGGGAATATATGATGTTGCACTCGGCTCCCGCATGCTTGGCAAAGGAGCTTTAATCGGTGGGATGCCGCGGCACAAGTTTGCAGTGAACAAACTCCTCACGGTATTCCAAAATGTGATGCTGAACCAGCATCTCTCTGAATACCACACTGGCTATCGTGCATTCTCAAGTAGATTCCTATCCCAGGTGCCCTACGAGAACAATTCGAATGCTTTCATCTTCGATAATGAAATTCTTCTTCAGGCGTTTTATCTTGAATCCCGGATCGGCGAAATTTCCTGCCCGACCCGGTATGATGCAAACTCATCTTCGATCAGTCTGCTTCCGGGCTTAATCTATGCCTTCCAAGTTATCAGTCGAACGATCTCCTATCGACTGACCCGCCTTGGTCTTCTGAAGGACAGGCTGTACATGAGTCTGGGTTGATTTTGGCCTGCGTCGAATCTTCTTGATTCGTTAACCTGCAATCGCTCACGCCACAAGACCACGCGAATGTAAATATCTCTGTAAAGCATCCTCCCAAATGGGCATTGAAATCCCTGCCTCGGCTAACTTGCTGTTCGACAACGCACAGAACAGTGGTCGCTCTGCCTTCAACGAAACGTCAGCTATAGAGATAGGACATAGTTGGCTTTTTCGTTGCAACAGGTGAGTGACCTGTGCAGCGAGATCAAACCACGTCCCGTGTCCAAGATTGACACAGTGATAGAGACCCGGGTGAGGAGCAAGCTCGACAAGTTTCCGCGTCGCCTGTGCTACATCCACCACGTAACTCGGAGACACTGTGCGATCAGTAAAAGCTTTTACCTCTTGTCCCGCAAGAATGGCATTAATAATTCGGTCAACACTGCTCTGTGCCGGCATACCGCCAAACAACGATTCGACACGAAGCACGTAAGCCTTTGGCGCATCCGAGGCGAACCATTCACCAAGCAACTTCGATATCCCATAAACACTGCGTGGATTCGGTTGGTCTGTCTCAAGGTAGGGGGCTTCTCCAGTACCGTCAAATACAAAGTCGGTGCTGTAATGAACAAAGGTCGACTTCACATTTGCAGCAGCTCGCGCTAACGAACGCACGGCAAAAGCATTGGTCTCCATGGCAGCAAGAACATCGTCTTCGGCATCATCTACCCGATTGTATGCAGCGCAGTTAATAAGAACGTCTGGTTTTAGATCCATCACCAAGGCCAGAACAGCTTGATGATTTGTCAGTTCAACATCCTGCCGAGTGAAGCCCATCACGTCATGCGACGCGAACTCTTGCACCACAGCACCGCCTAACTGTCCAGCGGCGCCCATGACCACAATTCGGAGACGAGACATTCCGTTAGATCACTTATGCTATGCAGATATCGGCCAAGTAAATCTCTCGCACGATCATGCACTCTTCACATGGTCTGCAATCGTACTAACAACCCGCTCTTGCTGTTGTTCGGTCAGTTCGGGATACATAGGCAACGCAAGAGTGCGGGCGGCAGCCGCTTCAGCGTGTGGTAAAGCTCCAACTGGGTAATTGAGATGCGAAAAGCATTCTTGCAAATGTAGCGGGACAGGATAATAGATGCCCGTACCGATTTCCTGCGTGTTCAAGTAGGCCCGAAGTTCGTCTCGCTTTGGCACTCGCACCACATATTGATGGTAACTATGCAAATGGTTTGCTGGTAACGAGGGAAGCACGACGCCATGCTTCGTAACGCCCGCATCAGCAAACAAAGACGCATATCGATCGGCGCGCTCCCGCCGAGCAGAGAGCCAGTCGTTCAGATACGGTAGTTTCGTCCGCACAATTGCGGCTTGGAGCGCGTCCAGACGAAAGTTTCCGCCGACCGTCTTATGAAAATATTTTGGTTCGGCTCCATGTTTCCTCAGTAATCGGACCCGCCTAGCAAGTTTTTCGTCATTGGTGACAACTAAACCACCGTCCCCAAATCCACCCAAGACCTTACTAGGAAAAAACGATATACAGCCAGCGTTACCGAGCCCCCCAACTGGACGACCTTTGTATTGAGCCCCAATGGCTTGGCACGCATCCTCAATGATCGGTATGCCGGTAGATTCGGCCATCTCCAGAATAGGATCCATATCAGCGCTCAGTCCAAATAGATGCACCGGTAAAATTGCCCGCGTCCGTGAAGTAACTGCTTGCTCAACACCTTCCGGACTGAGGTTGAAAGTGTTGGGGTCGATATCAACAAAGACCGGTGTTGCACCAAGTCTCGCAATCGATCCAGCCGTAGCAAAAAACGAATAGCTGCTGGTAACAACCTCGTCTCCTGGACCGATATCAAACGCCATCATCGCGGCAAGTAGCGCGTCGGTGCCAGAGGACACCCCTATGGCATGTTTTACACCGATCCATGAAGCGAGCTCCTGCTCTGCTAATTCCACTTCGGGTCCCAAAATGAATTGCTGGTGGTCGCAGACGCGTGTGACCGCTGCTAATAAATCGTCACGGATCGTGTCGTACTGAATTTGCAGATCAAGTAAAGGTATTTTGTTGCTCATCTGCCACCCGTCATCAATGGACCACTAACTGAACGACTACCGACCTCGCTCTTTCATTACTTTGCGCGTCTCTCTATCGATTTCACGACGCCTCAGGGTTTCTCGTTTGTCGTAGATCTTCTTACCTTTGGCCAAACCGATGACCACCTTAACTCGACCCTCTCGAAAATGCATACGAGTCGGAACAAGTGTCATCCCACGTTCAACAGTTTTTCCGATAAGCTTTCGAATTTCACTTTTCTTCAGTAGTAACTTCCGGCGGCGGGTAGTTTCATGGTCTGCATAGCCACGATGGCTGTAGGAACTGATGTGAATATTGTAAATAAACACTTCCCCGGCTTCGACTCGCCCGTAGCTATCACGTAAATTGACGCGCCCCTCCCGAATCGACTTAACCTCCGTACCCAGTAGCACAATCCCGGCTTCCCATGTTTCAACGATATGGTAATCGTGAAAAGCCTTCCGATTGTCCGCAATGAGTTTCTCTGCACGGTTGCGCTCAGCCATCATTGTCCTGTGACAGGATTCCGTATAGATTCCAATGCCAGCCGAGCCGCAAGTAGTACAGCCTCAATCATACTGGATGAATCTGCCACTCCTTGTCCGGCAATATCGAACGCCGTACCGTGATCAACTGATGTCCTGATAATGGGCAGTCCAAGGGTAACGTTAACAGTTTCCCCGAATGCTACCAATTTCGCCGGAATCAAACCTTGATCATGATAGCAAGCCACCACGGCATCAAACTGACCCCGCACGGCATTCACGAAAACTGTATCCGCCGGAAGTGGACCGGTAATATCAATGTTGTCGGATCGGCACGCCGCAACCACTGGCGAAAACCTTTCGACTTCTTCTTTGCCGAGTAGACCCCCTTCACCAGCATGTGGATTCAGGCCTGCTAAGGCCAAACGTGGTGAGGGAAATCCAAATCGAGGCAATTCGGCTGCCGCCAGACGGATCGTCGCCTCAAGCAGATCGGCGGTTAAACACTGTGGCACTTCGCTAAGTGGCACATGCACTGTTGCCAAGACAACTCGTAACGACTCTGAATGGAACATCATCGCCACCCGCGACGCATTGGTTAAATGCGCAAGCAGATCAGTGTGTCCCTTCCACGGTAATCCGGCGGCCGCAAATGCAGCTTTGTTAATGGGACCGGTAACAAGCGCGTCGAGGCGCTCTGCTTGCACATCCTCCACAGCCTGCAGGATGGTCTCGTACGCAACGCGGCCTGACTCGGCCGTCACCTCTCCAGTCTTAAAAGCCTTGAGTGCGTCGTCCGTCGAAGGTCCGTAAACAACAATTTCCGCAACCTCCAGAACCCTCGGGTCCAATGAGGTTTTCACAGCAATTTCTGGCCCAATACCAGAAGGATCTCCCACTGTGATGGCGATACGAGGCAAACGATCAGTGTGCATCAGTTCACAAAATTAAAGTTGAAACACCAGCCAGTTAGCCACAATTTTCGGATTGGCATTTCGTTCCGCAACCGCATACCGTGCCTTATCGACGGCAGAAAATCCATGTATAACGCGATCACTATCGTATGACATCGTCATGCGCTGTAACTCATCTCCAAGATCAGCGTTGGCCAGCACTTTATCATTGACACGAAATGAAAAAATTCCGACATCCCTCAAGATAGATGTCAAAGCTCGTAGTCGACGGACGAGTAAATCCCGATCCTTGATCGCACCGTCCTCTTTGCTCTTTCCCACAAGCTCTTTCGCACACTCTAAGCGACGCTTCGGAGAATCAGCAGCCGCCAAGGCCAGCAACGTCCGAGCCGCTACATCGCGGGCCCGCGACACCTCATCCTTGTCCGCATCTAAAGCGGCCTTGAGACTCCCGCCAGCAGAGGCCGCAGTAATGTTTGCGTCCGTCTCGCTGTAATCATGCGACCGCACCAATTCAGCCGCTATTTCCGCTGGAGTTAACGGCCCAAAACGGAATTTTGGACAGCGCGAACGGACGGTTGTCAGCAACGTGTCCGGACGGGCTGAAACGAGTACAAACAATGAAGTTGATGGAGGTTCTTCAAGGCTTTTAAGTAGCGCGTTTTGCGCAGCAGGATTTAGCTTGTCGGCGTCATCGATGATCACGCAACGACGACGCCCTTCAAACGGACGATAACTTGAATGTTCGATAGCAGTACGAATCTGCTCGATTTTAATGTTACCGTTTTCTCCTGGAGCGACCAGTAGAACATCTGCGTGTAATTCTCGGTCGATGCGTTGACAGGACTCGCACTGGCCGCAGGCATCGACACCGACATCCGCCGTATCGCCCTGTACCCCGTCATTGGGATACGCCGAATCGATCTTACTTGATACCGGCTTTTCACAATTGACTGCTTGGGCCAAGGCCATAGCCGTTCGACGTTTGCCAACACCGTTTGGTCCCACGAATAACAGGGTGGGTAGGAAACTCTCCCGCATCACGGCCCTCGACAACAGGGTCAGGATCGAACGATGACCAGTGATATCTCGAAATGGCATGAAAATATGAAGGTCATCGTATCATGCCAGTTCGGTAGATCAGGTGTAGGCGAGAGTCTTAGTCCGCACCCAGAATTCCACTTTGATATCCATCGCCTGTTATACATAAATGGTTAACGAACAGATCGACGTTAACAGCTTTGTATTTTCTTAAATGTCGAAGAGATTGGCGGGGCCGACGAGACTCGAACTCGCGACCTCCTGCGTGACAGGCAGGCGTTCTAACCAGCTGAACTACGGCCCCGCTAAATTAAAGCCTGGTGGGCGGTACAGGACTCGAACCTGTGACAGCCGGCGTGTAAAGCCGGTGCTCTACCACTGAGCTAACCGCCCGGCACACCTTCCGACTTCAAACCCAACACAGCATTATAAAGTAATAGTTACCTTTTCGGTTAATTACGCGGCGACTCATGATTGAAACATCATGAAAAATCAACATCACGCCTCAAGCCATCCAAACCCGAAAGGCCAATAAACCAACGACCGTCATTAGTCCAAAAATCGCCCGGTACTCACGGTTGTCGATTGCTCTATCGACACTAAATCGTCGGTTAGACTTAGAGGTCAAGCCGTCAACATAACGATCGTATTCGTTGCCGAAACGTTCGCGCAGAACGGCCTCCTCAGTAAGTATTGCAGCCATCAATGTGACACCCAAGTAGGCAAGCACTACCACCGCCACTAGCACGCTTCCGCAAGCGATGACAAAACCTAAACCCATAAGTCCAGAACCGAGATACAAGGGGTGACGACACCATCGATATGGGCCCGATACCGTTACCTCACGTCCTTTAATCAAATGACCAGCGGCCCAAACACGAAGGCTCTCACCAGCGCATGCCATTCCTCCACCTGCGGCAAGTGTTATCCAGGTTGGATTTGTCTGTCCTAATACGATAATAGCCAAGACAAAGCCTATCGGCACCCTCCAGCGGGCGACAGAAAATAGGACACGGTGTGGCGCTGTCGAAGGAAGAAGGCTATTCATTATCCCGAACAATTTGTAAGCGCTGCTCGACCGCGTCGATCACATCCCCTACAGGAATTGATTCCAAACACCATTGTGCGGCTCCGCATCGTCGCCGATGATGACAACCACAATCTGAAAAGCGAGAAATTGTCAGGTCGCCTGGAGCCCAGGGGCCATTTCGTAGCGGGTCAGTTGGACCGTAAATTCCCACTATGGCGGTTTCTACTGCGGCGGCAATGTGCATGGGCCCAGTATCGCCAGACACAACAAGCCTTGCATCCTTAATCAGTGCAACCAGATCACCAATAGTCGTTCTTGGTGCAATCACAGCAGCACCATTCGAGAAAGCAACCACCGCTTCTGCAAGCGATTGCTCCCCTGGGCCCCATAAGACACCACAACCAAGATTGTGATGGCTTTTGAGCCAACTTGCCAATTCACCAAATCGCGCCGGTGGCCAACGCTTGTTCGGCCAAGCCGCTCCTGGATTCAAAAGCACATAATCAGTGCTTGGCTGCAAACCCAGTTTGCTCCGAAGTTCAGCGGGTTTGGCTGAAGCAGGAACAGAAATCTGGAATTCCTTAAGTGTAACGTCTGCACCCACAGCAGCCGCCCCACTTAAATTCTTATCGATAACATGCGGCTTGTTAGACGGTGCGCATACTTCAGTGTAGAACAAACGAGCAGCCGATTCTCGCAAGTGCTCACGGGAAAACCCAATGATTCGCTTAGCACCACTGACACGTGCCACCACTGCCGATTTGATTAGTCCTTGAAGATCAAGCGCTGCATCGTAGCGCTGCTGTCGCAATTCTCGAAATATTTTCCAAGTTCCAAATAATGATTTGGTTCGCGTTGGCAGGACGATAAGGCGATTAAGTCCCTGCGTGAGTTCAAGGATAGCTCGATTTCTTTCATCGACGATCCAGTCAATCTGGCTATGAGGCATGGCGCGCTTCAGCGCCGAAATGACAGGGAGCGTATGGACAATGTCACCGAGAGAGCCAAGCCGAACAATCAGGATACGCTCGCTCATCATCGCAAAATCCAACACTCATTGACTGCCAAGATCTCGAACAATGCGGGCAAGCAACTCTCGCGTCGAATGGTCTTTTGGATCACCAACAATTGCTGTTCGACCTCCGTATGACGCAACTAGGTCTACCTCGGGAACCGACTCAACAGTGTAGTCGCTACCCTTGCAGTGCACATCCGGCTTGATGGCTCGAATAACGTCGGCAACGGTATCGCCAGAAAATGCGAGAACCTTATCCACAACACGCAACGCTGACACAATCTCGATGCGATCAACAACTGTCAGAATCGGTCTCCCAGAACCTTTTAATCGACCCACCGATGCATCATCGTTTACTGCAACGACAAGTCGGTCAGCTTCTCGAGAAGCACCCAATAGGTAGCGCACATGGCCAACATGAAGGACGTCAAAACATCCGTTGGCAAGCCCAACCGTTTCACCAGCCGCTCGATACTCCGCGACGCACTTTACCAGTGCATCCAAGGTAATAATTTCTCCCACAATCCCTCATGCTTGCTTTCTTAATGGTCCGTTGCTTTCAACTATCCACCAGAAAAATCGTGATCAGATTTTACAGCGGCCCGAAGTTCATCACCCGAGACTGTCGCAGTGCCACGCTTCATAACGACTATACCTCCAGCGTAGTTCGCAAGTCTTGCGGCCTCATAAATTGAGGCGCCCGCGGTAAGCGCCAGTGTGATAGTTGCAATAACCGTATCACCAGCTCCAGTCACATCGGCAATCTCGTCAGTCCCAAAAATTGGAATTTCTACAGCAGGCTTGGACCTCTCAAACAGCACCATACCTCGACTCCCACGCGTGACAAGAACTGACGCCATCTGAGTGCGTTTTAGTAACGCTCGCCCTGCCCGTTTGAGAACGGCATCATCGTCGACGTGTACATCGAGTAATGCTTCAACCTCTGATTCGTTCGGTGTGCAAGCTGTAAAGCCTTTAAAGGCAAGGAGGTTATGCCTGGAATCTACTAGAACTGGAATTGGCCGACGGCGCTTCGAACGACCGTGGACGGCTTTTAGTACCGAAGCGGCGAGTTTTGACGTCACTAGTCCTGAACCATAGTCAGAGAAAATTACTCCGTCACAATCCCGTACGGCACGTAAAACTGAACGGCTGAAGGAACGGTGGAATGCAGCGTCCAAGTTGAGAGTGGGCACACGATCTATACGCACAACTTGTTGCTTGGCCGAATGCGCGCCGCCAGCCAGAATTCTGGTTTTTGTTGGCGTCAAATGTTTGGGCAGTTTAACTAGACCTTTGCTATTCACACCTGGAGCAAAACCGGCAACGGTACGACGACCCGCTTCGTCACGACCTATGAGCCCGAATATCTCGATCCGTCCACCGAGTGTGGCTACATTATTTGCTGCATTACCAGCTCCTCCGGGGACAATCTGAGTGGAGTCGTAAGAAAGAATTAGGACTGGCGCCTCACGGGATACTCGTGAAATTCTTCCAGATATAAATTCGTCAGCGATAACATCACCTATCACGACGATACGACGATTTGCCAGTCCGTCAATGAGTTCCAGAAATCTGGTCATGCGATCTTGATTTCCCGGGAGTGCTTGAACTGGCGGAAGTGGATACATGAAAAACCTTTTCTCACCTACATGGTCACTTGGAGTGTCTCAAAATCCAAGCAACAGCAGTCATCAATTCTGGAGCTGTGTACGCAACTTCAACGTCATCAGTCAGTTCTCTTGCTGTAGTTTCACCATAACCCGTCCGAACCAGCACACTTTTCGCACCGACGGCTGGCCCGAGCCGCAGATCACTCAATCTATCGCCAATGACGAAAGAATGGCTTAGCTCCAACTGTAACTCCTGAGCAGCCTTCCAAAGCATCCCAGCCTTAGGCTTGCGGCAGTCGCACTCACAACGATACGCCTCAACGGACGCCTCCGGGTGATGCGGGCAATAGTAAAACTTGTCGATCGTAGCACCCCCATCACCAAATTTTTGATCGAGAAATCGATGGGCTTCATCAATAAAGTCTTCGTCGAAGAGGCCGCGCGCAACACCAGCCTGATTAGTTACTACAACGACCTTGAAACCGGCTCGGTTAAGTAATTTAACCGATTCTATACTCCATGGGTACAGCGCGATACGATCAAGATGACTGAGGTATCCCACTTCCTCAATTAAAGTACCATCACGATCGAGAAAGACAGTTGGCGAAAGGTGAGTTCCGCTCACGACGTTGCCTCGACCAGTTGTTGTTTAAGCGCTTCAATGACCTGGTCTCTAGAAATGCCAGACATGCACCGATGATCAATTGGACACTCACGGAGTAAGCAGGGCCGACACCGAACCGGGTTCACAAGAATGGTGTGTCGACCACGTGGAGAGGTTTGAAACTCATCAGAAGGACCAAATACGGCTGTGACAGGAATGTCCAGTGCAGATGCGAGATGCATAGCACCGGAATCATTTGACAAGAACACTTGGCATTGCGACACAATCCCGATTAACGTGGAAATGTCCGTCATGCCAATAAGATTTACGAATTTCTGAGAACCCATAAGCGTCTTCTGGCCGTCATGATCCAGCGTCAGTAAGGCGGATTCTATCGCACTTCCAGCATCACGATCAGCGTTGCTACCTACCAGCACGCAAGTCGCATCCATTAATCGGAAAAGGCGCAAAATAACCTCAGCAAATCGTAATGGAGACCATCGTTTCGCATGACCGTAGGCAGCACCTGGCGCTATACCGATAATAGGCCCGCTGTCTCTTGCAACATTGCGACGATTAAGCAAGTCAGCACCCAAGACCTTCATATCCTGGGAAGGTATTAGTCGAGGGTTTGTCTTGTTTGAATCAATTCCAAGACCCCGTACAAGATCTTCGTAGTAGTTCACCTGATGACGCTGATCTCTTCCTTCGTGTTTGAGTTTTCGAATTGCGCGTGAAAGGAGCCATCCACGGAAATCCGACTTGTATCCCCACCGTTCTGGTACCCCAGCACGATAAAGGACCCACGCAGAACGGAATGAATTCGGGAATAAGATTGCGGTGTCAAAATTCTCTTTGGCAATTGTCGTAATCTCTTGCTTTGTTTCGACAAAGCTATGATCGGACAAACCGATGATTTCATCGATCCCCTCAACCGCCTTGAACAACGGTGCTAGCGCTACTGGAGCCGCCACACACAAGGTCGCCGATGAAAAATGATGTCTGATCGCAGCAGTGGCAGGCAACGCCATAACGATGTCGCCTAGCCAATTCGGAGTTCTAATCAGAACACGCATTTCAGTCCCAGTAATCTCCTATTACAGATCAGGTAACTCGTCCGTGACGAAGTTGTTTTGACCCGAGGTAGCCGACTTCCCATCGGAACTCGCGGTAGGAGCTGCACTTATCTTCTGATCCGGGTTCGGCTCAACATCACGCCATCGTCGATGCATCCACAACCACAAATGAGGGTGTTGACGAACATACGTCTCAAGCACATTGGTACATCGCTGCGTAAACGCTTGCATCTCCTTAACACTGTTATCCTCTGGAGGCTCAACAGCGTGCTCATAAATCATTTGGTAACGCCCGCCCTGAAGAGGAAGCGCAAATAATGGAATCACCTTTGCTCCAGTGCGAGCGGCCAGCGCAGCCAGAGCAGAAGTTGTCGCCGCGGGTCGATTAAAAAAATCAACAAAGATGGCATCCCTGCCCTGTATGTGCTGATCAATTAACATACCTACTCCACCTCCTTCGGCAAGTTTACGCAGCACCCGCCGGAGAGAACCACGCCGATAAATAACTGAGTTACCTGTCGAAGTCCGAATCGTCTCCAAATACTCGTTGAGAAAAGTATTGTCTAATGGTCGCGCCAGAACGGCCATCGGTTGAAACCGTAATGTATGTACTAGTGCCTGTAACTCCCAGCACCCAAAATGTCCGGTGCAAAATAAAATTCCACGGCCTTCCGTCTGAGCTTGCTCAACATGTTCACTCCCAACGAACTCCACCCTGGCACTCATTTGTTCAGGTGAAAACTTCCAAAACTTTAAGAGGTTTAAAACCACCTGCCCGAAATGCACAAAAGTAGCACGTGCACAGGTTCGGCACTCCTGCTTGGATTTTGAAGGAAACGCAACTTGCAAATTCTCTTGGGTCAGGCGACGATGAGGTCCGTCCACTATATAGAACAGCCAACCCAGTGCCCCACCACACCAATCGAGCACGGTCCAAGGCATTACTGCAACTACACTTGCCACACATTGGACAATGAAATATTCCAAGCGATCAGAAAAACTGCTCTTACGGCGCACCATCCGTTTGCTTTCTTTTTTCACGCGTTGCAGCTAACTGTGATGTAATCCACGATAGAAATTCTACTTCTTCTTTGATTTCAATCCTGAGTGGAACAATCGCAACATTAAACGCAAATGGCCGGTAAGGCTCTAATCTGACGTAATCTTTTTCTGTCGTTAAGACGAGGTCAATGCGTAACGCCTTGACGAGTTCAGTGATTTTCACGATGTCTTGCTGGGTGAATTCGTGATGATCAGCAAATGCCAAGCTCCGAACTACTGTCCCTCCGAATGTTCCTATGTCAGAGAAAAATCGATCTGGCTTGGCAATACCCGCGATAGCAAGGATACGACTCGACGCCGTCAATGGCACAGGCCTTTTCCCAGAGTCTGTCGATCTAGGAGAGTCCAATACCCGCTGCATTTGGTAGATTCGCGATAGCTGTAATCTTTCTATGATCGCCTTTTGTGTTCCTGACATGTCCCCCGAAACAAGCAACGCGTCAGCTCTTGCGGCAGTTTCCAAAGGTTCGCGCAACTTACCAAACGGAAGCAACTGTGGATCCTCAAACTCATCACTGTGCATCACGAGTAAATCAATATCACGGTCAAGCTGTAAGTGTTGAAATCCGTCATCGAGCAGGTGAACGGAGCAACCGAGTCTCATTTCAGCAAGCCTGCCTGCCAAATAACGATCTGGCGCAACGACAACCCTGACACCATCCAGAGCACGAGCAAGCATGAGAGGCTCATCTCCAGCACGAGCCAGCGGAGCTTGTACCCCCTCCTCGTCACGGACCACGACAACTCCGTCAGCAGAATCTTTCCGTCCATAACCTCGACTCAGAATGGCTGGACGCTCACCTCCGCCCTCAAGCAATTTGGCGAGGTGTGCAACTACGGGTGTCTTTCCACTGCCACCAACCGACAAGCTCCCAATACTGATGACTGGGCAGGCAAGCCTCCGCCGAGCAGTCGCATGTCGGTCGTACCAGCGCCGACGTCGCTTAACGATTTCACCGAATAGTGAACTCAGTACATTCAAAGTATTGGTCTACGAGTAATAAGAATGGGATTTCATGTTTCTCTAAGATGTCCCAGTTCCGTTGACGATACGAAATGAACGCTACGAGATAGCCGTTTGATCATCGCTAGGCAGCAGCATTGATATTACATCTAACGTAGCATCTTTAGCCCCACGGTTGGCTTCGACCAAAGTACGCGCAGAAATTCCAAGCTCAGCCTGCCGAACGGGATCGGCAAGGAGCTTAACTAGCATGTCTTCCAATTCTTGACCCGATTGAACTTGGCATGCTGCTCCATTTTCGACAAATGTATCTGCAATTTCCTGAAAATTCTCCATGTGAGGACCAAAAAGAATCGGCTTACCAAACACAGCCGGCTCAAGAATGTTGTGCCCACCAGCATTAACAAGGCTTCCTCCAACAAAAACTATGGTGCCCACTTCGTACACGCGCGCAAGCTCTCCGATAGTGTCTAGAATCACGACATCGACTCTGGGTTCGCAATCAATCGTTAAATCACTCCGTCGCATTGTCTCAAACCCCGTCTGCTCACTTAACTGCATAACAGCCGTGAATCGCTCTGGGTGTCTCGGAGCGATAATCAAGAGGGCGTCAGGATTGTTTCTCTTAATTCTACTAAAGGCACGTAAGACTGGGGACTCTTCCCCTTTCAGCGTACTCGCAGCAATGACGACCAGTCGCCCATCAGTGATCCGAAAGTGTCGCAAAACTCGATCACTCGGTGGCAAGCCACTACGACCCGACATCCGCTCAAGTGAATCAAATTTAAGGCTACCCGTTACAGTGACCCGGGTAGGATCTGCACCAAGCTCGATTAGCCGTCGTGCTGTTTCCTCGCTCTGAGCACAGAACCTGTCAATGTACGCAAGCACGTGTCGAAATAATGGACGGATTAATCGATACCGAGGGTACGAACGTGACGAGATTCTGCCATTAATTAGAATGGTCTTTACGCCCCTTTGACGACACGCACGCAAGAGGTGTGGCCAAATTTCAGTATCCATCATGATAAAGAGACGCGGCCGAACTAGACTAAGCGTCCGATTTACAATGAAGCCAAGGTCAAACGGAAAATAAAACACACCATCAACTCCACGAAGGTTTTGTCGTGCTAATTGCTGACCTGTCATCGTGGTCGTCGACAAAAAGATCCGAAGACCTGGATACGTCGCACGGAGCGCTGGGACCACTGCCCGTGCCGTCAACACCTCACCTACTGAGACTGCATGTATCCAAATGGACGCTTCCCCATCCAAATTGAATGAAAGGGGTAAGTACCCCATTCGCTGCCAGAAGCTGCCAACATATTTGCGATACCGTAGTGCCTGGTAGGCAAAATATGGTGACACGACAGCGAAAAACGTCAAGGTTAAACAACTGTACGCGAAGTACATGGTGGGAGTTCGCTCGCGCGGAGTATAGCCTGCAGTTTGACGCTACGCAAGAGCGTTAATTACAATGAATACAGACAAGGAAGTGAGCCTGCTTCTCAATCACCAGACACTGCCTTAGGAGACGAGTTAATGAGCATTCGCGTCGGAATCAATGGCTTTGGTCGAATCGGCCGAAACATCATGCGTGTCACAATGGGAAGACCCGACATTGAAGTTGTCGCGGTCAATGATTTAACCAATACCGACACGCTTGCTTACCTTTTAAAGTATGACTCTGTCATGGGTAACTTGCCGTCGTCTATTCAGGCGACTGACGGAGCAATCGCCATCGATGACACTCGTGTACAGGTCCTCTCATCTAAGGACCCCTCACAACTGCCTTGGAAAGACCTCGGCGTTGATATCGTTCTGGAATCAACTGGCCTATTTACAAAACGCGACGATGCCAGCAAGCATCTCGCTGCCGGAGCTAAACGTGTCATAGTAACCGCGCCAGCCAAGAATCCCGATATCACTGTGGTGCTTGGAATTAATGCAGATTCTTATGACCCCGCAACACACCGGATTATTTCAAATGCCTCATGCACCACGAATTGTCTTGCGCCAATAGCAAAAGTGTTGCACGAACATTTCGGCTTAAAGCACGGTTGGATCACGACAGTTCACTCCTATACCAACGACCAGCAGTTGCTCGACCTGCCTCATAAAGATCTTCGTCGCGCCCGTGCTGCTGCAGTCTCCATGATCCCAACAACGACCGGTGCAGCTATCGCCGTCGGTGAAGTGCTACCTGATCTTAAAGGTAAACTGGATGGCATCTCTGTGCGGGTTCCTACACCCAACGTGTCAATTGTTGACTTAGTGGGAACCTTAAACCGTAGTACGACAAGTGAAGAAATTACCGCTGCCTTTCGAGAAGCTGCAAATGAGAATCTAAAAGGCATACTGGAAGTCTCAGACAATGAACTTGTTTCAGTCGACTTTAAAGGTAATCCTCATTCGTCAATCGTTGACGCAGCCTATACAAAAGTTATGGATGGCAACTTCGTGAAATTACTATCCTGGTACGACAACGAATGGGGATATTCCAACCGTTGTGTGGACCTCGTGGAGTTTATCGCCGCGAAAGGTCTGTAGGCATTTAATGGTCACGGTCTCGTATTGCAAAAACAAACGATCACCGACCTCGATCTTGCTGGTAAACGCGTTCTTATTCGCGTTGATTTCAATGTCCCGATCAAGGATGGCCTAATTAGCGACGACACACGTCTTCGCGCCTCCCTCGGAACCATTCAATACGCATTGGCTCAGGGCGCAACCGTCGTACTTGCTTCACATCTCGGTCGTCCCAATGGAACACCCAAGGAGACATTAAGTCTGAAGCCCGTCGCTGATCGACTTGAGAAACTGTTGAATCATCCCGTATTTTTTTCGCCCGAAACGATCGGTCCTGCTGCCATCGATGCTGTCCTTGAAGCCGGTAGCGGTGGAATCGTGCTTTTAGAGAACCTTCGGTTTCACTCAGGCGAGGAAAAAAATGACTCTGAGTTCGCGAGAGAACTTTCTTTGTTAGCAGATATCTTCATTAATGACGCATTCGGAGTCGCACACCGAGCTCATGCCTCCACTGAAGGTATTGTCAAGCATCTTAAGCAGTCGGCTGCCGGCCTCTTAATGACTGCTGAATTAAATTACTTAGGTGATGCGTTGTGGAATCCAAAGCGTCCGTTCGCTGCAGTTCTGGGTGGTGCAAAAATCTCAGGTAAGCTCGAAGTCATTCAGAATCTTCTCACTCAGGTTGACGCGGTGTTTATCGGTGGAGCCATGGCCTACACTTTTTTAAAAGGGCGTAACATTCCAATCGGTCATTCACTCGTGGAAGACGAATTGGTTGATGTAGCTGCCGGCCTTATGAAAGATGCGGAAACCAAAAATGTTCGCTTTGAGTTGCCTATTGATCACGTGGTTTCAGAACGTTTTGATACAGCTGTCGCGATGGACACGCTTGCAGTCGGTGATGTAAATATCGGACAACGTCTTGGCGTTGATATTGGCCCAAGTACAGTGAGCCACTATGCGCAATCTTTAAGAGACGCTGGGACGATCATCTGGAACGGTCCCATGGGAGTATTCGAAACACCAGCCTTCTCAACTGGAACAAGAGCGTTAGCAAATGCTGTCGCTGACGCATCAGGTGTTACGATCGTAGGTGGCGGTGATTCAATCTCAGCGGTAAGACAAGCCGGAGTGTTGGATCAGATTACGCATGTTTCAACAGGTGGTGGAGTCGTTTTAGATTTTCTCGCTGGAAAAACACTGCCTGGACTCGCCGCACTTCCAGATCGAATCACGTCAGATTTCTAGAAAGGACAATACGGTGCGCACGCGACTTCTAATTGCGAACTGGAAAATGCATAAGACTTCTTCCGAAGCGCTTTCGTACGTCCGTGATTTCCGGAAATTGATTATGCAAGTCCACGACGTCGAAATTGTAATTGCCCCACCGTTCACTGCAGTCGGTGTGGTGGCTGAGGCCATAAAAGGGACAGCTCTAGAGGTTGCAGGGCAGGACCTGCATTGGGAAAAACAGGGAGCGTTCACTGGTGCAATCAGTGCCACGATGTTGAAAGACTCTGGCGCAAACTGGGTCATCCTAGGACACTCGGAACGCCGTCATGTTTTCGGTGATTCAAATGAAGACGTCAACCGGAAATTGTCCGCAGCGTTAACCACTTACTTGAAACCGATCGTGTGTATTGGTGAAACGCTGGATGAGCGGAAAAATGGCAACACATTCGAAGTCCTCAAGCGACAAATCACCAAAGGCTTGGAGGGCTTGGCGCCCGAACAGATCTCCACAATAGTTTTGGCGTACGAACCTGTTTGGGCTATTGGAACAGGACAAAATGCCTCACCCGAGCAAGCCGGCGAGGTGCACAATTTCATCCGGGAACATCTGAAGGAAGTATACGGAAACGACAGCGCAGAAGGCTGCAGAATTATTTATGGTGGTAGCGTCAAACCTGAGAACGCGAGCATGCTCGTTTCGCAACCCAACGTTGACGGTGCCCTCGTTGGCGGTGCGAGTCTGGATCCGACAAGCTTTTATGAGATTATCGCAAGAACTCGAGAGGCCGAAGTATAATAGAAGAATATGATGTATTACGCACTGTTAACTGTTTACGTGTTGGTCTGCCTCCTGCTGCTGCTCGTGGTTCTTCTACAGCAAGGCAAGGGGGGTGACATGGCGAGTGCATTTGGTGGTAGCGGCAGCCAAACGGCGTTCGGCGCGCGCGGAAGTGCTACAGTCTTGTCCAAGGCAACGACCGTACTAGGTGTAGGATTTATCTTGGGCGCCCTGGTACTAGCCATTATTGGCCGGCAAGGGCCCGGCTCCGTTGTGAGTGGCATTGAAGGTCCGGCACCATTGGACATGTCGGGTTCGCCAACGCTACCGTCAGAAACAACTGTCCCGAATGATGAACCAGCAACCTCGGGAACGACACCGACAACCACAACGCCAACACCTCAAGAACCCTAATTGAATACGACGATTCGTTCTACTTCATTCATGTAAGGTAGTCCACACGCGGAAGTGGCGGAACTGGCAGACGCACCAGCTTGAGGGGCTGGCGGTGGCAACATCGT
>CAZMUA010000011.1:0-100626 GCA_964569695.1 uncultured Woeseiaceae bacterium
ATGGCCGTCGAGGCACAACGTCCTATGTTTGACACGAACGAGATGGTCTTAAACATGGGGCCACAACATCCGAGTACTCATGGTGTGCTCCGAATCGTGCTGCACCTGGATGGTGAGCGCGTGGCTGACTCAGATATTGTCATCGGTTATCTCCATCGCGGAATTGAAAAACTTTCCGAAAATCGAGACTGGACTCAAATTATTCTTCTCACTGATCGCATGGACTATGTGGCCGCAGCTTCGACGAATCTTGGATATTGTGAAACTGTCGAGAAGTTAATGTCCATCGAAGTGCCACGACGTGCGCGATACGTAAGAACAGCACTGAATGAATTGCAGCGTATAGCAAGCCACTGTTTGTGGTTAGGCACCCATGCTATGGATATCGGGGCTATGACCGTGTTCCTATACGCGTTTAGGGAGCGTGAGCTGATTCTTGATCTGTTTGAAGAATACTGCGGTGCTCGGCTTACGTACAACTCACAGCGAATTGGCGGTCTTCCTTTGGATGTTCCGCCAGGTTGGGATCGCAAGGTGCTAGAGTTCTGCAACATCATGGACTCAAAACTCGATGAGTACGAAACATTATTGACTCACAACAGAATTTGGCTCGAACGTACACGCGACATAGGTATCATTTCGGGTTCTGAAGCCGTAGCACTTGGAATGTGCGGTCCTGCACTTAGGGGATCCGGTGTACCTCGCGATGTTAGAAAGGACGAACCGTACGCAGCCTATGACGAGATGGAGTTTGATGTTCCGATCGGTGAGCGGGGTGATACCTATGATCGGTATTTGGTCCGGTTGGAAGAATTCAGACAATCAACACGAATTATCCGGCAAGCTATTGAAGGACTACCCGAGGGTCCGTTTATAGGCAAGGTCCCCAGATTGATTAAGCCGCCTGCCGGTGAAACATATCATGCAATTGAATCGCCAAAGGGTGAGATCGGGTTTTTCATCGTCAGCGATGGTCGGTCAACGAACCCATATCGTTTCAGGGTTCGATCGCCTTCGTTCTGTAATTTGCAGGCTTTGCCACGACTTATTCGTGGGCATTTAGTTGCAGATGTTGTTGCGCTTATCGGCTCGATTGACATTGTGTTGGGAGAGGTAGATAGGTAGATCTGTAGAATCTGGTGACACACCACAAGTCTGAAATATGGTCGACATTCTTGTCATCCCGCTTCTGAAAATCGTCATTCTTCTCAATGCTGTACTGGTGTCTGTTTCGTACATGACGCTACTCGAGCGTAAAGTCATTGCTTGGGTTCAATCAAGGCTTGGTCCGATGCGAGTTGGTCCAAGAGGAGTATTGCAACCTATTGCTGATGCGCTAAAGCTAATGATGAAGGAAGACATTACACCGGCTAAAGCTGACAAATGGGTGTTCACGCTCGCTCCCATGATGGTGCTTGTGCCTGCATTAATTGTTTTTGCTGTCATTCCATTCGGGCCCGAAGTGAATTTGTTTGGTCGTATGGAGCCGTTGTATATCACAGACATTAATGTAGGCCTGCTTTACGTCGTTTCGGTGGCGTCGCTTGGTGTCTACGGAATTATCTTAGGTGGCTGGGCGTCTAACAGTAAGTATCCTTTGCTGGCGAGTTTGCGTGCTTCAGCGCAGCTTATTAGTTACGAAGTGGCCGTAACGATGACGCTAGTTAGCATGATTGTAACTGCTGGGACGTTGAGTATGGTGGGCATTGTAGAAGCGCAACGTGAATCCGGACTCTGGTTTCTATTTGTTCAGCCGGTTGCGTTCGTCTTATTTTTCATTGGTGGGCTTGCCGAAACCAATCGTGCTCCATTTGACATGCCGGAAGCCGAACAAGAACTAACTGGTGGATTTCATACCGAATACAGTGGAATGCGGTTCGCTCTATTTTTCTTGGCTGAGTACGCGAACATGATTGTTATTTCTGCGGTCGCGACCACGCTGTTTATGGGGGGTTGGCTACGGCCGTTTCCTGCCGTTGAGGCACTTGGTTTTCTCGATCTAATCCCTTCCTGGATCTGGTTTATTGGCAAGACTTTTGCATTTTTATATGTCTTTCTCTGGATTCGTGCGACGCTACCTAGATACCGGTATGACCAATTGATGCGTTTGGGATGGAAAGTACTTATTCCTATTGCTATTGGAAATGTTGTGGTGAGTGGCGTTGTGAAGGTTTTGTTGTAAACGGGTAAAGAAGATTATGGGCGAAGCAATCGCGTTCTATGGATTATCTGCCTTCATTTTGGGTTTTGCCATTTTAGTGGTGACTACCCGTAACACTGTCCACAGTGTCCTGTACTTGGTGGCGAACTTCATGGTCGTAGCCATGCTGTACGTTTTGTTAAGTGCCGAGTTCCTCGCTGTGATTCAGGTACTGGTGTACGCCGGTGGCATCGTGGTGCTGTATTTGTTCGTCGTTATGCTCGTTAATTTAAAGCGGCAACCAGAAGTTTATGAAGATCCTCGTCGTTTAGCTCGAACTGGATTGCTTTTGTCTGGTGCGGTGCTGGCCGAGTTTGCTGCGATCATCGTTTACACCGCAGCTCGCCCATCGTCAGTTGCTGCGGTCAGTGATGCTGGGCTTGCTGGTGTTGGGGGAAATGTAGAGCAAGTCGGCTGGATGCTCTATACGAACTACTTAATACCGTTTGAAGTTGCCTCGATTTTATTGTTGGTGGCGATGGTGGGTGCCATCGTTTTAGCAAAGAGAGAGTTGTAATGGTATTTGCTAGACAGGCTCACCTTATTCTCGGCGCCCTGACCATGTGAGTGGAAACATGTTAGAAATCACTACAGCTCACTACTTGGTGTTATCGGCCGGCGTGTTCATGATTGGCGTGATCGGTGTCATGGTTCGCCGTAACATCATCATTATTTTCATGTCGATTGAATTAATGTTAAACGCCGTCAATATTAATCTTGCGGCGTTTTCGTACCAGTTAGAGCATGTGGTCGGTCAAGTGTTTGCCGTGTTTGTTATAGCGGTGGCTGCTGCTGAGGCCGCTGTTGGTCTCGGAATAATTCTAGCGTTCTATCGAAACAAGGAAACGGTGAATATCGACGAAATGAATGTGATGCGATGGTAACCATCGTATGTCACGGTTGGCGTGAGCAAATATGGATCTAATTTGGTTAATCCCCTTAATACCAGGAATCGGCGCGGCCATTAATGGCTTAGTTGGAATCCGACTGTTCAGTAAGGCACAGTCAGCAACTGTGGCTTGCGCATCAATGGGGATTGCGGCTGTCCTGTCTCTAATGGCGTTCGTGGATTTGTTGGGCCTTGAGGCGCGTGAACATGTCGTAGTCTTGGCGAATTGGATTCCCCCTATCCCATTGGCAACAGCTAATGGCATTGGAGCCTTCGAAGTTCCTTGGGCGTTTCGCTTAGATCCTTTGTCTGGCATGATGATTTTAATTGTGTCTGGCATTGGGTTTCTTATCCATATGTATTCCGTTTCCTATATGCATGAGGAACCGCGGGGTGCCTATGCAAGATATTTTTGTTACTTAAATTTGTTCTGCTTTTTCATGCTGACTCTGGTTCTTGGGTCAAACCTTTTAGTTATGTTTGTCGGCTGGGAAGGTGTCGGGCTGTGTTCCTATCTGCTTATTGGATTTTATTACGAAAAAAAGAGTGCGTCTGATGCTGGGAAGAAGGCTTTTCTGGTCAATCGGATTGGAGACTGGGGATTTGTATTAGCTATCTTTCTCATATTTTTCACATTCGGCACGGTCGATTTCAAAGCAGTGGCTAATATTGCAGCCGAGATGCCTATTGAAATCGCCCAGTTCGGCGTCTTGTCTATAATTTGCTTGCTGTTGTTCGTTGGTGCAACAGGCAAAAGCGCGCAGATTCCACTTTATGTTTGGTTACCCGATGCTATGGAGGGGCCCACTCCGGTATCGGCATTGATCCATGCGGCAACAATGGTTACGGCTGGCGTCTACATGGTCGCCCGAAATGCTGTTCTCTTTTCGCATGCACCCATGGTGATGGAAATCGTGGCCGTTGTCGGTTTATTGACTGCGTTTGTTGCGGCGACAATTGGATTAGTTCAGTACGACATTAAACGGGTCTTAGCCTATTCGACCGTCTCGCAGTTGGGCTACATGTTTGTAGCCATGGGCGTTGGCGCGTATGCAGCGGGTGTATTTCATTTAATGACACACGCCTTCTTCAAAGCACTCTTGTTCCTTGGAAGCGGCTCGGTTATCCACGCAATGAATCACGAGCAGGATATGCGGCGCATGGGTGGCCTGAGAGCGTACATGCCGGTGACGTTTATAACAATGTTAATCGGTAGTTTAGCGATTGCCGGGATACCGCCGCTTGCAGGATTTTTTAGCAAAGACGAAATTTTATTTCGCACATTCCTTAGTAATCGGGTGTTTTGGGGACTTGCCGTGTTGACGGCAGCCATGACGTCTTTTTATATGTTCCGGTTGATGTCCATGACGTTTTTCGGGAATTACCGCGGTCCGGCGTGGCAGACGGACAATCACGAAAACGAAACATCAACGGATACCCATGGCGGTCATGGCTCCTGGCATGGACCACACGAGTCACCAAGAATGATGACCGTACCGTTAGCGATTTTGGCGATCGGAGCAATAGTCGCAGGCTTTGTGGGCATACCCGCAGCACTCGGTGGAAGCAATGCCATCGAACATTTTCTTGAACCAAGCGTGGCTGTAGCGACTGCGGCACCAGCGGCTCACATGTCCCATGCTGGAGAATTGGGCTTGATGGCCTTGTCAGTGCTGATCTCGGTATGTGCGATTGGCTTGGCTTACCGATTTTATGTGCAGAGACCAGAATTGGCAGAGCGCATGCGAAACCAGTGGGCACGAGCACACCGTGTATTACTCAACAAATATTATGTCGACGAGTTCTACAACGCCACAGCTGTTCGCGGTACGATGTTGAGTGCCAAAAAATTATGGCAATTTGATGCCCGCGTTGTTGACGGCGCAGTCAACCTGACTGGATGGTTCACAGTTTTCTCAGGCTGGTTGTCACATCTTTTCGATAAGTATGTTGTTGACGGACTGGTGAACTTTGTCGGTTGGAGTGCTTCGGAGTCCAGTTTTAGCGTGCGTCGTATACAAACTGGTCTAATTCAAAACTACGCGCTTGTGATGCTGTTGGGTGTTTTTGTTTTCGTTAGTGTGTATTTCATAGTGAGTTGACGTGGGTGCAATGGGATTGACGTACATAACCCTAATGCTACTGGTTGTTTTATGAATATGAATAACGCTGCTGAATTTCCACTACTTTCACTTATTTTATTGGTGCCGCTTGTAGGCGCGATCATCTTGTTGTTTGTTGATCGCCGTCGTGACGATACGATTCGATGGATTGCTAACATCGTTGCGTCCTTGGGGTTCCTTGTCTCGTTGCCACTTTGGTTCTGGTACGACTCAGCAAATCCAGATTGGCAATTTGTCGAGCGGGTGCCGTGGATTCCATCAATTGGAGCTGAATATTTCCTGGGGGTTGATGGGTTCAGTTCGTTGCTCGTCTTGCTGACCACGCTGATGGGGATGATCGCGATCTTGTCATCCTGGACGGCGATCACTGAGCGGGTGAAGGAATACTATATTTTTCTGCTTGTGTTGCAGACGGGCATGATCGGTGCATTCATCACTCTCGATTTTTTACTGTTTTTCTTGTTTTGGGAAGTGATGCTTGTTCCGATGTATTTCTTGATTGGGATCTGGGGTAGCGACAACCGTTTGTATTCGGCTATCAAGTTTTTCCTGTACACACTTGTAGGCAGCGTTGTGATGTTGCTGGGTATTCTGGCGGTTTATTTTTACCAGTACAGTGTGACCGGTGTTTACACGTTCGACGTTACTCAGTTCCATGAACTGAATATGCCGCTGGATCTGCAATGGTGGGTCTTTTTAGCGTTCTTTCTTGGCTTTGCTGTCAAAGTGCCCATGTTCCCGTTTCACACATGGCTACCAGATGCACATACTGATGCGCCGACAGCCGGCTCAGTCATTCTGGCAGCTGTCTTGTTAAAGATGGGGACGTACGGGTTTATTCGGTTTAGCCTTCCGATTTTGCCTGATGCCACCGTAAGCTTTGTACCGTTAATTGCCGGACTTTCTATCGTTGGCATTATTTATGGCGCCTTAGTCGCGCTCTCACAGAGTGACTGGAAGCGTTTAGTAGCTTACTCATCAGTTAGCCATATGGGGCTGGTGATGCTGGGTATGTTTGCGTTAACTCCAGTGGGTATTACTGGCAGCATTGTTCAGCAAATCAACCATGGCATTTCAACCGGGGCACTTTTCTTAATCGTAGGAATTGTGTACGAACGTCGACATACGCGAGAAATTTCTGAGTATGGCGGATTATCGAAGACCATGCCAGTCTATGCGGCTGTGTTTCTAATCATGACGATGTCGTCGATTGGGTTACCAACGCTCAATGGATTCATTGGCGAAATCTTAATTTTGCAGGGCATCTTCGTGGTTAGCAAATGGTGGGCGGCGGTTGCTGCAACCGGAATTGTGCTGGGTGCCGCCTATATGCTGTGGCTGTACCAGCGAACGATGTTTGGCACGATCGATAATCCTAAGAATGAAGGACTTGCTGACCTGAATGTGCGAGAACTAGCCACGTTCGTGCCGCTTATCATCTTGGCAGTGTGGATTGGGCTTTATCCTTCTCCTTTTTTGCGGCGCCTGGAAACGTCTGTTGAGCGTGTGATGACGCGGGTGAATGCGGATTACGCTCCACAGAATGTCATGGCGGTGTGCCAGGACGACCCCAACCATGGTGAGGAGCGACTGGCAAAAGAAAGCAAACGAGTGGATGGAGCAGGCGCAGAACCGTGCCTAGATGACAAGCTCACCAGCGAGCCAATTAACGGTTCCATGCTAAGTGGTGGTGCATTGGCAGGAGGTAACTGAAACATGCCAGCCGGCTTTTCGATCCAGGATTTTCAATACATCCTGCCCGAGATCGTGCTGACGGCCGGGGCATTACTGCTGCTGGTCGTCGACCTGCTTACCTCTAGGCAACAGCAGCGTGTTCTTGGATGGTGCGCCCTCGCTGTTCTTGGAGCGACCGCACTTACCCTGCTTCCATTTTCTGGCGCAAATCTGGTTGTGTCACGTGGACTGTTGGCGATTGATGGCTTCGCGTTTTTCTTTAAACTAATTTTTCTCGGTTCTGCTGCGATCACCATCTTAATGTCGTCGTCCTACCTGGAAGCAGAAGGACTCAAGGCCGGTGAGTACTATTTTCTAATCTTGTGTGCGACGCTCGGCATGATGTTTATGGCGAGCGGGATCGATTTAATCGCGATCTTTATTGGCCTGGAAACGATGGCAGTTGCATTTTATATCTTGGCCGGCTACGTGAAACCTAACCGTCGATCAAATGAAGCTGCTGTGAAGTATTTCTTGTTAGGCGCTTTTTCCTTGGGCCTTCTCCTTTACGGGATGTCCCTTCTTTATGGACTGTCCGGCACAACAAATTTAAGAGAATTGAGTGCTACGTTTGTGGCAGGTGAATCGGATGCTCTGCTGTTAGTTGCAATGATTTTAGTAATTGCGGGCATTGGCTTCAAAATTGCTGCAGTGCCATTTCATATGTGGGCGCCTGATGTATATGAAGGTGCCCCGACACCGGTTACCGCGTTTCTATCGGTGGGATCAAAAGCTGCGTCTTTTGCAATGTTGATCCGAATCTTTTTCGAAGGATTACCCGGGTTAGTTGAGGAGTGGAGGCCCATCTTCTACGCCTTGGCGATTATTACGATGACCATGGGTAACATTGCGGCCATTACGCAAAGCAACATCAAGCGAATGCTCGCCTATTCGTCGATTGCTCACGCAGGTTACATATTGATTGGTGTTGTTGCGGGTACGCCAAGAGGTTTTACAGCCATCTTTGTATACCTGATGGTCTATGTTTTCATGCAGTTAGGTGCCTTTGCTGTGGTGTCAATGTTGCGGCGCGAGAATGTAGCAGGTGATGAACTTAAGGACTTAAGCGGCCTGTATTTTAGGTATCCGGTTGCAGCTTTTGCGATGCTGTTTTTCATGCTGTCGCTTGGTGGGATACCACCAACAGCCGGGTTTATGGGTAAATTTTGGCTGTTTAGTGCCGCGATTGAAAGTGGCTATGTTTGGCTGGCTGTCGTCGCAGTGGGGAACAGTGCCATATCGCTGTATTACTACATTCGTGTCATTGTTTACATGTGGATCAAGGAAGAGATTGCTGGGCCACCGATTAGAGTTAGCCCGGCGATGGTTGCCGCTTTAGTCATTACCTTGGTCGGCACGATCGTATTCGGGCTGTATCCGCGTCCACTTTTTGAGTTAGCGGCAGCGTCGACGCAGGTGATCCGTGAGCCTGTTATTGTCGGCTCTCTGTTTTATTGAGTTGTTGCTTTACCGTCCCTCGAGTCTGGCGTACAGCAGATGCTACGTCTCAGCCGAACGCGCTTGGGCACACTTCAAACAGTCGGGGCACTGAGTGCAGTCGGCCTTTCGTTTGTTCTGGCCGTGGTGATGGGAGCAGGATTCGGGTATTTACTTGATCGTTGGCTTGGTTCATCTCCGTGGTTTTTCCTGGTGTTCTTCTTTTTAGGTGTGACGGCTGGAGTCCTCAATGTCTTCAGGGTTTCGGAGAGCTTCTTGAATGATCGGCAAGGAGGCGGACCCGGCGCTGCGTCGAATTGAACGGGATGCAATTGTTGCCTGCATTGGATTTGCAGCGATTGCATGGTTGGTTGCGGCTGATCGACTTGATGCAGTGATCGGAATTCTGGCGGGTGGGGCTGTGACTGGAGTCAGTTACAGCGTAATTAAGTTAGTTGTTGACGGTATGGTCTCCGCGCTTACTGGCGTGGGAGGACAGGCGCGAGGTGTTGAAAATCCGACGAATCGTCGCGTGATAGCTACGGTGATGGCAAAATTCGTCCTACGGTATGCTTTACTCGGTTTGATCGGGTACGTTATGATTGCTCGTTTTCGCCTGCATGCGCTGGGATTATTTGTGGGTGCCTCCTGCGTGGTTTTCGCAATTGCACTCGAAAGCTTTCGGGTAGTTTGGAAAAGCAGGATGTCTTCGTAAAGACACTTACTACTACATGGAAAACCTGATCCACGAATTATTGATTGTCAAGGCGGTGAATGCCGTTTTGGAGCCCGTCCTTACCCCAGTTTTTAGCCTGTTCGGACTGCACAGTTCTGCTGAAAGCGACCTCATTCCTGATTATTTAGTTATGGCGTTGTTAATTATTGGCGTCGTGGGCACTGTCGGTTCCATACTTAGCCGTAATCTTAGTGCTGAGAATCCTGGGCCGGTGCAACTGGTTTTTGAAGGTGGGTTAAGCGCACTCAGGACGTTAATGCTGGACATTGTTGGACCGAAAGGCCCGGCTTACCTAACGCTTGTTGGCACGGTGGGGTTATTCATTGCGCTGGGTAATCTGATGGGACTCATTCCTGGCTTAATGGCGCCGACCAGTAATATTAATGTCACAGTCGGCTTGGCTCTTACAGTCTGCGTTTACTACCATTGGCATGGTGTGAAAGAACAAGGTCCGATCGCTTACCTTAAACATTTTGCAGCTCCACCAGGGGCACCAATGTGGATCGCCCCGATATTTTTCCCGATTGAAATCATTAGTCACTTATCCCGAGTGTTGTCCTTGGCCGTTCGGTTATTCGGTAACGTGTTTGGTGAAGAACTGGTGATCATGATCTTATTCCTGATCATACCGTTGGTTGTACCGCTACCGATGATGTTCTTGGGCATTATTACGGGTTCATTACAAGCGTTTATTTTTGTAATGCTGACAATGATCTACCTCCAAGGAGCAGTAACAGTCGATCATGACCATGAAGATGAGGAAACTGCTGACGGTGGAGCTGTTGCCGTGCATGCGTAACATCTGCGTTTCGCTCAACCTAGGTGGGTCTGCGCGGTAGATTATTTCTTGATGAATGTAATGGTGTGTTTATTTTGATTTTGAGGAGGCTATGCTTGTGAATACACGGTTTACGTGGATGTTAATGTTACTGGTGATGGCAACAGGGCTTATTTCGCCACTGTACGCACAAGAAGCTGGGGCTGCCCAGGGCTTCGATTTGGGAGAGTTGAGTAAGTGGTCCATCATTACGGCAGGATTCGCGCTGGCTATTGCCGCAGCGTTTGGCACGCTTGCTCAGTCGCGTGGTCTGGCCGCTGCAGCTGAAGGGATTGCGCGAAATCCAAACGCAGCTCCAGAGATTCGGTTTGTGCTGATTCTGGGTCTCGTGCTAATCGAGTCGCTCGTGATCTACGTGCTACTTATTTCCCTGATCCTCTTTTTCGTGAAGCCGTTCGGCGGATAATTATTGGAGGCGAATCGGGTGAGTCGAATCGTATTCGGCTCACCTGTCGTCATATGCGTCCGCACGTAACACCCATTGATGGCTTGTTGTTGTTGATGACCATCTTCTGGGGCAGTAATTTCAGCATAGTCAAGGTTGCGATCAGCGAATTTCCTTCCTTCGCGTTTAACACAGTACGGATGGCCATTGCAGCCATCCTATTTCTGGGACTCCTGCGATTTTATCGAGAACCATTACCACCACGGAGTGACTGGCCGACACTTGTAGGTCTAGCAATTGTCGGACACTTCTTTTATCAGCTTTGCTTCATTGAAGGCATCGTGCGAACAAGTGTGTCCAACAGTTCATTAATTCTGGGACTGACACCCGTGTTTGTCGCCCTCGTCATGCTCTGTCGCGGCTCCGCCAAGGTGTCAGCTGTGCATTGGTTGGGAATCAGTCTCTCGTTTGCAGGGCTCTATCTTATTGTCGGTCGTCAAGCGAGTGTTGCTATGGATTCTGTTCTCGGCGATGTGTTTATGTTAGGAGCGGTATTGTGTTGGGCAGTCTACACGGTGTTTGCAAAAAAACTACTCACAAAACATTCACCGTTAGTTATTACTGCCTGCACCTTTATTATTGGCACAGTGCTATTTCTTCCGCTTGGGTTTGTCGAACTCGTACAAATTGACTGGATGACCATTAGTGGAACCGCGTGGGCTGGCCTTACGTATTCCGCCGTTTTTGCACTTGTTGTGTCATATTTAATCTGGTGTACAGCGGTGCAGCGCATCGGTAGTGCCCGTACCGCTATTTACGGGAATGTCGTTCCCGTGCCGGCAATGATCATTGCTGCCCTCTGGCTGCATGAACCCATTGGTTTTGCCAAGGTGGCGGGTGCTCTCGCGATTCTTGTTGGTGTAGGGCTGACGAAGATCCAGCGCGTCACGAGGTCGGTCTAGCGGTCGACAGTCTGGTAAGCCACTTAATAACTAACAACCTCTTGGATAGCTTTCAGAATATCGTTAGTTTGTGGCAGAGTCTGTTCTTCCAGAATCGGGTGGTAGCCGACGGGACAATCGAGGGCGGCAACCCGCTTGACTGGCGCATCCAGGCAATCAAAAAGTTCCTCGGCAATGCGAGATCCAAGTTCGGCGCCAAAGCCGCAAGTAAGCTGATCTTCGTGGGCTATGACGACTCGGTTTGTCTGTTGAATCGCACTGGCAATACTTTCCCAATCGTAAGGGGCGATGGTGCGCAGGTCGAGCACCATGACACTTATATCGTCTTTCGACGCTTGCTGGGCTGCCAGTAACGAACGCTGTACAAGAGCACCCCACGTTACTATGACAACGTCATGACCCTCACGGCGGGTCGCAGCCTGTCCGAACGGAACCGTGTAATCAGTCCCAGGATACGGACGTTTATTGTAAGTCTGTCGGTAAAGGTGTTTGTGTTCAAGAAATAACACGGGGTCGTCGCATCGAATCGCAGTTCGAAGCAGTCCGCTCGCATCTTCTGCATTCGATGGGTAGGCGATCCGCAGGCCTGGGCAGTGCGCAAAAATACTTTCGCCTGATTGACTGTGATAAAGCGATCCTCCACGCAAATAGCCTCCAATTGGCACACGAATTACCATAGGGCACGCGTAGGTGTTATTAGACCTATAGCGCAACATGGAGATTTCGTTACGGAGCTGCATCATTGCCGGCCAGATATAGTCGAAAAACTGAATTTCCACTACCGGCTTGATCCCTCGTATCGCCATGCCTAGGGCACGACCAACAATGCCAGCTTCGGCTACCGGTGAATTGAAGACTCGATCTTCACCGAATGCTCGTTGAAGCCCATGGGTCACTTTAAACACCCCACCTTTGCCAGCCACTGACGGCAGCGACTCTGTTCGACTGCAGTCCGCTATATCCTCTCCAAACATCACAATATGAGGATTACAAGTCATTTCATCCCGCAATGTATGGTTAATTGCTGTCACCATGGTTTCCGGATCGCCGGATGGAGTCGGTTCAGAAGTGAAGTCTATTGACGCTGGATCGATCTTAGGTGAATACAAATAATCCAAAACAGTCTCGGGATTTGGCTGAGCGGCTTCAAGCGCGTGACTGGTTGCTTCAGCAATATCATCGTCGACAGCTGACTCGATTTTCTTGAGTTCTGCATCACTGGCTAGCGATTCCTGGAGGCACCAATGTTTGAATAGTTTTAGTGGATCTTGCTCAAGATCGGCCTTACATTCCTCTTCACTTCGATATGCTTTCTGATCGTCGGACAACGAATGAGAGTGCAGGCGTACGACGCTGGCATGTACTAACGCTGGGCCTTTTCGTGACTGTGCGTAAGTAATCGCTTCATGCATGCCACTGTAACTCTCAAGGAAATTTGTTCCATCAATGTTTATAGTGCGGAGCGCAGGAAATCGTTCGACGAGGGTTGAAATACTTCCACCCGGTGTTTGTGCATCGACTGGCACGGAAATAGCGTAGCCATTGTCTTGAATCACGTAGACGACCGGAAGTTTTCCAAGGCAGGCTGCACTTAAAGCTTCCCAAAATTCACCTTCACTGGTTGCGCCTTCGCCAAGAGACACTAGAACAACCTCATCATCGTGGGCGGATATCAGGGCTTTGTCAGCCGTGCGTTGCGTCGCAGCGAGAACACCAGCTTCAGCACAGCCCACCGCGTGCAGGCATTGAGTTCCCGTTGCACTGGATGGCGATACGATGTGCGACTCTCGGCTGCTCCAGTGGGATGGCATTTGCCGTCCACCAGAACTGGGGTCCTCTCCGGAACCCACACCTCCTAACAACATGGTCGTTGGACTAACACCGAGTGTTAAACAAAGTGCTCGGTCTCGATAGTATGGAAAGATCCAGTCGTATCCTGGCTTGAGAAGCATTCCGGCAGCGACTTGGACGGCTTCATGTCCAGCCCCGCTAATCTGAAAAAATGTTGCACTCTGGTTTTTGAGTTGAATTTCTTTTTCATCCAAGCGTCGCGAGAGAACCATCATGCGATAGGCATTTAAAAGATCGTCTCGGGAAAGATCGTTCATGTGCTTCTGATTCATGGTCATTTTGGATTGCGACGACGGATTGGAAGCTGCTGCGGCCTTTGGGCTCATCGAATCGTTAGCTCATTCAGGGATGTGTTACTTGGCGTATCACATCCTCCAGTAGTAACAAATACACTAATGCTGCTGTCTAATATTAGTGGCACGCGAAGGATGTTGTTGCTACTCAAAATTGATAGTTGAGTTACTCATCACATTATAACATCGGCTGGCAGTGGTATACTCATCGCGCTCTTGCTACAAAAGAGCCTAAAAACGTGGTATTTCGTAGCGTGGAACATGCAATGTCTAGCAGTTTTACACGACATCGGTGGGAAGATATAGCGCCAGATAAGGTTACCGCAATGATCTCGCGCAAGATTGTTTCTGGAGAGCGTGAGATGTTGGTGCAAGTCTATCTGAAGAAAGGCGCCATGATCCCCAAGCATGCACACGAAAGCGAGCAGATGACTTATGTGCTCCAGGGACGGGTTAAGTTCATGATTGCTGGGGATGAAGTCCTTGTGAGCGAAGGCGAAGTTCTGGTTATTCCATCGGGCGTCGAACATCAGGCTGAAGTTCTTGACGATACGTTCGAAATCGACTTTTTTAGTCCAGCTCGCCACGATTGGCTTGGTGCGAACCTAACTCGTGATGAGTCCAACGAGACAGCGACAACCTAGAGCGAAACACATTAGATCGCAGTCTCTGATGTGCTCAAAACATTCATAGTGTCAATGGACAGGCCAGTCGTCATTTCGCTTGCCAGGGTGCACATGGAAGCGTCGACGAAGACGGTTCATTTTCCATTTAATGTACTGGTATTTAATTTCGTCAATTAAATTCGTTGTCCCACCCCCACCCCCTCTTAAATAGAGGTAACCGGCGATGAGTCCTCCAAGATGGGCTTCGTGTGAGACGCCGCTATTCGTATCGTTGATTGATGAGAAAAAGATAATTGCCCCAATGATCATGACGAAATACTTTGCCGGTACGGGAAACAGGAAATACATGTAGATCGGGCGGTCCGGATAGCACAGACCAAAGGCAAGCAATACTCCGTACACTGCACCGGACGCACCGATTGTTACCGAATAATACATTTGATCAGCGGACGCAATCGGCAGCAGGGAGACGAACAATACGGTTACGGCGGCACCGATGCCTGTTACAAAATAGTATTTAATAAAGGCCTTGCTGCCCCAAAGACGTTCGAGTTCCACGCCAAACATCCATAGGGCCAACATATTGAATACGATGTGAAAAAGACCACCATGCAGGAATAGATACGTGACTGGTTGCCAAAAATGAAACTGCTCGAATACTGCCTGAGGTGTCAATCCGAATGAGAGCATGAGGCGTGGCCACACTATAGTTACGACGAAGGCAAGAATGTTGAATTTAATCAACATCTTAATGCCTGGAGAAATGGGCCCAGGGCCGAAGCGGTATGGGGATGCGGAGTAACGATATTGAGGCATCTACACTACCCACGAACCAGGAACTTTACTGAAATCCAATCATCGTTGGTTCGAGCCTACTAGGTAATCGTACCATAATGTTGGTCGCAGCTTCGTTCAAACCACTTGTTTCAACAGTTTCAAACAGTCCCAGTGAGTTTGGCGATAAGCCGACGACGAGCGTCGTTGAATTCATCCATACGCAAGGCCTGAGCCGCACCGCCCAGGACCAGTACGCTCACCGCAATAGTGATAGAGAGGCGCAGTATTTGCACGCTGAGAAGGGCGCTTGGCCAGATGTCAGCCAAGTATCGTTCTGTAACAACGGCTACAGCACCCATGATGATGGATGCTACGACAATTTTGATAAAGGTAATGCCAAGTCTTGCTCCGTCAATTCCATCCAGACGGCGATGCAGTAAGATCATTAAGATCAGGGCGTTTAAAATTGCCGCAATGGCTGTTCCAAGAGCCAGACCTTGATAGCCCATAATCCGTACTAGCGTTAAATTGAGAACCAAATTAAGTGCAACAGCGATCCCACTGATGACCGCTGGCGTGCGACTATCTCGCATGGCGTAAAAAATAGGCGCCGTAATTTTGACCGTGGAGTAGCCAATTAACCCTGGGGCATAGCATTGAAGCGCTGCGGCGGTAGCAGCCGTATCAGCTGAGGTGAAGCTTCCTCGCTCGAAGATCACGGCGATGATTGGCGTTGCCAACACCATCAAGCCTACGGCAGCGGGTACGTTCAACATCATCATCAGGCGAAGACTACTGGAAATAGTTTTTCGCAAATCAGTGGTATTTTCCAGTGCCGCCATTCGAGAAAATTGCGGTAATGCAGCTGTAGCAATAGAGACTCCAAAGAGTCCAATCGGCAGATACATTAGGCGAAACGCATAACTAAGCCAGGATACTGCGCCTGTCCCTTCACCCGTCGCGAGGATTGAGTTGACGAGCAAGTTAATTTGCACGGCTGCTAATCCGAGTGTGCCCGGACCCATTAGTCTCAGGACCTCTTGAAGCCCACTATCGCGGGGATTGAGCATTAGGCGATATCGATAGCCCTGTTTTCGGAGAGCCATCCATTGAATGAATCCCTGGCCGAATCCGCCAAGAAGAGTGCCAATTGCCATACCCGTAATTGGAGGCAACCCGAACTGCGGCATTAGTGGAACAAGACCAAACCCACTAGCGATCATGGCAATATTGAACATCGCTGGTGAGAGGGCAGGTGTGAAAAAATGCTGATGCGCGTTGAGCATTCCCATGAAGGCGGCAGCCACGGCTACCAACGTCAGGAACGGAAGCATGATGCGTGTTAGTAATGTTGTGAGCTCGAGTTTACCTGGAATGTTGGCATAGTCTCCAGCGAACATATTTACAATCGGACCAGCAAAAATAATTCCAGCGATGACCAGAATGCCCGTGGTAACCAGCAGAGCATTGATGAGTTGATTTCCTAGTCGCCACGCAACCTCTCGACCATCGGTCGTCATGCGTCGAGTAAAGGTCGGGACAAATGCTGCACTCATTGCGCCTTCGGCAAAGAGATCACGCATCAAGTTCGGGATGCGAAATCCTATGGTGAAGGCATCCATAGCATTTCCAGCGCCAAAGAGATACGCGAGAACCTGATCACGAACAAGCCCGAGGACACGACTAATCATCGTGGCGCTTCCGATTACACCTACGGAGCGAGCAAGTCGTGCGGATGACGGCTTTGATGATTGATGCGGCGCGGAGGAAGGCTCCGAAACTGGCGATGACATTACGTAAGAGTCAGGCTAGTAGCAGCATACAGATGAAGGTTTAGCGTTCCTTAAAGTAATCAATAACTAGCGAAAGTATTTCTTCGAGTTGTACTTCTGGAACGTACCCTATTAGTTCATGAATCTTTGTGAGGTCCGGCACCCGACGAGGCATATCCTCAAAACCGGCATCGTACGCTTGGTCATAAGGGATCGTGACAATCTCAGAGGAACTGTTTGTCATAGTTTTAATTTTTTCAGCGAGCGCCCGGATCGTAATTTCGTGACTGTTGCCAATGTTATAGACATTCCCGATAGCTCGTGGTTCAGCGCTCAGCTTTATGAGAGCTCCGACGACATCACCCACATAAGTGAAACTTCTCGACTGGGAGCCATCTCCAAAGACGGTAATTGGCTGGCCGGCTAAGGCTTGTCGGACAAATGACGGGATTACCATGCCGTACTGCCCAGTCTGGCGTGGACCCACCGTATTGAAGAGTCGCACGACAATAACCGGAAGTTGTCTTTCTTTCCAGTAGGCTATCGCCAAGAACTCATCGAGAGCTTTGCTGCAGGCATAAGCCCAGCGGTGCTTCCAAGTTGCACCAAGCCTGATGTCTGCCTCTTCCTTAAATGGAACCTCGCTCGTTTTTCCATAAACTTCGGAAGTCGACGCGACAATGACGAGCTTCTTTTTTTTGTTGGCTTGAGTTAAGACGACTTCAGTGCCATGGACATTTGTTTCAATCGTATGAACTGGTGCCTCAACGATTAACTTGACGCCGACTGCCGCTGCCAAATGGAAAATGACGTCACTACGATCGACCAACTCTGCTAACACGGGCTCATTTGTTACCGACTCATTCGTATAGTGAAAAGAGGGATGGGATTTCAAGTGTTCAATATTGTCGATTGAACCGGTTGACAGATTGTCTAGCGCAAACACTTCATGGCCTGCCTCAAGTAGTGCCTGCGAAAGATGTGATCCAATAAATCCGGCTCCGCCAGTGATGAGTGCCCGCATAGCTTAATAAGTTCTCCGGTAATGGTTTCTGAGACGCGCACGATGCGTCGGGCACAGTGCCCATCGCGCATCCTATCACGTCGCAAATCGAAAATTGATAACGTCGCCGTCCTGCACTTCGTATTCTTTGCCTTCGAGTCGCACTTCACCGTGCTCACGACAAGTATGAAGCGAGCCACGCTCTCTTAATTGTTCGTAGGAAACGACTTCGGCCCTAATGAAGCCTCGGGCGATGTCTGAATGAATTTCGCGTGCAGCCGCCTGCGCGACGATTCCTTTTGGCACAGCCCATGCGCGACATTCGTCTTCACCAACAGTAAAAAACGAGATGTACCCCAGTAGTTGAAAGGCAGCACGAATCACACGGTCGAGGCTCGATTCCACAAGTCCGAGATCCTCTAAAAAAGTTTGAGCGTCACTGGGATCTAACTGCGAGATTTCCAGCTCAATTTTTGCGCAAACCGGCACGTGGGCGTGCGCGAGCTTATCCTTAATCCGTTCTATGCCTGGTGATGCATCGGCTCGTGTATTTTGAGAGAGGTCAGTTTCGTCGAGGTTAAGGATCAGCAAAAGAGGTTTAGCTGAAAGTAGTTGAAACCCCCGCAGTTGTTTTTTGAGGTATTCATCAAGTTCTAGGGCCCGAACTGGCGTACCTTCTTCAAGTGATTCCTTGCATTGCATGAGAACAGCTTTCTCCTGTTCTAATGTGGTTTTCTTACCCTTTTTTAGATCCTGATTGACGCGTTGCAGGCGCCGTTCTACGACATCTAAATCGTTCAAAATTAGTTCTTCTTCCATCAAACGTATGTCCCGTTCAGGGTCAACGGAGCCTGAAGGTGGGGGTGATGTTTCACTTTGAAACGCTCGAACGACGTGAAGTAGAGCATCCGCTTCACGAAAGACCGAAACATCTACGGTTGAAGTCAGACCTTGCTGACCTGTCGGATCAGAAAATTGCACAGTGGTTGGTACGTGTTTCTTAGGGTTAAACATTTTCGTCAGGTGGTCGAGCCTTTCATCCGGTACACGTGAAATTCCCACTGCAGTATCTCCACGACGTCGGCTATTACTAGTTTCCAGAGCCTGAGTCATTAATTGAAACAGGGTGGTCTTACCAGACGACGGGAAGCCAATCAGGCCTGCACGCAACATTGGTTTATAGGAAGTTACCGGTGGTCTGCTGGGCCGACAAGCAGGACGCGTAACATCAATTAATAGAACATTTAATGTTAGCACGCTCTGCAGGTCATCTTTACGAAACAGCGCCGAATAAGAAATAGGAGAATATTTAGCGAAGATAAATAGAATCCACTATTTGAATGTTGACATAAACCTCTGCGTTTCTTACGATTGCAGTGGATTTTAATGGCTTAAAGTGGAGTTAAGTAGGTGCTAAGGGGTAATTTCTCAGCAAAAATCGATGATAAGGGTCGGCTCAAGATTCCGACTGCTTTTCGTGCGTTCATTGAGGAACGTTACGGAACCAGATTGTTTGTGACCAGTCTTTCTGGTGACTGTGCACGTGTCTATCCAATGCCGGTGTGGGAAGGGATTGAACAGAAGCTTGCACAAGTTCCCTCATCACACCCTGCCCGTAATAGATTTTTCGACCGAATCAACTATTTTGGACAGCCCGCTGAGTTTGATCGACAGGGGCGTGTATCGATTCATCAGCGACTTCGTGAGTCAGCGTTAATAGTTGGCGAGGTTGATGTCTTTGGTTTGTATGACTATTTGGACGTGTGGAACCATGACCGATTTGTAGCCAAGCTACAGCGCGAACCATATTCCGAAGAGGATGCGCGCGCCTTGGCGGAGTTTGGCATTTGACGCATACAACTGTGCATCAGGCAGCGCTCACCGCAGAGGTGCTGACATTTTTAGCCCCCCAGCGCGGAGGCTTGTTTGTTGACTGCACGGTGGGTTTAGGTGGTCATGCGCGCCTACTACTTGAACATGGTGCCAGCCGAGTCATTGGGCTTGACCGTGATCGCGAAGCGCTGAGCCAGGCGCACACCGCGTTATCGGCTTGGGCTGAACATGTCGAACTTCATCATGCCAATTACAAAGATGTGGACACTGTTCTAAGTGCCTGCCAGATTTCTAGCGTTGACGGCGTGTTAGCAGACCTGGGTGTTTCATCGCTCCATTTAGATGGCGAAGGCCGTGGGTTTAGTTTTCGCCGTGACGAACCGCTTGATATGCGAATGGACCAGTCGACTGGCCAGACAGCAGCAGACTTGATCCGGAATACCTCGGAACAAGCATTAGCGGACATCATCTTTAAATATGGCGAGGAGCGCCAATCACGACGTATTGCCAGAGCTATTGTGGAGGCGAGGCAAACATCACCTGTAACCTCGACTGGGGCCTTGGCGTCAATCGTGCGGCGCTCATTCAGACGAAAAGGATACACGCGCATAGATCCGGCCACCAGGACTTTTCAAGCGATTCGGATTTGGGTCAATCAAGAGTTGGATGGATTAGAAGTTGCGTTGGAGGCAATGTGTCGTCGCTTGCGGATGGGGGCTCGGTTAGTCGTGATTTCCTTCCATTCACTTGAAGATCGCATCGTGAAACACACGTTCCGAGCGCTTGAGCGTGGAGGCAAGGTGGCGATTCGCGTTTTAACGAAGCGTCCCGTCATTCCTCAGGACGAAGAAATTGAGCGTAATCCACGCGCAAGATCTGCAAAGTTGCGTGTGGCTGAGAGGGTTGCATGAAGTCGCAATGGTCTGAGTATGAAGTCACGCCGAACGTGCAGAACACTGTGATCGTTCGTGAACCTGACAAAAGACAGCAAAGGGAACTCTGGCGTTGGGTAAGGTGGGGGATAGTACTCGTGACAGTGGTCTTGTTTTCCGCGTGGCAAAACTTTGAGTTAATACAGCATGGGTATCGTATTGAAGATTTGCGCAAAGAACACGAGATAGAAAAATCACTAAATAAGGAACTTCGTCTTGAAATTGAACAGCTGACGGCGCCAAAGGTAGTTGAAAGGATAGCCACTGAAGAACTGAACTTGGTAGTGCCGTCACAGGATCAGGTGATCGTAATAGAACGGTTCGAGGTGGCACCGCCGCCTGACACTGCGATAGTGGCTACTCGTAGATAGATATAGGGGGGAGTGATTGACCAAGCGGTCAAAAGGTATTGGCCCACTTTTTGCTGATGATTCTCAAGCCGGCATGTCCGGTGAAGAGATTGAGAAGCAGACAGCAGCAGTTGGTGCGAGTGACCAGTGGCGTCACACAATACGAGGTCGAGTTACCTGGGTGGCAGTGTTCTTGCTGGGGTGGATGTGCGTGATCGGCGGTCGATTATGGGTCGTCCAAGTTTATCACCACGATTTTTATTTGGACCAGGCTGCGATTCAGCAGGAACAAACACTTTCAGTGCCTGCGAAGCGAGGAGATATTCTCGATCGAAAAGGCCGCGTATTGGCAATGAGTATCGAGGCAGACACCATTACTGCGATACCGAGACAGATCAATAACGCTGAGGTGGTTGCCAAGCAACTCTGCGACGTGTTGGAAGATTGCGGTATGGGCGGCTACCTAAGTGTGGAAGAGCTCACCGCGCGATTGGATACTGACCGAGCCTTTGCCTATATCCGTCGGCAAGCGTTACCCACGGTTAAAGCACGAATTGCGGCGCTAAAGATTGAGGGGATTGGGTGGATTAAAGAGGAGCGCCGCTATTACCCGAATCGCGAAATGGCCGCGCATCTCCTCGGGTATGTTGGGCTAGATAACAAAGGTCTTGGCGGGGTTGAATCTAGGTATCAATCAAGGATTCTAGGTCAGCCTGGCAAGATCCTGTTTCAGACAGACGCTCGCCATCGCGCATTTGTCAGTCGGATCGAACAGGCTCCCACCGTTGGCGCAACGCTTGAATTGACGATTGACGAATACCTGCAACATATTGCAGAACGAGAACTCCGTAGAGGGATCGTGGAGCACCGTGCGGACGCTGGCACAGTCATCATCCTCCAACCACATACCGGCGAAGTGCTCGCACTCGCTAATTGGCCAACCTTCAATCCAAATGTGTTCAGATTTTCGACTAACAAAGACCGTCGGAATCGTGCGACTCAGGGCCAGTACGAGCCGGGTTCCACTTTCAAGATCGTTACGGCAGCTGCTGCGCTCGAAGAAAAGGTGATTGCACCAGACGATTTGGTCGACGTGAGTGAGGGAATGATTCACTTTGGTAAACGCACGATTCACGATACTACGAATTACGGCACGCTGTCGTTTGCTGACGTAATCGTCAAATCGAGCAACGTGGGCACGATTCTCGTTGGTCAGAAAATCGGCGCCGATCGACTTGACGAGTATACGCGCCGGTTTGGATTTGGCCGAAGGCTGTCACAGGATTTTAGCGGAGAGGGGCGTGGCCAGATGACGTCCCCAGAAGAGCTGGATCCCAGTGCGTTGGCTTCCGTGTCGATGGGGTATCAAATCGGGGTGACACCCCTCCAGATGGCTGTGGCCACAAGCGTGATCGCCAACGGAGGTAATTTAATTGAACCTCACGTCGTGAAGGCGCTTGTAGCAAACGGGCGTCGAGTCAAGATGAAACGGGAACCTCCGCAACGGGTGATCACTCGGGCAACAGCCAACACTGTGACATCAATAATGGAGGATGTAGTTCGTCTAGGTACTGCTAAGCGAGCCCGGATTCCAGGTTATACGATTGCTGGAAAAACCGGGACCGCTGCAAAAATCGTCAACAAGACATATTCAAAGAGCCTGTACAATTCCTCGTTTGTCGGGTTCGCACCATCACGTGCACCAGAGCTGACGATTCTCGTAGTCATTGATTCACCGAAAGCCGGACATACCTACGGCGGGGTTGTTGCCGCACCCATATTTAAACGCATTGCCGAGTCGGCACTTAGGTATTTAGAAATCTCTCCGACTCTTCATGCTTCGTCACCAATCTTGGTGCCGAAAACTTCAGCATCGGAATCCAAAACGGCAGGCGCTCGACAGCGTCCCGCGGCTATGACGGCGATAGCGACGGTCAAGTCTGACCAAGTCGTTATGCCAGACCTGCGAGGCCTAAGTGCGCGGCAGGCGTTGCGGGCACTGGCTAAGCTTGAAGTTCGCGCTCGTCTTGAAGGCAATGGTTTTGTAGTTGAGCAAACACCAGAACAAGGAAAACCAATCGACCGAGATTTCGAATGTGTTTTGAGACTCGATCGTACTGTGCCCATTCCAAGGGCTTCTACTAATGAGGCAAGTCCATGACATTGGGCGATCTGTTACGTCGAGCAGATGAACTTGCCACCAGTCGTATGTCAGAGTCAGTGATACAGTCTCCGGTTGCTTCACAAATTGTTAATGCAGTCACCCATGATTCTCGAAACGTTCAACCTGGCACTCTTTTTGTTGGCCTTCAAGGTGAACACGCCGATGGGGCAACGTACGCCAGAGAGGCAGAGCGTCGCGGTGCGGTCGCAGTCGTTTCAGATTCCCCTCAAAAAACTGAAGTAAATCTTCCGTGGATTACAGTTTCGGATGCGCGTGAAGCCCTTGCCGCTCTCTCTGCATCTTTTTACGATCTTCCAAGTCACGAATTAATGGTGTTGGGCATTACCGGCACAAATGGCAAGACCACTACAACCCATCTTCTGAGTGAAATTTTTGAACAGGCGGGGATGCCGTGTGGACGATTAGGCACAGGTAGCCACCAGATTGGGAACGAAACTCGCGAAGCGGTGCTAACAACTCCGGAAGCGCCAGACATTCAAGGCCTGCTTCGTGAACTCGTAGATGGCGGTTCGATGGTGTGTGCGATGGAAGTTTCATCCCACGGGCTAGCTTTACGGCGAGCTGACTTCACCCGCTTTACCGCAGCGGTGTTCACAAATCTTAGCCGTGACCATCTTGATTTTCATGGTGATATGAACAGCTATTTTCTGGCAAAGCGTCGATTGTTCGACGGGTTACCTTCAGATGCACGGACGATCGTGAACCTCGACGACCCACGAGGATCTTTGCTCGCGACTGCAGCATCTCGGCCGGTCACCTATGCGATCGACCACCCGGCGGATGTGGTCTCAGAGGTCATCGATTCATCCTTTGATGGACTGGTCTTTAATGTGCGGACGCCCCGAGGGTCCTTGCATCTCAGGTCTAATCTTTTGGGACGCATTAATGTCTATAACATATTGGCGGCGGTCGCGACCGCAATAGCGTTGGATCTGCCTTTCGATGCGATTGAGCAGGGTGTGGAATCACTAAAGAGCGTGCCAGGACGCATGCAAGTTGTCTCACATGGTGACGATGACCTAACGGTAATTGTCGATTTTGCTCATACAGACGACGCATTAAAGCAGGTACTTGAAGGGACACGAGCTCTCACTAGCGACAGAATCGTTGTGGTGTTCGGTTGCGGAGGAGATCGCGACCGGTCAAAACGTCCTCTGATGGGCGCTGTCGCTGCTCGTTTAGGTGATGTTGTCATAGTCACGTCTGACAATCCTCGCTCTGAAGATCCACTTGCCATTATGGAAGACATTACGCACGGGATGGATTCGGCGACTCAGCGGTCCAATGCTGAGGATGGAGAAGGGACGGCCGACTTTTTTCGAACGCCGTATCTTACGATCAGTGATCGCAAACTAGCTATTGAACGAGCGATTCGAGAAGCGCACGCAGGGGACGTAGTCGTTATTGCAGGCAAGGGGCACGAAACCTATCAAGAAATCGGAAGCGAACGACGGTCGTTTGATGACCTGGAAATCGCCCAAGACGCATTACGTCGTCGGCGGACGAATGCTCTTGTGTCGTAGAGGCTGTATGGTGCCAGAAGTTTTGGGAACGCAATTAACAGTTGGAGAGGTTGCGAAGGCGATGGAAGGGCGTTTGATGTCAGGGAGCCTAGAGATACCAGTCGATGCGGTATCCATCGACACTCGGTCGGCGTCACGCGGCGATCTGTTTTTTGCCATACAGGGTAACCGTTTTGATGGTCACCACTTTGTTGATGAAGCCCTTGGCCGGGGAGCGTGTGGTGCTGTTGTGAGCGAGTCGTTCACTCTTCCGCCGTCTAGTTCTTTGAGCGAACCGGTCATGATCGTTGTTTCTGACACGGTTCGAGCCCTGCAGTTGCTGGGTAGGCATGTTCGCCGGCAGTCAGGGTCTAAGGTGGTAGCCATCACGGGCAGTGCTGGCAAAACGTCCACCAAAGAGATGACCGCCGATCTTCTTAGCGCGAGGTACCGTGTCGTTCGCAATGAAGGAAATTTGAATAACCATATTGGGCTTCCGTTGTCGCTGATCAAGTTGCTCTCAAAACCTGATGTTGCCGTGGTGGAACTCGGGATGAGTCAAGCCGGAGAAATTGGTGCTCTAGTGGCGATTGCTGAACCTGAAGTGAGAGTGTGGACGAACGTCTCTGAAGCTCTTCTATCGTCTTTTGTTTCGATTGAACTTTTTGCGGACGCCTAAGCCGAGATTCTTGAAGGTGCAAACCGCAGTGACAAATTAGTTGCCAATGCGAATGACGAGCGCGTAATGACACACGCTGCCAGGTTTGCCGGTCAGGTTAGCACCTTTGGTGTTGGAGTGCCGGCCGATGTTTTTGCCGAAGACGTGCAGGATTACGGTCTTGATGGGGTCAAGGCTTCCGTTCGAACTGCTGAGGGCGAGTTCGAGGTGCATGTTCCGCTTCTAGGTCGTGGACAGCTTGCTAACGCTCTGGCTGCAATCACTGTGGCGCTGCAATTTCAAATTTCACTTAATGACATTGCAATTCGGATTGAAAAATTTCGTCCCTTGCCGCATCGCGGCCAGGCAATCAAATTAAAAAATGGCATCACAGTGATCGACGATTCCTACAATTCTAATCCGGCGGCACTCACCACATTATGTAACGCGGTTCGATCCACTAACGTCCCAGGTCGTCGTATTGCAGTCATCGGAGAGATGCTGGATCTCGGGTCTCAATCGTCTCAGTTACACAAGAAATGCGGTCAGATGATAGCTGCGTGTGGTTTTCAAGAACTTGTAGTGATTGGCAATGATTACGCAAATGACTTTATTACCGCAGCAGTCGCTGCCGGGATATCGCCGGGTTCAGTTCAACAAGCCGACACGAGTGAAATGGCAGTTCCTCTAGTGCTGGATTTGATGCAGGCAGGCGACTTAATCGTCGTTAAAGGCTCTCGAGGAATCCGTACGGATATCGTTGTTGAAGGCATAACTCGAGGTTACGCCTAATGCTTTACCATCTTCTCTATCCTTATGGTGTCCAGATTTCGTTATTGAATGTAACGCAGTATGTGACATTCCGTACCGCAGCGGCGAGTCTAACGGCTCTAGCGATTAGCCTGATGTTCGGCCCATGGATGATTCGAAAACTTCGAGACGCGCAAATTGGACAAGTGATTCGAAACACTGGGCCGATTACACATCAACCAAAAGCTGGCACGCCCACCATGGGTGGACTTCTGATTTTGACTGCCGCGATTTTTCCCACATTACTGTGGGCCGATCTGACTAATGCTTATGTGTGGATTGCCGTGCTGTCCACTCTAGCTTTTGCCAGTATCGGGTTTGTTGATGATTACCTGAAATTGAGACGACGGTCTCATCATGGTCTTCGTCCACGTTATAAATTTGTTGCGCAAGTAGTAGTTGCGTCGTTAGTAGGAGTAGCTATCCTAGCCTTGACGGAGCAAAACCTCTATAACACGCGTCTCAATTTTCCATTCTTCAAAGAGTTGGTTCCAGACCTCGGCTTTTTGTACCTGCCATTCGCTATTCTTGTCTTGGTAGGAGCTTCCAATGCCGTCAACTTAACGGATGGTCTCGACGGTTTAGCCATTGGCACGTTTACGATTGCTGCCGCAGCCTTTACTGGGTTGACTTACATTACCGGACATAGCGTATTTGCTGAATACCTCTTGCTTGTTCGGTTTTCCCCAGCGGCAGAACTCACGATTTTCTGTGGAGCGCTAGTGGGCGCGAGCCTTGGCTTTCTCTGGTACAACGCCTATCCAGCTGATATTTTCATGGGCGACGTTGGCTCGTTAGCACTCGGTGGTGCACTTGGGACAGTGGCTGTTCTTATTAAGCAAGAATTGCTTCTACTGATTGTTGGCGGGGTGTTTGTGGCAGAGGCGCTGTCGGTAATTATTCAGGTCTGCTCTTTCCGAATGACGGGTCGTCGGGTTTTTAAGATGGCGCCATTGCACCATCACTTTGAATTACAAGGTTGGAGTGAGCCAAAGATCATGACTCGGTTCCTTGTCGTTGCTGTAATTTTTGCACTTTTCAGTTTAACGACATTGAAGTTGCGATAAGGCGGACGTGCCACATAGCAAGAAGAATGATTTTTCGGTTGAAAACCACAGCGTCGTTGTTGTGGGTGCTGCGCAAAGCGGCATTGCTGCAGCCGAGCTACTGGTTGATAGAGGAGCATCCGTGACGATAACAGATCTGCGGGCACGGACGGATCTTCCAGACAGTTTGCGGCATGACAAGGTGCAACTCGAATTTGGCGAACACCGAATGGAGACGTTCGTGAATGCTGACTTGATTGTTATGAGTCCTGGGGTTCCACCCATTCAGTCGGTCATTCAGGCGGCCAGAGCAGCCGGTGTGCCAGTGATCAGTGAAATCGAGTTGGCGTCAAGATGGATGGACGGTCGTATTGTTGCCGTGACTGGGACTAAGGGAAAGTCGACTACTACCGTTTTGCTTGGACAAATCCTCGCTGCGGCTGGTTTCCGAACCGTTGTCGGCGGCAATATCGGTCCAGCCTTAAGTACACAAGTTGGAAAATCGAGTCCTGACGTTCTACACATCGTCGAGGTTAGTAGTTTTCAGTTGGAATTGACTGACCAGTTTCATCCCTGGATTGCAGTATTACTAAATCTCACCCCTGACCATCTCGATCGTCACGAGACAACCGAGGCCTACGCCGCGGCTAAGGGTCGTGTGTTTATGAACCAAGAGGCAAGTGATTGGGTCGTGGTGAATGCTGATGATGCCAACGCCATGTCGCTGGCTTGCGGAAGTCAAGGCCAGCAGCGGCCATTTAGTTTTAACGCGACGATTGACAATGGAGTATCTGTGGAGGGTGGCACCATAGTGTGGAATACGACACCCTCACCAGCGGCACTGGTTCCAGTGCGGGCAGTTCAACTGACGGGGCGGCATTTATTGGCTGATGTACTCGCTGCTGTGACTGTCGCGACCATTATGGACGTCTCAGCAGACATTATGACTCAAGTGATTTCTGAGTTTAAAGGGCTTGAGCATGTCCTGGAGTCTGTTGCAGAGATTAATGAAATTCGTTTTGTCAACGATTCCAAAGCCACAAATGTAGATGCTGCGATGAAGGCGATCGAGACAATGGATGTCCCGTCGGTGGTTCTACTTGGTGGCCGGCTGAAGGCTGGTGATCTGAGGGAATTACGAACTGCCGTGGCCGACCATGCCGTGGCCGTTATTGCGATGGGTGAAGCGCAGAGCACAATTCGACAGGCGCTGGCCGATGTTGTGCCCGTCAGTGATGCGCGTGACATGGGTGAAGCGGTTCGGTCTGCGTTTGCTTTGGCACCACCAGGGGGCGCGGTGCTGCTGAGTCCTGCATGTGCCAGCTTTGACATGTACCAAAATTATGCTGATCGGGGTCGTCGTTTTAAGGAAGAAGTTGGGCGTCTTGAAAGGGATATGAGGGGAAATCGTGAGCAGTGAGCAGTTATCAGTCGCCTTGTGGCGGCGAAGAGCTAGTCGCTGGGAACGTAGGCTACCCCGGTCTACGAGACTGGTGTCTTTGTCCTCAAAAGCAGCTGATGACTGCTCACTGCTCACGATTGAGTGGCATTACTAATATCGGAATAAACCGATCGAACCTTTAGGACAAGTTATTGTCCCAAGGGGCTTTAAGCAAAACAAGAGTATGGCTCGAAAACTGAAGTCAGACAAGTGGCTCTTTATGGCAACGCTCTTACTCATAGGTACTAGCGTTGTGATGGTCTATAGCGCTTCAGCCGTGAAAGCTATGGATGGACGGCCATATTATTTTTTATTTAAGCAGTTGAGCTGGGCAATTTTTGGTGTGTGTGGCCTTGCCGCAATGATGCGGCTGGATTATCGGAATTACCGGCAACCTGCTGTTATTTGGACGGCATTGGGCGTTGCTACGTTCTTGCTTGTTCTGGTCTTGTTTGGTCCTGAGATAAATGGGGCACGGCGGTGGTTTGCTGTCGCCGGAATTGGTGTCCAGCCTTCTGAGTTTGCCAAATTAGCGGTCATATTATTTGTTGCTGCCGTGTTGGAGCGCCGAATGGATCGCATTAACGACGTGTCTTACTCGTTAGGTTTTATTGGGCTTGTAACGGCAATGATTGCCGGCTTGATCCTTTTAGAACCAGATCTCGGTACGGCTGCAGGAGTTGCCGTCATCGTTGGCGCGATGGTGTTGGCTGCAGGGCTCAGCTATCGTTGGTTCGGTGCTGCGTTCCTGTTAGCTCTGCCGATGTTGGGGTACTTCCTCTCCGAGGGGTATCGATGGCAACGGTTAACCTCGTGGACGGACCCGTGGGTTGACCGAATGGGAAATGGTTATCAGCTCGTTCAGTCCTTGATTGCGGTGGGCACGGGAGGATTGCTTGGATTAGGTGTCATGCAGGGTGTGCAATCGCATCAGTATCTTCCCGAAGCACATACCGACTTCATTTATGCGGTCATTGCTGAGGAAACTGGCATTGTTGGTGCGAGTGCAGTGCTCTTGTGCTTCGGCGTGATTGGTTGGCGAGGTTTTCGGGTTGCATTGCGCGCCCCTGATCGCTTCGGTTCGTTTTTGGCGATCGGGATCACAACGATGGTGATAGGTCAGGCGTTCCTAAACATGAGTGTCGTCTTAGGTTTATTGCCGACCACGGGCATCCCACTGCCGTTCGTAAGTGCCGGAGGGTCTTCACTGATAAGTAGCTTGATAGGAATGGGGATTTTGCTCAATGTCTCACAACACGCGTCAGTGCACTCATAAGGTGGAGAGCAGGAGACAGCTCAACGTAGAGCGTTTGTGGTCATCAGTATGGGACTGAGGATCGTGATTGCGGGTGGAGGCACAGGAGGCCATTTATATCCTGGGATAGCGGTTGCTCAGGAATTAACGCGTCGAAGTCCGAAGACAAGAGTGACGTTTGCAGGTACTACGAAGGGGATCGAATCGCGAGCCGTACCTGAGGCAGGGTTTGAATTGGATTTTATTCGGAGTGCGGGACTTAAGGGCAAGTCGGGAAGGGAATTAGCGCGTAATTTAGCGATGCTACCAGTAAGTGCATATGATGCTTGGCGTCTTCTGTCTCGACGTGTGCCTCATCTAGTGATGGGCGTGGGAGGTTATAGTTCAGGCCCCGTGGTGGCTATAGCTGCACTCCGTGGGATTCCCACACTTGTCCTTGAGCAGAATGTAATACCGGGCCTGACGAATCGACTGCTCAGACCTTTCGTAAGAGCTGTGGCAGTAGCTTTTGCTTCAACACTTTCAGATTTTGGGTCGAAAGGGTTCATGAGTGGAAATCCTGTTCGTAAGGAATTCTTTGAAATGGGATCGCAAATTGATCAAGATGTGGATTCAGAAACTTGCCGCATCTTAGTTATTGGCGGATCACAGGGGGCTCACGCTCTTAACCTTGCCCTTCGTCAGGCCGCACCAGCCCTTGCACAAATCAAACCACGGCTCATTGTCACGCACCAGACAGGCGAACGCGATCTTGCTGAAGTTCGTGAATCGTATCGTCAAGCCGGTCTTAATGCTCAGGTTGAGACTTTTCTTGAGCCAATGGCAAAAGCCATGCTGGCCTCGGACCTCGTTATTTGTAGAGCTGGTGCAACGACAGTTACTGAACTGGCTGCCGTAGGTCGACCAAGTGTTCTGGTGCCGTTGAGGACGGCCGACGAACATCAATCTAAAAATGCCGACGCGTTGGTAACGGTTGGTGCCGCAAAGATGATTGCAGGTGATGATGTAGCGGCTGCGTTGGTGGCCCATGTAAAAACATTGGCAGCTAATCGTAAGCAACGGAGTGAAATGGGTACTGCAGCTAGACAGTTGGCTCGTCCTGATGCTGCGGCACGGATCGTTGATCGAGCTTTAGAACTTGTTCACTATCGCGAGCAGTAATTCAAGGATGGCAGAGTAAGGGCACTAAGGAGACAAAGGGAAATGCGAAAGCTGGAACGGACATAATCATGCTCGGCCGCACGAAAAAAGTTCATTTCGTAGGTATTGGTGGTAGCGGCATGAGTGGTATTGCCGAACTGTTAATAACGCTGGGGTATGTGGTGAGTGGCTCCGACCTCCGATGTTGTGAGACGACGGACTTGTTGGTCTCACTTGGTGCAACTGTGCAGGAAGGTCACGACGCTAAGTTTGTTCACAACGCCGATGTAGTCGTCATGTCTGCCGCGATTGACTCCACGAATCCAGAAATTCAAGAAGCGCACCGATGTCAAATTCCTGTTATTCCACGTGCGGAAATGCTAGCGGAGCTCATGCGACTGCGCTACAGCATCGCCGTGGCAGGTTCACACGGCAAGACCTCTACTACATCAATGATTGCCCTGATGTTCGAACGTGCCAATCTGGATCCAACTGCTGTAATCGGTGGTCGGTTAAGTAGTTTTGGAAGTAATGCGCGTGTCGGACAAGGTGATTACATGATTGTAGAAGCTGATGAGAGCGACCGATCATTTTTACGACTCTCTCCATCAATTGCTGTGATCACCAATATCGATGATGAGCACATGGAAAGTTACGGCACGCTTGACCATCTATGTGACGCCTTTGTTGACTTTGCTAACCGGGTGCCTTTCTATGGATTAGTGGCAGTATGTGCCGACGATGAAAACTTACGCGAGCAGGCACTCAGGATTTCACGGCGAGTAAGAACTTATGGAGTTGATACTCAGGATGCAGATCTTTTCGGATTTGATATAGAAGAGCAAGCTTTCGGTTCGACATGTTCCGTCTCCTACAAACCGTTTGGTGAGCGTGAACGTGTGTTACTGGGAACGTTACGCCTCCAGGTGCCTGGGCTTCACAATATTCGAAATTCCTTGGCTGCCATGGTCGTTGGCCTGGAAATCGGTCTGAGTTTCAAGCAGGTTGCTGCAACTTTAGCGGAATTTTCAGGGGTAGAGCGTCGCTTTCAACGACATGGGGAAGCTGATGGTGTGCTGGTGGTAGATGATTACGGTCACCATCCTACTGAGATTGCAGTAGTGATGCGTACTGCGCGTCAGCAGTTCAAGCGGCGAATGCTTGTAGTGGTGCAACCTCACAGATTTACTCGTGTGAGTCGGTTAATGTCCCAGTTCGGTTCAGTGCTGTCTGGTGCCGATGAGGTCATCTTGACTGAGGTTTATGCTGCCGGCGAAGCTCCGATACCAGGTGCCACCTCTGAAGTGCTGGCTGAAGTGATAGGACAATTTGGCGAATCGCCGGTGCATCTAGTTGGGTCACTCGATGAGGCTGTCGCCCGCGTAGAACAACTGGCCAAACCCGGGGACCTCGTTATCACATTTGGTGCCGGTTCAATCAGTGGCGTTGCTGGTCGGATTTTTCATCACTTGCAGCAAAGGCAGCGGCAGGATGCTGATGTCATCGAGGCCAATTATGGGTAATAGAGATAGATCATGACAGTCCGCCTACCAACAGATAACCGGTTCAGGCGACGGACGCAGCTTCGACCCATTAAGCGGCGACGTGTGTTTACAACGCGCTGGCGCCGTGTTCTCAAGGTCAGCGCGAGTTTCGTGTTCGTGCTCTTCGTGGGATATGGAATTGTGGCATTCGTACTTCAGACGCCCGTGCTGTCTATCGATCGATTAATTGTGCATGGGAATGTTCATCTTTCGACGGAAGAAGCCTTGAGTTTAGTTGATGGACTTCGCGGGGAGAATATTTTCCTTGCAGATCTTAAGCAGTGGCGGAATGCCTTACTCGCTTCGCCATGGGTGAAAGACGTAACACTTCGCACGGTCATACCATCGACTATCGAGATCACGATTTCTGAGCGAACACCCATGGCCTTGGGACGAATTGATGGACACTTATTTTTAATTGATGACGAGGCACGAGTGATAGCAGAGTACGGAGCAGAGTACGCTCATTTCGATTTGCCAGTCATAGATGGTTTATTGCACCAGACCTCTAACGGCCCGGAGGCAATCGACGATCAACGCTCACAGTTAACAATGCGTGTGATGAATGACTTAGAAACCCAACCTCGTATCGTGAGTCGGATATCACAGATCGATCTTAGTAATCCATCGAATGTGGTCGTAATTCTCGATGACGATGAAGCATTAATCCATCTGGGAGTTTACCAATTTGCTGATCGGCTGCAATCGTATTTGCAGATGTTTACGGCACTACGGGAAAAAGTTCCACACATTGACTATGTTGATCTCCGGTTTGGCGATCGGGTCTATGTGCGTCCTGTCAGGCTAGAAGGAGATTCAGTTGGGCAGCAGTAATGTGTCGGACTTGTTTGTGAAGGAGAACTCGTGGCAAGAAAAAACCGTTATCTTGTAGGACTCGATGTTGGGACATCCAAGATCGCCACCATTGTTGGAGAACTGACTGCCGATGGTGGTCTTGACGTCGTCGGAGTCGGAACGGCGGAGTCTCAGGGTATTCGTCAGGGTGTAGTCGTTAATCTTGAGGTTGCTATTCGGGCAGTGGGCCGTTCAATCGAAGAGGCTGAGCAGACTGCAGGAATTGAGATCGACCGTGTCATTCTCGGTCTCTCTGGCTCGCACATCAAAGGGTTCAACAGTCGTGGCGTTGTTGCTGTCCCTGGAAAAACTCGAGAAATTTTTAGTGAAGATGTTGGCCGCGCGATTGAAGCTGCCCAAGATATTGCTGTGCCAAATGGCCGAGAAATTTTGCATGTGATACCGCAAGATTTTGTTGTCGATGAACAGGATGGGATAACCAACCCAGTTGGAATGACTGGGTCTCGCCTTGAAGTAAATGTTCATATTGTTACGGGAAGCTCATCATCAAAACGGAATATCTACGCATGCGTAAACCAAGCAGGTGTGAAGGTGCAGGACTCGATGCTTGAGCAGTTGGCGTCGAGTGAAGCAGTTTTGACGACTGACGAGAAAGAACTTGGTGTGGCGCTCGTTGATATTGGGGGAGGCACGACTGACTTTACAGTGTTTGAGCGGGGTAGCATCTGGCACACGGGGGTAATTGCAATTGGAGGTGACCATTTTACGAATGATCTCGCCGTCAGTTTACGTACCCCGATACCAGACGCGGAAAAACTGAAGCAGCGGGCTGGGTGCGCACTCGCCGGGCTAGTTGATGAAGAGGTTCTGATCGAAGTGCCGAGTGTTGGAGGACGAGCTCCTCGGACGATGCCGAAAAAATTGCTTGCAGAGGTCTTGCAGCCTCATGCAGAACAAGTCTTTCATCATTTGTGGGATGAAATTCAAAGATCTGGTTATGAACGTTCATTAAACGCGGGGGTTGTGTTGACTGGTGGTGGATCCAAACTCGAAGGCATGGCCGAGGTTGCTGAGCAAATTTTTGATCTGCCCATTCGACGGGGATTCCCCGATGGAGTTGGGGGGCTCGCTGATCATGTGCAGGATCCTAGTTTTGCAACTGCAGTTGGACTTGCCATGTACGTGAATCAGCACGACACTGCAGGAGCAGCATCATCGCTGGGATTGGGACTTTTTGGTGGCCTGACAGATCGCTTCCGTAACATATTTAAAGATTTTTTCTAGGCTTATGCGGTATCTAATGAGGTTTGGAGATTGAATTATGACTGATGTGCAAACACATGACAGCAAGCGGCAGCATTCGCCAATGCCGGGTTCACGTATAACCCTGGCTGATGGGAATCGCGAAAGTGCGAAGATTTCGGTAATAGGTGTCGGTGGTGGTGGCGGAAATGCAGTTAACCGAATGGTGGCGTCAGAGTTGCAGGGCGTTCACTTCGTCGCAGCAAATACGGACATCCAGGCTCTCAAAGGTAACTCGGCTCCGACGAAACTACAACTGGGTCATAAGGTAACCAAAGGACTCGGAGCTGGCGCTGATCCTAATCTTGGCCGTCAGGCTGCTTTAGAGGACACCGAAAAGCTTTTGCAGACACTTGATGGGGCAGACATGGTGTTTGTTACAGCTGGTCTCGGTGGGGGTACTGGAACCGGCGCGGCGCCAGTTATTGCTAGTTTAGCTAGTGAGCTTGGTGCTTTGACTATTGCGATTGTGACTAAACCATTCGGATTTGAAGGAAAGGCACGTGCGTTACAAGCTGAACGTGGACTCGATGCTCTTAAAGATGTAGTCGATTCAGTCATCACGATACCCAATGAGAGGTTGATGGCAAGTACTAGTCGTTCGACATCCCTCGTGAAGGCCTTTGCAAAGGCGGATGATGTGCTGCGTCTGGCAGTGCAAGGTATTTCTGATCTGATTCTTGTGCCGGGGCTCATAAATCTCGATTTTGCTGACGTGACGACGATAATGCACAAGGCAGGCATTGCTATTATGGGTACCGGTACTGGCGAAGGTAGTTCACGAGCCAGTGATGCAGCGAACGCAGCTATCGCGAGTCCATTACTGGAACATGATTGTATGAAAGGGGCACACGGGGTCATGTTTAACGTCACGGGCGGTTCTGACTTGTCGCTAATCGAAATCGGGGAAGCGTCAGCTATCATTCATGAAGCGGCACACGAAGATGCCAATATCATTTTTGGTGCCGTAATTGATCCAAAGATGGGCAAACAAGTCAAAATTACCGTAATCGCTACCGGATTTGAAGGTGGGGTTATCGCTCAGAGCTCCAGTTCTACACCTGTTGATCTTCAAAATTATGCTGACGCACGCGCAACAGAGACGACGAATGCATTACCACGCCCATCACGTTCAAGAAGGTCGGGATTGTCAATGCGAACCTCACGTGACGATCATCGAGGTTGAAACATATGAGTGCCTGCGTCGAGAAACGGAGCGCTGACACCAGACACTTGTAAAGGCATGGCTTTCCCTGCTGGAACTCCTCCAACATGTTCACCTTGACGTGATACAGTAATTTGATTCACTGCCACTAAGAGTAAGGTGTCGCAGTCGCCGTTAGCTCTAGTAAGCGCGTGTGCGCCTACGGAAACAGTATTCCCGTTACCTCTGCTTGAGCATGTCTATTTGGCAGCAGCGATCAGATTTTCAACACCTACTATCTCTTGAAAGGGGCTGCATCAAAAAGCCTTTCGGAGATCGATTGCGTGTTGTGCTTGCTTTTCCCAACACTTATCACGTAGGAATGTCTAATCTAGGATTCCAGACGGTTTATCAGTTATTTAATGCGGACCCAGATGTTGTCTGTGAACGTACCTTTCTTCCTCCAAAACAGGCATTACAGACGATCATCCAATCTCGAACGCCATTACTTACACTTGAGTCCCAATCGTATGTCGGTGATTTCGACATGCTGGCAATTTCTTTATCTTTTGAGTGGGACTACCCCAACGTCCTGACTTTGTTGCGCTTGTCTGGTATACCGCTTTACGCTGAGGACCGTGGTGAGCGTCACCCTTTGGTGGTTCTTGGCGGTGCGGTTACTTTCCTTAATCCAGAACCACTCGCACCGTTTATCGATGTTGTGGCAGCAGGAGAGGGTGAAGCTTTGGTACCTCATTTGGTTGCGGCTGGATCCATGGGCAGTCGCCGTGATGGCCTACGTACACTCGCGACCCAACGCGGCTTTTATGTTCCTACTTTTTATGATGTCTCCTATGGTGAAGATAATTGTGCTGCACGTTGGGTTCCACATGAAAATACCGGGGCGCCACCCACTGTGCATAAAGCAGCTGTGAAGACCACTGAAGCTCTCGACCCTCCCCACACTCAGATTTTTACGCCACAGACAGAATTTGGCTCACGATTTCTCGTTGAAGTCGTGCGAGGTTGCGCCAAACTGTGTCGGTTTTGTTGGGCAGGTTATAACTATCTTCCTGTTCGTGCATTTCCCACGGAGCGTATCCTGTCGCTGGCTGAAGAAGCAAGAACGTATGCCAATCGAGTCGGACTGGTCTCGATTGCATTGTGTGATCATCCAGAAATTGAAACGATTCTGGCTCGATTGCTTGGGATGGGCTACACGATCAGTCCAGCCTCATTACGTCTCGATGACCTTACTCCAGAAATTATTAAGCTGCTTCACGAAAGCGGCGAACGGACCGTGACGATTGCTCCAGAGACTGGGTCGGATCGATTACGTCGAGTCATTAATAAGAACATTACAAATGAGCAGATTCTGGATCGGGCAGATCTTATTTTTTCGTCTGGCATTGAAAATCTCAAGCTTTACTACATGATCGGACTTCCCACTGAAACAGACGATGATTTGGAGGCAATTCGCGATCTCACAGTCAAGTTACGAGACGTAATGTTGAAACATGGTAAAAAGCGTGGTCGCTCCGGACGGATTACGGCGAGTGTGAATCCTTTTGTGCCGAAGCCTGGAACCGCATATCAGTGGCTACCGATGACTCCTTCGGTAACAAGTGCTCGACGCGCAAAACGTCTTCGATCCCTCATGAAAAGTATTTCGAACGTGTACGTCAACATAAAATCAGAACGGCAGGCATACTATCAAGCACTTCTGTCCCTTGGAGATCGACGCATTGCTCCGGTTATCGAGATAGCGGCTTCTAATGGTGGTGATTGGCGAGCGGCGCTTGCGGAGACGAAAGTAGATGCTGATGGTTGGGTGCTTCGCGACCGGAGTCAAGACCTGACTTTGCCTTGGGATATTATCGACGGCGGACAAAAGGAGTCATTTTTTCGTTCAGAAATGGAGAAATCCCTGCATGGAGAAAGCACCTTACCAAGAAATGTCAGTTCTGAGACGATTCAGCTTACGCCAGTGCTGAAATAGTAGAATTGAAATATCAAGGACCTAGCAGAAGGACTTGGGCAAGGGCGAGCGTGTCTGAGTGCGTGATCGTCACGAGGATGTCATTCGCGCCCAGCCGTTCAGCATGTTTGGCAGCCCCCGCATGCAATTTGATTCGTGGCGCTCCTCCTTGTCTGACGACTTCAATATCCTGCCATAGGACGCCATGAGAATGACCCGTGCCGAGGGCTTTCATGGTCGCTTCCTTCGCCGAGAAACGCCCAGCTAAATGCGGAATCGGGTTACGTCGTTTCTGACAATATTCGATCTCGTGTTTCGTAAAGATACGGTGTAAGAATCGATTTCCAAACCGTGAACACACTCGTTCAATACGAGGAATGTCTGTGGCATCTAAACCAGCACCGATTACTCTCATAGCAAACACTCTAGATTATTAATCAGTAATGGCTTCGGCTTGGTCCATGGCCAAATTAGCCAGACGGTCTGCGTTAACATTCATTTCTCTTGGTACATGTTCGAAGTTGATTTGGCCAAGCTGGTCGACTAATTCGCAGGCTTCTTTATAAAGTAAGCGCAGGCCACTATGCCGCACCCGGTATTCTCCGCGCATCTGGCGGACAAGTAGCTGCGAGTCGGAACGAATGATTGCGTCTCGATATTCATGGCTTAGAATATAACGAAGTGCTGCAAGAAGACCACGGTACTCAGCTACATTATTCGTAGCGACACCGACCGACTCATACAATTCATCACACAGAGTTCCATCGGGACGCTCGATGCGCACTCCATAGCCTGCTAACCCTGGATTACCACGTGATCCACCGTCTATATATGCGACTACCATGATTCAGCTAGGTGTCGAAATAATGCGCCAATGTAATTCACGTTAAAACTGATCTCAACGGTTATAGTGCAACGCTTGAACTACTATGCTTTCACTCTTGGAAATAGAGAATTCGTTGGCAGCTATCACATTGAATTAATGCATTATTGAGCCTTAAATCATTAAACACCTGCGGCCGTAGGCGCACGTTGCAGTATGAGCAGAGGCCCTCTCGGGCTTCCACCACAGCGATGCCTTGTCGCTGGTTTGAGATATGTTCAAATAGCGCAAGGGCGCGCGAATCAGTGGTACTAGCCACTGTCGAACGAGTATCTGTATTCTGTTGTAGTTCGGCTTGGAGTTTGACATTTTCAGACTCACATGCAGCGGCTTCTTTTTTCGTTCTGGCCTCTTCGGCTTTCAAAGCTGCTTCGGCCTCTCTTACGTTAGATGTAAGTTCATCCGCAGCCAGCATGAGTCTAAGAATTTGATCTTCAGCATGACGCACTTTATCTTCAAAAGTTGAAATTTCTTTTTGTATCGCCCACAACTCTGTGTTCGTTTTGACCGCCAGTGTCTGGTCTTTGAACTTGCTAAGCTGACCTTGTGCGGCTGCGAGGTCGTTTTCCACATCGGTGCGGACGCGCGTGTTATCCGCAAGAGTGTTCTGGGCGGTCACTAATGTGACCTGACTTTTTTCAAGGGCGTCTTGCAAACTGGCGAGTTGTGAAGGAATGGCTTCGATACGCTGCCGAAGTTGTTCGGTCGCAGTATCGATTTGCTGTAACCGAATTAAGTGTTCGAGATCTGACAACATCGGACAATGTGAACGTTGCAACCGGAGAAACTTAAAACGATTCCCTGCATATGAGCATGCTTCAATATCTTATGCTCGAAGACATTAACGGGGCTCTGCCTTCTCGGTGGGTTACTGACCGACATAATCCTGTATTCTCTCAGGTTCGTTCGCTGAAGTCGACCCAGAGGTTTGATTCACTGCTGTTTTGACTTTGAGTTGCCAAATGGAACCTGTATTGCAGGGCAGAAATGGTGGGCCCACCAGGATTCGAACCTGGGACGGACCGGTTATGAGCCGGTGGCTCTGACCGCTGAGCTATGGGCCCTAGGTTTCTTTTAACCATTACAATCGGCAACCTATATCCGTATGTGATAGTTGTCAGGTCCTTCCCTCTAGGAATGCCTTCAATTTTCTACTTCGAGATGGATGACGTAGCTTACGTAGCGCCTTTGCCTCGATCTGGCGGATCCGTTCCCGAGTAACTGCGAAACTTTGACCGACTTCTTCGAGAGTATGTTCGCTACCATCTCCAACACCAAACCGCATCTTAATAACCCGCTCCTCTCGAGGAGTTAATGATTTTAAAACGTAATCGGTCTGTTCCTTAAGGTTCACGTTAATGACAGCCTCTGCAGGTGAGACAACCTGTCGATCTTCAATGAAATCTCCGAGATGGCTATCTTCTTCCTCTCCAATAGGTGTTTCCAGAGAAATGGGTTCCTGCGCAATTTTTTGCACCTTGCGCACTTTCGAAACCGGCACATCCATGCGGTCAGCAATTTCTTCAGAACTCGGTTCCCGACCTAGTTCTTGAACTAATGCTCGCGAAGTGCGAATTAGCTTATTGATTGTTTCAATCATGTGCACAGGAATTCTGATTGTTCTAGCTTGATCAGCAATTGCACGTGTAATTGCTTGGCGGATCCACCATGTGGCATAAGTCGAGAATTTATAACCTCGTCTATATTCAAACTTATCAACGGCCTTCATCAAGCCAATATTGCCTTCCTGAATCAAATCGAGAAACTGAAGACCACGATTCGTATATTTTTTAGCGATCGACACTACAAGTCTCAAGTTAGCCTCAACTAGTTCTTTTTTTGCTGCCTCAGCATTCATTTCGCCTCGGGTGATAGTTCTTAGTGTTTGGTCTAGTTGGTCGGGTGTGCTCTCAAGTTCTATCGTCATTTCGCGCATTACCGCCTTAACTTCTCGTAAGCGGCGCATGGCAGCTTTACGGCTCTCTTCTTTTAGGCGGCCACGTTTACTTGTGGATTTAACTTGACGTTCTAAGTTATCAATTTCTTGCTGGATGCGTTGTACCGCTTGCGCGGATTCTTCAACTGGTTCAATCATCCTTTGTTTTACAGATTCAGTAAATTCGATGTGCCGAATCAATCGCGATAACTCGATTTTTGCGCGAAGAGATTTCCCTTTTGCGCGACGGTAGCGCTTTTTCTCGCGTTTCAAGATTGTTTTCAACTTCGCATCGCGCTTCATTACATCAGTTCGGGCTTTGCGAACGGCACTAATTTGTTTGAGGACTTGTCGACTCCTGCTCGCAAGGCGGTCGTCGGTCACTTCCTCTTCTTGAAATATAACAAGGTCCTTAACGCCGAGGTTATTTTGCTTCAGCTGTTCCCCCATGTGAATTATGTTCTTTGCTACGCTCGGTGTACGGGAAATCGCTTTCATTACCATCAGTTTTCCACGCTCGATTCGCTTTGCAATTGCGACTTCACCTTCTCGTGTTAGTAGTGGAACTGTCCCCATTTCCCTCAGATACATTCGAACCGGATCGTTAGTTTTGTCGAGTGTTCCAGGAGTTAGGTCAAGTTCGACCTCATCTCGACCTTCATTGGGTCGGCCGAAGATCTTTTCTTCACGAACTTTTTGGTCTGAGTCGATAACTTCAATGCCGGCACTATTGAAAAGAGCGAACAATTCGTCCAATTCCTCAGACGATGTGACATCAGCTGGAAGTAATTCGTTCACTTCGTCATAAAGAAGGAATCCCTTTTCCTTGCCTGTTGCAATGAGCTGCCTAATCTCGTCGTATTTTTCTTCAATAGCCAACGGTTTCTCCTCTCTCGCCTATCTATGTCTGACCTAAAGAACTCAGGGAGTTAAAGTTTCGATGAGCGACAGCAGATCTTTTTTTCGTTGCCACAGTACATCTATTTTGGCCAGGTCTTCCGCTGTTCCGTGCTCTTGTAATTTATCTATTTCTTCCTGTAGTAAAGCTCGTTCGCGTTCATACCTCTGGCGCTTCAGGGTTCGAGCGCAGTCCGTGGCATGAGCGGGAGCGTCTGTTTCCTCTACTATCGTTGAAACGACCGATTTCTCTTCTTGGCTTAGGCGTTCCATGAAAGCTGCAGGAACGTCTTTTACTGGCCACCCATGAAATGACCGCGCGCCGAGAAGCAGTGCCCCCGTAACGAGGCCTTCAACATCCCTGTCATCCAGATCGGAAAGAGCTTTGAGTGCCGTTTCTGGATCATGCACAATCGACCATATTAACCCTTTTTCCGCCGTTCGGACTTCAGATTGATTAGGGACAGTTTGCTCTTCAACACTAGTGCGTCGAGCAACGGCCGCTTTTCGAATTTCGAGACGCACCACTTCTTCCATCACTCGTGCTTTGTGGGCCAGACGGTCCGCAAACTGGTCTCGAGTTGCAGCATCTGGAATAGACTTGGCGACGTTTAGCATTTGATTCAAAAATTTTCTGCGCTGATCGTCACTGGTAAAGTCGTAATCAGCGGCTGTCCGGTCTAGCATAAATTCCAAGTATTGCCGTGAATTGCGCAGTATTTCCATGTAACGTGCTGCGCCTTGCTCCCTAATAAAGTTATCGGGATCTTCGTGGTCTGGGAGCACTGCAATATTCACCTGAAATCCATCTGCGATTAGCATCTCTCCAGATCTTGCTGCGGCCGCCTTGCCTGCGGTATCCGCATCGAAGTTCAACACCACTTTTGATGTGTAACGACGCAACAAACGGCTTTGGTAAGATGTGAGGGCAGTACCGCAAGTCGCGACTGCCGGAGTAATTCCAGCTTGCAGTACTTGGGCAAAATCAAAATAGCCTTCAACTAGTACGGCATATTTCCGTTTACGAATTTCCTGTTTTGATAGATGAAGCCCATACAGTGTTCGCCCCTTTGAATAAATTGGTGTTTCTGGCGAGTTTAGGTATTTTGGTTGCTGGTTGGGATCGATTGCCCGTCCACCAAACGCCATAATGGATCCTCCTTCACGGCAGATTGGAATCATCAGTCGGTTTCGAAATCGATCGTACAGCGGTCCTGAACCTTTTTGCGTAACCAAGCCACTTCGCAACATTAACGATTGAGAGAATCCTTGCTCCCTTAGACGGTTTGTCAGGCCGTCTCGGATGCCAGGAGCGAACCCGAATCCAATCGCTTTAATTGTTTCTGCTGTCAGACTTCGTTCTTCTAGCTGTCGCTTGGTCCGTACGCCGGAGCTATCTGCGAGATGTTCACGAAAATATTCTGCGGCGACTTCTTGCATCTTCAAAAGAGCTTCTCGTTCCGCATCAGCAGCTGGGTCCGCGTTGTCTTGCTTATCAGGTAAGGTCATTCCTGTTCGTTCAGCCAGTTGCCGTACGGCGTCAGGAAATGTGATTTTGTCTCGAAGTTCTAAAAACTTAATAACGTCACCACCGACACCACAACCAAAACAATGAAAGAATCCTTTATCTGAGTTGACATGAAAGGATGGTGTTTTTTCACCATGAAACGGACACAAGCCCTTGTAGGTGCCCCCCGACTTCTTTAACGATACGGAGTCTTGTACTATCCGCACAATATCCGTTTGTGCCTTTAAGTCGTCGATGAAGTTCTGCGGAAAAAGTCCCATGTTATGTTGCAAAAATTTAGTGAGCCCGATTTACCTTAGCCAGTCTCTTTAGTCCTTTAGTGTAACAATTGTCACGCCACCACCTCCTTCTTCTGGTGGCGCTGGGTAATGTCGTTCAACGATTCGATGATCATCTAACAAATTAGCGATTGCTCTTCGGAGCCGACCGGTACCACGTCCGTGAATCACTCGCAGGTTCGATTGATCGGCTAATAAGGCTTTGTCCAGGAACGCCTCGGTTCTCGTCAGTGCTTCATCAATTGTGCAACCGATAACATTCAGTTCTGTTAACGATTCGTTCAACTCTGGCAGTTGCACGCTCACTTTTGAAGGAGGTGAGAACTTTTGTGATCCTTGGTCTATCATTCGGAGGTCTTCAAGAGGTGCTAGAAGTCGTTTGCCCTGAATATCCACTTCAGCGCTATTCTGTGTAACGTTTGTAACGACCCCTTCAAACCCCATACTTTGTACTATGACATGGTCTCCGACAGAGCAGCTTTGCGCTGATGCGCTGTTTCGCTTAAATGTAGATGCGGCTGTGCTGGTTGGGAGATCATTCTGAAAGCGATTCGAAATAGCATCTATGGTTTTTCGAGCAGTTACACGTGCCGCTCCTTGAATTCCAGTAGTTATATCTCTTAAATCCCCAGAGGAGACAGCCTTTGTTAATGTGACCATTTCTTTCTTGAATTCCCGCATTGCCAGGTCGATTTCACGCTTGGCTTCTCTGACACTAGTATCGACACCTCGTTTTTGCTCAGCACGAATGAATGTTTCCTGCTTGGCAAGACCAGTTTCACGAGCGCGTAATCCCGCCTCTGTATTAACTAGCTGACTACGTACTTGAGCAACATGACGACGTTCGTCATCAAGTGCTCGTAAATCCTGTTCAAGACGTTCTAAATGATTAGAAAGCTGGATTTCAAGTGTAGTTTGACGAGTTTTTGCGTTTGCTACTATGGAAGGTGCTAACCCTAGCCGGGCTGAAATTTCGAGTGCCAAGCTTCGTCCTGGGGAACCGTAACGTAGCACGTAAGTTGGTGCAAAGGTTTTCGCATCAAACCCAAAACCAGCACAAGTCACTCCATCAGTCGTGGATGCGTATGATTTAAGTGCTTCGTAATGGGTCGTAGTAATGACTTGTGCACCTCGTCGACGAAAATGGTCCACTATCGCTGCTCCGAGTGCTCCACCTTCCGCTGGATCGGTACCAGCACCTATCTCATCCAGAAGTAGTAAGGCTGGAAAGGTTAGAGATCGATCCATGGCCGCAATATTCGTAATGTGCCAAGAAAACGTGCTTAAATTTGCTGAAATCGATTGTTCGTCACCAATATCAGTAAACATCGAACGGAAGACAGGTACTTGCGAACCTGGCGCAGCGGGGACGTGAAGTCCTGCTTGGGCCATGAGTACAACTAAACCGGCCGTCTTTAGTGCGACAGTCTTACCACCAGTATTCGGACCCGTTATTACAAGGGTGGTGATGGGTGGAATTAATAATAGGTTGACTGGGACAGGTTCGGAGGGGATTTGCTCGTTCACTGATTTCTTATCAAGAGTGGCCTGGTCAGCATTCCCAAGGCGTTTTCTTACGGCTGGCATCAGTAATGGATGGCTCGCCGAACGTAATTCAAGCGTGCCATCTGTTGAGAGTGTTGGCTCAATCCCGTCCACAAGTTTCGAGAAACACGCTTTGGCATGGACCACATCGATTTCTGTGATTGCATCGATAGTCTGATTCAAATCAGATGGTCGTTCTCTGAAAAGGTTAGTGAGTCCAAGAAGAATTTTTCTAATCTCAATCTGTTCTTGCTCAACTAACGCCACAATGTCGTTGTTGATGTCAACCGTGTTTAATGGTTCCAGGAACAGGCTGGCCCCGCTGCTGGAACTACCATGGATAATTCCAGGCAGGGTTTTTCGATGCGCTGTTTTTACTACTAAGACGAAGCGTCCATTGCGGTCGGTTACGATATTTTCCTGCAGATAAGATCCTGTTTCTTTGTTGCGAATGTAGGATTCCATCGTGTCACGAAGATGGCGACGTTGTTTGCGAAGTCGCTCGCGAAGTGTTTGTAGCGTGGGGCTTGCACCGTCGATTATTTCTCCGGATGCAGTGATTAACTGATTGACTCGTTTAAGTTCGGTATCGAACCGTCTGATCTGTGTCGCCAAAGCGTGCAAGATTGGAAAAACTGTACGAGGGAGTGTGTAAATGGCTTTCTGCGCCTCGTTAACCGAAGTAATGAATTCCGTGAGCCCAAGCAGTTGCTGGGTTTCAAGAATTTGTCCTTCGATCGATAATACAGCGAGTGTTTTCTCTAAGTCAGTAGGGGCTTTTAGAGGAAACAATGATTCCAGTCTTAACCAACCAACGCCCTCCGTTGTTGCCGCCAAAGTCTTCTCGACTTGTTTGGGATCGCTCTGAGGAACGAGTGCCTTGAGTTGCGCAGCGCCAAGTGACGTCACCGCGAAACTACAAGCAATATCGATAACTCGGTCGAACTCAAGCGCCTTCAGGGTGCTAAGGTTCATGAAATTGAATGGTGCCGGAGATTCCAGGTTCCCACTTCCAAACACTGGTATGGCAGGGAACGGAACCCTAAACTTTAGCACCATGCTGCCAATCGAACAACCGAAGACCCCTTGCTATTTCTTGGTTTCTAGGGTCTTGAGGTGGGGTTAATCATTATTGGAACTAGAGGTGCTGGGTTCCTTGGATGTGGGTCGCCATTAAAGGCCTTAAAAACAGTTTAAAAGGAACTAATTGCTTGCTTTAGCATGTATCCGGTAAGCCCGATTAGTATTGATGCGAGGTAATGCAACTGTGTATATAACGTTGGTTGAGCACATGTGTCATTTTCATGATTTGTCCAAGTGGTTTATGAGACTCGCGATGGATGCCGCGCCAAAGCCGTTATCAATGTTGACTACTGAGACGCCCATGGCACAGCTGTTCAGCATCGACAGGAGCGCTGTGACACCACCAAAACTCGCGCCATAGCCGACACTTGTTGGTACAGCTATGACGGGTACGTCCACGAGACCAGCGACCACGCTCGGTAGAGCGCCTTCCATCCCAGCTACGACAATAATGACCTTCGCGGTAGACAGTCTCTTGGTTTCAGCAAGTATCCGATGGAGTCCTGCCACGCCGACATCGTATAGGCGGTCAACCCGGTTGCCCATCACTTCAGCTGATACAGCCGCCTCTTCCGCAACGGAAACATCGGATGTACCAGCAGTCACAACCATGACAGCGCCATGCCCTGATGGTTGGTCAGAAATAGACAAACTTATGAGATTGGCTTCTCGATGAAACAATGCATTTGGGGCTATTGCGCAGATTGCCTTATAGGTGTCTTCGTTCACGCGTGTAATCAATAATTCCTGATTTCCCTCAATTATTTTCTCAGCAATGGCTACGATTTGCTCCGGGGTCTTACCAAGACCAAAAATGACTTCAGGAAATCCTTGCCGGATGGAGCGGTGATGGTCGATTCGCGCAAACTCTAGATCTTTGTAAGGGGCCTCTCTCAAAACATTGAGCAGACACGTGTAGGCATTGTCGGTATCGACCTTGCCTTTACTGACGTCTTGCAATAATGCCTTGAGTTCTTGAGGTGTCATGAATGGTTCACAATGACCACATTTAGTTGTGTCAGCTGGTCGTGACTGTAAAAGCGGTCCAAGCTAATAACGCCACAGACTGATATCATATTCTAGATGCCAATGCGAGGTAAGACTAAAACAGGATTGGAAGACGTGATCGTAACGACGTCCGGAATCTGCTACATGGATGGTCGGCGTGGGGTACTGTCGTATCGTGGTTACGACATACATGATCTTGTCGCCAGTGCAACATTTGAAGAAGTTTGCTTCTTGCTTTGGCACGCACGCCTGCCATCGCGGACAGAACTTGGCGATGTGAAATCAGACATGGTGAGTGCGAGGACGCTTCCCGAATCAATCCTTCGGATGATTAGGTTTCTACCACCTGACAATGGTATGGCCACCATACGCACCATAACCTCCGCACTTTCCCATTTCGATCCAGATTCAGATAATTCGTCCAGGGAAGCAAACTTAAGAAAAGCTATTAGATTGACTTCACAAATTGCTAGCGTGGTGGCAACCCATGCCCGCTTGGCATCTGGGGGCACACCTGTTAACTCGGATCCAGCACTTGGTCACGCTGCTAATTTTCTTTACATGTTAACTGGCGAGCGCCCAACGTCTGAAGCTACCAAGGCACTCGACATAGCTCTGGTGTTACATGCCGATCATGAACTGAATGCCTCTACATTTGCAGCCAGGGTTGCCGCAGCAACCTTAACTGATATCCATTCAGCAATTGTTGCTGGCATTGGAACGTTGAAGGGGCCACTGCACGGTGGGGCAAACGCTGACGTGATGCGATTGTTAATAGAGATTGGTGAAGAGGCGAGCGATGTCGAAATTGAAAAGATTATTCATGCCAAGTTAGAGCGTAAGGAAAAAATTCCTGGCTTCGGTCATAGGGTATATAAAACAGAGGATCCCCGTGCAACTCATCTTCGACGGATGTCGGCCGATCTTGGAAAACAGGCGAATCGTTTGCGATGGTTCAATATGTCGCAATGTATCGAACGATGTGTTAAAGCTGAGAAGGGTCTTTCACCAAATGTGGATTTCTATTCGGCTTCTACCTATTACATGCTCGGTATTCCGATCGATTCCTTTACACCACTGTTTGCGGTCAGTCGCGTTGCTGGATGGACTGCACATGTCTTGGAACAATTGACAAACAACCGACTCATCCGACCTCGAGCCGAGTATACTGGTCCTGCACACCCACAATCCCTTCGTATGCTCGATGAACGCTAATCGGATTTTGTGGTAATCAGACTTTCGACCTCGCTCGTCCGACAGGATTCACCTTCGGGCGTGCCATATAATTCAAAGGTCGGTCATGAAACATCAATTCGTTAGGAATTTTTCCATTATCGCCCATATCGATCACGGTAAATCAACTTTAGCCGATCGACTCCTTGAAATTACCGGCGCACTTGAGCCACGTGAAATGGAAGCGCAGGTGCTCGACTCGATGGATCTTGAACGTGAGCGGGGAATTACCATTAAGGCACAGGCGGTTCGTCTATCGTATCGCTCACAAGCTGGTGATGATTATGTAATGAATTTGATCGACACACCGGGTCATGTAGATTTTTCATACGAAGTCACTAGATCCTTGGCCGCCTGTGAGGGTGCGGTGCTACTTGTTGATGCTTCTCAAGGTGTCGAGGCTCAGACTTTGGCTAATGCTTATCTTGCAGTGGAAGGTGACCTAGAGATCATTCCTGTTATTAATAAGATCGATTTACCGGGAGCCTTACCTGATGAAACTCGACATCAGATTAATGAAATTATAGGTCTTGACGCGCAGCAGGCAGTTCTTGTCAGTGCCAAAAAAGGCTCGGGAGTGCAGGACGTGCTTGAGGCTGTTGTGCAACATGTGCCAGCGCCTAGCGGTGATCCAAATGGTCCACTGAGAGCGTTAATATTTGATTCATGGTACGACGCGTATAGAGGTGTTGTGGTGTTAGTGCGGGTGCTTGATGGTTCGTTGCGTCCGAAAAGTGGAATTCGCCTTATGTCTTTAAAGCAAGATTACGAGGTTGAACAAGTTGGTGTCTTCTCTCCGAAGCCAGAGTTGGTTGAGGAACTTGGTGTCGGAGAGGTCGGATTTGTAACCGCCGGTATCAAACGTGTAAGTGACGCTAGGATCGGTGACACTATAACGGAATCTGTTAGACCCACCACAACTCCATTTCCAGGTTTTAAGACGGTTAAACCCATGGTGTTTGCTGGCCTGTATCCGGTGGAAGGTCACCAATACGCTGATTTGCGAGACGCGCTTGAGAAGCTCAAGCTAAATGATTCCGCATTCTTTTTTGAGCCAGAAACTTCCTTGGCTCTTGGTTTTGGTTTCCGGTGCGGATTTTTGGGATTACTTCATATGGAGATCGTTCAGGAGCGACTTGAGCGTGAATTTGATATGGACTTGGTAACGACCGCTCCAGGTGTGCTTTACCGTGTAACAAGGACAGATGGGACTATCGAGGAAATTGATAATCCCAGCAAGCTTCCAACTGCCGGTTCCGTGGAGAAGGTTGAGGAACCGATCATCAAAGCATTAATCCTTACTCCTTCTGACTATGTTGGCCCTATCTTAAAGATCTGTCAGGAAAAACGCGGAGTTCAAAAATCTTTGGAGTACCTTTCGTCTAATCGAGTTCTCATCACCTATGAGTTACCTTTTAATGAAGTCGTCCTTGATTTTTATGATCGCTTAAAAACACTGTCGCGTGGATATGCGTCACTCGACTATCATGTGACGGATTATAGGGAATCACCTCTTGAAAAATTGGATATCTTAGTAAATGGGGAATCTGTCGATGCCTTGTCTGTGATTGTTCATCGTGAGATGGCTTACTTGCGCGGGCGAGCTTTGGCAGCCAGATTGCGAAAATTGATTCCCAGACAGATGTTCGATGTGGCTATTCAAGCAGCAATTGGTAACCGGATTATCGCGCGCGAATCAGTGAAGGCGCTTCGCAAGAACGTACTAGCCAAATGTTATGGTGGTGATATCTCCCGAAAGCGTAAATTGCTCGAAAAACAGAAGGAAGGTAAGCGTCGGATGAAGCGTGTGGGCCGAGTCGAGATTCCTCAAGAGGCGTTTCTTGCTGTGTTGAAGGTTGATACAGATTAAGTTTCTCAAAAAATGTCTTCATTTAATAAATCTACATTTCGTGAATATTTGGAATCTATTGTTGTTGCAGTGATCCTGGCGTTATTCATTCGTACATGGGTCGTGCAAGCATTCAAGATTCCGACTGGTTCGATGGAACAAAACCTTTTAATTGGCGATCATTTGCTGGTCAACAAATTTGTTTTTGGCCCTACGGCACTAGACTCTGAACGAGTCGTGCTCCCCATAGATTCTATTGAGCGCGGCGATGTCATCGTTTTTAAATACCCAGAAGACCCAGAGCGAGACTTTATTAAGCGCGTAATTGGGTTACCTGGAAATATCATCGAGCTTCGGGATCAGCAAGTCTATGTAGACGGACAGGTTCTCGAAGAGCCTTATGTGTATCATTTTGATTTCAGTGGCGGTCGAATAATCAATAATGAATTTGATCCACGTAACAACTTCGGTCCGGTGACGGTTCCTCCTGATCAGTATTTCGTCATGGGCGACAATCGTGAGAATTCGCAGGATAGTCGTTACTGGGGCTTCTTACCGGCCTCGCACGTAAAAGGTCGAGCTCTCTTAATTTACTGGTCTTACGAAAGCGACGCTGAAGATTATCGGCAAACCAGTTTGAGTGGAACGGCCCAACGGCTAGCCTCGGTTGCGACGCACTTTTTCACCCGTACCCGGTGGGAACGTCTTTTTCAACAGATTAGATAGGGGACGGGGTTTCCTTAGAGCGTTCAGGTGTTGTTGTCTGGCTAGGCGCTCTCTGGACCAGAGCTTCAAATCAGCGATGCGGGACGTTGTTCTTTTTTGGTGAACGCGCACCAAAAATTGCCGACCCCACACGGACTATTGTTGCCCCCTCTTGGACGGCAACTTCAAAGTCATGACTCATACCCATCGAAAGATGGTGGAGCATTCGAGAGTCGAAACCCTTGTCTAGTAGCTCATTGCGCAGGTCATACAGTCGACGAAAATATGGTCGAACACGTTCAGGTTCATCAAGGGGAGGCATAAGCATTAACCCACGAATTTGTGCAGCCTGACACTCTAAACCCGTAGTAAGGATATCGGGAAGTTCTTCTGGTGTTGCTCCGTGTTTCGTGGCTTCGCCGGCGAGATCAACTTGAATAAGGACTTCAACCCTAGCGTCTTTTTCTACTGCTATCCGATCCACGCGTTTTAGTAAATCAGTACTATCCACTGAGTGAATCCACGCGAAAGGTTCAACAATTTTTTTCGTCTTGTTCGATTGCAAATGTCCGATTAGATGCCATCGGATGTTGAGGTCGCGTAGGATCGTGCACTTTTGTAGCCCTTCTTGTACCCGATTTTCTCCAAAATCAACTTGGCCTGCAGTGACGGCAGCTCTGATATGGTCAGCGCTAAAAGTTTTCGAAACAGCGACTAGCTGCACTTCGGCTGGATCTCGACCCACCTGGATGGCTGCCCGATGGATCCGGTTCCTCACCTCTTTGAGATTTTCAGCGATTGAAGATTCTACATGAGAGCTGGAATCGGTATCGGATTGGTGGTCGGCTTTCCCTACTAGATGGCTATCTGCCATGTTAGGGCTTCAGCTGTTGAACCATTCCTCGAGCCTGGTCGGCGTACTGCCCGTCTGGTGCAATTTCAATATACTTTTCAAGCGCTCCCACGGCAGTAGTCATATCGCCAAGATTCAGGCTTGCCATTGCTAATTGATAGTGGGCATCGGCATTGCTCGGGTCCAGTGCAACGGCCTGTTCAAACTGCTCTTTGGCTTCAGGAAATGCCCCAGCGTTCCAATAGATGACACCTTGGTTATACACAGCAACCGGGTCAGTTGCAGCACCAGCACCGCCACCAGAAAGTCGGGCTGCCTCAGCACTCATTTCAGCAGCTTCAGCGAATCGGCGCTGCGTGTTGTAGATGCCAGCTAAGCCGGTGTAAGAGGCTGCATTATCGGCTCGCAATTCAATAGCTGCCAGGAATGCAACTTCGGCTTCATCCATTTGATCTAATTCGACGTGTGCAAGACCAATGTTGTGATAGCAGGAGTAACACGTATCCACAATCGAGACAGCAATTTCGAATTGCGCAATCGCTTCGACATAGTCTCCAGCGGCGCTTGCGGCGACTCCTTGCTCAAATGAAGCGGACAATTCTTCCCGTCGCGCTTCGTTGGCCAGGTCTTCCTCTGACAGGGCCGCTGTTGCTGCTGCTGCGGAGGCTCCAAGGTCGAGGTCAACCGTGAGGTTTTGACCACCTCGAATCGTAAAGGCGGCCATCGCGCTTCCAGTTTCCGAGGTTGCCGTGACTTCGTACCCACTATCACGAAGACCCATCATGCGATACATACCTTCTTCATTGGTTTCAGTCTCAAAGGTTCTGATTGGTCGCTGTGTTCCTGTGATAACAATCTTCACACCTGGCACACCTTCACCATCGGCACCTGTGACTTGGCCTCTAAGGATACCGGTCGACTGGCTAAAACTTGGCGTCGTCCAGACGACGGTCAACAAAAGGGTGATAAGGACGCAACTTGGCCCATAGTTATTGGTTGAGCGAAACATAGCGAACTCCTTCATGAAAGCTGATACAAATGTTACCCTCTAGTTTATACCTAAATATTTCGCACAAGCTAGGGCTAACGTCCTTCGACCTGAGTTTAAGACCGAATCGCAAAAAATTGTTCAAGATCCCCCATCTCTGAGGTCAACGGTGCTGGCGGTAGTGACGCGAGAAACCTCCTGCCATAACTTTTTGTGTGGATTCGTGAGTCGAGAATAACCAACACTCCGCGATCACGCTTGTTGCGAATAAGTCGTCCAAGGCCTTGCTGTAGGGCCAGAATTGCTAGCGGGATCTGATAGGTGGTAAAAGCATTGTCCCCGCGATCAGCGATCATTTCGATCCGAGCCGCCGTGATGGGGTCTCCAGGTGAGGCAAACGGTAACTTATCAATAATGACGCAACTCAAGGCTTCACCGGCCACATCCACACCTTGCCAAAAACTGCTTGTTGCGAACAAAACAGCGTTCGGGGTTGATCGAAAATCTTGTAAAAGTGAAAATTTAGGTGCATCGCCCTGAACAAAGATTGGAAATTGAAGTTGGGAGCGCTTCACTACCGCATGAACAAGTCTTAAGTTAGCGTAGCTTGTGAACAAAACAAATGCGCGACCTTTTGTCCGTTTTAAAATTTCGACCACCTCCAGTCCAGCTGCTTCGGGGAAGTCAGGCGCTCTTGGATCTGGCATCTGTGAAGGAAGGTAGACGATGGCTTGCTGTGTAAAATCGAACTCTGAAGCAAACCTGATCTCGTGAGCGTCATTAATTCCCAAGCGGTTGCAGAAATAGTCAAACGAATTATCAACCGTCAATGTCGCTGAAGTCAGCACGGTTCCATTCATCCGACCCCAAAGAAATTCTCTGACAATTGACGAAACATCGATTGGGGCCGCCCGAAGAAAGATTCCTCGACCACGCATTTCCAGATAGAAGACGTAGGCTGAATCGTCTGCTTGCAGCAAAAATTGCAATTGGTCTTTAATTTCGTGCGCGCGACGCGCGAGTGCCTCAACTTCTTCTACAGATGAATCCAAGTGAGTGAGGGTTGTCTTGAGTGTTCCAAGGATCCCAGTTAACGCAAGTCCGTTTTCTGACATCGGTTCGAAAGTTTCAGTTGAAACACGCATTCTTTCGTCAGCTTTGTTTGCGAAGGTCCCAAGTAGTTCGTTCCGTCTACTAAGTACTGCAGTAAAGAAATGCTGAGAGCATTCACGAATTCGTCGAACAATCTTTTGCAGTGCATCTTTTTCTTCTGCACTGACTATTTGGTCGCCATTCAGGAATTTGTCAGTGTCGCCAGCCAGTTCGTCAAGACGATAGTTGCTTACGGAGAGCCCAAAATATTGAGTGGCAACTTCTTCTAATTGATGTGCTTCGTCGATGACCGCAAAGTCGCAAGTCGGAATAACCTCTCCGTACGCGCTTTGACGAACTGCCGCGTCAGCGCATAAGAGATGATGGTTGACGATAACCAAATCTGATTCCGAAGCGCGTTGGCGCATACGGGTGACAAAGCACTCCTCGTATTGAGTGCATTCTCGGCCTATACAGTTCTCATTAGTAGCTGAAATCTCATTCCAGCTAGGTAAATCTTCTGGGATATTTTCTAGCTCGGCTCGGTCGCCAGTTTCGGTTACTGTAAGCCATTGCTTGATCGTCGTCAGATAGGCATCATCAGTGGCTGACCGAGGAGTTGGATTTTGGTATTGGGCTTCAAACCGATGCAAGCAGAGATAGTTTGCCCGACCTTTCATGTAGGTGGCCGTAAAGCTCACACCTAACGCATCTTGTAATGCTGGGAGATCTTTAAAGTAAATCTGTTCTTGAAGATTTTTCGTACCTGTCGATATCAGTACTCGCTTCCGACTTAAGATAATGGGAACGAGATACGCAAGTGTTTTGCCAATGCCCGTTCCAGCCTCAGCAACCAAGATGCCTCCATCCTCGAGGATGTCTGCAACGGCGGTCGACATTTCCGTTTGGCTGTGTCGTTGCTCGTAGATTGTTAGTGAGCGCGCTAAGGCGCCTCCTTCCTTAAACGCATCTGCAACGTGATCGGCTAACCGAGGGGTGTGGGGTGTAGGGGGAATTTCCGACACAGTGCTTCGACCTCTATCCGAACGGCATCCGCGACACGAGCATCTTCCGGTGCAGACAAAACTCTTCCGATGTATTCGCTGATTAAGTCCATTTCAGGTTCCCGCATGCCTCGTGTAGTCACCGCTGGTGTTCCTATGCGAATCCCACTTGCGACTAATGGAGGATTTGAATCAAATGGGATCGTATTCTTGTTGACTGTAAGATGAGCTTTTCCAAGCGCTGCCTCTGCTGCTTGCCCAGTAAGGTTCCTGACTGAGACATCAATAATAAAAAGGTGCGTATCGGTACCGCCACCGACCAAACGGAACCCTTGCTGCGCCACCGCCTCGGCTAAATGATGCGCATTAGCTACGACTTGTTGCTGATATTTCTGGAACGCAGGCTGTGCAGCTTCTAGTAAACATACCGCCTTGGCTGCAATGCTGTGCATCAGCGGACCGCCTTGGACACCTGGGAACACGGCCTTGTCTATCGCTTTGGCAAAGTCTGGACGGCTCAAGATGAGTCCACCTCGTGGTCCGCGGAGCGTCTTGTGTGTGGTCGTAGTTACTATGTCTGCGTGAGGGACTGGACTTGGATGTATACCAGCTGCGACCAGACCGGCAATATGCGCCATATCAACTAAAACATGGGCGTTAACGTTTTTCCCTATGCTTGCTATACGTGCAAAGTCAATCGTTCGTGGATAAGCACTTGCACCGGCAATGATCAGGCGAGGGCGATGTTCATCGGCCAATCTGGCGAGGTCATTGTAATCAATTTGCTCGTCTTCCTGCCTAACACCGTAGGGCACGACATTATAAAGCTTGCCAGAAAAATTAAGCTTGTGCCCGTGTGTGAGATGGCCACCATGGAACAAGTTCATACCCAAGACCGTGTCTCCAGGATCCAGTACAGCAAAATAAGCTGCCATGTTGGCTTGGGCGCCAGAGTGTGGCTGAACATTTACGTGTTCCGAGTCGAAAAGCACTTGCGCTCGAGAAACGGCTAATCTTTCAATCACGTCGTACAATTCACAACCACCATAGTAGCGACGGCCTGGGTAGCCTTCCGCGTACTTGTTAGTCATGATGGAACCAGTTGCCTCCGCTACAGCTGCACTAACAAAGTTCTCAGAAGCAATTAGTTCAAGACCGTTGTTCTGGCGGGTAAGCTCTCGCTGAAGAGCGTCAGCCACTTCTGGGTCGACTGCTGAAAGAGGCTGTAGTCGAGCGTTAGGACTGGTAGTTAGGTCGACAGAGTCAGGCATTCGTCAGCCGGTTAGAAAATCGATTGAGGGTAAAGCCAGTCTTGAAGGATTATCTCGTTTCTGAAGACAACACGCATCATGCAATATTACTATAGGAATAGTACATTTTAGACCCCATGGTATAGTGATGATTATGCCCTTCTGGGCATTCCTTAATTGCCGGATTGAGAGGTTGCTTTTGGAGTCTGATTCCGGTTCAAGCTGGTCTAGGGATGTTTCTGTCTGGTTCCCGTTAGATTTGGTTCTAGTGAAGTTATACTTTTCGCTCAGTTGTTGCCCGCAGTCTCTAGAGGGTCGGTCGCGGCATTTGCAACAATAATGCGGAGATAACCATGGTAGAGGAGTGCGAACATGTCGGATGAAACAGCTGCTGTAGTGTCTGGGGCAGCAGACTATCCTGAAGCGTACCCCAACTCTCGGAAGGTATACGTTGGTGAGGGTTCGGTGAAAGTGCCGATGCGAGAGATCGCCTTAGAAGAAGGTGAATCTACCCTCCGTGTCTATGACACCAGTGGCCCTCAAGGATGTGACGTGACACAGGGATTGCCAGCGCTACGCGATTCTTGGATTGCGAATCGCAGTGATGTCGGTCATGTTCAGTCTCCGAGTTCTTTGGAAGGAGTGTTTCCAGGTAGGGTAGTCAAAAGAGGCACCGGGCGGGTGACGCAACTCCACTACGCACGCCGTGGTCTCGTTACGCCTGAAATGGAATTTGTGGCGATTCGTGAAGGATTTGACCCAGAGCGTGTTCGTGCAGCCGTAGCCGAAGGTCGAGCCATTATTCCAGCAAATATTAATCATCCTGAATCCGAGCCAATGATCATCGGGCGAGATTTTCTCGTGAAGATTAATGCAAACATTGGTAACTCGGCGGTTGGGTCTTCGATTGATGAAGAAGTTGAGAAACTTCGTTGGGCAACCCTGTGGGGCGCCGATACTGTCATGGACTTGTCTACCGGCGCAAACATTCAAGAAACCCGAGAATGGATTATTCGTAATTCTGCTGTTCCGATTGGTACCGTGCCAATTTATCAAGCTTTAGAGCGAGTCGATGGTCGTCCCGAAGATCTTACATGGGAGATCTTCCGTGACACGCTGATTCAACAAGCTGAACAGGGAGTGGACTACGTTACTATTCATGCCGGTGTGCTGTTACCGTTTGTTCCGATGACGGCTAAGCGGTTGACAGGCATCGTCTCTCGTGGAGGATCCATTCTTGCGAAGTGGTGTTTGGCGCATCATCAGGAAAATTTCTTGTACACACACTTCCGGGAAATGTGTGAAATTCTCAGCACCTACGACGTTGCATTTTCCTTGGGTGATGGATTGCGTCCTGGTTCTATTGCCGATGCGAATGATGAGGCACAGTTTGCAGAGCTAAAGGTGCAGGGCGAATTGACGCGGATTGCATGGGAGTACGACGTTCAGGTGATGAATGAGGGTCCCGGGCACGTACCGATGAATCTTATAAAGGAGAACATGCAGAATCAGCTGGACTGGTGTGACGAGGCGCCTTTCTACACGCTTGGTCCTCTGACGACTGACATTGCTCCAGGGTACGATCATCTGACCTCAGCCATCGGTGCAGCGATGATCGGCTGGTACGGAACCGCAATGCTTTGTTACGTTACACCTAAGGAACATCTTGGCTTACCGAACCGTGACGACGTTAAAGCGGGCGTTCTGGCTTACAAGATTGCAGCTCACGCTGCTGATTTAGCAAAAGGACATCCCCGTGCTCAAGCTTGGGACGATGCCCTTTCAAAAGCTCGATTTGAATTTCGATGGGAAGACCAGTTCAATCTAGCCTTGGATCCCGTAACAGCGCGTGCCTACCATGATGAAACACTGCCGGCGGAGGGTGCGAAGGTCGCGCATTTTTGTTCAATGTGTGGCCCAAAGTTCTGCAGTATGGAACTGACTCAACAGGTTCGAGAATTCGCTAAATCGCGGGGCGTTAACGATACCAATGTCTTTCAGGCGGGGATGAACGAAAAATCCGAGGAGTTCAAGGAGCAATCGGAACTCTACGTGGCTAAGCCTTAGCCTGCGACGTTATGTTTCATTACGGTCTTGGTGTTGTTGGATTTGGCACGATTTGAATCACGGTAATGTAGTGACTCGGACCATCGGACTGTCGGTTGGGGTTCACGTAGCCCAGAGAGCCGTTCCAACTGAAATCTTTTATCGTGACACCTGGGGGGAACGCCATGCGATCTTCTCTAAAACGACCCACTTCGAACATGTGCACTCGTGGTGCCTCGAAGACTCGGTTCCCTCGCTCCTTGAGTACAATTGAATAATAGTTGACCATCTCCTCGTATGTGGCATTGGTTCCAAACAGGTAATAGTTTTGCCCACGACCAGCATCGTACGATCTGAGATAATTTGCATTGGGATAAATGGGAAATCCGAGTGTTGCCTCGGATGGTATGTCACTAGTTGATGATGCGAGCGTCTCGTCTAATGGGGGCTGTACCTGTGGTTCCTCCAGAGGGCTATCCGTTACTGTATTCCCAGGTCGAGGAAATGGCCGGGGAATAGGCTGCATGGCGATGGTTACCACGCTAGTTAGGACTACCAAAACTGTGGTACAGGTATGCGTTTCCACAAGTCAATATTATCGGGCGACTTTGAACCAGACGCAAGCCGAACGGAGATATGAATGACAACATATGATGATGACGTCAAGAATCATCTAAAGTTTTGCGAATCGCAGGCACCGTGGCTTTTAGAGACAATTGAGGCTTTAACACTTCTTGAATCTCCCTCGACGGACAAAAAGGCTGTCGATCGATGTGGCGTTGAGTTGCACGATCGCCTCTGTAAAATTGGAGCGAAGGTCAGTCACATTCCTCAATCAGATGTCGGAAATCACCTAGTAGCAGAATTTGGAGAAGGGCAATCACAGGTGCTCCTCTTGGGCCACTTCGACACCGTCTGGCCTATAGGACAATTAAAACGGATGCCCATTCGGCACGCTGATGGATGCCTGTTTGGGCCCGGTGTCTATGACATGAAAGCTGGCATTGCCCTATCTATGCTAGCCGTGCGAGCTCTGCACAAAAATGTCCCCTCGTTAGGTCAACGGATTGTGATGTTGTGGACCACGGATGAGGAAATTGGGAGCGAGACCTCCCGTCAGGCCATCCTTGATCATGCTGACCGTAGTGAAGCGGTGTTTGTCATGGAACCGTCATTACCAAATGGGGCATTAAAGACTAGTCGAAAAGGGTGTGGTCAGTTTGAAATGATTGTCACGGGCGTTGCAGCACATGCTGGGATAGAGCCGGGTAGTGGGGCCAGTGCCATTCATGAAATTGCTAAACAGGTTATCGAATTGCAATCGTTGAAGGATAACGATCGAGGAGTCTCTGTTAATATCGGCACGATTCAAGGGGGTAGTCGGTCGAATGTGGTTGCAGATGAAGCGCGTGCCTCTATTGACATTCGTGTTCCTACTCAAACCGATGCATTGCGGGTTCAGGATTACCTGCGCAGGCTTGAGTCGAAGATTGCCGGCACAACTGTCAAGATCTCAGGAAACTTCCGTCCTCCCCTAGAACGAAGTGCTTCCGTGATTCGTTTGTATGAGATGGCTCAACGTGTAGCCGTTAGCATGGGTCGTGAACTCTCGGAGGGTGGCACTGGTGGTGGCTCGGATGGAAACCTAACAGCTGCTCATGGGATCCCCACACTCGATGGCCTTGGTGCGATCGGCCAAGGAGCGCACGCGCTGCACGAGCATGTCTTAATTGATCAGCTTCCTTGGCGTGCTGCACTCATTGCTGGTTTGATTCAGCATCTACAGGATGGGGCAGCCATTACATAACGAAGCTTCAGAAAAACACCGACAAATATCTACCTATTTTCGCTTTTCTTTCTCTTTTAAGTGGATATTTTCTCATCAAACCATGAAACTAGGTCACAATAGCTAGGATTAGTGAAGAAACATCATACTAGATGTAGATTATAGTAGACATCTGGTTCACTTCTGGTATCGTGTGACGCAGTTTAGTTCTCGGCGGTTCGTTTCGTGAGTTTACTAGCTTTTTTGTTAACAAACGGAGGATACCAATGAGCACGGCCCGTATACTTACTATTCTTCTTGTTGTTTCTGCAATCCTGGCAAACATCGAACAAATCCCCTTTGCTTATTGGGGCCTTGTCCTTGTTGTTTTAGGCATGGTAGCAGGAGCGATGAGCGAAGATGCAGGACAAGTGACGCAGCGTATGGTTATTTATCTGGTAGCAATTGCGCTGCCAACCATAGCTGGTAGCTTGGATGAAATACCAATGATTGGGCATTGGGTTAACCATGTACTTGGCGATCTTGCTACTGGTATCCAGGGTATGGCAGTCGCTATCTTCATGGTGGCTCTGTGGGGCAGAATAATGCCTCCTGCCCGACCATATTAGTAGCGTAGCGTTCATCAGCCCTTCGCTTCAGATTTCTAAGCCCCGTTTTGGTGTGAACTGCTGACAAGCAGGGCACACCAATCTCGGGGTGTGGTTTGTTCTGGCCTTGACCATTGCGTTAAGCCAGCAAGTTGCTACTTGTGCCACTCAGGCCAACAGGACGAAAAATCTAGAAATCAACTAATGACCCTTCGCCAGTAGGTAAGAAGGTCGTGAATAGTGTTCTTGATGGAAATTTCTGGTTTCCAACCCAGTTCGTTTCGGATGCGGTTTGGGTTCCCAAGTAGTACAGCAGCGTCATTTGGTCGTAACCGGTCTCCTTTGATCTTGACTGTAATGGGAACACTGGCTTTTTCCAGCAGGCAGTCAAGAAGCTCTTTGATCGACCAAGTTTTTCCAGAACACACATTGTAAATTCTTCCGGTCACACCCTGCTGCATTAATACATGGTAGGCTCGCACTGTATCCCGGACGTCAGTGATGTCTCGTTTTGCTGAGAGATTTCCAGCGAAAATGATCGGTTCAGCTTGACCTGCTTCAATTTCAGCAATCCTTCTAGCAAAACCAGAGAGGGCGAACGCTGGTGCCTGCCGAGGTCCAATATGATTGAAGGAGCGTGTCACTATTACGGATCCACTTGCTTCGTTAGCAAAACGTAACCCCATTTGTTCTTGGGCCAATTTGCTGACGGCGTACGGGTCTAAAGGCTTAAGCGGATGTTTTTCTGTTATCGCTTCTTGGGATTGTTGGTACACCAAGGCTGTGCCTGGGATCAAGATACGAGCGCGTACATCGGACTTTCGGAGCGCTTCGAGTAAATTATGTGTGCCTTGCACATTTGACTGGAGTGTTTGATGCACGTTTTGCCAGGATTGACCCACATGCGGAGCGCCGGCGCAGTGATACACAATTTCTGGGCGGAGTTCAGCGATGGCATGTTCAACTGCTTCCCGATTGAGTAAATCTATTGATTTCCATTCGACAGACGGGTGCTTCTGAGTTAGAAGCTGCTTGTTTTGAGCCGGTTGGGCACCGCCAGATCGGTACCATGCCACCGCGGACTCATTGTGCTGGTAGAGCAGGTCAAGAAGATGACTTCCTACGAAACCGGCTGCACCGGTAACAAGCACACCATGTGTCATCTTGGTCATGGTCGAAGTGCTAGTGATTCGATGGGATAATGATTAAGCGTACACCTTGTGACAATCATTCACAGTGACTGCAATAGAGATCCGTACAATGGTAATTGCGTCAGCTTTAGTTGCCACCTTTTATTGGTCGCCACCACCACTCGTTATCTTGGTACCATTTCACGGTTGTTTGGAGGCCGCTAAAAAATTCTACTTCTGGTTTCCAATTCGTTAGATTACGAATTTTTGTAGTGTTAAGGCTGTACCTACGGTCATGCCCAAGTCGATCAGGGACTTTCGTGATCAACGAATCCGGTCTGTCAATTATGGACAAGATATTCTTAGTCAAGTCGATATTGCGAACGTCATTTCCACCCCCGATATTATAGATCTCCCCGTTGGTCCCTTTCGCAATCAACATGTCGAGAGCTCGGCAATGGTCTTCAACGTACAACCAATCTCGTACGTTTAGACCGTCGCCGTACAATGGAACAGGTTCTCTGTCTAATGCGTTCGTTATGAAAAGCGGAATAACTTTTTCTGGGAATTGGTAGGGTCCATAGTTATTCGAGGCACGACTAATAATCACCGGAACTTTGAAGGTGGCCCAGTAACTGTAAGCTAAATGCTCTGCGCCAGCTTTACTCGCAGCGTACGGGTTCCGCGGTTTGAGCGCATCAGTTTCGAGGCTGCTCCCGCGCTCTACGCTTCCATATACCTCATCCGTTGAAATTTGCAAAAATCGCTGCATTTTTGATGATTGCCTTGCGGCTTCAAGTAGTGTGAACGTTCCGTAGATATCAGTGTCAATAAAAGCCCCAGCATCTTTAATCGATCGGTCGACGTGTGTTTCTGCAGCGAAATGTACAACAATGTGCGCCTTGGCGACGAGCGGTGCTGTGACTTTTGAATCCGAGACATCACCATGCACGAATGTATGCCGGCTGTCATTCTTAATATCTTGCAGATTTTCGAGACGACCTGCGTATGTCAATTTATCGAGCGTAGTGACTTGCCAATCAGGATGGTGCTTCAGTCCGAATTTAACGAAATGACTACCGATGAATCCCGCACCACCCGTGACAAGGACATTAACCATCCTTTCGGGTCCAATCGTAAGCCAATTTTCCATGTGCCTCGACTCGATATTCGTCAGGATCGGCATGTCGGTACGGAGCTGATGGCACGTTGACGACTAACGAGGGTCCGGTGCTGATACATTTCCAGCCGTGATAAACAAGGCAGGGTACCTGTACGAGTGTCGGATTCTGATCACCGATGAAAAATTCATTAACCGTGCCTTCGGTGGGTGATTTCGGTCGTGTATCTACTAGCACAAGTTTCACCATTCCACTCACACACGCAAAGTTGTCCACCTGTTCTTTGTGGTAATGCCAGGCTTTGACAACCCCAGGATAGGTGGCAGACACGTATACTTGTCCGAACGTCGAGAACAGATCGCGTTCGTCAGATCGAAGAATTTCCATTAGCCAACCACGCTCATCAGGAATGACTCTGAGAGATTTTGTCTTGACCCCTTCGATCAGTGTGCTTTGTGTCGCGATCTGGCTGTAAGGCTTTGGTTCGACCATAATAATGTGACCTCATTTACGGCATAGGTTTGATCGTCTTTTATCAACGTACCCCAACTTCTGAATTATCACCCAACATAAAACGGTACGCCGACGGCTTGACCGGCTGCCGATAGATGCGGACGTTACGTCCGATTAGGCTATCCGTAATGCGGTTGCCAAGTTCACTGATGATACTGTGCTCCATCACTATGCTATGTTCGATTTCGGAGTCTGTAATTTCAACGTCATTCATGATTGACGTGAACGGACCCACATAACCACTAATGATCTGAGTGCGTGCTCCAATAATGGCAGGGCCTCGCACCGTAGATCGCTTGATTTGAGCGCCTTTTTCAATTATGACATTACCTTCAATCCTAGAGTCCGAGTCGATTTCTCCATCCATACGAGACTCCATCATTTCAAGGATAAGCCTGTTGGCTTCTAGTATGTCTTCCAGTTTTCCTGTGTCTTTCCACCAACCGTCCACGATATGGGGGGTGACCATGAGACCTTTGTCGATTAAGTGCTGGATCGCATCAGTAATTTCGAGTTCATTCCGAAAGCTCGGGCTGATTTTTTGAACTGAGTCGAAAATCTCACTTCCGAACATATACACACCGACTAGCGCAAGATCACTTTTTGGCTTCTCGGGCTTTTCAATTAGTCGTATCACACGATTGCTGTCCAGTTCTGCGACGCCAAACATCTGCGGGTCCGGCACGTGGGCCAACAAAATCTGCGCCGCAGGACGTTCTTTGACAAACTGCTGGACGAATGGACGGATGCTCTTATTCAGTAAATTGTCTCCTAGGTACACGACAAATGGGTCATCTTTAATGAAGTCCTGACTTATCAACACTGCGTGGGCGAGACCGCGTGGCGCATCTTGTTCGATGTAGGTCACATCGATTCCCCAGGGCGAACCATCGCCCACGGCCGAACGAATTTCATCGGCGGTGTCACCGACAACGATTCCAATTGACCGAATGCCTGCTTCGACCAGAGCCTCGATGCCGTAGAATAGAACCGGCTTGTTTGCCACTGGGACTAATTGCTTAGCACTTGTATAGGTTAAAGGTCGCAGTCTGGTGCCTTTGCCCCCACTTAAAATTAATCCCTTCATTGCTGTCCAGCTCCGCCAAAGATACCGAAAAAGTTTGAAAATGTTCCTAAACCTGCCATGGTAAAAGAAATATTGAATCGACGATCAACCAAGATTGCATTACGGAAGGTCGAGTACTGAGACAGACCCATAAAATTAAACGACTGATATTCGACCGTGATGCCACAACACTGTGCATTGTAATAGGCAAGGATACGTTGCTGTAGAAATCGTTGCCGTTGCACGTCGTAATTAAAATTATAGACGCCACCGACACGGTTATCGAGAATCTTAAATGTAGTCGCGGAGTTGATAAAGTGAGTTAGGCTATTTCGATTATTAAACCCTGATAACCCTTCGACGAATCGTCGCTGACTCCAACCACCTGTCGTTCTAAACCGTTCACCGAGGGATACCGTTCCGTCCGCACTGATTGTCCGAAAGGCACCGTAGCGGGTATCGTATTCAGTTCTTAATGTGGCGTTCACTTGATCGGTCGGACTGCCACGGACGATCAACGATACTGGTGTGAGCTTCGCAGGAGCCGTTCCGTTGAAGCTCGTACTAAACCGTCGATCGTACTGCGTCGCCTGTGCGTCTGTGTAGTAATTTTGTAGCATTGCAATACTGAGCACCTCACGAGCATCACCCTGTACGCGACGACGAGCAAGAAACCGGTTTGTCACTCCATAGCTAATTCTGGTTCTACCCCCCGTGATTGAGTCGATGCCGTCAATTTTAAGGATCTCATCAAAGTTTTCAATTGCTGTTGTCCGTTGAAAAGAAACGCTTGGTTCGATGACATGCTTAAAGCGTTCGGCATAGCTGCTGTTGGGGGTATCCCAGACTTTCGAAAAGACTGGCCCCGTGAACCGTGAATAAAATTCAAAATAGCGTCGGTCAATCCCTGATTCAATTTGTTCTTTGGATTCGTAATCAAAACTCTTCGTCCAATATGTCCCATGCCAGGACACTGAGGAATTGAGCGTCATGAACCGCCACTTGGTAAAGGGTACCCGCACTGTTGGGTTGATATGGAATCGAGAAGTGCTGTGGCTTATTTTCTTTACTTCGGGAATACCATCTGCGTCGTACTTCTTGGAAAGGCCTTGGCGCAGGACGCTTGCATACTCGCTGGATAATGAAACATAGATCGGCAAGCCAGGGATGGGTTTTTCTCCGCTCGACACTCTTATACGCGGGCGGGCACCATTTACAGTGGATTGCGTATCACCGAAATATGTTTCGGCCCAATCAACGGTAGTACTTGTGTTGAATCCGGCTACTCTGGCTGTGGCATTCCCAGCGACTCGACGTGAACGTTGAGTCGCCTGGAGAATGTCCGTTTGAAACGTCTGTTGCACTGTTACGTCTGAGAAGAAGTCGGCGCGGCCTCGTATCCGAACAGCCGAGCCGATTGACTGAGATATGTTGCCATTGATGTGAAAACTTCGCTTACTTGTACTTGAGAGTGCCTTTGCGGCTGTCGTAGTCGATACTCCAGGATAGGATACTGCTGGTTGGTTCAGGAAGTAAGTTTGAAGATTACCCTGTGAACCTGGACCTAAGATGTAACGGTATTCAGCTCCAAGACCCTGCCCAGCTACAGAAAAATAGTCATGCATAAGGGTCAAATCTTGACTTCGCGAAATAGCCCAGAAGAAGGCGTTGCTCAAAGACCGACCGCGATAGGTCGAAGAGCCAAATCCTGGCATCAGGAATCCTGTTGCTCGGTCGTCTTCCTGAAGCGGATAGTACATTATTGGCAAGTAAAACAATGGAACGCCTTTGACGTTGAGGACCATATTCTTGAGAACTACGTAGTCGTCAAGATTGACCACGATCGAACCCGACGTTAATTCCCAACGAGGAGTGGGTTGTACGCAAGTGGTGAAGCCACCGCGGTTGATCCGATACTTGTCAGGACCTATTTTCTCGATACTGTCACCGTAGAAATAGGCATCAGGTTCTTGAGTGCCAAAGAGACTTCGCTCTACGCGATCACTTATCGAGGCGGTTCCAGTTGCGACGTAGAAGGTGCCCGTTTTGGTTTCCGTGTTGAATTCAACACGCTCAGCGGCAATTCGATTCGTGGCGGTGGCATAGACGACGTTACCAGAAGCGATGAGTTCATGGGTGTCAGTAAAGAGCTCGAGTTCATCTGCATAGAACTTCCAATCTTCCTGCTCGATCTCAACGGCTCCAATGAGACGGACATGATTCTCTCCGACACGCTCGATACGGAATTGGCGAGAGTTGTAGCCTGGAAGAGTTTGGGCTTGACTAAAAGTCGCGGACAACACCGTGACCGTTAGTAACATCATCAGCCAGCGAGTCATTTGGTGAACACTCTTAGTGGCTGCGCCGAAATGCGTCGAAACCAGCGGCATGATGCCTCAACAAAGTAGCACGTAAACTTAACACGCATCCGTCTGACCAGCAACCAATTGGATGGTATCATCACGAGCCTTGCTCATCAGTCTTTCTGAGTGACCCAATTATCTCTCCGACTACGTAATTGGACCCTGTGATACATGCGGTATCCGTTCCAATTAGCGCACGGTCAAGGGCTTCTGCAACGGTTGAGCTTGTTTCAACGCTCATGGATGGCACTAAGTGTTTAACTTTTTGACTCAAAGCACTCGAAGGGATAGCTCGTTTATGTTGAGTGGCGGTACAGACAAAACGTGTGGCGTATGGAGCAAGAGTTGTAATCATGCCATCGATGTCTTTGTCTTGCATCGCCCCAAAGGCAATTGGCAGTCCGTCCGGGTACACTTCACGTATATAGGAGACCAGTGCTGCCATAGCGGAGGGATTATGCGCTGTGTCCAGTAGAATCCGCTTATCTTTACGACCGATGCGGAGGTCTAGTCTTCCGGGCCAGACCGTTTCGGAGAGTGCACTGGAAATAGCATTAGTTGGCACGTCAATTCCAGTCTCAGATAGTTCTTCGAGTAGACGGACGGCTACCACAGCGTTATCTACTTGATGACGGCCACGTAAGGCTAAAGGAACTGGCCTGTATTTATTTTTCGGCGTGGTAAGTGAAAGTTCAGTCCGTCCGTCATCTAGGTGGGCTGTCATCATTACTCCGATGGAGGCTTCTATGCAGCGCGCGTTTCTAGCATGACAGGTTTGCCTTACCTTGTTGACGACAACTGGTTTAGCATCTCCCAAAATGACGATAATGCCTGGTTTGATAATACCGGCTTTCTCGATGGTAATCTGTTCAATTGAATTGCCGAGTTGCTCTTGATGATCTAACTCGATCGATGTAATTACAGCAGCGATTGGTGTCACGATATTCGTAGCGTCAAACCGACCACCTAACCCCACTTCTAGGACGGCTATTTCGATATTGTTACGACGAAACAATTCAAAAGCTGCAACTGTTATCACTTCAAAAAAAGTAGGCTGTGAATCAAGCTGCTTGCGCAGGATTAAGTCTTCGACACATGTTCGAATTAATTGAAGGGTGTCAGCTACTTCTGCCCGCAAAGCGAAACGACCGTTAACCAGAAAGCGTTCTTCCAGTGCTTCGAGGTGAGGTGAAGTGTATCGGCCTGTTCGATATCCAGCTTTTCGAAGTCCCTGCTCGACCATTGCAGTTACCGAACCTTTACCGTTTGTGCCACCAACGATGATAGACCGAAAAGTGCGTTCGGGATGGTCGAGCGCTTCACAAATGACTTGAATGTTTTTGAGTCCTAGTTTGATGCCAAACCCCTCAAGCTGATGGAGGTATTGGTTTACGTCGATTGGGAGATCTGGGTCAGCATTCATTGAGATACATTGGGAGGCGATTTGAGTATTCGCCTACAGCACGGTCAACCTAACCGTTGTTTGGTCCGGTCACGGCTTCTAGAGGATTTGCCGATAAAGTTGATGTTGTCGTATTGGTCTCAGTCGTTTGCGAGTCTGCTCGTGTAGGTAAATTTGTTTGCATGAATCGAAGTGCTTTTGAAATCATAGCTTTCAGGTCACGACGATCCACTATGGCGTCGAGCATGCCATGTTCCAGTAGGAATTCGCTGCGTTGGAAACCTTCTGGTAATTTCTGTCGAATCGTTTGTTCAATCACACGTGGTCCAGCGAATCCAATCAGTGCATGTGGTTCAGCAATGTTGAGGTCGCCAAGCATCGCGAAGCTTGCCGTTACTCCACCGGTGGTGGGGTCCGTCAACACCGAGATGTACGGCAGTTGAGCTTGGTCGAGACATGCTAAAGCAGCGCTCACTTTAGCCATTTGCATCAGCGACAAAGTTCCTTCCATCATCCGCGCACCACCCGAACATGAAACAATTACCATCGGTAATCGATTTGCTTGGGCATGCTCGATAGCCCTCGTAATCTTTTCACCCATAACGACACCCATGCTGCCGCCAATAAAGCCGTACTCCATTGCAGCAATCACAACTTTCTGTCCATGGAGTTGTCCAACGCCCACGATGATGGCATCCGACAAGCCTGTTGAGGACACGCTTGCCTTCAGACGAGCCGCATACGATTTTGTATCTTTGAACTGTAGAGGGTCGGTTGAAGACACGTCGCGATCGTGTTCAATCCATTCACCCTTGTCGAACAGGGATTCTAGGCGCCCACGTGCAGTTAGACGAAAATGATAATCACACTTCGGACACACGCTGAGATTGGCGATTAAATTTTTTTTAAAAACGATCTGATTGCAAGCCGGGCACTTCAACCAGAGGCCTTTGGGCACACGGTCAGCTCTGTCAGCTGAAGCTGTAATCGGTTTTCGAGTTCTCTTGAACCACGCCATTAATAAGAGCTTAAAAGCTCTCTTCAGGGAGGTCAAGGTTCTATCCGTGGTACGTAGTACCGGGTTCCTCCAGTCATTTCTTCCAGTTGTTTGATTAAGTCATCGATTGTTTCGTCGGTCCAACCGAGATCAAAATGAGATGTCTCGACGACGAGTAGTGGTGTAGCTGTATAGTGAAAGAAAAAATGGTTATAAGCTTCGCACAGTTCCCGGATGTAGTCAGTATCTGGGAGGCTCAGTTCAGGGTCATGGCGGGCGTGTTCTTCTAACCGATCACAAAGTACTTCGGGAGGTGCTTGAAGAAAGATCACAATATCAGGCGACACGATGTCACGAACTAATAAATCGAAGAGGCGCTGGTAAATAAAGAGTTCGTTGTCGTCTAGATTTAAATAGGCATAAATCTTGTCCTTGTCGAATAGATAGTCGCAAATCGTTGTTTGGCTAAAGAGGTTAGTTTGTCGAAGAGTAATCTGTTGCCGATGCCTGGCTAGTAGGGAAAATAGTTGGGTCTGAAAAGCTGCACCTGGTGTGCCAGCGTAAAAATCCTCAAGGAATGGGTTTTCCGTGGTCTCATCATGTACCACTGTTGCGTTAAGCCGCACAGCTAGTCGGGCAGCCAATTCTGACTTTCCAGCCTCTAGGGGGCCCGCGATGGCGATATGATGGAAATTCAACTTGCCGCGCAGTATAGCAGTCCTCAGCGAAATAAAAGACAGCGGAGACTTACGTTGTACGGCTGGAGCACATGACCACCGCATGTTATGATGATGCCTGCGCGTGTGGAGTAGCGGGGGCAGGTACTAGCCATATTTCTTATTGCCACATCCGTACGGGTTGGATGTACCGTACCGTCAAGCCTTCATGAAGATTGACCGCATTGAGCTCCGTCTTATCCGTCTTCCGTTGGTTCATTTCTTTGAAACGAGTTTCGGGCGTGTTCACGATCAAGAATTCGTCCTGATTCGTGTGGACGATGGGTCCCAGTTTGGTTATGGGGAGTGTGTCGCCGACCGCACCCCTTACTACAGTTCCGAGACGACCGAAACCGAATGGCATCTCCTTAAGGATTACCTCATACCAGTGGTGTTGGGTGTCGAATTTATGGACCCGCGTGATGTGTTCACAGCTATGAAGCGGGTTCGGGGTCATAACATGGCCAAGGCTGGGTTGGAGATGGCGTGTTGGGACCTCTCGGCCAAAATTGCCGGCGCACCCTTATGGCAACTCTTAGGCGGCCAAGGAACGGAGATAGCGTCTGGTGTATCAGTCGGCATTCAGGACTCTCTGGATCAACTTGTAAAGAAGATCGAGACAGAATTAGCTGCCGGGTATCGCCGGATCAAAATCAAAATCAAACCAGGTTGGGATATTGAAGCCGTTGCAGCTGTACGAAGACACTTCGGATCGATACCACTCATGGTCGATGCTAACGCCGCTTACACATTGGCCGATGCTGATCATCTAGCGCGTCTCGATGAATTTGATTTAATGATGATCGAGCAGCCGCTTGAGTATGACGATGTGCGGGATCATGCGCATCTACAGTCTCGCCTTCGGACACCCGTCTGTCTTGATGAATCGATTCACACGGTTGGGATAGCGGCAGAAGCGATAGCTGCGGGAGCTTGCAAAATTATCAACATTAAGCCTGGGCGGGTCGGTGGTCTTGCGGAATCCATTCGGTTACATGATTTGTGTGCTAAACAGGGTATTCCTGTTTGGCACGGTGGCATGCTGGAAAGTGGAATCGGCCGCACGCACAATATTCACTTGGCGACATTACCGAATTTCAAATTGCCAGGAGATATTGCGGCCAGCGCTCGTTATTTTGATCCTGACCTTGTCGACCCACCAATCACCGTGAGGCCAGACGGCACTATTCTGGTTCCCCAGACGCCTGGAATCGGCGTGGAAGTGGTCGAAGAGAGACTGGAGACAGCCACTAAACGTAAGGTCGTCTTTACGGCATGACAAGGTCAACTGATAACGCTATAAGGATCGATACAAACTGCCAGGGTTGCGCTAGGAATGACTGCTGGTCTTTTTTGAGGTTACCGTCCTTGGTTACCTCTATCGTTATTGCATTGACGTTAACGAATTGTGCGACAGGCCCTTCAGTAGTGCCACCAGCGGCGTTAACGAGTCAACAAAAAATCGCAGCCATCATCGTGCTGGAGCATGACCGTGTGCTGTTACCAGGCCCAGAGTCCTTTTTTGACTACACGGGGCGTGAACCAGCAAATCGTGACGCAGCACCGATGCCAGGCCTGATCGAGTTGTTGCATGACCCCGATCCCAGAGTGCGCCGCCGCGCCGCTCTTGCGGTCGGAAGAGTGGGACTCATCACTGGCGGTCCACCTTTGCGAGATACTCTGACTGATCCGAATCCTGACGTGAGGCAAATGTCCGCTTTCGCGCTTGGGTTGCTTGCTGATCCAGAGGCTAAAGAGTCTCTGATGCTGGCTCTGAATGATGTGGACCCGCTCACTCGCGGTCGGAGCGCTGAAGCCTTGGCGCGACTGGATGCGCACGAGGCGGCACCTGCTATTGGGGCTATGGTGCAAGTCGTAGCCGCAGAGGCTAGCCAGGTTCCACAGGATGACCTGACGTATCCTCAATCACCCGAGACTGAGGCGTTCCGAATGGGAGTCACAGCTCTTGCCTTATTGGATGCCTACGAACCACTCGCCATGGCTGTACTGTCACCAGCCGGAGAACTGGTCGTCCGTTGGTGGCCGGTGGCTTGGGCGTTGCAATATCTAGCAGACTCGCGCAGTTACGATCCACTGCGCCAGTTCGTGCAAGGACAAGGAAGTTATGCGGTCGCCTTCGCGGCCCGTGGGCTCGGGTCATTGGAAGATGAGCGAACCGTGGAATTTTTACTGCCACTGCTCGACCCGTCGCGTTACGACCCCCACGTTATCGTCTCAGCTGTACGTGCCTTGACTCGTTTAACTGACACCAGAATCGAGTCCGCACTAATGGAGTTGATGCGAGACCCTGATATTGATCCCTTGGTTCAACTCGAAATCTTAGTCGCTTTCGGAGAACGAGGTGCGGCGGATGCGGTCGATCTGTTTCTTGATGTGCTGACTCATCCAGTGCCCTCGATGCGAATAGCTGCGTTGCGGGGCCTAGCATCTTTCGATGAGCAGAGATTCATGTTAGCGCTTTCGGGTTTAGATGAGGATGTGCATTGGAGTGTGCGTGCAGCTTTGGCCGATATATTAAAGTCGATAAGTCCTGATGTGGCGATACCGAGATTACAAGTAATGTTGAATGATACGGATCGACGAGTCATTCCAAGTCTTCTATCGTCCCTGGTTGCACTTCGTGTACCAGAAGCTGGTTCGACGATACGCGAAATGTTAAATGATGATGATGTGATAATCCGGAGTGTGGCAGCGGAGCAGATGGGGATTCTTAAACTCCAGGACGGCGTGCCGATACTGGCGGCCGCTTACTTAGCGAGTCTAGGTGAAGGTTTTTCGATCGCGCGAATCGCCATTGTTGATGCGCTTGCCGAATATGGCGGTTCAGAGGCGGTCACGGCGCTTCAGACAGCATTGACTGACGATGATTGGCGGGTACGCGTTACCGCTGCCAGGAGGCTACTTGTCCTCGATCCTGGTACGGCATACCGGGACCAGGTTGGTCCTGCTGGTGAAGTGACGATTGAGGAAGCCATAAGACTCTCTGATCCGGTTGTATCACCACACGTGTATTTTGAGACAGATAAAGGAACCATTCAGATCGAACTTGCTGTCCTCGATGCCCCGGTTTCTACTGAGCGCTTTGCCACACTCGCGGCGGAGGGCTACTTTGATGGGGTGCCGTTTCACGAAATTGTGGCAGCCGGATTCTTACGGGGCGGCGACCCGAGAGGAGATGGTCGTGGTGGACATGTTTTAACCCTCCCCGATGAAATTGGACCACATCGTTTTCTTCGAGGGACTGTTGGCGTAGCCGCTGATACGGCAGAATCAGGGGCGGGGCAATTCTTCGTGTCTCTAGCGCCTCAGCCATTGATCGATGCTGAACGCACGATTTTAGGAAGGGTCGTAGATGGTATGGCAGTCGTTGATCGACTGTTGCAGTGGGATGTTGTCCGCAGCACACGCGTGTGGGATGGCACCTCTATGACCGGCCGTTAAGTCCCTTACTCAAGCTTTGACAAGAAGGGTTCTACAGCGTTGTACACACTAAAGGGGGCAACCAGTGCCCCCTTTAGTGTCGTTGAATTTGAAGAGCTACTTCTTCTTCGCGCCCTTCTTCTTCTTGGCTGCCTTCTTCTTCTTCTTCTTTGCCATTAGCTGTTATCCCCCCTTTCATCCGGAGATTTTAAAGCCCAGTTACTCTAGTGAATCTCTAATACGTCTACCAATCAATCTAATCAAACCATCACAACAGGTAGATTGAGCGTGAAAACATCATACTAGATGTAGATTATTGACTAGAAAAATCAACTGTCAAGCATAAAGTGCACACAATGTCAAAAACTGCACCATCTCATAAGTCATGTCGGTTCGAAACGTCGTTCACTTTAGTCTTCAGCGACCTACAACCTGCATGCGTTCGTTACTACGTTATGGCATGTTCTTACCTAGTTCACTTTTTACTGCGTGTCGATCAAGCGCAAGCTGTACTAATCGATCGAGTAGTTCTGAATAAGTAATGCCACTTGCCGCCCAAAGCTTCGCATACATACTGATAGTAGTAAAGCCTGGAATAGTATTTATTTCGTTTAAGTAAAGTTGTCCAGTCGCTCCAGCGATCAAAAAATCTACTCGCGCCATTCCGGAGCACTCGATCGTATGAAACGCATCAGTTGTGAATTGTCGTACCTGATCGATCGTAGTGGGATCCAGTTTCGCTGGAATGCATAACTCCGATGAGTCGTCGAGGTACTTCGCTTCGTAATCGTAGAACTCGCGAGATGCGATCACTTCTCCAGGAACTGAGACTTCTGTTTCATCGTTACCAAGAATGCCGCACTCAATATCACGTGCATCAGGAACAGCTGCTTCTATGATGATCTTTCGGTCGTATGCGAAGGCTAGTTCAATGGCTGCGTCGAGTTGTTCGGTGCTAGTCACTTTTGAAATGCCAACACTAGATCCCAAGTGTGCCGGTTTGACAAAGACTGGAAGCCCAAGTCGTTTGCCCGCTTCTGTACGCACCCCAGAAGCATCAGCTTTCCAGGTTCGCTCTAGAACAACCATATAAAGCACTTGAGGTAGGCCTTTTGCCCCAAATAACTGTTTCATAAAGGCTTTATCTATGCCGACGGCTGAAGCTAACACTCCAGCTCCTACGTAGGGAATGTCGGCCATTTCTAATAGGCCTTGGACTGTGCCGTCCTCTCCGTATGGTCCATGAAGGGCCGGGAAAACGACGTCCAATTCAAGACTACTTAACAGTGGTACTGGACTACCCGTTAGGTTGACTTCTGATGGGTAAGGTTTCCCTGAGTCGATAACCGTGTCGTCGCCTTGGCTGTATTCGTTGAACGCGCTATGTTCGAAGTTGATGATTTTTTCAGCTGAGGTGGCTGTTGGTGGTTGGTGGTCGAAAAACCAACGCCCATCACGATCAATGCGTATCGGCACTGGTTCGTATTTAGATGGATCGAGATGGCTGATGACTGAAGCAGCCGACGCGAGAGACACTTCGTGCTCACGCGATCGTCCGCCATACACTACGCCTATTCGAAGTTGAGCCACTGATCAAAAACCTCAAAAAAATGGTTTGTGACACGTGTGAAGATCTGACTCTCGTTTAGTATATGTCAATGAGCCGCATGTTCGATTTTAAGGTGTTGCATAGCGCAGGTGCTGCCCGCCGAGGACAAATGCGTACCGCTCACGGTATTGTCGAAACTCCCGCGTTTATGCCTGTTGGAACCGGAGGTGCCGTGAAATCTGTGACGCAACGTGATTTGCAAGAACTCGGCACGCAGATGCTGATGGCGAACACCTATCATCTGTACCTGCGTCCTGGTGCTGAGCTAATAGCCCGCCGGGGCGGACTCCATCGTTATATGGCATGGGACCGGCCCATCATGACAGATAGTGGAGGCTACCAAGTTTTTAGTTTGGCGTCCCGACGCACCATTAACGAAGATGGTGCCACATTTCGATCACATATCGACGGTCACGAATGTCATTTAACGCCAGAGGATGTGGCGACGATTCAATGGCGCTTAGGTTCGGATATCGCGATGGTGTTTGATGAGTGTGAAGCATACCCCAGTTCAGTTGAGGCAACTCGCCGAGCGATGGAACGGACCCTGCGCTGGGCTAGCCGAGCTCGGAATAGATTCGTATCATTGCAGACCCACGAGGCGGGTCAGCCTGAAACGCAGTCCCCAAATCCTGAACAGGTGCAGTTCGGTATCATACAGGGCGGTATCTATAAAGAGTTACGTGCTAGCAGTGTCCAACATACGGTGTCCTTGGGTTTTGATGCCTATGCCATCGGCGGATTGAGTGTTGGAGAACCTTACGAACTTATGTATGAAGTGGTCGCTGAGACGGCACCACAGTTGCCGCAAGATCGCCCACGATATCTAATGGGTGCTGGCATGCCTGATGACTTAGTGGAAGCGGCTGCACGTGGAATCGATCTTTTCGACTGCGTTCTACCCACTCGGAATGCCAGGAACGGACAACTTTTTACTTCAACAGGATGCTTGAATATCAAACAGGCCCGCTACAAGGAAGACGACAGGCCGATTGACGAGAACTGTCAGTGTCAAGTTTGCAGGCATCACTCCCGTGCGTATCTGAGGCATCTGTTTGTCACACGTGAGATGACTGCGGCAACCCTTAACACGCTGCATAATCTTCACTTTTACCTTGACACTATGCGACGAATTAGGGACGCTATCGTGTTTGGCTCGCTTGAAGAGCTCAGACATGAGTTCCGCCTGATCTACCCCCGCACGCCCGGGCGGGAATCACAAGAAGCGACGAGTTAGATGAGTTAATTGATACTGATTTTCGTTATGGATATCTCTAAATTATTCGCCATGGCCTCTCCCGCGGATAGCGGTCCAGTATGGCTGCAGTTTTTACCGTTCGCGATGATTCTAGCGATTTTCTATTTCATCATTCTTCTGCCGATGAAGCGGAAGCAGAAGAAGGTGCAGGAATTTCAATCTTCGCTGAAGGTCGGTGACCGGGTTGTTACCACCAGCGGTCTTTATGGCACTATTACTAAGTTGAATGACGAACGCACTGTACAGCTTCAAATCGCTGATAAGGTGCGCGTAGATATGTCACGCGCGGCGGTTGGTGGACACCAAGGGCAGGACCCGGTCGTTCCTGACTCCAACAATTCATAGGTCGGGATACATAATGCAGACCAACCTTCGTTGGAAGATCCTCACGATTCTTGGAGTGGTGACATTGGCCGGATGGTCCGTCTATCCTCCTGAAGAGCAGGTTCGGCTCGGCCTTGATTTAAAGGGAGGGGTGCACATGGTCTTGCGAGTGCAGACCGATGATGCCCTGCGCCTTGAAACCGAGTCCACGCAAGAGCGGTTGCGGTCCATATTGTTAGCCCAGAATATCGTGGTGGGTGAAATTGCTTCAGACAGCGCCTCACGCTTTCATGTGGAGGGGGTCTCCGCGGAGCAGGATGCCGAATTTCGACGTGTGACCGACGTAGAGTTACTGACTCTGTTCACACGGGAATCCGGCGCAGGCGGTCGCTATGCATTTGAGTTGAGACCAAATATGGCGGTTTCCTTGCGCGAGGAAGCTGTTCGGCAAGCCTTGCAGACGATCGAACGACGTGTCAACGAACTCGGGGTGGCGGAACCCATTGTAGCTCCACATAGTGTCGGCGGGGATCAAATCCTTGTGCAACTTCCAGGTGTGACTGATGTTGCACGCGCCAAGGAGATTATTCGTTCGACGGCGCTGTTGGAGTTCAAGATCGTGGAGCAGGGACCGTCAGCGACTCGTGAAGCGCTGTTACAGGCGAACGGTGGGACGGTCCCCTCTGGCATGGAGATTATTTCTGGGGTTGATGGCACCGTGAGCCCGGGTGCCATGCCACAGAACCTTTTTTACATAGTTCGGCAGGTTGCGCCTGTGAGCGGGCGAGATTTGCGAAATGCACGTGGAACTCTCTCTGAGAATAATCTGCCAGCTGTCAGTTTTTCGTTAAATAGCGAAGGAGCACGTAAATTCGGTGATGTGACAGGACAGAACGTGGGTCGTCAGCTAGCGATTATTCTCGACGGTCGCGTCTATTCTGCGCCAGTGATTAACCAACGAATTACCGACGAGGGACAGATCACTGGGACATTCACACAAGAAGAAGTTGCTGATTTAAGTCTTGTACTTAGATCTGGTGCGTTACCGGCGTCCCTGACGTATCTTGAGGAGCGAACTGTTGGCCCGACGCTCGGTGCTGATTCGGTGCGCGCCGGGGTACTAGCATCGCTCACTGGGTTGGCGCTGGTCGCATTTTTTATGCTCGTGTACTACAAACTGTCTGGCATTAACGCGATTTTGTCAGTGGGAATGAATCTGTTGATTTTGCTAGGGTTCATGTCCTATCTAGGCGCGGTGATGACACTTCCAGGCATTGCTGGGTTTATCCTCACAATCGGTATGGGCGTGGACTGCAACGTCTTAATCTTTGAACGTATTAAGGAGGAACTCGCATCATCTAAGAGCCCACGAGCTGCAGTGGCGGCCGGCTTTGATCGGGTGTTTCTAACGATTGTGGATACGCACGTGTCATCGCTGATTGCAGCTGCCTTTTTGTTCCAGTTCGGCACAGGACCGATTCGTGGGTTTGCCACCACACTCTTTTTTGGTCTACTGGCCAACGTCTTTACAGCGGTGTTTGTATCCAGAACACTGTTTCAGACCATTCTTTCCCGGCGGCAGGTGGAGAGGTTGAGCATCTGAGCAACGTAGTGTCTAAATTTGGTTGGCGGTAGCGCTCCTTGACTATCTTCTGGAAGGCGTCGTAGTCGACATGCAGATTTTTAATAAGCCTAACTACAATTTTTTTCGGTGGAGATGGCTGGCCTTCTCACTTTCATCGCTAATTATCCTAGCTGGGATCGGCACCATGTGGTCACGTGGTGGTTTGCCTCTCGGGGTCGATTTTTCAGGTGGAAGTATTATCGTCATTAGGTTTTCCGAGAACGTTTCTGAAGAGGACGTACGCAACGCTATTACAAATGTTGAAGGTGAGAAGATTGTTCAGGCGTATGGAGATCCCGAGGCGAATGAAGTTCTCATTAGACTTCCACAGATTGCGTCAGAAGAAGGTAGCGTTCTCGAAGAGGGCGCAAATGCCGTCATGGCAGCGGTTGAAGCAGCAAATTTGGGTGCTTATGACCTGTTAAGTACGGACATGGTAGGCCCCGTGATCGGTCGCGATCTGCAACAGAAGGGCATTTACGCCACCTTGGTTGCGCTGGCTGGCATCCTGATCTACATCAGCTTGCGTTTTCGTTTCACGTTCGCGGTGGGCGCAATCATAGCGGTGTTTCACGATATTTTAATCACTCTCGCGTTTCTACTTTTTTTTGGATACGAGCTGTCTCTGAATATAGTGGCGGCTATCCTCACGATTACTGGTTACTCGGTCAATGATTCGATTGTTATTTTTGACCGCGTCCGTGAGAATCTTCGTTCCATGCGTCGTGATCAGCTTCAGCTTGTAGTGAACACGAGCGTCAACCAAACCCTTGGCCGTACAATCATCACATCAGGCACTACATCACTTGCGGTCCTTGCCTTATACCTGTTCGGCGGTGAAGTGTTGCGAGGGTTTGCCTTTACGATGCTCGTCGGTGTCTTAAGTGGGACGTACTCAACAGTATTTATTGCCGCGGCAATTGCTATTTTTATTAGTGAGCGCCGCACGACCGCTCAAGGAACAGCCGCTTCTGGCACGAGAAAGTCCCAGGGCAAGCGAGGATCTTAACTAACTCCTTCGTGTGACTAATCTACAGGCCGCGCTGCTCGGCGTCATCCAAGGATTAACAGAGTTTTTACCGATTTCCAGTTCGGCGCACCTCATCCTTGCGCGCGAGGTCTTTGGGTGGGAACTTAGCCGAAATGAACTCCCGTTTGACGTCGCATGCCATTTAGGCACACTTGTGGCGGTCTTGGTGTATTTTCGGAACGACATTTTGGCAATGGTTAAAGCCTTACCGAAGATTCTCCAGCCATCGCATAACCCAGACACTCATCGTGTCTGCATGATTGCTGTTGGCACGCTGCCGATCTTGGTCCTTGGGTTCGTTTTCAGCGATGTTATTGCTCAGTCGCTGAGGAACCCGTCGGTCGTAGTTGTGACTCTGGTTTTGGGTGGACTGGCCATGTGGGTGGTTGAGCGTCTAGCGGTAAAATTTCGCCATGCAGATTCGCTGACATGGTTGGAGGCCTTGGCCATAGGTGTGGCACAAGCTGCAGCACTGGTGCCAGGAGTTTCTAGGTCGGCTGCCACGATTACGGTGGGAATGTGGTTAGGGTTTCGACGTGACCAAGCAGCTCGATTTGGTTTCTTGCTAGGAATTCCAGCGATACTCGCGGCGGTCGCCAAGACAAGTTTTGAACTCGAAATAGCAGACTTTACCGGAGACCTAGGGCAACTCTTTATTATTGGACTGCTTACGTCTGCGATCGTGGGGTATATAGTAGTTGCGTTTTTTTTGAGGTATCTTGCTAGGCACTCACTTGATGTATTCGCGTATTATCGAATGGTGCTAGCGGGGTTGGTCGTCGTCTGGTTGCTGGTTTAGCTGTGTGAAGGTCGCACGAGTCGCCGGCACAGGCACTTGAGTGTGTGCATGTTATGCAATGGTTTCGCCGTTCGCTGATTGCGGGATTTTTCGTCACCGTTCCACTCGTGGTGAGTGTGACCGCCTTTGTCTGGATATTTCGGGCTGTGGACGGCTTTATGGGGCCGTTATTTGCGACATGGTGGGGACAAGAACTTCCGGGATTGGGGCTACTCATTACAGTGCTTGGCCTGCTTGTCATAGGCACGTTGGCCACCAATGTATTTGGCAAACGGGTGCTCGAACAGGTAGAAACTTACCTCTTAAAAATCCCAGTTTTCAGGACGATTTACGCGCCGGTCAAGCAGTTGACCACAGCCTTGTCACCAGACAATAAATACGGATTTAAGCGGGTTGTGCTCATAGAGGATCCTGAACGAGGCTATGTCCTTGGTTTTCTCACAAAGGAATTCATACTGGATCGAGGTCGTGGGCGGGAGTCGCTTTTGGCGGTCTACGTTCCGACTAATCATCTTTACCTTGGCGATGTGCGGATTTACGATGCGAATCTAGCTGAATATCCAGATATTGACGTGCAGCAAGGTGTTAGAATTTTCTTAACTGGTGGAACCGCACTAGATGACGAGTTGCGTGCCTCACGCTAATGTTGGTGGTTTAAATTATTGGCTGTTTTTAATTTACGTTTGTGAACGGCAAGTAAAGCCGTCTCAACTTTCATAACGCAGGGGATTTGATGGAAGAGCAACTGTTTTGGATGTTTGGAATTGGTGCGCCGCTATGTGCTGTTGCGTTCGCATTTGTATTAACTCGGATCATTAATGGGCAGGATCCTGGCGACGAACGAATGCAACGCATCGCAGCACTCATTCGCAGTGGTGCGATGGCATTTCTCCGCGTTGAGTACACCGTACTGGCGGGTTTCGTTGCGATCATGTTTATCGTGCTCGCGCTGTTCTTGCCGCGGTCGGGCCTGTCAACTGCTATAGCCTTTCTTGTTGGTGCATGTTTGTCAGCGACGGCAGGGTGGATTGGGATGCGGACGGCTACTGCTGCGGCAGTGCGGACTACCCAAGCCGCGCGCACTAGTTTAGCGGCAGCCCTTCGAGTTGCGTTTTCAAGCGGTTCCGTTATGGGCTTGACGGTCGTGGCGCTTGGAACGTTTGGCATTACGGTGTTGTATGCATTTTTCGGAGGACTTCAAGGCGAAGGCGCCTTAGCTGTTGAATCGCTTTTTGGAATGTCACTAGGGGCTTCCTCGATCGCCTTATTTGCCCGAGTTGGCGGCGGGATCTTTACCAAAGCCGCGGACGTTGCTGGTGACCTGTCGGGCAAAGTTGAAGCCGGTATTCCAGAAGATGACCCGAGGAATCCTGCAACCATTGCTGACAGCGTTGGTGACAATGTCGGAGACGTAGCTGGCATGGGTGCGGATTTATTCGAATCTTATGTTGGCAGCATCATTTCTTCGATTGCACTGGCTTGGGCTCTAGGGGCAGTCGCCGCTCAGGAACTGTGGGGTGTTGAGGCAGAATCGTTTAACGTTGTTCAGCGGTCGCTAGTGCTTTTTCCCGTTCTGCTTGCCGGTGTCGGCGTCCTATGTTCTATTCTGGGCACGTTTACGGTTAGAACGAAAGACGAGAAGGCGATTCAAAGTGCATTGTTTAGAGGGTTATTCACTGCGTCCGTACTTGTCGTGCTCGGTGCGAGTGCACTCGTTGTCTTCTTGGGTATTCCGTATGCCGTTCTCTATTGCGTGATTGCTGGTCTGGTCGCAGGCGTCATCATTGGCAAGTTGACCGAGTACTACACAGCCAAGGACCTGGCACCAGTTCAGCGAATTGCCCAACAGTCGGAGACAGGTCCAGCGACGAACATTATTGCAGGACTCGGCATTGGCATGATGTCCTGTGGTCCGCCAATTCTTGTAGTGTGTGTTGCGATTTTTGTTAGCTTCGAGTGGGCTGGTCTCTACGGTATCGCAATAGCTGCTGTCGGTATGTTATCGACTTTGGGTATTAGCCTTGGGGTTGATGCCTATGGGCCAGTGGCAGACAACGCAGGCGGCATTGCTGAAATGAGTGGATGCGGACCAGAAGTGCGTCAACGAACAGATTCTCTTGATGCAGTGGGTAACACGACCGCCGCTATCGGCAAGGGTTTCGCGATTGGTTCGGCAGCTCTGACGGCCTTAGCGTTGTTTAGTACATTTCGGGCAACGGCGGATACGGCGATCGCCGGTGCGGGTGGTATGTCCGCATTCAGTGATCGGGTAATTAGCTTGAGCCTGGATAATCCGAATGTCTTGCTGGGCATGTTTATCGGTGGCTCCCTGCCGTTCATTTTCTCAGCGCTCACCATGAATGCTGTCGGTCGCTCGGCGAATGAGATGATCGAAGAAGTCCGGCGACAATTTCGGACAATTGAAGGCTTGATGGAAGGCCATGCTGAACCTGATTCCGCTCGGTGTGTAGAAATTTCTACGAAGTCCGCCATTAGGGAAATGGTGATACCCGGACTTCTCGCAGTCATCGCTCCGATTGTGACGGGTTACATTTTGGGTGTTGCTGGTTTGGGCGGTTTATTGGCTGGGTCACTTGTGACTGGCGTGTTAATGGCGCTGATGATGGCTAACGCCGGCGGTGCTTGGGATAATGCAAAAAAATATATTGAAGAAGGGAACCTTGGAGGAAAAGGATCAGAACCACACAAGGCAGCAGTGATTGGCGACACCGTGGGCGATCCTTTTAAGGATACCGCTGGCCCGAGTTTGAACATTTTGATTAAGCTTATGACCATTGTCGCGGTGATTTTTGCACCGCTGGTTGTTATGTGGATGCAATAGGGCGGATTCTAATGGTTCAGAAAAGCTGGAACTTGAGTTCATTCGAAAAGTAAGAACTTTGTGGTCAAAAAATGTTGAATTGTGTTCAGAAAAGCTTGAAATTTGCTAAAAACATGGTTCACAATAGACTTGCTTTGAAACGGGAATGTTTTAGCGGGCCTTTTTATTGTATCTAGAGTTTAAATCCGAATCCAAAACAGCTACAAACGCTTCGTTGACAGAGGTTTTGAGGTCTGTTTATAATCGACATTCTTGTACGGTCTTAAATCTTTGATGAGGCAGGAGGTCGTCCTTGGCACGTGAGATGTTTGGTGAAGTTTCGAATCCATCCATAAGGGTGGGATCGCAAAAGTGGTACACAGTGCCCGTATCGATTTTGCTTCATGTGGTACTTGTTGGGGCGGTTGTTATCATTCCATTAATGGCGGCGGATGTTTTACCAACACCGCCATCGATGATGGCATTTGTGGCAGCACCCCCACCTCCACCCCCACCACCACCACCTCCTCCTCCACCGGCTGCAGAGCCGAAGGCTCCACCGCCCGACATCATGCCAGATGCCGCTCCGGTTGAGGCTCCTGAGGAGATAACTGCAGAGACCGGTATCACGGTTGATGAGGGCATTGTGGGTGGCGTTGAGGGTGGTATGTCCGGCGGCGTTGTTGGTGGCATTGTGGGTGGTTTACCGTCAGCACCTCCACCTCCACCACCTCCTCCAGCTGAACCTATCCGTGTCGGTGGAAACATTCAGCCGCCTACAAAGGTGCGTGACGTGGCGCCGATTTATCCGCCTATTGCGCAATCAGCGCGAGTGCAAGGGATCGTTATTATCGAAGCAATAATTGGAGCTGATGGGCGTGTCCAGAATGCGAATGTGTTGCGCGGTATTCCGTTGCTGAATCCTGCGGCGCTTACGGCTGTGCAGCAATGGGAGTTCACCCCGACGCTACTTAATGGTGTGCCGGTGCCGGTCATCATGACTGTGACGGTGAACTTTACGCTGCAAGGTTAATATGAGTCAGAGTGAGATGCGTGCGGCAGACAGTAGCCACACAATAAGTGAACTAACTTAGAAGGGGAGGCAGGGCAATGGAAGGTGGCATGAATTTAGTCGAAATGTGGAACCAGATGGGCTTCGCGGCCAAGGCTGTCGGGTATATCTTGTTTATTATGTCTTTCTGGTCGGTTGGCGTAGCGGTTGAGCGGATTTTCACGTTCAAAAAGGCTAAGGACCAGTCCAAGCTGTTTGCTCCCCAAGTAGCCAAGCACCTTAAAGAGGGGCGCGTGAAGGATGCGATCGCCATTGGGAACAAGAAGGAATATAAATACAGCCACTTGGCCAAGGTCATAACCTCCGGATTACAGGAATATCAGTTTCAGACGGAAGGTGGCGGTGGTCTCGGACGAGAGGACTTGATGGACACCGTGCGTCGTGCGATTACGCGTTCATCCGCGTTGACACAAAGTGATCTGAAAAAAGGCGTCGCCTCATTGGCCACGATTGGTTCTACTGCTCCGTTCGTGGGTCTTTTGGGCACAGTCATTGGTATTATCAACGCATTCGTTGGTATTGCGGCGACGGGTTCTGGTGGTATCGGTGCCGTCTCGGCAGGTATTGCGGAAGCCCTCGTTGAGACCGCCCTTGGGCTGGTCGTGGCGATTCCGGCTGTTTGGTTTTATAACTACCTAACCGGAAAAATTGAATTTTTCCAGGTTGAAATGGACAACTCGTCGTCAGAGCTAATTGACTACTTCATTAAGAAGACTACGTAAATCTGACCATCTGTGTATGTGAGGGGTCGGACTGGTATAGTGTGACTTGACCAGGCTCGACTAGCGACAGACATAGGTAAAGCGCGCGCGAAGGAGAACGTTTCATGTCAATGGATCTAGGTGGGGCCCAAGGTGGCGTAAAGTCTGACATTAATGTCACGCCACTCGTTGATGTCATGCTTGTTTTGCTGATCATCATGATGCTGGTCGCTCCGATGTTGCAGAAGGGTGTTGATGTTCGATTGCCACAGGCTTCCAACACTGTTGACAAGCCAGAAACATCAGGGCAAACCATCCTGTCGATTACAGCCGACACGCGCTTCTATATAAATTCAGTCGAGGTGGCTGAGAATGAGTTGTTAAGTAGGGTTAATACAGCGATTGAAGATGCGGGTGGTGAAAAGGTCGTTTTGATCAAGGGTGATGAGGATGCACCCTATGCAAGCATCATGCAGGCCATGGACGAGTTGCGACGCGTGGGCATTGAGGATGTGGGTCTCATTGTTGATCGTCGGCTTCGGTCTGGAATGGCGGGAGGGCAATAATGGCTTCGCACTCAAGTGATAAAGACCTTGTACAATCAAAACCGATGGCAACCAGCTGTGACATGAATGTCACACCGCTGATTGACGTGCTACTCGTGTTGCTCATCATTTTCATGGCAGCTCTTCCTTTGACCCAAAAAGGCGTTGATATTAACCTTCCGGCCGAAACTCGAGCAGCTCAGCAATCTCGTCCTGATACCAGCCAGATTGTGTTGGAGTACACAGCCGATCGTCGCATCTCTGTGAACAAGCAAGATGTGACCGTCCGCGATCTGTCTAATCGCCTGCGTAATATTTTCGAGCAGCGCAAGGATAAGACCATGTTCATCGCTGCGGATGGACGGTTGCGCTATGGTGAGATCGTTGACGTCATCGATGCCGCTAAAGGCGCTGGAGTGGAGAAGGTTGGTATTGTCACGGAAGGTATGCGCCGAGCCGCTGGCGTCGGTGGTGGAAACTAACACAACCTTCGGTTATTGACGTTCTTCGGGTAATGCCAGGGGATTTACACTCACTGCTATAGATTCCACGACGTGAGTGCATTCTGTTCGATTCCATACTAAATTTTACTTGCTCATCCTACTAGTGGCGTCTTGTTGTATCGTATCTAGAGGGTCTGCTGACAGTGGCTGCCTGAGTTTTGCACAAATAGGGAGCAACCATCGCTAATGTTTACACGGAAGCTACTTGAATGGTTCAACGGCACCTTGAGGAAATTGCCGTCACGGCGGGCGGTGAGTGTTATTGCGCTGTTGCTAATCGGTATCCTGTTTGGAGGCTTGCTCTTTGTTGATGAAGAGTACGGCCTTCGTTATGAGATGCAGATTGGTGGCGGGCGAGCATTAGTCATTGCCGAAGACCGATCTTTCTTCCAGTCCAGTCGTCTAGCGGCGCAAGGTGCTTTACGTCGCACACGGTCATTCCTGAGCAGTCTGAACGAAGAAATAACGTGGAGGATGGGGCGTTCAGTTGAGCGGTCATGGATTCAGGAAACGAATCTGCTCAATCTTCGAATTCGATCGACGGCGTCTGGGGAACTGAGAAGCGTGACCCGAGCCGTGGGAGGCACCCATATTGGTGCTCTTGCTGAGCTGACCAGTGAAGAGTTTGTTCTCGTGACGCGCAGTGGAACGGTGCTTGTTTACGACGAGGCTAGTCTGGCGATCACCCGCCGTATCGAGCTGGACGGTATTACTGCAACCGGTGATCCTGGGACCGGTATTCGCGACGTGAAGCTGATATCCGCGACTGACACCACCGCACGCTACTTGGCCACGCATGCCATTGCAGATACGGAACCCTATAACTGCACACGCATCGCACTCATTGGCTTCACGGTGCCAATGGTTGCTGGGGCTGAGGGTGAGCAGGGAGCCAGTGTGCCGGAGCAGCTCTGGGCAGATGATGAGTGTGTCCCGGCAACTATGGCCCGCAATGGGACACTCTCTGGCCGACTCTGGTTGGATGGGGATGTGGAGGAGGGCACGTTGTACATCGCCGTCGGTGATGTGTCAGTGGAGCATCCCGACGGATCAATATTTGGCACACTTTCAGCATTTAGTGTTCGCAATGGCAGTTTGGTTGTGGCAACAGAAACGCCTGAAACAGTTCCAAGTCCATCAATGCCGGATCAAGACAGCGTGATGAGTGTGGAGACCAACCCGCAGGATGCTCCTTGGCTTGTGAGTAAGGGATTTCGGAATCCAGCCGGTTTAGCTATTGCCGGTGGACATACCTATATTGCAAATCAGGGCCCAAAAGGTGGAGACAGCCTGAATCTGGCGGCTCCGGGGACGGACTTTGGCTGGCCTCTGGTGTCCTATGGGACGGAATACACGTTGAGTGGGTATCCCTCGCCAGGGAACAACTCGGTGGGTGAGTTCGATGCCCCCAGCTATGTCTGGTTGCCCTCCCCAGCCGTTTCTGACATGGACGTAAATCGAACGGCGTCACTTGACAGTTGGTTTAACGAGGCAGACGTTGGAGATCTCCTGCTCACGTCTCTCAAAGGCAGGTATTTATATCGGTGTCGGACCTCCGCTGCAACGGGTGAGGTGGTATATTGCGAATCCATCTATATCGGTGAACGACTTCGTGATGTGCTGTCCACTCGGAGCGCCCTGATACTTCTAGCGGATAGAGGCCATCTCTATCGGATTATCAGGAATTAAGCGGAAAAGTTGTCCGCAGCCAGCAAAAAAAACGAGCCAGCCCCGCAAGGGAGGTGGCTCGTTTTTCTTAAAGAGGGAATAGGTTGAGAACTATTAACCGGCGACTCCTGCTGCTGCTGCGCGGTCTTGACGAATTTCTTCAGCAGCATCACGAAGTGCATCAGCTTCAGCAATTAACGCATCTTGCTCTTCCTGGTTCCGCGTCGCGTTAGCCTGCATCCGGAGCAGGATATTCTTGTAGACCATCGCCTCCATGTAATCATCTTTGAGGTCAAGGGCTTTATCAATCGCCACTAGACCGTCAAGGACGTACTGTGCCTTTTCCTCCTCTGACAGATTGAAATCTCGAAATGCCTTTTCCCAGTAGTAGGTCGAGATTGTGTAATAGGCTTCAGGGTTGTTGGGCTCACGAGTTGCACGTTCATCTAACGCAATCATCGTTTGCTCAAATTCACCTTGTCGATTGTAGTACCCCGCAAGCTGGAGATACACAGCTGTGTCATCCGGCCTCATATCTCGAGCGCTGGTGAGCGTGTCTTCAGCCATGTCATACAGGCCAGAGTCTTCGTACAACCTAGCGAGTGCGAAGTAGTTCGTTGTTTCCTGGGGATTTGCCTCAATCATCCTGCGGATAATCGGTTCGGCTTGACCAGGGTCGTTCAGTTTATCAATGCCATAGGATGCCACGAGGTATTGCATAGACAACTGTTTCATCCGTGGATCTTCGATATGATCAGCTGCTAGTTGGTAGTACTCGACGGCCTTGGTTAGAAGCTCGTCATTTTCTCGCTCACCCTTCCTGCTCGGCCGATACATATTATCGTAGCTGTTTCCAAGGTAAAAATATGCCACCACTAGTTCTGGCGCTTGTTCAAACGCTCCTGGGTTCGCTACCGTTTCTAAATAGGCTTCAGCGGCCCGCTCATATTCTTGCGCCTGATATAACCCGTTAGCTGCTTTGAAGCTCTTCTTAGCATTTAACATGCTGTACCAATTACAGCCAGCAAGTGATGCACCTAGGCCAGCGATAATTACCAGCTGTACCATTCTCGTCCATCGCGTATCCATGAATTCCCCCTTCGACTACTGTCTTCGATTACCCTCAACAATATAGGAAAAATCAGTATAGTTAACCTAAAAACAACCCGTCAAGCATGCTATTCGTGTCTGGCCATAAATGCCCTTTGGGGCGGGGTCTTTTCGATTATCTGAGTATGGCCCCAGTAATCTTGACCGGTTTCGCGTGCCCTCTCTAATGATGGCATAATGAGCGTGATTACGTCGTATCTTATTGCATAGAAAACGTTTTTCATGATCCAATTTGAAGATCTCATCGAAAAGGTTCGGCTTGACAATCCCGAGGCTGACCTTAATCTCCTGCGTCGCGCCTACGAATTTTCTGCTGATGAGCATAAAGATCAGGTTCGAGATTCTGGCGATCCATATTTAGTGCACCCATTGGAAGTCGCGAACCTCCTCGTCGAAATGCATCTTGATGTTGTTGCGATTGCTGCAGGCCTTTTACATGACGTCGTTGAGGATACCCTCACCACCGTCGAGCGGATTGAAGAACTGTTTGGGGCGGAGATTGCACAAGTCGTCGCAGGTGTCACAAAGCTTGGCGCCATTCCGTTTTCTTCTAGCGAAGAGCGACAGGCAGAAAATCTTCGCAAGATGTTGTTGGCCATGGTGGATGACATTCGCGTAATTCTCGTGAAATTGGCCGATCGCATGGACAATATGCGAACCCTCAATCATCTACCTGAAGAGCGTCGTCTTCGTATCGCACAAGAAACGCGAGACATCTATGCTCCTATCGCTAACCGTCTCGGGATGAGTAAGGTCAGGAATGAGTTAGAGGAACTAGCATTCAGCTACCTTGAGCCAAAAGCTTACGAATCGTTGAAAGAAAGAGTCGAAGATCGTCGTCGTGCTGATGAGGGAACCATTGAAGAACTCAAGGGGACGATCGAGGCTAAGCTCAACGACGCACAGATTCCATTTTCGAAGCTGGAAGGACGTACTAAACGTCTGTACAGCATCCATCAAAAACTGAAACGACAACGAATAGATTTAGGCCAAGTGTATGACTTGGTTGCTTTGCGCTTAATTACAAATAGTGTCAAAGATTGTTATGCGTCACTTGGAATTATTCACCATACTTGGTCGCTTGTGCCTGGTCGCATTAAGGATTTCATTGCGATGCCGCGGCACAACGGTTATCAGTCATTACACACTTCAGTGGTAAGTGAGCGCGGTTTTGTGTTTGAGGTGCAAATTCGCACTAAAGAAATGCATCGGATTGCTGAGGAAGGCATTGCTGCCCATTGGAAATATAAGGAAGGCCGAACTGGTGCAAATCCTGACGAGCAGTACTTTCTATGGCTTCGCCAGATGATCGAATCACAACAAGAGATTCGAGATCCTCAAGAGTTCATGCAAAATTTAAAAATAGACCTCTATCCAGAAGAGGTTTATTCGTTTACTCCACGTGGCGAAGTGAAAGCTCTACCACGTGGTGCCACGGTCCTTGACTTTGCTTACGCGATCCACACGGATGTCGGACATCAATGCCTCAGCGCTCGCCTGAACGGTAAGATGGTGCCACTGCGTACAAAATTACGGAATGGTGACATTGTTGAAATTCTCACCGACCAGAAACGTCAGCCAAGTCGTGACTGGTTATCGTTTGTTGTAACTTCACGTGCACGGAACAAGATTCGTCATTTTATCCATGCCGAAGAAAAATCTCGAGCTTCAGAACTCGGACAAACACTGCTTGAACGTGAAGCTCGACGGTTTGACGTCGACCTTCAATCTAGCTTGCAGAAAGATGCCATGAAGACAGTCGCGAGTGCTTTCGGCATGCAGAAAATTGATGATGTGTTTAGTGCAGTTGGGTATGGCAAGGTGTCGGCCCATCAAGTATTAAGCAAGGTGATACCTCAGGATCAACTTCGTGAGAAGGAGGTATGGCCGGTCACCTCAGTTGTCAAAAGGGTGTTCGGGTCTGGTAAAGAGCACATCACAGTTCCTGGGTTTGACGATCACATGGTGTTTCGAGCTAGATGCTGCAATCCTATCCGTGGTGAGCAAATTGTTGGGTACATTACCCGCGGAAAGGGTATTTCTGTGCACTCGTCATCATGTGAGAACGTGATGAATCTCTTGTACGATCCTGAACGCCGGATTGATGTAGATTGGGGTGCGACGCCGAAAGATTCCGAACCGTACATTGTTAAAATTGCTGTACAAGTTAAAGATCGTCAAGGAATCTTGGCGGATGTTAGTTCACGAATCGCTCGGATCGACACGAATATCAGAGATGTAGAAGCCAGTTCCTTTGAGGATCAACAGGCACTTATCAGTGTCACAGTCGAAATTCGTGATCTCCGACACCTAGAGCGTGTTTTTAAGTCTGTTCGCAAGGTGACAGGGGTGTTGGATGTGGAACGAACAGTTCCCTAAACGAGCGGGAGTTTCTTTTTAGGAAAGAGCTGCGATCGCGTCGATTTCAACACGAGCTTTCATGGGCAGTTCTGCGACTTGGACACACGCGCGAGCTGGTGCCGGATTTTCAATATAGCTTCCGTATACTTTGTTCACTGCTGCAAAGTCGTTCATATCAGCAAGAAAGATTGTCATTCGGACCACGTTCTCAAACGGCTTTCTATTGTCAGTTGATGCTCCAGCCGCAAGCAGAACTGCAGCGAGATTTTGCATAACACGGTGGGTTTGTTCAGTTATACCGCCGTCGACTAGCTTGCCTGTCGCGGGATCTAAAGGCGTCTGACCTGAGAGAAACAGTAGTTGGCCGGCTGCGATTGCTTGGGAGTATGGTCCGATGGCCTGCGGGGCTTTGTCAGTTGTAATTGGCTTTCGCATGCTGGTGATTATGCAGCTTTGACGATTTTATTCGAACGAATACATCGGGTACAAACCCGTAGACGTTTTATTCCGCCGTTGATAACGACGCGAACAGGCTGGATGTTCGCTTGGAATCGTCTCGGGGTGACGTTATGCGCGTGACTGACATTTCGTCCAACTGCCGGACCTTTTCCACAAATTTGACATCGCTTTGCCATCTCGGTAACTCCCCACGCGAGCTTATTCTTAATGCCCACTTTCGTGACTTTTCAACTTTTTAGTATATCACGTGTATTTTTGTAGGAGAGCGTTGACTTCCCACGAGCAGGTCATGACCCTGGAATGATTAACCCAGATGGTTCACTACTCGAATCCTGAACTGATTCTTGGGCCGCTGGTTTAGATTTTGATGCCAAATCTTGAACAACCCGTTGGATCAAATCAAGGTAATCCGTGTCAGTGCCGGTTAAGGCTTCTTTAGCCTGTCTGGCTGCTTGTTCGGTGCGGCGAAGTGCTACAACAATGTCTTTGTCGATGGGCGCTTTAGCATCATCACGTTGCTTGTCGAGTGCCACTTTGAGTTCGCTTTCCAGTCGCTGAGCGGGCAGTGATGTGGCTTTGTGATGGTAGATAATACCTTTTCTTTCGGTTTCTAAAGTCTTCGCAAGTGCGGCGACTGCATCCGCCACGTCCACATCATACAAGGGAGGGAGTGCCGTCGGGCGATATTGGTCAATAAGACTTTGTAGCAAAAAGAACAGTTGATGTTGTCGGGGACTGAGATCATGAATTAGTGGAATCAGCAGGCGTGCTTCACGCCGTTGTTTTCGCTGAATAATGGCTGGTGGATGAGTTCGAGCTGAGGCAAGGTACCCACAGTCAGGCGGGCAGTTAATTATTGTCAGACGCTTGGTACCGCAGCAGTGAGAACAGATTGCCTTACCGAGCGCCGGACATGCTCGACGACCCCTACGCTGCTCACAAGATGGACAGGTGTTCGCTGGCATTGTAATGACGTTAGCGTGGCACACTCAACTTCATTGGGTCAACTGTCTCAGCGGCTCCACCGAGAGCAGTATGTAGAGACTGGGATTACAGATAATATACCGAAGCAAAATCTTACTGACACATTTGAGCATTAATGTGCACTAGGAAGTCTCGAGTTTCTTACACTCCTTCCCTAAATTACCTTGTCTGGCATTTTTTAAGGAAGATCTGTAAAAAATTGGCCTTTTTACGTTAAAGGCGGGCTGCTTTTTGCCGATGAACTTATTGTGAGAAACCAGAAGTGTATTTGTGTCGTCTATAACCTCAGACGGATTAGGTAGCCTGAAAGCTGGACGGATGTGTATTTATTGTGTAAAGTCATGAGTTTTGGTTAGTTAAGAGGAGACGCCCCTGGGCTTATCGTCTTGCCAAGCAAGGTGGATATCCCTTGGCTGCTGGTCCGAATTGGCACTTGAGAATTACGATGTGGCGTTTCTAGGGTGAAGTTGAGTAGTTCGTAGCTGCATGAAGGAGTGTAAGTTTGATGGTCGCAACGAAAATAAGTGGAAATCGGTATGAGGAATTGAGGCGGATCCTGCAAGACAGGCGCCGTGAGATTGTGAGTGAAGTCATTGACAGAATGCGTGACGTTCGTGCTGAGGGTAATGGTGCTGTCATGCAAGGCGTTCTTGATGACGTCGAGACTTCAGAAGCTGATATTCAGGGTGAAATTGAGTTCGCCCTAATTCAAATGAAAGCCGAAACGCTCACGCAAATTGACGAAGCACTAGCCCGACTAGAACAGGAAGCCTATGGATACTGTTTTGAGTGTGGCGATGAGATTACCGAACAGCGGTTACGAGCGCTTCCATTTGCGGTTCGATGTAAGGACTGCGAAGAGTTGAACGAGATAGCCGAACGGCGTGATCACGCTATGACTCAAAGTCACGGTGAATTCTCGTTGAAAACTTTTATTGAATCGTCGAATTGATGTGTTGCGCTGGTGATTTTTAGGGATTGGTGCCAGCGTGGGTCGGGTTGAGGTGTCCTCAGGCCCGAAGGGCCACGGAGAGTCGCAGATGAGCGATCAACCTGAACTCAAGACCGTTAATGAATTAATCGGTAGCACGCAGGAATCAGAGATTCCATCCGAAGTTGCCGTGCTACCGCTTCGCGATACTGTCCTCTTTCCCAATTCATTTATTCCACTTGCGGTTGCACGCGAAAGCTCCGTTCGACTGGTCGAGGATGCCGTGAATGACGGCTCACTCATTGGCGTGTTCACACAGCGTGATGCCTCAACTGAAGAGCCTAGTCAAGACGATTTGTATCAAGTTGGGACGGCCACCCATATTCACAAGATGTTTAAGCTGCCCGATGGCAGCTTGCGTCTAATTGTCCAGGGTCTGTCGCGATTACGTCTGGTTAGTCTGACGACTGCGCATCCTTACCTTAAGGCGAATGTAGAGTCTGCAGCGGAGTTGGTAACCGAGCGCGATCATCTAGAAATTGATGCATTGCAACGCAACATTAAGACCAACTTTCAACAGGTCGTGTCGTTGTCTCCTCTGTTATCCGATGATTTACAAACACTCTCTACCAATGTTGATGAGCCTGGAAAGCTGACGGATTTTATAGCATCGAGCTTGACAACGCTAAGCACGGCGGTCAAGCAAGAAGTGTTAGAGACTCTTGATGTACATGTACGTATCGATGTGTTAAATAGGATCTTAATTAAAGAGCTTGAAGTGCTTGAACTGGGTTCAAAAATCCAATCACAGGTGCAATCTGAGGTTGGGAAGAACCAGCGTGAATATTTTCTTCGTGAACAAATGAAAGCCATCCAAAAAGAATTAGGAGAAGGTGACGATCAGGCCAAGGAAATAGAAGAAATTCGCACCAAGATTGATGCCGTTGGAATGCCAGACTCTGTTCACAAGGAAGCGGTCCGTGAACTTGATCGCTTATCAAAAATGCCAGTTGCTGCAGCCGAGTATACGGTCTCACGCACCTATTTGGATTGGCTTGTTGCCCTTCCTTGGGATAAACGTACAGAAGAGATTATTGATCTTAAGCGTACGAAATCTGTGCTTGACAATGACCATTCGGACCTTGAGAAAGCGAAAGACCGAATTGTTGAGTATCTTGCAGTTCGTAAACTCAACAAAGACGTTAAGAGTCCAATTTTGTGTTTTGTCGGGCCGCCTGGTGTAGGAAAAACCTCGCTGGCGAAATCTATCGCAGCATCTCTCGATCGAAAATTTGTCCGAGTATCACTTGGGGGAATGCGTGATGAGGCAGAAATTCGAGGTCATCGGAGAACCTATATTGGTGCACTGCCTGGTCAGGTTATACAGGGACTAAGAAGGGCAGAATCTAAGAATCCTGTTTTTATCCTTGATGAGATCGACAAACTGGGAGCCGATTTCAGAGGCGATCCCGCTTCGGCGTTGCTCGAAGTGTTAGACCCAGAGCAGAACAATACTTTTCGTGATCATTATTTGGACGTGCCGTTTGACCTGTCCGAAGTGCTATTTCTTACGACGGCTAACGTGCTGGACCCAGTGGCACCAGCGCTGCGTGATCGGATGGAAGTCCTTGAATTACCTGGTTACACCGAAGAAGAAAAGCTCACGATCGCACAAGAACATCTTGTCGATAAACAGGTTGTCAATCATGGGTTGACATCTGAAAAAATCACGTTTGAGGAAGCTGCGTTACGTGAAGTAATCCGTGGGTATACCCGTGAAGCTGGTGTACGGAACCTTGAGCGGGAAATAGGAGCATTATGTCGAAAGGTCGCACGGCGGTGGGCAGAAGGTAACGAGGTGCCCGTTTCAATCACACCGAAAGTTGTCGTTGAGATGCTGGGCGCGCCACGATTTCATGATGAGGAAGTGTCGAATCGCACTAAGGATCCGGGTGTGGCTGTTGGTTTGGCATGGACACCAACTGGTGGCGAGGTGCTATTTGTAGAGGCTACGCTGATGTCTGGTAAGGGAGAATTGACGTTGACCGGCCAGTTGGGAGACGTGATGAGAGAATCTGCAAAAACCGCGTTGTCATGGTTTCGCGCCAATGCCGATCCTTACGGTGTTGATCCGAAGTTTTATGAAAACAGTTCGCTTCATGTACACGTACCCTCTGGGGCTGTTCCCAAAGACGGTCCTTCTGCTGGTGTGACTATGGCGACGGCTGTTGCCTCAAGGTTGACAAATCGCTCAGTACGGGCCGACTTGGCAATGACAGGGGAGATCACGCTATCCGGAAACGTTCTTCCTGTTGGTGGTATTAAAGAAAAAGTGCTGGCTGCTAGGCGCCTTGGTATTACACGTGTGATCGTGCCCCAGTTGAATGAGAAGCATATTAAAGAAGATTTGACAGAAGAACTAAGGAACGAAATGACGATTCACTATGTCTCTACCATTGAGGAAATTTTAGAGATGGCCCTTATGCCAGAAGCGCCGACTGTGCCTGCCCCTTCCGAAAAAGAACCTGAAAAGCTCAAGAAATAATTGTAGCTGTCGCAAACGCTGATTAAGGTGGTGAGGTAGGTTGTTTCAGCGTTGTAAGCACAAATTTCACATCCTCCGGTAGGGGGGTGCGAAATTCCATGCGTGTCCCATCACGAGGATGAGTAAAAGCTAGACTTTCTGCGTGAAGAAACGGGCGATCAAGTTGTCCAATAACGCGTAGATGGCTAGGTAGATGGCGGCGTTTACCTCCGTAGAGTGGGTCAGCAACGACAGGATGTCCAATGGCTTTCATATGAACTCGAATCTGATGGGTACGCCCCGTCGTGATAGCGACACGGACTAGCGTGACACCTTTGAATGGTTCCACCGAGATGATTTTGGTGATCGCAGTTCGTACCCGGCGTCCTCGGATCGACATCCGTTTGCGCTGCACGCTATCTCGGCCGATTGGCAACTCGATTCGTTTGCCGGCCTGCACTTGACCCCACACAAGCGCTACGTACTCTTTATTAATCTCACGGTCACGAAATTGACGACTCAATTCTCGATGTGCCTGATCGTGCTTGGCGACAACCATAACGCCTGACGTACCTCGGTCTAAACGGTGCACGATGCCAGGTCGTTCTTCGCCGCCTACACCACTTAAATCCGTAACATGATGGAGTAAAGCATTGACTAAGGTTCCGGCCGTGTGCCCAGCTGATGGATGAACAACCATACCGGCTGGTTTATCAACGACGACGATGTCAGGATCTTCGTGGATAATCGTAATCGGCAGGGCTTCTGCTTTCGGTATTGCTTTAACTGTGGGAGGTACTGTGAGCAACACGGTTGCACCTTGTTGCACTGCAGAACTCGATTTCAGCACCTTACCATTGACCTGTGCTCGACCCTGTCTGATCAGCCGTTGGATTTGAGCGCGAGAAAATGTTGGTAGTAATGCAGCGAGCACAAGGTCAACTCTGTCATGAGCGTAATCATCAGGTACTGGCAACTCAAGAACGTACTGACTAGTCGACATTTCATCCAATAGATCGCTTCTCATAGGCTACGCGGAATCTTCACCTACCGAAACGTGAAGCTTTACGCTGTTTGGGTGCGACGTCCTCTTGTAGAAGGGATGTCTGGACTATTTGTTCTGAATAGATAGATCAGCATCAGGCTACCAAGTGGAACGAGCAAAGCCGCAATAAATTGCGACGTGGACAGAAGATCGAACACCATGCCTCTTGGATCTCCACGGTAAAACTCAATCGCAAATCTTGAGAGACCATACAAAACGATGTACAACCAGAATGTGCGACCGGCAAATCTCGATCCTTTTCGTTCAGTCCCGATTAGGATGAGTAAGATAGCAAACTCCGCAAACGATTCATAAAGTTGTGTCGGGTGCAGAAGGGTGTTCAGGGGAGTCCCGACATTGGCTGCCGCAAACGTATTTGTAAAGGTGATGCCCCAAGGCAGATTGGTGGGGCTGCCGTAACAGCAACCGGCCATTAAACACCCAAGACGGCCCACTGCATGGCCAAGTGCAATTCCAGGCGCGAATGCGTCACACACATTCCAAGTGTTCATTCGGTGTTTCTTGAGGAACCAGAAAGCAACGATCACCGATACAAGTAGACCCCCGTAAAAAACTCCACCTGATCTAATCAATGATAAGAATTGAGTTGAACTACTTGTGTAGTAGTCAAAATCTACAATCAACAGCATCGCCTTCGCGCCCACGAGGGCACTGATAATAATGTAGATACCAAGGTCCATCATTTTATTGGCATCTAAGCCTCGACTTTGAGATCGTACTAGTGCGAGTTTTAGGCCGACAAGATAAGCGGCGGCCAAAAGGACACCATAGGAATAAATTGCGAGGGGACCCAACTCCAGCAATCTGGGATACATGTCACTCCGATTCTATTGTGTCTAATAGCAGTAATGCCGCACCAATTGTAATTGTAGCGTCTGCAATGTTGAACGCCCAGAAATGATATGTTCCCCAAAAGACATCAATAAAGTCTGTAACATATCCGGTGCTGGCTCGGTCAATGAGATTGCCGATTGCTCCTCCAACGATGAGCGCAAATCCTATTCGTGCAAAATTACCTTGCGGGTTCGTGTTGTAGGCGTACAAGGTCAGCACCACCAGTGCTAGGAGGGCGATGCCGACCATTATTGATGTTTTGAACGGAAAATCGACTGTATTCAGAATACCGAACGCCGCACCGGTATTACGAACGTGAGTGATATTCAAGAAGCCTGGAATCAAATTGACACTGTTATGGAGAGGTATCAGTTGATGCACGAAGACTTTTGTTGCGTAATCAAGCAGTATCGTGCTCGCGACTATAATGAACGAAATAAGGTTGAAATGCTGAAACAATTGGCTGAATACTGACCAGCGAGTAGGCTTGAGAATGTTGTTTAACATTGGTTTAAGGGTACTTTACTGGTTTTTTAACATTTCCACACACCGAGTACATAGGCCTTCTACTTCGGCTGTGACTGCGACGTTTGACACGTAGCGCCAACAACGTTCACAGCGTGTTCCTTCGGCTCGTTCGACCTGCAATTGGAACGCTTCGCCAGAAACTTGGCCGGCTGGAATGTCATCATTGTTTTTAGTCACTTTAAGATGAGCGTCAGACTCAAGGCGAACTTGTGCAATGAATAATGTATCGAGCACTTCACGGTATTGTTCTAGCAGTGCCAATGTCTCTCCACCTGCGGTCACATGGACCAGAGCTTCCAACGACGTACCAACAACTTTTTGTTTTCGAAGCTTTTCGATTTCGACATTGGCAACTTCTCGCATCTTGATTAGACGATTCCAACGGTCGATGAGTTGCTGGTCATGCCATTGTCCAACGTTGTCTTGAAAATCAGCCAGATGTACTGAGCTACTTCGCTGGCCTGGCAGGACACCCCAGTAATCATCAGCAGTGACTGGCAGAATTGGTGCAATGAGACGAGCGATTCCGTCGGCAATGTGATAGATGGCAGTTTGCGTCGAGCGACGTGCCGGATGGTTGTTGCTGTATGTATAAAGTAAATCCTTAGAAATATCGATATAGAAGGCACTGACATCAACTGTAAGAAAGGTATTAAGTGTATGAAAAATTGTCTGATAATCGTATCGAGAATAGGCTTCAGTAATCTTGCTGGCCGTATCAGCGTACCTGGCTAACACGTACCGATCAATTTCCCGCAATTGTTTTGTTGCAACGAGGTCCGTCTCGGGATCGAAGTCTGAGAGATTACCTGCGAGGATACGTAGCGTGTTGCGGATCTTACGGTAGGCTTCGACGATTCTCGCAAGGATTTCTTCACCAATGCGCATGTCTTCACGGTAATCAACAGCTGCAACCCAAAGTCGAAGAATTTCAGCTCCGCTCTGGTCGATCACCGCTTGTGGTGCAATGTTGTTGCCGAGGGACTTGGACATCTTTCTTCCATCTTCAGCAACAACAAATCCATGCGTAATAACTTGCTCGTACGGAGCGGCGTCTCTCGTTCCAAGTCCGACGAGCAGTGAACTATGAAACCATCCACGGTACTGATCACTGCCTTCCAGGTATGCAGTAGCCGGCCATCCAAGATCGCGTTGTTCAAGTACTGCTTCGTGACTTGACCCTGAGTCGAACCAGACGTCGAGAATGTCACGTTCGCGTTTAAATTCCTGTCCTCCACAACCCGTGCATTTCAGATTCGATGGCAAGAATTCCTTCAGATCTCGTTCGTACCAGGCGTCAGCACCATAACGCTCGAAGACATTTGCTGCGGATTCAATGAGTTCAGTTGTCAGAGTAGCTTCATTGCAAGCAGTGCAATATAACGCTGGGATGGGTACACCCCAGGACCGCTGGCGTGAAATACACCAATCAGGTCTGGCGGCCAGCATATTGTGAATTCGGTCTTGGCCCCAGTTTGGAAACCATTGCACTTTAGAGACAGCATCAAGTGCACGGGCACGTAGTTCCCGTGTTTCCATCGCAATGAACCATTGTGGGGTCGCCAGAAAAATTACGGGCGTATGACATCGCCAACAATGAGGATACGAGTGCTCAAATGTATCCCGATGCCAAAGGCGGCCATTTGCCGATAAAGCCTCTTCAATTTTTCCATTGGCCTCGAAGACTTGTAGGCCGGCAAACAACTCGACCTCGTCAGTGAAATGTCCAGTGGGATCAACCGGGGCATAGGTTGGGAGTTTGTATCGTACACCAGTGTTGAAGTCGTCCGCACCGTGCCCTGGAGCAGTATGTACAACCCCAGTACCCTGCTCAAGGGTCACGTAGTCGCCAAGGACCCCGACTGATTCGCGATCGTAGAGAGGGTGCTGAAATTGAAGACCTTCAAGATGACGCCCTTTGATGGTCGCAAGACGTTTTGTGAGCGATCGACCAATCTCATTGCTGATTCTCTCTGCAAGGCTGTCGGCTACAAGGATCGCGGTACCGTCCATATCGTAAATCCCGTAGTCGAAATTAGGGTGAAACGCCAGCGCAAGATTTGAGGGAATGGTCCATGGCGTTGTCGTCCAAATAAGTGCCGACAGTTTTTGATCTGCGAGAGCTGGTAGGCGAGTTGTTAAGGTGGCGGAGCTTTCTTCCGTAAGTGGAAACTCCACATAGATCGATGGAGAGGCGTGTTGGCTGTACTCGACTTCCGCATCTGCCAGAGCGGTTCGACAGTGAGTACACCAATGTACTGGTTTCTTGCCTCGATAAACCATATCCTTTTCGACAAAACGACCGAGAGCGCGCACGATGGCCGCTTGGTATGGGTATGCCATTGTCAAATATGGTTCTGACCACGTACCTAGGACGCCAAGTCGTTTAAATTCTTCACGCTGGAGATTTACGTAGTTCTCAGCGTACTTACGGCAAGCTCTACGAATATCAGCCACACTCATACTGCGCTTCTTTGAACCTAGCTCACGATCTACGTTGAGCTCAATTGGCAGACCATGACAGTCCCAGCCTGGAACGTAGGGACTATCGAATCCAGCCATCGTTTTCGATTTGACGATAAAGTCCTTCAAAATTTTGTTTAAAGCCGTTCCAATGTGAATGTGGCCATTTGCATATGGTGGGCCATCGTGAAGGACAAATCTTGGCGCGCCGGCTCGGCGAGCTCTAATCTGCTCGTAGAGTTTCATCGAATCCCAGCGGGCAATTGCGGCCGGTTCAGCAGTCTGCAAGCTGGCTTTCATCGAAAAGGCAGTCTTAGGCAGGTTAAGTGTCGATTTCCAATTCGGCATTAGGCGTTTCGTCGAGAATAGTGATTGTCGCCCAGACAGTTGACCGGGGCACTTCCGTATACTTATTCATTGTAGTGCAAGTTACGCGTCTCATTACGCAGTTGACCAATACTCGACTTGTATAATGCTCCTGTGACTCGAAGTATTGACAGCAACAGATTTCTAAGAGGCAACTACGGTCTCAACTAGGACTCCGTGAGGG
>CAZMUA010000011.1:100636-114755 GCA_964569695.1 uncultured Woeseiaceae bacterium
CGATGGAATATCAAGATTTAACATCACTAGAAGAATTTCGATCGGTGGTGGAGTTGGAAAAGCAGGTTTGGGAATACACGGACGCGGAAGATGTTGTGCCTGTTCCCATTCTAGCGGTGAACGTTAAACGCGGGGGCATACTGATTGGAGCGTTTGATGAAAGTCGCGAAATGGTGGGTTTCGTTTATTCGTTGCCCGGGGTCCGCCGCGGTCAGTTAACGCAGTGGTCCCACATGCTTGGAGTCCTTGAACATCACCGCAGTGCAGGAATTGGAAAAGAGTTGAAGTTCCAGCAGCGAGTACGCGCATTACAAATGGGGGTTGATCTAATCGAGTGGACATTCGATCCCTTGCAAGCGATGAACGCCCATCTGAATTTTTGCAAACTGGGTGTTATTGTTTCGGAATACAAAGAGAATATTTATGGGGAATCCAGTAGTCCTCTGCATTCTGGCACGCCAACAGATCGCCTGATCGCTGAATGGTGGGTTAGGACCGAACGGGTGGAGCAGTTAGTCGCTGGCAGCGAGCGACCTGCGAATTCCAAAGCAGCTGTAGTACCTAATGAATTCCTAAATGAAACGGAAGTTGTCGACGGATGGTTAGCCTGTAAGGATGTGAATCTCCAGTCTGGTTCGACTGAACTTCATTTGGAGATTCCAAGAGACTTCAGCAATATGCAGGTTCAAGTGCCTGAACTAGCGAAACATTGGAGGATGACCGTTCGAGAACTGTTCAAAACCTACTTCAGTCAGGGTTATTTGGCGGTTGACTTCGTGCTCGATCGAGTTGCAGGTCGAGGTTGGTATGTACTACGACGATCTGAAGAACGGTAAGGGCGCGCTTCTCAGCTAGCCTGGAGGCCAAGTGAGCGAACGTCCGCCAAGTAAGTGCAAGTGGATGTGAAACACCGTCTGACCTGCGCCCTGATTACAATTGAATACCGTACGATATCCATCGCTAGAAATTCCACGTTCTCTAGCAATTATGGCTGCCCGTCTGATCATTTCGCCAACGAGCCCGTCATCGTCCTCGCGAAGATCATTTAATGTTGCAATATGTTGGCGTGGAACGATAAGTACATGCGTTGGCGCTTGTGGATTAATATCGTTGAATACTACAAGTTGACTGTCTTGATAGACGAAAGCCGTGGGTAATTCACCAGCAATAATTCGACAGAACAGGCATTCAGGCATAGTTGTATTTGACATAAAGATCATCGTCGGCGGAGAACGGCAACGCGTGGAAGCGTCTGGAGATCATGGACAACGTTGACCAGTTCAAGATTCTCATGCTCTTCTATGAGTGCTTTAACTCCGTTCAACTGACCAAATCCAAACTCAAAAAATAGCCAACCTTTTCGTGCTAACTTGATTTCACTTTGGGAAAGGAGCGCTCGAAATCCTTCCAAGCCGTCCATGCCGCCGTTTAGTGCTACCCCGGGCTCATAATTTCGAACTTCCGACTGAAGGTCCGTGAGATGATTCGTCGGAATATATGGTGGATTTGAGACAATAACCTCAATTGACTCTTCCACGCCAGCTAGGAAACTGGTATGACGGCACTCAATGCGACCCGCCAGGTCGTTTTTGGCGATGTTCCTCTTTGCGATCTCAATAGCAGCACGCGACACATCGGTGGCTAGAACCTGAGCATTTGGAAATTCAGTCGCCAGTGAAACAGCTAAACATCCACTTCCTGTTCCGACATCTACAATTCGAAACGAAGCTGTACGATCTGGGATCGTATCGAGGACAGTCTTTACGATGATTTCGGTCTCTGGCCGAGGAATCAAAACTCCTTCGGAGACGTCAAATTGAAGACTCCAGAATTCTCTAGTACCCGTTATAAAAGCAAGCGGCTCACGACGTTCACGACGAGCTATCAGGTTTTCAAAGCAAGAATCAAATGAGAGATGCGGCACATTGTGACGGTGTGACAAATAATGCGCCCGATTCCATCCGAGTACGTGTCGGGCAAGGACTTCGGCGTCAATTTCAGCGTTGCAGGTTTCGATACCAGCGTGTTCCAAGCGTGAGCGCGCAGCTACGACATGTTCATGAATTGTCATTAGTCTTTAGTCAAGGTTTCCGCATCTTTAAGTTTTTCTGCTTGGTAATACGTAGTAGTGGCATTGATGATTTCCGCGAGGTCTCCGTCCAAAATGTTAGTAAGTTGATGCGTCGTAAAATTGATGCGATGGTCGGTGATCCGACTTTGAGGAAAATTATATGTTCGGATTTTTTCTGATCGTTCTCCGGTTCCTACTTGACTGCGGCGATCCTTGGCGATCGCCGCCTGCTGTTGCTGAAGCTCGAGTTCGTAGAGTCTGGCGCGCAGCACTTTCATTGCTTTAGCCTTATTCTTAATCTGGGATTTTTCATCTTGTTGGGATACCACCATTCCAGTAGGGAGATGTGTGATCCGTACAGCCGAGTAGGTGGTATTGACACTTTGGCCGCCTGGACCACTTGAACAAAATGTGTCGATACGCAAATCTTTGGAGTCAATCCGAATATCCACTTCTTCTGCTTCCGGAAGTACTGCGACTGTTGCGGTGGAGGTATGAATGCGACCACTTGCTTCCGTTGCTGGGACTCTTTGTACCCGATGCACGCCGCTCTCATACTTTAATTGACTGTACACGCGACGGCCTTCAATAAGTACAATCACTTCCTTCAGCCCACCAACACCCGTGTCATTAGCCGAGAGAACATCCAGTCGCCACCCTTGACCTTCGGCATATTTCCCGTACATCCGGTAGAGGTCTGAAGCAAACAGCCCTGCTTCATCACCGCCAGTACCTGCCCGAATTTCCAAAACCACGTTTTTATCATCGTTCGGATCTTTCGGAATCAGTAGCACTTTAATCTGTTCCAGAAGTGTTTCCTGACGAGATTTGAGTGTCTGGAGTTCCTGTTGTGCAAGCTGCTGCATTTCGTCATCACTTGCGTTGGTTAATTCCTCAGCCTGTGCGATCTCTTTGGCTACCTCCTTGTATTCCCGAAATTGTTCGATTAGCGGTTGGATTTCGGCAAGAGCTTTTACGTGCATTCGGTATGTCTTAGCGTCCGCTTGCACGCTAGGATCGCTAAGAAGCGCCGTTAGAGCATCGTACCGCTCTTCAATTTCAGTCAGCTTGTCAAACATGGTGAAAATCTAGTTGAGTTGAGCAACGAGGAGCCGTTACGTTGCGCTCTAACCACCTGAAACAGGGGGCAGAAAAGCTACCTCATCACCGTCATTTAATACGACATCCATACGCGCGTACTCTGCATTCACGGCACTCGACAACGACTCACCGTATGCTTCTAGACCAGGAAAATCAGCGATTAAATCATCCCAAAGCATACGGATCGTTGTTCCAATTGGTGCTTCTCGTTCTATTTCGTTAGTCCCAACGATATCGCAGAGCCTAGCGAACAAAAAAACCTTTATGCGCATGCTCGTCGAAACGCCTCGGTCTTTGCCTCTTCATCATGAGGATCGGCGGTCGCACCCTCAATCCAAACGTCTCCACCCTCAAAGAACTCATGTTTCCATATCGGTGCAATTTGTTTAATGCGCTCGATACTGTACCGGCAAGCTGCAAATGCGTCGACACGATGTGGTGAGCATGTCGCAATCGCAACGCTAGCCTCGCCAACTTCTAGGCGACCGATTCGGTGGTGAATCCCTAACCGAATCGCTGGCCACCGTTCAGCAACCTCTGCGCCGATTCTGGCGAAGGCTCGCACCGCCAGCGGTTCATAAGCTTCGTATTCTAGCTGCAGCACACGACGACCAAGATTTTCGCCGCGGACTACACCTAGGAAGGTCGCAATCGCTCCAGTTTGCAGTGACTCACCCTCACCACTCGGCTTACTAGCTGCAGTCGAAACAGCGTCAATAAGTGCGGTGAGGTTAAGTTCGACTGTCGTAATCAAAAACAACGACATTGCCATATTTCCAAGTATAGCTTATCGACTTCGCCAAGAATGATTCACTGGGCCATGTCCCTGGCCAAGCGGTAAGCCGTGTCGGATAGTCTGTGCCACGTATTCCTTCGCTCGCGCAACGGATTGCTGGATTGGGTAACCTAGTGCCAAGTTTGCGGCAATTGCAGCACCAAATGTGCATCCGGTGCCATGGGTATTAGTGCATGTCAGTCTTGGTCCAGCGAATTCAGTGAACTCCTTGCCGTCATAGAGTAGGTCAATAGCTTCCGGAGTATCGAGGTGTCCACCTTTAACGACTACAGTGGCTGGTCCAAGGGCGTGAATGCGGCGAGCCGCTTCACGGGCACTCTCTAATGATGAAACAGTAATTCCTGCCAGAATAGCTGCTTCTACTGCATTTGGTGTTACAACTGCAGCGTAAGGAAGTAAATTTTCTTTAACCGCAACCACTGCATCATCATCCAAAAGACGGTTCCCAGTTTTTGCTAGCATGACAGGATCAACGACAACGTTCTTGATATTCAATTTGGCTACTATAGCTGCAACGGTTTTGACGATTTGGCGTGTCGAAAGCATTCCTATTTTGATCGCATCCACTTGAAAGTCTTCAACTACTGCTTTAATCTGCGCAGTCACAATTTTAGGCGTTAGTACTACCGTGTCACTTAGGGTAAGAGTGTTCTGCGCTGTAATGGCGGTGATGGCACTTGTTCCATACACGCCATGAGCCGAAAAAGTCTTAAGATCGGCTTGGATTCCAGCTCCAGCCCCAGAATCACTGCCGGCAATTGTGAGAGCGGTTCTCATACGTTACAATTCCAGAATGCCTAATCTTTGGATGTCAAACATCCTAACTCGAATGGATATCCCTCGCGCTATGGTAACGAATACTGCTGTTGTACATCAGACTACCACTGCCATACGGTGGGCCACTGTTTTTCTGTTTGTGGCGCTCACTGCAGCAACTTCACAAATCAGTTTGCCGCTGCCTTTCACACCCGTGCCAATGACGATACAACCGATGATCGTGCTCCTTAGTGGCGCCGTTCTCGGTACACGTCTGGGTGCCAGCTGTCAGTTTCTTTACTTGGCCATCGGGATTGCTGGGTTACCGGCATTCGCGGCAAGCCCGTTGCTCGTGCCAGGCCTGGGACGACTCCTCGGTCCGACAGCCGGTTACCTTATGAGTTATCCGATAGCGGCTCTGGTGGTAGGAGCTCTCGTTGAACGAGGTTTCAACCAATACCTTTTAACCAGATTCATCGCGATGGGTGTTGGGCTCTGCCTGATCTTTGCGGGTGGTGTCACTTGGTTAATCTTAAGTCCATGGACTCAGATGAGTGTTGATGCGGCGTTAGGGTTTGGGTTCTACCCATTTGTGCTTGTAGATCTAATTAAGCTTGCCGTTGCGGCTGCGATTCTGCCTGTGCTAACTCGGATGATAGGGAATTCGAGCGTCCGACGTTAAGAGATCGTGCGAACAGAGATGACTTTGTTTAACTCGACATCTTGAACGCACGAGTGCAATTGAAAATAGGGGAACTGATAGATGGTAATCAAGACAGTTTCTAGCCTTGTTCTACTGATGGCGTCAATTGTGACCTTAGGTTGCGAATCAAAGGCGCCTAGCGTTTCCCCAATCGAGATTACCGCGCTAATAGGCCAGATACGTGACATGGCGTGGGCTGAAGAGGTTTCGCAGGCCCAGGTGCTGATCGAGCAACAACGTAGTCATCACGATCAGGCATCAGCGGGATGGCTTGTCGCTGCTTCTTGGCTCGGGCGTGGGGCCAGTTTCGCGGAGCAGTGGGATGTAGCCGAGCAATATGCGCGTGAGGCCTACGACGGGAGTGTCGTCTTACTCAGCGATCGAGCGGTGGATGCAGAATCTCAACTTCCCACTGCGCTGGGAGCCGGGATAGAAGTGCTCAGTCGTGCGCTGGATGCAAAGGGAGACCGGGCGGGTGCGTTGGAGTTCCTACGTGGTGCACATGAGAGTTACAGAGGAAGCAGCCTTGAGACGCGTATCCAGAAGAACGTTTTATTGCTCAGTCTGAAGGGGCAACCTTTTCCTTCACTCGATGTTGAACATTATCTCGGCGAATCGGCACCGGTATCGTCAGAAAATCTAAAAGGCAAGGTTGTTGTGGCATTCTTCTGGGCCCATTGGTGTCCAGATTGTAAGCAGCAGTTGCCAATTTTAGAGCAGTTGCATACACAGTACGGTGAACAAAAGCTTGCGATTATTGGGCCGACACAGCTTTATGGCTATATGTCACGAGGCCAGGAAGCGACACCCGAACAAGAGCTTGAGTATCTACAAGGGGCGTACCAAGAGAGATTTCCGATTCCAACTTGGATGAGTGTACCCGTGAGCCACCAGAACTTTCTCGATTTTGGTGTGAGCACGACCCCGACTCTGATCATTATTGACAGAGAAGGAACCGTGCAACTGTATAACCCAGGGACGTTGCCGTACGAGGAATTATCAGCGTACGTGGAGCGCTTGTTGGCTACATAGTTAGGTTGATGTTCGCGATAATGGTCGTGAAATAAGTCTTATGTTGCCGCACTTCTTTGACAGCATCCTTCAGTTAATAGTCCAGACAGCTACGGACTTACCGCCAGACGTCCGAACCGCAATATCAGGCGCTATTACCGCTGAACCGACCGATACTCGCTCAGGGCAGGCCCTCAACATTATCGCGACGAACATCGATCAAGCTGCTGAGAATGAAGGAGCAATTTGTCAAGATACCGGTATGCCGACCTTCGAGGTTCGTGTTCCTGTTGGTGTGAATCAAATCGAATTACGGCAACAGATTAAAGATGCAATTGTTGAAGCGACTCGGCTGGGAAAACTTCGGCCAAATTCCGTTGACTCCATTACAGGAAAAAATTCAGGAAACAACCTCGGGCCTGGTACTCCGATTGTGCATTTCGAGCAATGGGAGTCTCCGAATATCGAAGTCCGCTTATTATTAAAAGGTGGGGGTTGTGAAAACACGAACGCGCAATATGCGTTGCCGTGCAACTTGTCCCATTTAGGTCAAGCCGATCGCACATTGGAAGGGGTACGTAAATGTATCCTGCACGCCGTCTGGCATGCGCAAGGCAAAGGCTGCAGTCCAGGAGCGGTGGGTGTGTGTGTTGGCGGTGATCGTACCTCGGGATACCTGCATGCAAAGGAGCAGTTGTTCCGGAAGCTAGATGACACAAATGCGGATACCCACCTTGCAGATCTAGAACAATCCATCATGACAACAGTTAACGATCTCGGGATCGGGACGATGGGATTTAGCGGAAATGTGTCGTTGATTGGGTGCAAGATTGGCGCGCTCAATCGTTTGCCAGCGAGTTTTTTTGTTTCAGTCGCGTACGATTGCTGGGCGTTTCGACGTCTAGGTCTCGTCTTGGATGGTGAGACCGGCATGATTCGTGAATGGATGTATCGAGATCCAACTCAACCAACGGTTCCAATGGTAGCGGAGGGTCTTGGAAATCCGATTTTGACTGGACGCGAAACTGTTCTGCATCCTCCGCTCGACGATGCAACCATTCGAGGGCTGCATGTCGGCGACGTAGTGCTGATTACTGGCAGGATGTACACCGGACGAGATCAAGTTCATGCGTATCTGATGGAACACGATCCTCCAGTCAATCTGCAGGGTTCTGCTTTATATCACTGTGGTCCAGTGGTTGTAAGAGATGGCGATCGCTGGAAGATTACTGCGGCCGGGCCTACGACCAGCATTCGCGAGGAACCCTACCAAGGTGAAATCCTGAGACGATACGGTGTTAAGGCTGTGATTGGTAAAGGCGGCATGGGTGACAAAACGCTGGCTGCTCTTAAAGAGACCGGCGCGGTCTACCTCAATGCGATAGGGGGTGCTGCCCAATTCTATGCCCGCACCATCGAGCAGGTTGATGGCGTATCGTTGCTGGACTTTGGGACGCCTGAAGCCATGTGGCACCTTCATGTTCGAGAGTTTCCTGCGATCGTTACAATGGATGCTCATGGTGCCAGCCTACATCATGAGATCGAAGTCGCATCTGGCCATCAACTCGCCGGCCTGGGAAGCTAACAAAGTCGCTGCCTGTTGTTGATCCGGTGTAATGTCAGCCGCTTGAAGCTAACGCTACCAGCCGGTTATAATTTACTGTAAAGGTAGGAGGACCTAATCATATGTCGAACCTAGTAAATGTCACCGCTAGTGCCGCATCAAAGATTCAGGCGATCATGGCTGAGGAAAAAAAGGAAAATGCCGGGTTGCGTGTTTTTGTCCAGGGTGGAGGCTGTTCAGGTTTTCAGTATGGCTTGATGATCGAAGAAGGCGCAGTCGACCCAGATTCAGATCGTGTGTTTGAATCAAATGGCGTTAAATTGTTCGTTGATCCTATTAGTATTCGCTATCTCACGGGAGCCGAAGTTGACTTCGTCGATAACTTGACCGGTGGAGGTTTTACTATCAAGAATCCGAACGCCAAGTCCACATGCGGTTGCGGTTCGTCATTCAGTGCCTAATGTTCACCTGCGGGGAAGTTAACCGTGATTGAAGCCCGCGAAGCCTACCTTAGCCGTCTTCGTCCCGCTGGTAGTAAACGATCGAAAAAGCGGGACTTAATTGTGGATGTCTTCCTGAGCCAAGAAGGGCACCTAAGTGCCGATGACTTGGTTGATATTGTTCGACGTGAAGACCCTCAAATAGGTCGAGCCACTGTATATCGAACCTTGCAGTGGATGGTTGATGCGGGTATTGCACGGAAAGTCGATTTTGGTGAAGGCCGTGCCCGCTTTGAGCATTCCTACCGTCATCCTCGCCACTTTCACCTTATCTGTAGTTCGTGTAACCACTCAGCGGAATTTTTGAGTTCTGACATCGAGCAGCTTATCGAAGAGGTCACAGTCGCTCGAAACTTCTCTAGTGATAAGAGCGTATTGCAGATCTATGGATTGTGTGAAAAGTGTAAGAGTGGACGAACGTCAGCAGTTGAGGAACCGGCCACCGAATCGCTATTCGCACGAGATGCCTTGCGTATCGCGCTAGCGACTGAGCGCAGTGGCCTTGATTTTTATACACGTGCGGCCAAGATTGCGAAAAATTCTCGAGCTCAACGTGTGTTTAAAGCATTAGCTGAAGAGGAACATGAGCATCTGTCGACCCTAGAGTCCCGCTATAAAGAACTCATCGAGAAGGAACCTCAACTGGAAACGCGTCCAACATTTTTATTTTTTAAGGGTGCTTCAAGGGGTCTATTTGCGGTGGGAGCAGAGGAATTGAGTAAGACAGGAGTGGATGACAAGAAAGCTCTGATGATTGGAATCAAATGCGAGCGGGCTTCACATCGATTCTTTAAACGCTATGGCGAGCGGTTTGAGGACTCGGAGGGCAAGCAAATCTTTCTTGAGTTTGCTGAGGAAGAAAAGACTCATCTGAATTTGCTCATGCGAGAATATCGAGCACTCGTGAAAAAGCAAAAAAAGCCTGCTGGTCGAATTCGAGAATCTCAGAAGCGAGTACGTCGTGCCAGCGTCTGAGGATCAATAATGCGACAGTTCTCCTGTCGTGCCCTTCCACACGCCTCAATTTTGGACATGTTCAACCGTTGATCGACCTTCACCTGCACACAACTGCGTCGGATGGATTTTATTCACCCTCTGAACTCGTACAGCGGGCGAATAAGGCCAAGCTTCGCACGATCAGTGTCACAGACCACGACACTATGGCTGGCGTGAGTGACGTGATTGCGGCGTCCGCAGCATATGGCATCACAGTAGTTCCTGGTGTTGAGATTACAGCGGTGTGGCAAGGTCTAGACATCCACTTACTTGGTTATTTTCTCGATGAGGCTCCAGTTGGATTTCAACAGTTTCTTGCGGCGTCCCGCCAAGAGCGGTGGGAGCGTATTCAGACAATTGTAGAACGTCTCGATGGGCTCGGCGTGCATATTAGTGCGGATAGCATCCTAAGACAGCAGTCAGACCCGCTTGGATCGCTTGGTCGACCCCATGTCGCCCGCGCGCTCATTGAGGCCGGACACGTCAAAACAATTCGAGAAGCCTTTGACCGCTGGCTCGCTGCTGGTCAGCCCGCATTCGTGCCACGACAAAGTCCATCACCTCGTTCAGTCATTAAGATGGTCGCAGCTGCTGGCGGGGTAGTTTCGTTGGCTCATCCTGGCCTATTGAAATCTCCCCATGAGTGCCTCTTAAGTTTAGTAGCTGATGGCCTTGGCGCGATTGAGGTCTTCCATAGTCGTCACAATCCTTCGACTCAACTCAAGTTTCTCGATCAGGCGCGCACCTTCGACCTCGCAGTGACTGGCGGGTCAGATTTTCATGGTCATAAAGATGGCCGAAGTGTCAGGCTTGGCCGTTTTGGATTACCAAGAGATCACTTTTCAATTTTGCAGGAACGCCTAGTGCTGGCTCGCAAGGTGGCAACGAGGTGATCTTCGGTATCGGTGTTTATTGCGCAAGTTGATATGATCAAGTGATGGCAGCTGCATTGGTTACCGCAATGTTGTTATCGATTGGCGGACTCATCTTGAGTGTGTTCTTTGGCTATAGTGCTACCGATTCGGATGGGGTAGTTCGCCACGTCAGTCTGGCTATCTTTATCACGATGGTGACCTTGTTAACTCATTCGATGGCAATGTTCTATCTGATTGGGAAGGGCAAAGCTATTCGTGAAGCTGTAACTGAAAATGCGTTGTCGCAAAATTTTGTGGCCGAAGTGTCGCGTGTGCGGCGGCCAGTATTTTCAATCGGTACGTTTGCTATTGGTATCACGACGGTTGCGGCTCTTATAGGTGTGACCGTTGATACGAATGCCATGCCCGTTTGGGTCCATTCGGTGCTGGCTTATCTGGCCATCGGAGCCAATCTTGCAGCGTTACGCGTGGCGATTACCGCCTTCACCACGAGTTCACGGATCGTGGACGAAGTAAATCGCTTGCTTGGAGACTAAGGTTCTTTCCATGAGTGATGTGGCAGCCTGATGAATCAAATGACAGTTCACCGCGTATGAGTCATACGCTCTTGCTTTTTGATATCGACGGCACGCTAATATTGTCAGGCGGGGCAGGGTTACGCGCTCTAAATCAGACTTTTCACGAATTGTTTCAGGTTCAGGATGCCTTCACTGGTATTACAACTGCTGGTCGGACCGATGGCGAGATTATTGATGAGGCTCTCAGGCAGAGCCAGATCACATCTACCGAAGCCGTGCTTGTGGAGATTCAGCGGAGATATGAAGGCCGATTAACAGAAGAAATTCAATTGCCAGGTCCTAGGAAAGGCATTATGCCAGGCGTTGAAGATCTCTTAATGTTCTTATCTGTTCGGCGAAACGTTACTCTTGGATTGCTAACGGGTAACTTTCAGTCGACCGCAAAAATCAAGCTCGACTATTTCGGGTTGAGTGATTATTTTTTGTGTGGAGCCTATGGCAGTGATGCTCTCCACCGGAACGCCCTCGTTGACATTGCCAAGCAGCGCGCAAAACTGCTTGGTGTCGAGATTTTATCTGCCAGAGATATTTTGATCGTGGGGGATACCCCGCTCGATGTAGCTTGCGCCAGAGCCGCCGGGTCAAAAATGGCCGCAGTAGCTACCGGACAGTTCGATGTGGTTGCACTTGAAAAGGCTGGTGCAGAAATTGCGTTGGAGAACCTAAGGGACCGCCAGCCCTTCCTTGAACTGCTGGAAGAGCCTTGAGAGAGCCAATTCCCATGCCCTTGACAGTGGCACCCAAGTGACCAGTGCGATAATTGGCGACCTCTATAAACAGGCCGCCAATTACCTAACCAGATGATTTAGCTGGCAACTGTTATTCGACAGTGAACGTGACTTCTGCGCTCATACCTTCGAGTGTCCGGTGTTCACCATCTCCAATCTGTAAACAGACGCGGTGAGGTCCGGGTTCGAGTTGCATCTCAATCGTGTTCGAACCGTCACCAAAATGTACCCATGGGGACGCTTGCGGGATGATTTCACCTGCCGGTAGACAGTCGGTGTCGAGGCCGATGTGGTGGTGACCTGCACCCTCGTGCACTGTAAGCGGATCAGTGATTGGTTCAATCGTGAAATGCTCGTGACCGAATTCCATTGTCACCGGACTACTGACCGTACTGCCTTCTTCAGGAGCAATAAAGAAGACTCCGGGTGTCATATCCATCGAAGCTTCTTCAGGGGCCGCTTCCGCTTCTTCAGCTTCTGCAGCAGGCTCTGGTTCCGCAGGTTCCGATCCACAAGCCGTAACACTTACGAATGCTAGAGCAGTAACGCCAATTACCATCGACCGAAAGCCGATAGTTAATAGTTGAACGATTCGGGACATGGTTTTTTCTCCTGTTAAATTCGAATTTCAATCATACAACATTTGAGGTCGTTAGCTGACTAGCAACCACTGCGCTGGCGGAAGCGCCTGGGAGTCGAACCCAGCCTCCCCGTATTAGCGGGGAGCGACCGGTTTTGAAGACCGGGAGGGCCACCGGGCCCCGTTCGCTTCCATAAAAACGTTGATGCTAACACAAGCTAGAAACTCTTAATGTGGGATTCTCGTGTGACTTCTGGAAATCCAAGTGATTCGTGCAGATTTGACCAAGGAGCTAATTGAGAATGATTTAATCTGACTTGTTTCTGCCAGATTTGAAGGTAGCCTTCGTAACGGACCAGTAGCCGTAAGCAGATTTAATCTACCTCCGGAGGGTCAATCAACGAGGTTAATTTTCGAGAAGTTTGACTTCCCCAGCGCGAGGACCTTTTGCGGATTCTTCAACAGTAAACTCAACACGCTGTCCTTCGCGAAGTAGTTCGAACACCGAACCCCGCACCGAACTCCGATGAAAGAAGTGTTCAATACCACCTTCATCTCTGATGAATCCGAATCCCTTGTCAATGAGAAGCCGTGCAATCGTTCCGCTTGGCATGCCCTAGTCCTCCGATCCGACAATGCCCCATGTTACGATGGGGAGCAAATACGGGCCAAGTTTAGGTGGTTCCAATTGTTAAGTCAAGCGCTGTGCACACTTTAGCGCAGTTCAAAGCACCGAAGGTGGTAACTAGCTAAACCACCGCAGACTTGGATTTTGAAAGGTTTTGAAACCGTAGTGAGAACTGTTAACGCGCTCAGTCTTGGGATGGTTTTGGCGGCGCCTTTGGTTTCTCACTCTTCGGCGGGGGGTAGGTCGTCTGGAAATGACGACCACAGTTGGCGCAGGTCCAAAACTGCCACGGTGTCCAGGGACCATCCGGCAATGGATCCTTCAGATCCATTTGCGTTCCGCACCGTTGGCAGCGAATTTGGACATCTACCAGAGCCATACGTGAATTCTAACACGTTCATAGGTTGCGGGATGAGCACAACAAGGCTCCCCGATAGATTAGAGCTAAACCTGCTATTTTGTAATCGTGAGTATTAAAGATGATTCCTGGGATCATTCTAGCTGGTGGCGAGTCCTCACGAATGGGACAACCCAAGGCACTATTACCCACCGATGTGGCGGGCGAAACCTTTTTATTGCGACTGATTACGACCTTACGACGAGGTGGTGTTGATGATGTGATCGTAGTTACGGGACCCGACCAATCGATTTTGGAAAACAGTATTGCAAGCAACGAGCCTTTGGTGCGCTTCGTGTCGAATCAGAATCCCTCCGCAGGTCAAATTTCATCATTGCTTGTGGGACTCTCGGTCGCAGATCGGCCTGGCGTGAGAGGCGCATTAGTAACACTCGTAGATGTGCCGTTGGTGGCTTCTGAAACGGTAGTTGCTCTACTTGCGGCTTATCGTCGTACTGGGGCGCCAATAGTTCGACCAGGTGCTGATGACCGACATGGACATCCAGTGATCTTCGATCGATCTCTTTTCGATGAATTACGTGGCGTTGACAAATCTCAGGGGGCGAAAGCTGTTGTTCGAGCTCACGAGGACGCGATCGTTCAGGTTTCAGTTAAGGACGAAGGTGCGTTTACTGATATCGATACCCCGGCTGATTATGAGCGAATATTTGGTCGGAAGCCAGTCTAAGAAGCATTGCTGGCGTTGATCTAAGTGCTACCGCTCGATTAGAATTGTGGCCCTGCAGGTCAATTACTGTGGGCCAGTGGCGCAGTTGGGAGCGCGCGTGAATGGCATTCACGAGGTCACGGGTTCGACCCCCGTCTGGTCCACCAT
>CAZMUA010000012.1:0-101578 GCA_964569695.1 uncultured Woeseiaceae bacterium
CGCGCCTGTAGCTCAGCTGGATAGAGCGCCGGGCTTCGAACCCGTAGGTCGGGGGTTCAAATCCCTCCGGGCGCGCCATTTTTTCTCAGTAATCAATAAAGCGCCTGTAGCTCAGTTGGATAGAGTGTTGGCCTCCGAAGCCAAAGGTCGCAGGTTCGAATCCTGCCAGGCGCGCCATTCTGGTGCAGGACAAGAGTTCCGTAAGTCAGACCAGGTAATCGAGGGAGTCAAAAAAACTTGCAACGGACATCCCCAATAACTGGACGCTGTTGTGTCACCCGTAGTACATTGTCCGCCGCAAACCGTTTGAGGTGGGCCGATAGCTCAATTGGCAGAGCAGCAGACTCTTAATCTGCGGGTTGAAGGTTCGATTCCTTCTCGGCTCACCATTTTTCTGAAAATGCAAATACGGCAAGATGCTTTGCCTCGTATCGGTATCTCGACCTGTCTTCTCGGGGACGAGGTCCGCTACGACGGTGGTCATAAGCGCGACCCATACATAGTTGAAACACTAGGGCCATTGGTCGAATGGTTCCCGGTCTGTCCAGAGGTAGAGCTTGGTCTCGGAACACCCCGTGAAGCAATTCGTCTCATTCGCAATCCGAAGCATCCAGAAACCATTAACCTGGTGAGTCGAAGTGGTAACGATCTCACAGCGAAGATGCGTCGATTTGCCCGACGGCGGGCTCGCGAGTTAGCGAAAGAGAAGCTGAGCGGCTATATTCTGAAAAAAGACTCTCCTAGTTGTGGGATGGAGCGTGTGAAAATTTGGAGTGGGCATAATCAAAAAACATCGAAACGTAAGGGGCGAGGCCTCTTCGCAGACGAATTACTTCGTCAGTTTCCGAACCTGCCAACTGAAGAAGAGGGGCGTTTGCACGATCCACAACTTCGCGAGAACTTTGTTGAACGCGTGTTTATTTATCGTAAGCTTCGCGCGCTGTTTGCAGCGCGGTGGACTGTCGGCACCATTGTGCGCTTTCATACGGCCCACAAGTTGACACTGATGGCACATGCACTCAACCGGTACCGAGAACTGGGGCGACTAGTCGCCGACGCGAAGGCATTCCCCCGCTCAGAATTAGCACGTCGCTATGAGGATGAATTCATGGCAGCGATGAAGACCCGGGCAACGCCTGGCCGGCATGCTAATGTGCTGATGCACGCAGTCGGTCATTTCAAACGAAACCTCGACCAGGAATCACGCAACGAATTATTAGCGGCGATCGAAGACTATCGTCAGCGACTCGTGCCCCGCATCGTGCCCTTAACCCTTGTCCGTCACCACGCGCGAACGCTCAAGGTGGCATATTTGCTTGGACAGGCTTATTTAAATCCACATCCTAAAGAGTTGACACTTCTGAACCACGTGTAGTCGAGTTTTCCGCGCGCCGGGCAATGTTGAAATTATCACGAGCGAAAAAACCGTCTCCAAGCCATCGCCAGACCTGTCCAAACCAGCACGACACCACCCAGCGAAGCCACCCCAGCAATGGTTTGTCCCGCGAATCCGTAAACTTCACCTGTGTGGGCGTACCTGAGCCAACTACGTAGCTTTTGACCACGACTGTACGTGGGATATCCTCCCATCACGTACGACACACAATCCAAGCGTGAGAAGGTCAGCTCTAGCCGTTTTGATGGCTGTCCACCATTGCTTCGGTCAACAGTGAAAACGACTGGTGCATCGTTCGATTCTGGAACTGTCAAGGTAATGCTTTTCCAGTCTGGCACCGTTTTGGCCACACGCTCCACGAGTGTTTGAAAGCTACATGGTGTAATAGAAGCATGCTTCACCTGCACACTGGTCCCTACATCGCGCAACGAGGTCGAAACGGGAGGAGTTTCACCAACTACCCGATACACAAGGTCGCCTGCCCAACCATAGGAAATGACTAAACCGCTCGTCACGATAATCAGTAATGGTGCAAACAACCAGAACCCGATCACATTATGCCAGTTAAGATCTCGCGCCCTATTCTTGAGGTCACGCCGAAACGTGATGATGGGTAGAACTGAGTGCAGCGTCCATGTCCGCGGCCACAAAAGATAGACGCCACTCACCAGAAGGAGGAAGAAGCCAAGATTTGCCGCGCCGGTAATTGCGCGGCCAAAATCTCGGTCAGCCCCCTGTAGAGCAAACCAGCGGTGCCAATACATAGTGCTGCGCAAGAAGTGCCGCATCGGGCTGTCGCCATCGTTCAAAAGCGCACCGGTGTAACGACTGGCGTAAAGATAGTCACCCCGACCCACATTCAAGGCAGCTGGTTCCCTTGGATCAGCACGCACAGTGATCGCGGATAGGGCGATTGCAGACTCGTCTCCGGCCACACGCTCGAGCAACTCGTCGATCGAAAGCGGTGTTGTCTGTGAACTCCTAGCCGGAGCCTGGTACTGGCGGTGCGCCCAGTCAGTAACCTGTCTTTCATAGGTAAGCAGGACTCCGGTGACCGACAGCATAAGGATGACCGCCGAAACCACTACAGCCACAACGAAATGGGTCCAGAAAATTATTTTGCGCAGCATCAAAGGTGCTAACACTCTCTTCTAGAAGCGTAGTCGAAACCCAACTGTTGGGATACGAGGAAACCCCTGCGAAGCCACTTCGACGAGCCTGGGCACCGTTGAATCAGGATCATTGACGAGTTGAGGTTCAAGTGCAACTGGATTATCACGACCCAATAAATTAATCACTTCAAAATAAAGCGACCACCGCCCGGTACTACCTCCGGGTTGGAATGTAGTTCTGAAATCGACTCGGGCATAGTACGGCAGCTGACCAGAATTCAGATTCTCCACATTGCCATAATCAACGGTGTACATGAGATTTCCATCCAGATCAGTTTCTGGTACAAACTTTCCCCGACCATCTTGCTTAGCAGACACCCGCAGACCAACCGGTGCTGTATAGGGAAATCCAGTGGCAATCCTGGCCGTAGCAGCCATGTACCAGAAACTGGTCAGACGGGCGCGACCAACGGCATTGAATGCGTGACGTCGATCATATTCAAACGCGTACCGCCGACCATAACTTTCCCGATTGGCCCGAGTCCAGGCATACGAAAGCCAGCCGGTTAGTGGTGCCGCAAGATTCGTGTGATTGAGGTAGACATCAAAACCATACGCATAGCCACCCGCCGCGTTTGTCGGATTACTCGTGATAAGTGGCGCGGTAGGAATACTGTTCTGCAAACTTGTAGAAAAATCATATTGGGAGATCCGAGCGGTTTGTTCAGCCTTTGTTTCAAGTCGACCAATAAGCAGATCGTCGAATTTTTTGTAATAGCCCTCAACCCGGGCTGCCATCTTTGCTCCTAGGTCTTTTTCGACCCCGACCACAATATGAAGCGCTTTTTCGTATTCCAGTCTCAACTTCCGAGTGTCTGAAAGGTCGATAAAATAGTCTGACTGGATGAGCTTTTCATAGCCTGGACTTTGTGTGTACAGCCCAGTAGCGAGGCGCATCCTAGTACCACCACCTGGTGCATAGTTCAGCGCAATACGTGGCGAGAGAATTCCTCGTCCATTGATAGTGCTCCAATCCATCCGCAGACCCGGCTCGATGGACAGCCGCGAGGACGGTTTATAGGTATCCTGAATCCAGAAACCGCCACGCGTTCCAACGAGCAAGGAATCAAGATTGTCGGGTAATCCCACACCACCACGAATACTCGATCCATTGGCTTCGATTCCGTTTCGGTCACCGCTGGTCGCAAACTTCACTCTCGTGTTCAAGCGATGAAGTTCAAAACCTGTATTAATCAAGTGTTTTGGTGTCGCCTGAATAGATAAATCCTGTCGTACTGACAGGTCGCGCACCGAAAGCACGCGATCGAATACGATTGTGGCAAATCCGAACGCGGCACCATCATTCGTGGAATTCGATCGCTTCGCATCTGCCCGTATCTTTCCGTTGAAGTCAAGAAGCTCACGATTACGATACCAAGACACGATCGTCGTTGACGTGCTACGAGACCCGAGAACCGCGTCGAAGCGGGCCGACGCCAGATCGTTTTTCACGTCAGACTGGAAAGCCGCACGTTGGCCAGACCCAGTCCAATTCTTGCTAAAATCTGCATCTTCGACACTGCTAAGACCCGTTAAACTGAATCGATGGCCCGGTCCGAACTCCCAACCAGCCTGCAGCTGAAAGTCGACAAATGCTGGCAAATTTTGATCCGTTAGGCGATTGAGAACAAGGTCATAGTAGGTCCGACGTGCGCTGAACAACCACGTCCCGTTATTCGAAAAAGGCGTCGCCCCCTCTAGCACGAAGTTCCCGTCAGTAATGCTCAGCGCCGTAGCACCTTGAAACTTTTTTTCACCTGGACGATTATCGACAATAAGTAACGAAGACAGACGGTCACCATAGGCAACGCCGAAGCCACCCGCCGTGAGACTAAAATTCTCAACAGTTTCTGGGTTGAAGGCACTCGTGATACCAAACAGTCGGTACGGATTATGGATTTCAATTCCATCCATGAGGGTCAGATTTTGATCAGGAGTACCCCCACGCACTGCGAGTCTGCTACTAAAATCGTCCGTCGAGGCTACGCCTGGAAGTGTGTCAAGGGCGCGGAAGATGTTATCGATACTTCCAGCAACTTCAAAAACATTCTCCGGTGCAATGACGTTAGATGAGCCTTGCTCTGGTTCAATAGCCTCGCCCACAACTTCGACGGTTTCAGCAAAAGTGTTTCGGAATAACTGGACCTCGATCTCAAGATTTTCAACCAGCAAGGTCGTCACTAAATAACCATCGACCTGGAACCGTAACCGTGGCTCTCCCTCACCAACTAGCACAGAAAAACGGCCAGCTTGATTCGTCAGGACCGTTTCTTCTTGACTAACAACAGATACCTGAGCAATCGGGGCCATTGTCACACCGTCGATGACAATACCCGTAACTCTGATGGAGTCTTGCGTCATAGCCAACAGTGGCCATGTAAACAATCCCCAAATCAACGTCGTGACACTAAGGAAGAAAAGTTTCGTCAAGAGATTCGATTGTTGTTTAGGTGCCGGCTTATTTGAGAATTGTACAGCCAATAGTGGGATATTTCGCCAATATGACAAGAGTATTTCCACCGAAAACCTTGTTTTGTCAAAAATCTGTGCCAATTTGAAATCTTCGAGAAAATCGAGGGAAATCGAAACAACAATTCTAATAGATAAGCTTGGCATCAAAACATTGCACAGCCTAACTAACACAGTAACAATTGGACTTAGATAAATGTAGCTGTAGACTACGAGATATTCAGACCTTGGACCTGTGCGGATGGAAAGGCCAAAAGTGTGGTTCAAGTGAATATTAATGTGGAGTGAACGCTATGAAACTAAGCCGTCGACAAGTAATGCAATTGGGACTAGGTGTTGGAACTTCCCTACTACACCCTAAGCTGTCACTGGCACGGCAAAGTGCACCGCTTATCCAACGCCCGATACCTTCAACAGGTGAAAGACTTCCAATCGTCGGCATTGGCACGGCCCGGCGCTACAATGTGACAACAGCTGCAGACAAAAGTGAACTTAAAGAAGTCATCCGTTTGTTTTCGGAACTGGGCGGTAAAGTGATCGACACTGCCCCATCCTATGGTGCGGCTGAAGATGTCGTTGGGGAAATTGTCGATGACCTCAAGATCCGTGACACATTGTTCCTTGGAACTAAGGTTCGCAAGGAAGGTCGCAGCGCAGGTCTGTCAGAAATGGAAACATCGAGAGAGCGGTTACGGACTGACATGATCGATCTTGTCGCCGTCCACAATCTCGTCGATACCGATACACAGCTCGCGACTCTACGGGAGAGAAAAGCAGAAGGGTTGATCCGTTACGTGGGAATGACGACTTCATCGAATCGACAACATGACAATTTCGCCGACAAGATTAGCCGTGAACAGATCGACATTATTCAGGTGAATTATTCCCTCGACCGACGAGCTGTAGAAGATCGAATTCTGCCAATCGCTGCCGACCAAGGACTTGCAGTTTGGGTCAACCTTCCCTACGGCCGAGGTCGACTCTTCGATGCGGTTGGCGACCGCCCGCTTCCAGACTGGGCTGTTGAATTTGATTGTGAAAGTTGGGGCCAGTTTTTCCTCAAGTACCTCCTTGGCCACCCTGCAGTCAGCTGCGTAATCCCTGGAACTGCGAGAGTCCGGTATGTCGCGGACAATCTTGGTGCTGCTCAAGGGCGGCTACCTGACGAACGGCAACGGCAACGGATGGTGCGGTTCCTCGAGTCGCTGTAATCCAGATGATAGATCTCCAACCGCATACGCCATCTTGGCCAACGCGACTGCTACACAGAATTGTCGACGTGCGGAATGAAGAAGTCGCCGCCATGCTTTGGTCATGCGCCTACTTTTTCTGTGTTCTCGCCGCGTACTACATCATCCGACCAATTCGAGACGAGATGGGTGTTGCTGGTGGAGTCTACAATTTACCGTGGTTGTTTACTGGCACCCTAGTCGGCATGATTATTTGCAACCCCCCTTACGCTGCCTTAGTAGCTCGCTTACCCCGGCTCCGTTTCATAACGCTCTCCTACCGTTTCTTTATGGGAAACCTCCTAGTATTTTTCCTACTGCTGCATCTTGCTACTGAAGCGCAGAACATTTGGATCGGGCGGGTCTTCTTCATCTGGACGAGTGTCTTCAACCTGTTCGTCGTATCTATCTTCTGGGCTTTCATGGCGGATCTCTTTACAAGTGCTCAAGGTAAACGCTTATTCGGTTTTATTGGTGTGGGTGGCACGCTAGGTGCGATTGTTGGGTCTAGCTTAACCGTGAGGTTAGCAGAATTGTTGGGTCCGATTAATTTATTACTGATTTCAGTGGTACTGCTAGAAGTGGGCATCTTTGCCGTACGTCGACTTTCGATCATTGCAAGTCGATTTAGTGATTTACCTGCTACCGCTCACCCTGAAAACATAATCGGCGGCAGCATCTTTTCTGGCTTTAGCCATGCGTTGCAATCATCGTACCTACTAGGCATCTGCTCCTACATGTTTCTGTTCGCAATCGCTGGAACTGTCCTTTATTTTCATCAAGCTGACATTGTTGATGAGGCCTTCAACGATCGTGCAGTTCGCACGGCATTTTTCGCACGGATTGACCTACTCGTCAATCTACTTACACTGGGCACGCAAATGTTTTTGACGGGTCGCCTCCTGAAGGTGCTTGGTGTAGCCCTTACCTTAATCTTGCTACCCGCGGTCTGCATGATCGGTTTCTCAATAATAGGTTTCGCGCCAACATTGTTAGTGATTGTGGTGTTTCAAACGCTGCGCCGAGCAACTAACTATGCTGTAGCCAGGCCGACTCGTGAACTCTTGTATACGGTGGTCAGCCGTGATGACAAATTCAAGGCAAAGGCATTTATCGACACCTTTGTTTACCGAGCAGGTGACCAAATTGGTGCTTGGACATATGCCTTCATGGGTATCATCGGACTTGGTATGACTGGTATCGCTTTTGCCGCTGTCCCACTTTCCGCAGTCTGGCTAGGGCTCGGGCTCTGGTTAGGTAAACAACAGGAAGCAAAAGCCAACCTGTTAAGCTAATTCTTATCCTCAATCTGGAGAATAAACTATTGTCGATCAGCACAAGAATCCTACTCGCATTGCCGACTATTGTTCTTGCGATGTCTGCTTCAACTCTTGCCCAGAACTCAGAACAGGCACGCAGAAGCCTTCAAGGCATTAACGACGTAGAGGTTGTAGTCGAACCAATTGGCCAAGACGCTGAAATCGACGGATTAACCCACGACCAGCTTCAACAATCCGTTGAAAGTTATCTCAAAGGCGCAGGGTTTCCCTTGCTTCCCACTGCTTCCGCATACCTTTACGTCAATGTAAATTTCACCTATGGAAGTGGAATTTATATTTATTGTGCTGAAGTTGAACTGCGGCAATCAGTTCACTTAGAGCGTGAACCTGCCACGATTGTTCCCGAAGCTGTTACTTGGCAGACGGGTACAGTCGGTGCAATTCCAGCGGCAGATCTGGCAACAGCCATGCCGAACCAAGTGCTTCAGTTGGTCTCGATTTTTTTGCAGGATTTCGACAGTACGAATCCGGGTCGGCTCACTCTTCCCCCGCGCTAAATCAGACAAAACCCGGCTTAATCGGACTGTGCACTGTTTCGGAATGAACGGATCACGTCACGCTTTTCCGTATATGCGGTCCGAGCCGATACATACGCGTCGTGGCTTACTCCTAATTCGCTAGCAATTTGTCGAATACGATTCTCCTCGACAGCCGAGATCGAGTCATCAGCCGCTGAGATAGCAAATACGCAGTCGAGTAATTCTCGACACTGTTCATCAGTCGCAATTTCTCGAAATTGACGAGTGACTAAAAAATCTTCTGTTGCACCAAACAACTCATTCTGATTTTTCGAAATCTGTACAACCAGCAGCGCCTGTGTTTTCGACAGATGACCAAGTTCTTGGACCATATGTGTCATAAGGTCAAGTTCGTTATCGTTGATGTGTTGATCGGCATGCGCAATTCGACCAAGCACATACGCAAACGCTGCCAAATAGCGCGCGCGATCAGGTTCAAGGCAATCCAATTCGGCAATGATTCTTTGAACCGTTTCGGTATCGGTCCCGGTATCCTCAAGTTGGCTATCAGGTCGCTCAAGTCCTAAGAACTTTAAAATCGACATAGGTTATAACGACAGGTGACGGCTAGCGCCGAAAAAATCTGGGCACCGAACCTCTGGGGCTGGCGTCCAACATTACGGCCAACCAGCGAAAGTCTTCTGTATTTTCTAGTGCTATCTTAATGATGACCGTGAGAGGCACTGACAGGAGCATACCGACTGGCCCCCAGACCCAGCCCCAAAATACCAGCGAAAGAAACACCACCAAGGTAGACAAGCCCAATCTCCGTCCCATCAAATAAGGTTCGAGAAAATTCGCAAATACGACATTAATCACGAGGTACCCAATTGCAACAACCGCTGCATGGCCTGGACCAAATTGCACGATGGCAAATAGTACCGGAGGAATCGCTGCCAAAATCGAGCCTAGATTGGGAATGTAGTTGAAAATGGCGGCAACGAGTCCCCACAAAAGTGGAAAACCAAGACCAAGAAGTGATACCCACAAACCTACACAGATCCCTGTCGCCACACTAATGAGCGTCTTGATGGCGAGATAACGTTGAACTTGCTTGACCATGATTCCGAACCGCTCAACGTTCTGTAATCGATTTCCAAAAGCCATTCGTAATTTTTGAGTAAAACCAGTCGCCTCAAACAGAATGAATACCATCGTTAGAATTACGAGAAACGTATTTTGCGCAATGGTTGCTACTGCCCGAAGCGCAGCACCAACAAGATCCACTAGGGCGCCGGGATTAATAAGCTCCATTTCACCGTATTCCTCAGTCGTCACGCCTCGCGCTTGGAGCCAGCTTAGAGGCTGTGCCATTAATTCCTGTAACCGTGCTTGGTAACCAGGCGCCGCCGCCGTAAATTCGTTAAGCGACTGACCAACTACCACCAACAAGCCCACCAAGATCGCTACATTAGTCAAGACAGTCAATAGGACCGCAAAAGCGATGGGAACACGCCAGCGCTTTAACCAGTCCAGAATTGGCAAACTGATGATTGCAAGGAAAACAGAGACTAAAAACGGCAGCAGTAATTCCCCAGCAGCACGTAATCCAGCGACTACCACGATTAGGCTGGCTGCAATGATAAGAAAACGGGCTCCACGATCGCGCGACCGGTCCTCGTAAGCTACCATCTCATCAGAAACTCCCAAAAAATTGGTCCTAGGTGACCAAAATCAAGCGTATTTTCTCAGTTTTTAACAATCTGCGCTAGTCACTACGGACATACTATCGTACCAAGATCCTATCTCGAACATCATCGACTGCACACGATTGCGCACAAGGGAACGTTGTGATGAAACAATGAGAACTTGCAGTCTATTCCCAGGGTAACGACTAAGATCAAAACAAGAAAATACAGGCTGGTAATGCTTGGTTCGCATCGTAGTCCGTGAGACAGGTATACTAAATAGAACCAGCGTTAGAAAAGTCGGTTGGTGTGAACTAGTCGACAGCGACCAAGGCACATAACAATCTAATTGACCAAGGTAACCCAGGTGTCAATCGACATCTTCAAATTGGAGTCACGCGAAAGTGGCGGAACTGGCAGACGCGCCGGATTTAGGATCCGGTAGCCGCAAGGCTATGGGGGTTCAACTCCCCCCTTTCGCACCAACACAGTAACCGCTGATCACTTAAGGCTCCCTCAATATCTGGTGCGATCTGAAAGCAAGAATCCGTCAGCTTGTAATTAATCATGAAAACCGAATTTGTTGATATCAGCGATACGGAAAAGAATCTCGTCTTCGAGATTCCAAGTGACGTAGTCGACGCCGAGATCGAACGTGTTGCACTAAATTATAGACAATCCGCTCGTATACCTGGCTTTCGACGCGGTAAAGTGCCAACAAAAATTGTACGGCAGCGTTTTCGAGATCAGATTCTCCATGATGTCGCACACGAATTAATACCACGCGCAGTTGACGATGCCTTGCGGGAGCGTGGACTGGAACCTATCGAAACGCCGAGCATTCGTGATGGCCTAGTCAAAGAAGGCGAAGTGCTTACATTTACCGCTTCTTTTGAAACAGTTCCACCTATTGAACTTGGGGACTATGGGTCGCTCTCATCGTCCAGACCGTCCACAGAGATTAGCGATGACGACATCGAACAGGCATTCACGCGATTACGTGATCAGGCGGCACGTTTTGATCCGGTTGATGATCGACCGGTTCAACAAGCCGATTCTGTAATCATAGATCTAACACGTCAGGTTGAGCACAACGATTCGGTTGACAAATCAACACCAACTGAACCAGAACGACACGAAGATATTGCCGTTGAGATTGGCGCATCGATCAACCCTCCTGGTTTCGATAAAGAACTGCTTGGTCTCGAGGTTGGTGCCACTAAAGAATTCACGTTATCTTACCCAATGGACTACACACCAAAAGAGTTAGCCGGGGTGAAAGCAATTTACTCAGTAACTATCAAAGCTATAAAAACCCGAGTCGTGCCAGAACTGGATGATGAATTCGCTAAAGATATTGGTCCCTTTGATTCTCTGGTCGAATTACGGGAACAAGTCGTCGAAAACCTTCAACGTGAATCCGAAGAAGCAGCAGATCAGCAAGTGCGCGCAAACGTACTAAAACAAATGTCCGGGCGTGCACAATTCGAAGTGCCTGAAGTGCTGGTAAAAAAGGAAACCGACCGACGAGTTGAAGAACTCGCACGGCGATTAATCCAGCAACAGGTTGACCCAATGAAAGCAAATATTAACTGGGAAGAGTTCCGAGAACAGCAGCGTGAACCTGCAATCGAGGCAGTGCGTAGCGCATTGGTACTTGATGAAATTGCACGCTGCGAAAATCTCACCGTCGAAGATACAGATATCGATCGTGAGGTTGCACGCTATGCAGAACGTGCTGGTCGTACACCTGCAGCCCTTCGAGCACGATTAGAAAAAGAAGGTGGATTACATCGTCTGCAGACAAGTGTCCGTCGTGAAAAAGCTGTTGATTTCTTACTATCGCGTACAACAATAGCAACAGAGTAAGAACTTAATAATCCTTCATATTTAGAAATTGAGAAAAATCAATGAATGACGAACGAGCACAATTGGTACCAATGGTTGTCGAGCAGACCAATCGAGGCGAGCGCGCTTATGATATTTTTTCTCGCCTCTTAAAAGACGGTATCATTTTCATTGGTTCGGCGGTTGATGACACAGTAGCTAATCTTGTCATCGCACAGATGTTGTTTCTTGAAGCAGAGGATCCAAATCGAGATATTTTGCTGTACATCAATAGTCCTGGCGGCTCAATTTCTGCTGGTCTTGCAATTTATGACACCATGCAATTTATTAAACCAGATGTGCAAACTTATTGTATTGGGCAAGCAGCTTCAATGGCAGCTGTGCTACTAGCCGCGGGAACCAAAGATAAGAGATTTTCCCTACCAAATTCACGAATTGTGATTCATCAGCCATTAATGTCTGGGCTTGGCGGACAAGCAACAGACATTGATATTGCCGCCCGTGAAATTGTTCGAATTCGTGAACGGCTTAACAAAATTCTAGTTGAACACACGGGCCAGTCCATCAAACGTATCCAAACAGATACTGAGCGAGATTACATCATGTCAGCCGAACAGGCTCAGGAATACGGTATTATTGATGATGTCATCCGTAAGCGTGGTTAACATATATTATTGATAGCTGATCATTCGAGTCTAAAATATGGTTAAGCAAGACGGCCAATCAGAAACTCCTCGGTGCTCGTTCTGCAACAAAGATCAGAACGACGTTCGTAAACTCATTGCCGGCCCTAATGTCTTTATCTGCGATGAATGTATAGAGGTTTGTAATGACATCGTCGCGGATGACAATCAGTTCGAAACACACAGCACTTCTCGCCCTTCGCTTCCGGTGCCTACAGAAATTAAAAAATTCTTGGATGATTACGTTATTGGCCAGGAACAAACGAAGAAGAAACTGGCTGTAGCGGTTTACAACCATTACAAGCGTATTGAAATCCAGCAACAGACGCGAAACAAAAAAGAAATCGAATTAACAAAATCGAACATTCTCTTAATCGGTCCGACTGGGACTGGAAAAACGCTTCTAGCTCAAACTCTTGCCAAAATTTTGTCGGTTCCCTTTACCATCGTGGATGCTACCACGCTGACGGAAGCTGGTTATGTCGGTGAAGATGTCGAAAACATTATCCTCAAACTCCTTCAAGCAGCAGGTGGCGACATCGAAAAATGCCAACAAGGGATTATTTATGTAGACGAAGTCGATAAGATCTGCCGTAAAGACGAAAATCCTTCTATCACGCGAGATGTATCCGGAGAAGGTGTGCAACAGGCACTGTTGAAAATTATCGAAGGAACAGTTGCTCATGTTCCTCCACAAGGTGGCCGAAAGCATCCACATCAAGAGTTTTTTCAGGTTGATACGACCAATATCCTCTTTATCTGTGGTGGTGCTTTTGTTGGATTGGACCGAATCATCCAAAACCGTATCGGTAAAAGCGGTCTAGGCTTTCATGCGGACGTCAAGTCGTTAGACAAAAGTGATATTGGATCAACTTTGGAGCGCATAGAGCCCAATGACTTAATTCGTTACGGACTGATTCCTGAATTCGTGGGCCGTTTACCGGTTGTCGGCACGCTCCATGAACTCGACAAACCTGCTTTGATTCAAATCCTCACACAACCTCGTAACGCTATTGCTCGGCAATACCAAAAACTCCTTGAATACGAGAACGTAAAACTTCGATTTACAGACGATGCGCTTGACGCGATCGCTGATGCCACACTTGAGCGCAAAATTGGTGCACGCGGTCTTCGCATGATTATTGAAGACTTAATGCTCGATATCATGTACACGTTGCCAGGTGAAAAAAAGATCACCGAATGCGTGATCACCCGCGATGTAGTGCTCTCAAAGGAAAAACCTATTACAATGTATGAAAAGGCCGGCTGAACAAGCGTCGGAAATTAATTCATTTCAGCGTAAATAGCCATTATGGACACTTACGAAACGATTCCGATTGTTCCATTAAGAGACGTTGTCGTGTTTCCACACATGATGATGCCGTTTGTAATCGGTCGACCATCGTCAACACGAGCACTGGAGCATTCCTTACTAGGAGATAAGCGTATCTTCCTAGCAGCGCAGCATGACGCGGCTAACGATGACCCCACCCCGAATGATATCTATACGATAGGCTGCGTCGCTAACATCGTGCAAAGCTTGAAATTACCAGATGGCAATATCAAGGTACTGGTCGAAGGTGTGGACCGAGCTCGCGTCTTGGAATGGAAAGAAGACAAAGGCTTTTACCGTGTTGAGATCAAGGTCATTGAAAAGCAAAACGAGGGCAATAGTGACGTCGAAGACACAATGAACCGAGTGATGTCCTTGTTCGAACAGTACGTCAAATTGTCGAACAACATGCACTACGACACTATGGTCGCGGCCGTAAGAGTAGATGACCCTGACAAACTCGCCGATACTATTTCGGCGAACTTGGTTTTAAGTGTTGACGACAAGCAGAATCTTCTGGAAATCATTTCTCCGCTTGACCGCCTGAATCGTATTATCAGCCTCCTTGAGACCGAGGTTGATAAATTACAAGTCGACCGACGCGTTCAATCTCGCGTAAAAAAACAAATGGAGAAGGCACAGAAAGAATATTACTTAAACGAGAAAATGAAAGCGATCCAGAAAGAACTGGGACGCAAAGAAGACAAGGGTAACGAAATAGACCAACTTAAGGAAAAGATAGAAGAATCGAAAATGCCTAAGGAGGTGGCGGAAAAGGCGACGCAAGAACTTGAACGACTTGAAGCCATGCCACCCATGTCTGCCGAGGCAACCGTCTCTCGAAATTACCTTGACTGGCTAATTGCAGTGCCGTGGCATAAACGATCACGGGAAAGTCGAAACTTAAAACGGGCAGAAAAGATTCTCAATGAAGACCATTATGGTCTTGAGAAAATCAAGGATCGCATTCTTGAGTTTCTCGCCGTTCGTACTCTCGTAAAGAAGCCTAAGGGCACCATTCTGACTTTTGCCGGACCGCCTGGGGTTGGTAAAACATCTCTTGCCAAGTCAATTGCGCGTGCAACTAATCGAAAGTTCGTGCGTCTCTCACTAGGCGGCGTACGTGATGAAGCCGAAATTCGCGGACACCGACGCACCTACATCGGTGCGTTCCCTGGTCAAGTCATACAGATGATGAAGAAGGCCGGCACTGTGAACCCTGTTTTTTTGCTAGACGAAATTGACAAAATGTCTATGGATTTTCGAGGCGATCCATCGTCGGCGCTGCTTGAAGTGCTGGACCCAGAACAAAACCACACATTCCTCGATCATTATCTGGACGTTGAATTCGATTTATCTAATGTGATGTTTATATGCACTGCGAACGTGATGCATACTGTGCCACAAGCGTTACGCGACCGAATGGAAGTGCTACAACTGGCCGGTTATACGGAATTAGAAAAAATCGAAATTGCACGACGGTTCCTATCGCCCAAGGCATTACCAGCGGCTGGCCTAAGTAAAAAGAATATTGTCTTTAATGATGAATCGTTTCAAAAGATCATCCAGCGATACACTCGTGAAGCGGGCGTCCGCAACCTAGAGCGAGAAATTTCGTCGGTCTGCCGTAAAGTTGCCCGTAAGGTTGTTCTTACAGGTAAATCGTTTTACGAAGAAATCTCAGCTGACAAAATTACTGAGTATCTTGGTGTGCCACGATTTAGACCTTCTATGGCCGAAGAACAAAATGAGGTTGGAGTTGCCACGGGTTTGGCGTGGACGGAGTCTGGTGGTGAACTATTGGTAACCGAAGCAACGCTCATGTCTGGACGTGGTCGACTAACGTTAACAGGTAAGCTAGGCGACGTTATGCAGGAATCAGCTCAAGCAGCTATGAGTTATGTTCGTTCCACAGCTCAAGAAATTGGCATAACGCGTGATTTTCATCGTCGAACCGACGTGCATATCCACGTTCCGGAGGGAGCAATCCCGAAGGACGGTCCCTCGGCTGGCATCACTCTGGCAACAGCACTAGTCTCAGCGCTGGCAAACGTGAAAACACGTCGCGACGTCGCCATGACTGGTGAGATCACCCTCCGCGGCAAAGTGCTGCCAATTGGAGGCGTTAAGGAGAAGGTGCTGGCCGCTCACCGTGCCGGATTAAAAGATATTATCCTTCCAAAAGATAATGAGAAGGATCTAAGCGACATCCCGAAGAATGTATTGGACACGCTCAACTTGTATATGGTCGAAACAATGGACGAAGTGTTAAAAATCGCCATGTCAGAGCCGCTGCAGTCCAACCTGTCTGCGGATGCCAGTGGAGAAACTAAACCCGTGTCTGATGACACGATAACGCATTAATTCAAGCCTAGACGACACAAGGAAGCCACTGGCCTGGAGATTCGTCTCGGTTCTAGTGAGTATCTTCGGTGAAGATCGTTTCAGCCGAATTTGTAACGAGCGCCTGTGACAACACCGGCTTACCGAAGCCGGCTGAGCCACAGGTAGTATTCGTGGGCCGTTCAAACGTCGGGAAGTCAAGCCTAATTAATGCTTTGGCGTGTCGTCGAGTTGCGCGAACAAGTCGTGTTCCTGGTAAGACTCGACTGATCAACGTCTACAAGTTACGTTTAGCGCAAACAGGACAAGGCCTACCTTCAATACACCTTTTAGATTTACCTGGATATGGATTCTCACGAGGTAGTCGAAACCAAGCTACAAGTTTTGCTGAACTCACGGATTCCTATTTCGGACAGTTTACTGCTAACAGAAAGGTACAAACGCGTTCCGTGGAACAGCGGCATGAGGCCAACGTGATGTTATTAATTGACAGTCGTCATCTAGGTCTCGCTTCTGACTTAGACGCGCTAGATTGGTTACGCAGCCAGGGTTGCCGCACTGTAGTCATCGGTACAAAAGTCGATACATTATCTCGCGCACAGCGCAACCGAGCTGACAAAGCACTGGAAGAATCTTTCGGCACCTCGGGACTGTTTGTTTCGGCTAAGACCGGTAAAGGAATGAACGAACTGTGGAAAACAATTATCGCAATGAACACTCCTCAACCATGACCACAAGACAAAAACGAGACAGCAATACGGCCGAAGGTATACTTGAGAAACTTCCTGATGGGTTCGGATTCCTTCGGACCCCCGCTTCGAACTACCTGCCAGGACCTCAAGATGTTTATCTCTCTAAAACCCAAATCACAAAGTTAGAGCTGCAAACAGGTGACATCATCTCAGGGCAAGTGCGACAAGCGAGGAACGGGGAGCGGTACGCATCAATATCAAAAATACATACGGTTAATTTTGAACCACCGGAACGAGTACATCAACGCCTACTATTCGAAAACCTGACGCCTCTTTATCCAGATAAGCAGCTTTCCCTCGAAACCACATCTGAAGATCTATCTTCTCGAGTTTTGGATCTTATGGTGCCAATCGGAAAAGGCCAGCGCGGTCTCATCGTTGCAGCACCACGCACTGGGAAGACAATGTTGCTACAGAATATTGCACATGGCGTCGCCACTAATCATCCTGATGCTCATTTAATTGTGATGTTGATCGACGAGCGACCAGAGGAAGTCACTGACATGCAGCGGTCAGTACGTGGAGAGGTTGTCGCGTCTACCTTCGACGAACCTTCCCAGCGACACATTCAGGTAGCTGAAATCGTTCTTGAAAAAGCGAAGCGGCTTGTTGAGCATCGTCAAGATGTCGTAATTTTACTTGATTCAATTACGCGTCTAGCCCGCGCATATAATTCTACGATTGCATCCTCTCGTAAGGTTTTATCCGGAGGTATTGACAGCAACGCTCTCCAACGCCCGAAGCGTTTCTTTGGCGCCGCACGAAATGTAGAACAAGGTGGCTCACTGACAATGATTGCCACTGCCCTTGTTGACACAGGATCGCGCATGGATGATGTTATTTTCGAGGAATTTAAGGGTACAGGTAACCTTGAAATTCATCTTGACCGTAAACTTGCAGACCGAAGGATATATCCGTCGATCGACGTGCAAAAGAGTGGCACTCGCAAGGAAGAGCTCCTCATTGCTCCAGACCAATTGCAAAAGATTTGGGTTCTTCGGAAGGTATTGAATCCGCTTGAACCTCAAGATTGTATGGAAATGTTGCTTAGCAAGATGGGAAAGACAAAGAATAACGAAGAATTTCTAGCATCGATTTCTAAGATGAATGGAGCGAACACAAACACCATAGAACACAGATCGAGGCGCACACGCGTCTAGTGAGCATCGTCATGCTATAATATTAACTTCACCGACGTCGGAAGGAGAACACTTGAAGGAAGGGATCCATCCTAAGTACTACGAAGTCGAGGCCCGCTGTGCTTGTGGCGCAACGTGGAATACTCGTTCGACAAAGCCCGAACTGCGTTTGGAAATCTGCTCCAATTGTCATCCGTTCTTTACTGGAAAACAGAAGCTGGTTGACACAGAAGGCCGCGTTGAGCGTTTCACGAAGAAGTACGGAGCTCAAACGGTCGAAAATCAAAAGAAACTTCGCACTGCACGCAAGAAAGATAAAGCCAAGTCAGCATGAGTGGTATCGATTGCTGGAACGACTAGCAATTGTCCCGTTTGATCTACACGTACAACCTTAAAGAGTGATTATTAAATCAGTGAACGAGACTGACAACCATCGACCGTAATACAGGCTCCACTCACCCAACTTGCTCGTTCAGACGCAAGAAACGCAACCACCTGCCCAACCTCGTCGGCTTGTCCAAATCGACCAAACGGTAATTCATGTTCAATAAATTTTGCCATACCCTCAGGATCTTCTTGTTGGCGTCTGTACCATGAACCACCTGGAAAGGAGATCGAACCCGGCGCCACACTATTAACGCGTATGCCGTCAGGCGCGAGTTGCCTAGCCATAGATTTGGCTAAACTCACTTCGGCCGCCTTGACGGCATTGTAAGTCATCCGTCCACCTGATTCACGTCCCCAAATCGACGCAATCATTATGATCGCACCACGACCAGCCCGACGCATGTGAGGCACGGCTAGTCGCGATGCTCGAATGGCGGGATACAATGTAAAGTCCAGTGCGTCACGCCAGTCCTCATCGGTAGTCTGCACAATATCTCCACCACCAGCTTGGCCGACATTGTTAACAAGCACATCTAAACGACCAAATCTCGCAATTGAACTATTAATTACTGTGGCAATGCCATCTGTTGTGGCTACATCGGCTGGAATAGCGAACACCATATCTGATTGACCAGCTACTTCTTGTAACTCTTGTTCAGCTTTGGCTAATTGATCAGTTGTTCGCGCACAAATACATACTCGACATCCTTCCGTTACCAACACACGAGCACTTGCAAAACCTAGGCCTCGACTCGAGCCCGTTATGACTGCAACCTTATCTTTTAGTTCGAGATCCATGCTCATACCAATCTACGAAAAGCATTGAGATATTCTTAGCTATCTACCTCTACATAAAAATGGGCCGCCACCATCACAGGTAACGGCCCAGTTGTGCCTGTTAACGTAAGCCTATTAGGCGCAACCACTAGTGGTACCGCAGTTATTACATTTGTAACAACTGCCGCTGCGCACCATAATGGCGCCGCACATGGAACAGGGTGGTGCATCCTCTTGATTCTGAATGGCCGCAAATGTTGCTGAGTTCTTCTCTGAATCAACGCTTAATTCGTTAACCGGCGGCTCTAATTCGTCAGCCTTAAGCTCATCAGGCTTATCACTATTTACCCCGGCGTTAAACTGGGCTCCCGGCGAGAGAAACTTTGTGGCTAGCCATCTAAATATATAATCCACTATCGACTTAGCAAATCTCACTTCTGGGTTCTTCGACATGCCAGAAGGCTCAAAACGTACATGACTGAATTTGTCGACAAGGACCTGCAGCGGTACGCCGTACTGTAACGCGTAAGAAACTGCTTGGGCAAAAGCATCGGCAAATCCTGAAATAGTCGATCCTTCCTTAGCCATTACGAGAAAGATTTCTCCCGGTGATCCATCTTCAAATAACCCGACGGTGATATAACCCTCGTGGCCTGCAATGTCGAACTTATGTGTAATAGCGTCACGTTCTTCAGGCAGTCGACGACGTACTGGCTGTCCAACAAGCTGCTCAATACCGTCAATCATCTCCTTTTGACCGTCACGCGATGTGTTCAATGGCTGTGTTCGCTTGCTCCCGTCTCGGTAGATCGATACAGCCTTAGTACCCAGACGCCAAGCATCAATATAAGCTTGCTGAATTTCCTCAACCGTTGCTTCCTTTGGAACATTAACCGTTTTCGAAATAGCACCTGAAATAAATGGTTGGGTCGCGCCAATCATTCGAATGTGGCCCATGTAGTGAATGGAACGCTCACCACTTGCCGGTTTGAAGGCACAATCGAAGACAGGTAGATCTTTTTCCTTGAGATGTGGTGCGCCTTCAATGGTTTCATGTTCATCGATGAATGCACTGATCTCTTGAATCTGATCCTCTTCATACCCAAGCTTAGCTAACGCCATCGGTACTGTTTGGTTCACTATCTTCATCATCCCGCCGCCGACGAGTTTCTTATACTTAACCAATGCAATATCTGGCTCGACACCGGTGGTATCACAGTCCATCATGAAGCCAATAGTTCCTGTCGGCGCCAGCACAGTCGCTTGAGCGTTACGGTAACCGAATTCCTCTCCCAGCTCGACAGCATCGTCCCACGCTTCTTTCGCTGCAGCATACAAACTACTCGAGACGTTGGTCCTATCGATATCCTTCAGAGAATTACGGTGCTTCCGCATTACTCGCACGAATGGTTCGGCATTATCAGCGTATCCGGCAAACGCTCCACCCTGATCTCTGGCAATGCGTGCAGACTGAGCATACGCCTCACCTGTCATGAGGGCCGTGATGGTTGCCGCATAATCACGACCGGCTTGACTATCGTAGGGCAATCCTCGCGCCATGAGTAACGCTCCAAGATTGGCATAGCCTAAACCGAGTGGCCGATAGTCATGACTATTACGCTCGATGGCCTTACTCGGATAGCTCGCACTATCAACAATAATTTCTTGCGCTGTAATTAACGTCCGGACGGCCGCACTAAAATCGCTAGCGACAAAATCACCACGCTCATCCACAAATTTCATCAAATTTAGTGATGCCAGATTACATGCAGAATCATCTAAAAACATGTACTCCGAGCAGGGATTCGACGCGTTAATGCGTGCCGTGTTGGGACAAGTATGCCAATCATTTACAGTCGTATCGAATTGCATACCTGGGTCACCGCAGATGTGTGTAGCACTGGCGATTTGACTCATCAGGTCTGACGCACGATACGTGTCCATAACACTGTTATCGCGAACAGCTCGAGTCTGCCATTCCCCATCGTCAAGAACAGCCCGCATAAAACCATCCGTTACGCGAACACTATTATTGGAATTCTGAAAAAACACTGAAGAGTACGCTGGTCCTGTAAACGAACCATCATAACCAGCGTCGATAAGCGCCCAGGCCTTTCGCTCTTCTTCCACCTTGCAATTAATAAAAGTTTCAATGTCTGGATGATCAGCGTTCAAAATTACCATTTTGGCAGCACGTCGTGTTTTACCGCCAGACTTGATGACACCAGCGAAGGCATCATAACCTTTCATAAAGGACACTGGACCTGAAGCCGTACCACCACCAGCCAGCACTTCCCTTGATGAGCGAATCGATGAAAGGTTTGAACCGGTTCCGGAACCAAACTTGAACAGCATTCCCTCAGTCTTCGCTAAGGTCAAAATGGATTCCATAGTGTCTTGGACTGAGTTGATGAAACATGCCGAGCACTGCGGAGCTTTCTCAAAACCACAATTAAACCAAACGGGGCTGTTAAAAGCGGCCTTCTGTTGAACCAATAAGTGCTTCAGGTCGTCACTGAAGGCCTGTAAATCGTCTTCGGTCGCAAAGTAGCGCTTCACTCTAGCCCACTCTGTGATGGTGTCGACAACGCGACCAATGAGCTGTCTGACGCTTTGTTCACGTTCTGGAGTTTCTAGCTGTCCCCGAAAATATTTCGACACCACAATGTTCGTCGCCTGTTGCGACCAAAACGTTGGTATCTCGACATCACGCTGTTCGAATACAAGTTCACCATGTTCGTTCCCGATAGTTGCCGATCTTTGTTCCCACGCTATCTCATCGAAGGGGTCAACACTCTCGCGACTAAATACGCGTGAAAACTGAAGGCCTGATTGCGGCGCGTCTGATCGTGGCGCTGAAACCTGCGCATCATTAACGTCCGTTTGCTGCGCAGTGCCTCTATCCATAACTGGCCTCCAAATACTAAAGACCGCCTCGCCCCAAAGGTCGGCCTAGATCTAATTTAAGAATTACTTATCTCGAACTTCTACTACTCAATTTATGACTTCACAGCCGGGTCGAGAACCTGGGATTCTCTCGGCGAGCCTGATCAGCCCTCAGGCGCTCAACTATGTGTCCTGTCTATCGGTTTGTCAAGATAGAAACTACAAGATATGGTGTCATCTTTTTAGGACAGACGCTAGATGTTGAGAAAATAGCCATTTTTAAGGTTTCTTTCACCAGCGTTCAAGGGCGTTATTTTCTGATTATTTGTTTTCGGTCCACCAGGCTACGCTCCATGAAATCGCTATGATAAAGTCCTGCCGTGCTGACTGACAAGGACTCCCCTTCAAGCAAGTTTACCTTATTCAAAAACCGCCGAGGGTACATTGGAAACCTACGCATTGATGACCAGGAATCCTCTCATCTGACCAAACGTTTCATAGCACTCGTCGAGGTGATCCTTTGTTCGGGTTTTCCCACACAGCTACTACTCGTTCAAGTAATGACAGTGATCGGACTTCAACCGTTCGAAACAGATGGCAGTCTTGCAATGAATTACGTCGTGGTATTGTCGTTAGCCGATGCAGTCGTACTAGTGATGTTAATCCTGTGGTTGCTAGCACTCCATGGGGAAAGCCCTAGCAATCTCTTCCTAGGCTCACGACGAATCGTACGGGAATTTAGGTTCAGCCTACTGCTTATCCCACTTGTTTTATTCCTTGTAGTCGCTGCTTCAGCCAGCCTCCAACACTTCGCACCGTGGCTTCATAACGTGCCGGAAAACCCCTACGAGTCTTTAATTCAAACGACCTCAGACGCTTCTATCTTCGCGCTCGTGGCCATCATAGCAGGCGGGGTACGCGAGGAGATCCAGCGTGCGTTCATCCTTTGTCGTTTCGAGCGGTATCTGGGAGGAAGCGCTACGGGCGTAATCCTTTTTAGTCTAGTCTTTGGAGCAGCGCATCTAATCCAAGGCTGGGACGCTGCAATTATCACAGCTCTACTTGGTGCTCTGTGGAGTATCGTCTATCTTAAAAGAAGAAGCATCATCGCCCCGATTGTTAGCCACGCTTCCTTCAACGTTATCCAGATTATCCATTCCCTGATTAGTTGAGTAACTCGTTGGTTACGGCACGTAAATTATCTCTACATTCTCATGTAATCGCGCAATCCAATTTTGAATAATAACTTGACGCCGCTCTTCCAATAGATCGTCTCGGACGAGTTCACGGGCGTCATTAAATGGAAGCCTTGAACCATTACGGATGTATAGATCCTGATTCTCTTGGTGGTATTGGACTAGTTCTGTATTAGTCGGCTCTGCGGTCGACGTAAAACGCTGCCGGAGATAACTATCGATCCGCAGGTTATTACGAACAAGTCGATAGAGGCGTTCCTCAGTCATCCCGACAGATTTCCACGCTGTTTCAAAAGATTTTACTGTTGAATGGTGTTCTTTGAGTTCATCAATCCGACGCTGAATCTCAGTGTCAAGCGGTTCTGAAACGAGAAATCGATCGACTTCAACCAAGATGAGAACTCTATTGACCAAACGAGAGACCACTTGAGTTTCAGAGCCTTCGTTAGAGCCCATCACTAAAACCCCTAACTCGGTTACGGCTCGAACGTCCGACAACATGATTATTTGGCGGTCTACTGTAGCAACAACTTTATCGATAATATCTTGCTTTGCGGACCCAGTCGTCAAAACCAAGAATATCAACACGCAGAAAGCGCGTTGATATACCTGTTTGAGATGCCTAGCAGCACCTAGCACTGATACCACCCCATGCACTCATGCAGCCACATATCAAAAAGCCTGTCCCATGCTTACGTGCAGCACCATCCGTCCTTCCTTCCGATTGCCGAATTGACGTCGATCTAATTTAAAACCTACGTCAACACGGATCGGTCCAATTGGTGATCGGTACCGCACACCAAACCCAGCACCGCCACGGATCCGATTCACTGCCATATCGTTAACTTCCTGGAATACATTACCAAGGTCTAGAAAAGCAACCGCACCAATAGGACCTCTGATTGGAAAACGGATTTCGTTATTAATGATAAACAACCCGTTGCCACCTTGAGGAAATCCATCTTGGTCAATAGTTGATCCGTCACCGAGCCGGTCTAGTGCGAATCCACGAACTGTTGTCGACCCACCGGCAAAAAATCGTTCGCTCGCAGGAAGATTTTGAACAACCATCTCTGTTGCTTGACCACTAGGTTTAATTTCCACAATGCTCCGACTAAAACCTCTAGCGAACCCAAGCCGAAGTCCTGTTGCAAATACAACACCAGTCGATCTCGGTAAGCGTCGGTACAGAAAGCCTTGCATCAACAGCTTCGCAAAACCGACCTCGGACCCGATACGTCGACCGGCACTCTTCGCCTCAAGACTTATTAAAGATCCCCGGGTTGGTTCGAATGGATCATTACGACTATCTCGCAGTGCAGTCCCAGAAAAAGCGGACAGGCCGATCTGAGGAAACAGTCTGTCAATCAGCGGTTGATCGCTTTGATTAAAACGCTCATCAAATAAAGTATTCTGATCGAATGAATATGCACCGCTCAGGATCGCACCGGAACCAAACGACTGACGCCACTCTACATTTATACCCTGTTGCTTAAGATTGAAACTCGATCGGATTGATTGATCAACAAAAGCCGACACAACTAGTTCGCCACTCGTCTCGAACACACGGGGTTCGCGGAATGTGAATAGTGCCCGATATTCGTTGAAACCGTATCCGCTAGCCCCCCCTTTGCCAACCTGGTCGTCGTTCGGCCGAAGACTGACACGCGCAAATAAATTGACTGAGCGGTTTTTCCCCCACAAGTTTCGTCGTCCTATCTCAAAAAATCCACGGGGTGCAAACTCAAACCGCTCAACCGCACTACCACCGGTTTCACTCTCTCGTCGTAATCTTGTCCCAGCTTCAAATCCTCCACCATAGCTCAACACCGTTGCTGGCACCTCTTCTACCATTACCAGCACGTCGCGACGGGTATCACTATGGTGCTTAAATTCTGCAAAGCGGATCCGATTGAACATACCTAATAAATTCAGGCGCTGCTGACCTTCAGCTAACCGCTCCCGACTGAGTGCCTCGCCTGATCGGAAACCCAAAGTGCGCTTTATGGTTTCAACATTCACTCTGGAATGGCCACTGACAAGGACGTGGTGGACGACAGCTTGAGCACCTGGATCGACAATAAAACGTAAATCGAGCCTCGTAGAATCTTCTGAAAAAGCCATGTCGACCAGCACAGAAGCATCCTCATAGCCTTGGCTGAGCAGGTAATTGAGTATCCGATCCCGGTCCCCAAAAACCCTGCTTTGTGCGTATGGATTAGCAACTTTGGACTCTAGAAGCTCTAACAACAGGTCAGTTTCCTCACCTGGAACATTTTCCAGTGTGACCGACCGAACAATGACGCGTGGACCTTCACTAATCGTCAGGCGGGGCGTAACGAGCAAGGAATTCACAAACGGATCTTCAGAAGCTAACAAGGAGTTCACAACTTCCGTTTTGACAGAAACTTGCGAGTAACCAGTCAGCCGGTAAACCGCGATAATAGCAGCCACGCTGTCATTAAAGGAAGCTTCCACAAAAACATCCTCAGCACGCATATCCATGATTTCCAGGAGCACGTTGTCGGACAGTATCTGGTTCCCGGTAATCTCTGGATTGGTTATCTTGTAAATTTGGCCGGGCGAAACGTGAAAGACGATTTTTAACTCGTCGTCATTTTCTTGCAAACTATAAGTGGCTTCAACGCGAGAGTAACCTAACCGACGAAAATGCGTCCTGATTCGATCGATGGAATCGTCAAGCAAATCCAGATCTATAGATCCTTCTCGCGCTATCGGAACCAAAGCCTCTTGTTCTTCTGGTGATAGGACTTCGTTATCGAACTGCACTATCACAAACGGACCTGGATTCGCATGAATCGTCAAGTTAATTGATGTGTTATTCAGATTGGTGGTGATGCTATGGTTGACTTCGGCCTCGTAATGACCCCTTTCCTTCAAGGAGTCACCGTACGCACTCAAACGACGACGGATCTCCAGGCGGTCAAAAGGCATTCCTACGTACAGTCCGAGTTGCGTCAGCAGCTGATTCGCCGAGTCCAATGTTCTACCAGTGACCTTCAGTGAACCTACATTTGCACGCACTCCAGACTCGATTTCAAAACTCAGTGTGGCCCGACCTGACTCTTCATCAATACTCGTACCAGCATCAATACGGGCGTTCATAAACCCGTTGTCACGATATAAAAACTCTAGTAAGCCCGTGGCCTCCGCGGTTTGAGTAAGAGCGAGAGATTCACCATAGCGTTCACGAATGACCTGACCAAGCCGCCTTCGTGACAGACCAAGCCCTCCTTTAAATTCAATTCTTGTGACCGTGCGTTTCGGAACAACCACATACCTTAACGCTACGCCATTTTGGTGCCCGTTTGCTTCGACACGAACATCCTCAAATTGGCCAATCGTGAAAAGATGAAAAATACTGTCTCGAACTTGTTCGATCGATAGTGGTTCCCCAACACGCGTAACGATTGCCTCTTGAAGGTCCTTAACAGTTTTTTGAGACGAGGTGCCCACAACCTCAACGGATACGATCTCGCGATCAAGGTACGTCATGAGAGGAGCGGCCAGCAATGGATACGCCTCAAACAACAGAAGTGTAAACCCCACCATCAAGCAGCAACCAAGGCCACCTGTCGAAAAGCTCCGCTCCACACGAATCCGAGACCGCATCAGAAAGCGTGCCTTACACGAAAGTCGAGTGCGTAAGTTTGATCCTCGTTCTGAGAGAGAACCCATGAAAGTTGCTCACTTTGATCGTACTCAAGCAGGATTAGCAAATCCTGTTCGGTTCCGGTCAGAGTTCGTGAGAGAGTCGCGTAAATGCGATCAGATACACGCTTGCCAATGGTTAACCTAGCTGCTGGTCTGAGTGAAGCTGTCTCGCGCAACGCGGCATCGGAAAGCGAAGGCGTGATCTCAAAGGAATCGACGCCCAACGAACTCTCTAAAATTCTCCCAAACCCAGATGAAAGTTGATCGGTCACCAGTTGTGCCGCACGCGCTTGGAGTAATTGTTGCTCAGTCTCATCAGCTGTCCGAATAGCCCGCAACTCGCTCTCAGCAGGATCTCTTACATTACCGAGCAGCAAAGATAGAATGTCGCTTGACGGTAATGGAGGATCTGAACTCAACGTCGGTACGAACCGGTCAGTAGTGCCAGCGATGTGGAAAACCACACGGTAAATCTCACCGGGCACGCGTACACTCGTCTCGGCTTCCACATCGAAGAACGGATTAATTTCACGAGGATTCGTGAAATCCATGCTGCCTCGGGTTACTACATAGCGATTCCCCTCAAAGAACACCTCCCCACGATCAATCTCCATAAAACCAAACAACTGAGGAGAAATAGGCGTACCCCGAAGTGTAAGCTCCCCACTCGATACGATTCGTGTATTCCGATCGTTAATACGTAGGGTGCCTGGCACATTCACGCGGATATCAAAATTTAAAGGAAAAGCCATTGCATCAGCAGTGGGTGCTCCAGCAACTGCAGCGTCCTGATTCAAAATATCGAACAAACCTGCATTCGTTTCAAGTGTGCTGACCCATCTTGCGTCATTCACCTCAACTGCACCTGATAACACTGGATTCTCAACGGGACCTTGAAGGACTAGATTGGCGTCAACAGTAGAACGAAATTCTTCCGGATACCGCAACTGTATTTCATCACCTATAGCCAACATGCTGAATTCATCCAGACGATATCCGTCTAGACTAATGGACCCACCAAACTGCACATCGCCGCCACCTAAAGTCGCCGTTAAATCGTCCATGCGTACATTGCCGTTGTCGAACGTGACACGACCGTTTACCTGTTCGAAGGAATGCGGCAGAGAGGAATGTCGCAAACGACCATCAGTAATCTCAAGAGAGCCTGACAGCACTGGTGCCTCAAGTAGACCCCGAATCTCAGTAACAATCTCAGCGTTCCCGGCACTGCGAATGTCACTAAAAAACCCCTGCAGGATCGCCAAGTTCGCATCGCCAGTGACCAACAACCCAAAACGATCCTCCCCCAATCTCACTTCACCACTGACACTCAATTCCGTATCTTCCCCTTCGAGTGTCATCTTCGAGACTTGCACCACCTCCTGATCCAAAATGATTTGGATTAAATCGTTATTACGAACTTCGTAATCGTAAAGAACCAACTGCAGCTGCTCAATACTGGCAGTAACATTGAGCTTCGCAAGATTGCTCAGTGGACCAAGCACCCTAAGCGCCCCGCTGCCAGTCGTATCCGCAAACGGAAGAAATCGTGGTGCGAAAGCCCGCAAGAAAGGATCGAGGGAAGTGTCTGTAAATCGTATGGTCAATTCCGCATCAGCTTCCAGAGTAATGGCCACTTGCCCCGAGGCCGACACGGCCATAAGGGGTGACGCAACCTCCAGCTCGACAGATGCCTGCTCGTTTCGTACGCCAACACGACCAGTCATCGGGCCAATGGTTTCACCACGTATCAATAAGGTATCGATGCGACCTTGTACGTCGTAAATTGGCCAATCAAAACTACCTGAACCACCGGCCGTAAACTGGAGTAGCCCGTCCAATGGAAGTTCTGGCATTGAGACGGCCGCCACCAGCCCTACAGGAATCCGACGGCCGTCTGCGTTGAATGTGTAAGTACCGCCCCAGTCAACGTATGCGGCACCAGTGATCAAGCCTTCACGTTTTCGAATTTCAATCCCATCCAAACGCACGCCACCGCCCTCATAACGCAACAGGGCCGTCGCTGATTCAAACGGCTCACCGTAGGCAATCACCTCTCGCACTGTCGGTCGTGCAAATCCAAACGGTGCAATGTACTCACCGTATAAGTGAAAGTCTCCTGTGATCAAACCTTCAATCGGATACTCCAATTGATCGAATGCCGTCCTAAGATCTAAAACCGGCCATTGTTCTGCATTGAAGCGACCATTAAACTCTTCATCTCCATCAGTTCTCGGATAATCAAAAGTGAAACGGCCATCGATCAACATTTGAGAGAATCCTTTTCTGAGAATACTCTTTGGAACAGTCGCATACCCGTTCTCGATTGTTGCTTCACCTTCCCAAGCACCCCACATTACATCCCACACTCGTGGCTCAGCCTCGAATCGACCTGTCACGCTCGGATCGATTAAGTCGCCGGTTAGTTCTCCATCAAATGTTCCACTTCCACCGATTTCTACCACCTGAGTGGGTCGCTCAAAGACGGTCATCAAGCCAGCCAAAATACGATCGCTTTCTTGTAAATTACTACTGGTCATGTGAAACGGAAGACGTGAATCTAAACCATAGGCTGTCTGACCCTCGAAGGATAGAAACGTGTGAGGAGTGGCTAGGTGGCTACCAGACGCTACATCGATCACGCCAGAGCCAAGAGAATATTCAATCACTCCCCCAAGTGCCAGGCGCCCTTCTAGAACGTTCCTGCTGGGCGATGTATTAACAATTGTACCCATTGGCGAACGTCGCTCTTGAAGCGTGATGAGGTCGGGTGGTGACACTTCGATGCGACCAGTGCCTTCCCGGTCAGCGAAGCTACTGCGTGGCCAAGACATCTTATTCAAACCGGCAGCCCGTCCTGCAAGCGGCAAGGGTTCAAGCTCAAGAGAATCGGTCAGGCTGGTCAGATCTACATCGGCGTAAGTCACCTCCAGACTAGCAACACCAGCGCCTCCCTCATCCTCTGACGTTAAGGCATAGGACAACTCAAGTGTTCCGTCGTGGAACACTGCGGAGGACTCATAGATGTCGAATCCGTCTCGCCGCCATTCGAGAGATCCACGCACCTCGGAAAATGGATTGCTGTCAATCCCCAGTCGTTCGCTCGAAAACTCGCCTCGAAGGTCGCGACCACCATCGTACAGGTGAAACGTACCCACAAAGTCGCCGTCGCCAGACAATGTAAAGGCTTCATCCGGAAAGAAAACGTCACGCAGAATAGGTAAATCTAGTTCGGATCGAACTTCGTAGAATTGTTCCGGCCAATTCATAATATCCGCTGTGCCAATCAAACTCGACTCCGTGCCATCAGCCAGCAGGTCTAATCGATCGAAGATCACTTTACCGTCATCGATTTGAAAATCGGCTTGCAGAGCTGCTTGCATTGGTTCAAAAGACTGGAGCTGTAACGTGCCTCCTGAGAATTCCGCGTGACCGCTGTAATCCAACCTCTTGGTCACGGTAATATCAAAATCTCGTCCTACCACACTCCACGGAGCAGCGTGATCTTCATAGGTAAATTGCCCGCGCTCCGCATGAATTTCACTTAGAGTCGTAACAAACCATGTGTCTTCGGCCAGCGCCAGTTCGCTGAGATCTGGAAAGGTGTGGCGATCGCCAGGAAAACTTTCAACGACCATTGCCCAGTCGGATATTGCAACAGAATCAAAAAGCAATTCCCGCCGGAAAAGTGCTGACCAAGGCATGGAAATAACGACTTCGTCGGCAGTCAAAAATGCTCGATCCTCAGGTGTTGGGCCATCAACAACAAAATCTTCAACCAGAAATTGTCCGCGGAAAAGATAAATTGAGAGCTTGCCAATATGGAGCGGGCGACCCATTAGTTCCGTGCCAACTCGTTCCACATGTTTGCGCAGTGCTGGACCGAGGTCTACTGTTACGGTCGCCACAACAGCAATCGCCACCGCAGCCACGAGCCCTAGCAACACTAAACGTGGGTAGCGGGTTAGCAGACGGCGGTGCCTCTTGCTCGCCTCAGCATCGCTACGCTTGGTTTCAGGTCTCAACTCGAACATAAGGGTTCTTCTTGTTCCACCGTCGCTAGGACCAAGCCGGCTTCGACCACAGCACCCGGTTGCACCTTGATTTCAACAACACGACCCGCACTTGGTGAAGTAAGCGTATTTTCCATTTTCATGGCTTCAACGACTACTATGCCTTGTCGGTTTTTCACTGGGTCACCTGCAGCGACCAACAGTTTGACTACTCGACCAGGCATTGGTGCAGTAATCTGCTGCAATCCATCGGCAACCGGCACCGAAGTGGTCTCTGTTGTAAAGATTGATCGATCTGCGTTGAGCCCAATCTGAAAGACACAACTAGATTTTTCCACGTCAACGGTTGCTCGCCGACCAGAATCAACAATAGTAACCATATGACTCGAAAAATTCTGATCGCGCAAAATCAGCGACAATGAAGACTGGTCAAGCCGACGGGCATCTACGACATGCTGTTGGCCATTCATAGTCACGGTAAAACGATTGTCTGCCCCGACAACTCGGTCTATCTGGACGCACCTTACTTGCCCGTTGACATCAACATCAAACGTCATGAGATTTCACGTAAGGCCTCAACCTTGGCCTGCCGCCGCCATGCGGAGGTCTTGTCTGGCTGTTTCGCAGAAGCTGCATCCTTACCAAGATAGGCATGCAGGGCCGCACCGACGACCGCAACGTCTTCGATATCAGTGGTCGGCTCCATAAGTGGCTTACCATTACGCTCCGCCATCATCATGTCGACAAAATTCGTGTTTAACGCTCCACTCTGAAACGCAGAACTTTGAAGCAGCCAAGAAAACAATGAGATCGTTGTTTTGATTCCATGCACCTGGTATTCATCCATCGCACGTCGCATGCGTGCGATAGCCATAGCTCGATCAGGACCCCAAGCAACAACTTTAGAAATTAACGGATCGTACCAAGTGGGCACCTCAAATCCCGAGGCAACACCGCTGTCATCACGAATTCCAGGACCAGAAGGCGTTCGAAGGGCTCGAATCATCCCAGGTGACGGCATGAAACCATTGTCTGGGTCCTCTGCGTAGACACGACATTCGATGGCGTGGCCCCGTGGTGTTAGTGTTTCCACTGGATTAATGGTCAGCTGTCTACCCTGCGCAATGTGAAGCTGCCAATGAACAAGATCAACCCCTGTTATCATTTCGGTAACAGGATGTTCAACCTGTAGCCTGGTATTCATCTCTAGAAAGTAAAACTTTCCATCTGTATCAAGTAAAAATTCAACAGTACCGGCATTAACGTAACCGACCGAATGAGCAAGCGCCACAGCAGCGGTAGCCATCTGCTCGCGCAACTCTTGGGTCACGAACATCGCTGGAGACTCTTCGACAACTTTTTGATAACGACGTTGAATTGAACAGTCTCGCTCAACAAAAGGCACTATCGCACCATGCGAATCGCCAAGCAGTTGCACCTCAATATGACGTGGCTCGACTATTTGTCTCTCCAAATAGACAAACTCATCACCAAATGCTGTTTGGGCCTCAGACCGTGCCTCTCGAAGCGCTGAAGTAAGCGCTTCCGGTTCATTCACGATGCGCATGCCTCGCCCACCACCACCAGCCACGGCCTTAACAAATAGTGGATATCCGACTTCCTTAGCAATTTGCTTAACCTCAATGTCGGACAGATTTGGATCTAAGGGAGTGTTAGTGCCAGGCACCACAGGAACCCCGGCACGCTGTGCTGCTTGGCGAGCCGCAACCTTGCCACCCATGAGGGCAATCACATCAGCTGATGGTCCCACAAACGTTAAATTCGCTTCGCGACAAGCAGCGGCAAACTTCGCATTCTCGGAAAGAAAACCATATCCTGGGTGCACAGCTGTCGCATCAGCTTGACGCGCTACATCGACCAGCCGGTCGATGTTTAGGTAACTCTCGGCTGGCTCGTTAGCTCCGATTTCATAAGCCTCGTCGGCATACCGTACGTGGGGCGCCAAGCGATCACAATCTGAATAGACGGCGACACTCTGAAATCCGAGCTCTCGACAAGCACGCATGATGCGCACTGCGATTTCTCCACGATTAGCAACTAGTACTTTCATCGTGATCAAACAACGATTGCAGATACAGGGCTACTTGGCTGCGCTTGCCCATGGGCTCCTATGGCAAAACCGAGGGCAAGACCTCACATCTACCTATTATTCTAGCACTTAAGGGCGTCGGTCAAAGTGTCTATAGGGGAATATTGCCATGTTTCTTAGGTGGATTGCGGTCACGTTTATCGGCGAGATTCTCGAACGCTGCGATTAGGATCGACCTCGTTCGTCGCGGTTCGATCACTGCATCAACGAAACCACGCGCAGCAGCTGTAAGAGGATTGGCGAATTTGTCTTTGAACTCTTCGATTTTCTTATTGCGCAGCGCATCGGGGTCGCTCGCCTGCTCGAGATCGCGTTTGTAGAGGATGTTCACCGCACCTTCTGGCCCCATCACGGCGATTTCTGCCGTTGGCCAAGCATAGTTAAGATCGGTGCGGAGGTGTTTGCTAGACATCACGCAATAGGCGCCTCCGTAGGCCTTTCGTGTTATGACTGTCACTTTTGGTACCGTTGCCTCAGCGAAAGCGAACAACAACTTGGCACCGTGACGAATAATGCCGCCGTGTTCCTGTTGAATGCCTGGTAGAAAGCCTGGTACGTCCTCTAGTGTTAATAGTGGAATATTAAACGCGTCACAGCAACGCACAAATCTGGCCGCCTTAACCGAGGCGTCGATGTCGAGTGTTCCAGCGAGGTGTGCCGGTTGATTAGCAACAACGCCAATCGAACGGCCGGCTAGTCGTATGAACCCTACGATGATATTCCTGGCAAAATGCTGGTGCACCTCAAAGAATTTTTTGTGATCAGCAATTGATCGGATCAGGTCCAACATGTCATAAGGATGACTTGGTAACTCTGGAATGAGACTTTCCAGCATTTCATCTTCGCGATCAGATGGATCCGAGCATTCCAAGTCAGGCGGCTCATCCAAATTGTTGCTGGGTAAGTAGCCAAGCAATTCCCTCACAAGGGCTAAACATTCTCGATCATCAGCGACCGCAAAGTGTGCAGCACCACTCTGGGAGTTGTGCGTCATCGCTCCACCTAACTCCTCCTTGGTAACCTGCTGGTGCGTAACAGTCTCCACAACATCTGGCCCGGTTACAAACATGTAGCTTGTGTCCTGCACCATGATGTTAAAGTCAGTAATAGCTGGTGAATAGACAGCGCCGCCCGCGCACGGACCCATAATCGCAGAGATCTGTGGAATCACCCCTGAGGCTAAAGTATTGCGAAGAAAAATGTCGGCATAACCACCTAACGAAAGTACACCTTCCTGAATCCGTGCACCTCCCGAATCATTGAGCCCGACGACAGGTGCACCCATCTTGATCGCTAAGTCCAGGATCTTCACGATCTTGGCGGCATTAGTTTCCGATAACGAACCACCAAACACCGTAAAATCCTGTGCGAAGGCGTACACGGTTCGACCATCGACACATCCATATCCAGCCACAACACCGTCACCCGGCACGCTCTGGTTGGCCATACCGAAGTCCTGACACCGATGCACCACCAGCTTGTCAAGTTCCTTGAATGTTCCGGGATCGAACAGTCGATCGACCCGCTCACGAGCAGTGAGTTTCCCAGCAGCATGCTGCCGTGCTAGTCGAGCATCGCCTCCACCGTGTTCAGCACGTGCCTCTAACTCGGAAAGCTGTTTACGTGTATCCAATCGCTGTTAACCCTTTCCAGCTTGTGCTTTGTCCCAGTCGGCAAGGAATTGTTTAAGACCAATGTCAGTTAGCGGATGCTTAAACATTTTCTGGAGAACAGCCGGCGGACAGGTACACACATCAGCTCCCATTTCCGCTGCTTGGATGATGTGAAGCGGGCCTCGAACGCTGGCTACCAGCACTTCAGTCAAGAATTCATAATTTTCGTAGATCTCAACAATAGAACCAATCAGGTCCATTCCAGAGGTACCGATGTCGTCAAGGCGACCTACAAATGGACTAACAAAAGTGGCTCCAACCTTGGCTGCCAACAGCGCCTGCGCCGCAGAAAACACCAATGTGACGTTCACAGGAATATTCTCGGAAACCAAAGCTCGACACGCCTTGATTCCTTCCTCGCCAAAGGGCACCTTAACAACTATGTGATCGTCAATCTTTCGCAGTTGACGACCCTCTTGAATCATTCCTTCTGTATCTGTCGCGACCACCTCGGCGCTGACAGGGCCTTGCACCAAGTCACAGATTTCTTTGAGAATTTTCTGCGGATCACCAGCTTCCTTCGCAAGTAATGACGGATTGGTTGTAGCACCATCCACGATACCAAGTGGGACCAAGTCGGTGAAGTGTTGCACATTACCAGAATCAACGAACAATTTCATACTGTCGCTCCTTGGGATAGACAATCACAGGTGCCCGTTTTATAAACCGTAAGTTTACCTCGAGGCAGTTGTACACTCTGAGCCTGCTCATCGCGGCGTCTCTTGAACTTGATTGGATGGGCCACTAATATTGGGGGCCTTCGCAGTATCAAGAGCCACAACCGCGTACACATAATCAACACCAGCTATCGCGGACGTATCCCGATAAGTCGTTTCCGTAATGATACCGGAGTGTAACGGCTGCTCAGCCCGCAATACCTGGTACCCCGCGAGATCTGCCTCAGAACTTGAATTCCAGATTAGGTTGATAGTCCCAACATTGGCAACTGCAACCAAATTCGTTGGTGGCGCGGGGGGGAATGTATCCACAAATTTAACGCACGTTTGTGTTGACGGAAGACTCTCAATCATCATCTCGAACGTCTCAACAGGCTCAGTTGCGTCAACCGATTCGGCATCAGCTGTTTCAACTGACTCCGAAGGATCAATGACCATCCGGTTAACCTGTTTAAGTGTTCCGATGATGTAGCAGCGCTCAAGACCAAATTCAACACGTGGATCCTGGAACTGCAAAGACTCTAATGGTGTGTCGTTTAGCGGTATCGGAGTAACATCGGTAACGTTCGTGTTCTTCGCAACTTCATATACGTTATACCGACTAGTAATACGTAGACGACTAGGTTGGCCAAATTCTTCAATTGGCGACGATTGTAAAAACGAATCCGACACTGGCACCTGAACAAGACGACGCGCCTCACGAGCTGGAATCCAAGTCATCGTAACAACATCGCTTGTGTACTGAACGCTAGGATATGCCGTTGAATGCGGCGGGTCTGTTAACCGCATTGGAATTGGTTCCGCCGGACTACGACGTCCTCCCCTCGTAACGCCAATCGCCGCATAAAAGCGATTTGGAGGTGGTACAAATGGTGGGGACACAAGGGGGCCTTGGAGCTGCTGCAATTCTAGCTGCTTCTTATCCTGTTCATTGCTACGCCTGCGAGATCTCCGCCGGATCTCCGTTAGGTCGACTGGCATCAGCATCTCGGGTGTTAGTGTTTCGATAAACGAAAGGCGCTGCCCCTGCACATACCCAGCATCTTCGATGACCGTTAACGAGGGCACTGCTTGCGCATCAGCTGTCGATTCTTCGTCAGACTCACCATCTTCAAGATCCTCTGGTTCGGCTGGCTGATGCACTTCGAAAGTTGCAATGAGCGTTGCAGTTCTTCGAAATTCACGATCGGTCAGTGGCGGTTCAGTAGAGGGAAATGAATGAGCTGTTAGAGCATACAGCTCGACACTGCCTATGTCTGCTGGCGTACTGCCATCTGAATTTTCAGTTGGTACATTGAAATTGAGAAACACCTCAGACCCGATGCGACGGATACTAAAGTCCTCGACTGGCGCTGGCACTAAGCGCAGTGGCGCAAGCGGAGGTCCCTTCTTACCGCAAGCACCGATTGTAAAAAGTGCCAGCGACGCGATTGACACCAACAGCCGCCACCGCGATTTTGTCACAGGATGTACCGTGATAAATCCTCGTTTTTGACGATATCCGCCAACATGCGCTCTACGTACGCAGCATCAATAGTAATTGACTTTTCAGGCAAGTCCGGCGCCTCAAACGAAATTTCGTCAAGGAGCTTCTCCATTACTGTGTGCAAGCGCCTCGCGCCAATGTTTTCGGTACGCTCGTTGACAATGGTAGCGAAATTGGCGATCCGTTCGATTGATTCGTCCAAAAAGTTCAATGTTATGCCTTCAGTACCCAGTAAAGCGACATACTGCGTAACCAATGCGCCTTGAGGCTCAGTAAGGATCCGCACAAAATCTTCCTTACCAAGCGCCTCCAATTCAACGCGGATAGGAAAACGTCCCTGGAGTTCCGGGATGAGATCGGACGGTTTCGACACATGAAAGGCGCCAGCTGCAATAAAAAGAATGTGATCGGTGCGGACCATACCGTGTTTAGTGTTAACAGTTGTACCCTCAACTATCGGAAGTATGTCTCGTTGCACACCTTCACGACTAACTTCAGGACCGTGACTGCCTTCTCGTCCAGAAATTTTGTCAATTTCATCGATGAAGATGATCCCCGCCTGTTCAACACGTTCAACGGCCGCCCGACCGACGCTTTCCATATCAATAAGCTTTTGTTCTTCTTCCTGTGCGAGATATTCAAAAGCTTCTGGCACTTTCATGCGTCTTTTCCGCCGATTACCCTGAAAAATCCCGGGGAGCATATCCTTTACATTAATATCCACTTCCTCCACCGAAGAACCGGCGATAATCTCAAACGAGGGAAAGCCTTTATCGCGAACATCCACCTCAACAGACCGACTATCAAGGCTACCGTCATGCAACTGCGTGCGGAATTTTTCTCGGGTACGTTGAGCATAGTCACGGGCAGCCTCAGCTTCAGCACTCTGCCCCACGGGCTTAACAGGAGGCAACAGTAAATCAAGAAGGCGTTCTTCAGCATTTTGCTGAGCCTTTTCTTTGACCTGAATCAGCCTCTCTTCGCGCACCATGTCAACGGTGAGCTCAACCAGGTCACGCACCATTGATTCAACATCACGCCCCACATAACCAACTTCGGTGAATTTTGACGCCTCGACTTTCACGAACGGCGATTGCGTCAACCGAGCTAATCGTCTGGCGATCTCGGTTTTGCCAACACCGGTCGGACCGATCATAAGAATATTCTTCGGTGCGACTTCTTCGGCTAGTTCAGCTGGTAATTTCTGCCGTCTCAGTCGATTTCTTAACGCCACGGCAACGGCCCGCTTGGCTTTATTTTGACCAATCACGTGCCGATCGAGTTCCACCACAATCTCTCGTGGCGTCAGTTTATCGACCGTCGAGCCAGCTGAGGCTGGTAAATAAATCGGCACTAGCTGCGATTCCACAAATTTATTAACCCTACGACGAACAAACTCCATCGTGTTTGGTCAGCACACTTGTCACAATTCTTCAATCGTAATCGAATCATTGGTGTAGATGCAGATGCTCGCCGCGATGTTCATTGCTTGCTCGGCAATCGCATGCGCGTCGAGCGAGGTGTTCTGAGCCAAGGCTTTGGCCGCTGCTAAGGCGTACACTCCACCTGAACCGATTGCAATAATTCCGTCATCGGGCTCAATAAGGTCGCCAGTGCCAGACAACAAGAAGGTTGACGACTTATCCAGCACAAGCAACATCGCTTCTAAACGCCTGAGCAAGCGGTCAGTGCGCCAGTCCTTGGCCAACTCAACGGCTGAACGTTCTAGATTCCCCCGATACTCTTCTAACTTTGCCTCGAACCGAGCAAACAACGCGAAAGAGTCAGCTGCTGACCCCGCGAATCCTGCGAGTATCTGATCCTTATACAGTCGTCGAATCTTACGAGCGCCCTGCTTGACAACTGTGTTCGCAAAAGTAACCTGACCGTCGCCTGCCATGACGGCGCGTCCCTGGTGCCTCACGACTAAAACCGTTGTGCTATGAATCATGAGTTGAAAGCGGAAGGTATCAGTTCTTTATTTCGATTTATCGCGAGTCTAGTAGATGCATGAAAATACTGTCAACGTCTCGGAAATAATCAATTCTCAAGATTTCCACGAATTAGAAGCGTCCGATCAATCATAAATTCACCCAACTTGACCCAAGGGTCACTACGATGTTTGGCAAAGAGACTAAGCTTGGCATCCTGAAACAATCGGTGTTCCATCAATTCCCGCCGTGGTTGAATCCCCGTGTAACCCAAACTGGATTGCATGACAAATGCGGCAGTGGTCGAACCTGGCTCGAGCCCTGCCAAATCAATGGCAAAAATGGTTGAACTGCCAAGCTCTTCTGGATCGTCCGTACCGTCAGGCATCACCAAACGAAAAGAACCAAGGAGCTGAACTGAACTGACATTGTCCTCAAGTACATTTTGAAGTGTAAATGAAATACCCGGAACAATCTTGTTCTTCCCATCTTCAAGAATGCCTGCGTCAAACCACCCAGTCGTTATATCAGTAACGACCAGTGCCTCGGTGACATCAATCGACGGACTGCATCCCGAGCCAAGGCTCGTCACTCCTAGCACGAAGAGCCCAACGGGGCCGAGCCGCCGCCACCATCTAGTTTGTCTTGAAGAATGCATCAACACGGATTGTAGATCAGAATTCCCCTGTATCAATCCGCTTTATCGTATCCTCGCGTGAAAGTTCTCCCGCCCGTAAGGCGATCAAGTCAGACCCGCGAATCTTCAGCATCATTTTCATGCCTAGGGTGTCATTCGGTGAAAACGAAGCGACGGTGGCGACAACCAGCCAGTCATCGGCACCGAGCAGGATCGCTTCGCTATGATCTAGTATGACGGCCGTCACTTCGGTCGCGATCTGGGCCGTGTATTCCGCTTGAAGATCTTCCTCACTCGCGACGCGCCGAGCGAGCCGACCTCGTTGTGACCCTGTTCGAGTGGGTCCCATCGGAGATCCAGGCGGCAGCGGTCGTCGAAAGGCTAGAAGCGCCCGTTCAAAATTTTCCATTAATTGCTCGTCATCAAACGTACGCATATTCTCCCTGAGCACGGGAAGCACTTCATCAAGATCGGCGGCGAGGCGTGCACTGAGATCTGATTGGTTCAACTGGCGAAACACCCAGTTAATACTAGGACGAAGCATCGGCACTTGAACGTCAAAAAAGACACCATACCCATCCAATCTAAAGCCACGTGCCTGCGCAGTCCCCGCAAAATTGATTCTACTGCTTGGATCAGACGTCTCTATTCGCGATGCGAATTGCTCTGCGCCATGTGTCACTGCCTGTTCGAAAACACGTTCCATGATGCGCAACTGGTATCGCGATTCGATCGGATCAGACGAAGCGATCTTTTCATTTGGACTCGCTTCCGATGAAAGAACGGCCGGATTACCACGGGCAACCCAAGACGCGTCGGCCATTTCAATCTCAACTCGATCGGGAGGGATGAGCATGTCAGGACGAGCGTACACCACCAAGTACTGATTCAGCAGTTCGTGGGCAAGCGCTTCCAACGTTTCCTGCAAACGCTGCCCTCTCAGAAGGTCGTGACGCTTCCCACCGGTCCTCTCAGTTCCACGGTCGAGGACCATGTCGCGATACCGTGCATTCGTACCAAGTCCTGCACCCCTTGAAGTTAAGACCACGGCATGCAGACTTGCCCCACTTTCATCGACGCTTTGCAAGACCGACTGATAAGACCGACTACTGTAATCAACTCCCTCAGCCGTCACAACGAGAATGATAGGACGCGTTGTATTCCGACGGCTCAACCCACGCGATGCGTTCAAAATCGTATCCAGGAGATGGCCACCACTCATGGGCCGTGGGAAAATCCGTTTGACTGCAGCTTGTAGTTCTTCAGGGTTATTCCGATAGTCAGTAACAATGGTTGGCCTGTCGCCAATCGTGAACAAGGCCATCTCGTGAGAACCAGCCATCATCTTGACAAATGATTCAAGGCCCGCCCGCAGATCTCGCAGGTACGGGCGAACCGCTTCACTATTGTCGATGACCAAGGCGATTTGGAACGAGCCGGTCGCTTTCGTGACACTTAACACTTCACGCCGTATGCCATCTTCACGCACAATGAATGCATCGGCAGCGAGACCAACGACCGGATTATCTTGTTGATCCAGCACACTCACATAAATCCGCTGGTCACTAGCAGAAGCTTGGAACGACTCAGCCACAGTGCTTGGTGGTATCGTCGACACTTCGGCTGCTCTCATGTTCGCTGCTAACAGTGGAAGCGCCAAAACGTTTAGCGCCAACAAGGTCAGGACGTTAGCTACCAGTGCTCTCACAACTACCCCCTAAGCTATCTTCCTGCCACAAGCACGAGATAATCCATCAGTTCATGATGCTGGACAACTTCTGCCTCGGTAAATCCCTGAAGCTCTCCTAACTGTTGGTCGATCCGCAACAAATCAGTCTGTCGTTGAACCTCGGTTTCTCGTAACAACTGTGCAAAACGGAGTGCCAGTTCGCGTTGTTGACGTTGCTCGCTCTCGTCTACTAAACCTTGCACGCGTTCAACGAGCGCGTCATCAGTCATGCCGATTCGACTACCTTTATCTCCCAGTTCCGCATTCGCCAGCGAAACCTTAGAAGCAGAAACAGCCTGACTTTCAGCAAATTCCTCTCGCAGTCCCTGGGCTAATGTTTCGAATTCCTTACGCCACTCTGGCTCCGCGTTTTCAAGTACAGGTGCGGTAGTCGGTCTTGTCCAACCTGTCCGCACGAGGAGCCCTTCCGATCCGTACGTAATCTCAAGATTAACCAATGAAACAGCCACAGCGGTTACCAGTAACGCTGCTGCAGCTAACCCAAAAGCGCGAACGGGCTGCGAATGCCACCACGGCCTAAACCCAGAATCATTACGACTAACAAGTTGAAATTGAGGTTCAGGTTCTGCTGGCGCCCACTCGGTCAACATGCTGCGTACGCCTTTCAATTCGTCAATCTCCTGCGCACAAGCAGTGCAAGTCATTAAATGACTGGATATCCATTGCCGCTCCTCTGCACTGCACTCGTCATAGAGATAAGCGATGAGTACCGCCTTATCTCCACATAAATTTAATCGCTTTGAATCCATTATGATTCCCTTGCTGATGACCAATTAACACGCGATTGACTCAGTCCGGCCTCTACCCGGACCAAGGGGTTGGAAAGTCCCAATCGCCTGAACTCCCCTCGCAGTTGACTTAGCCCGTGATACACCCGTGTCTTAATTGTGCTCACTGGACAATCCAATAAATTCGAAATCTCCTGAAACGTAAATCCGTGGTATTCCTTCAGCACAACTGCTGTCCGCTGTTCCTTGGAAAGACCTTGCATCGCCTTCGCAACCATGTCGCCTAATTCTCGACGTTCGACTAGATCCTGAATCGATTCGGATGTGTCGTCGGCCGGAGCCAAATCAAGGATGTCAATATCTTGTGGTGCAGCAACAACTGGTGTTCGACGCTCTCGACGGATCCAGTCACGACACAAGTTGATCGCGATACGATAGAGCCACGACGAAAATTTGGCCTCACTCCTAAAATTTCTTAACCCTCGAAATGCGCGCAGAAAGGTTTCCTGACAGACGTCACGAGCATCGTCTTCCCGGCCGATCAGACGATAGGCAAGTCGATAAATTGGCCGTTCCCATCGCTGCATGAGTGCATTAAAGCTCTCAGTGTCACCCTCAACACATCGGGCGACAAGTTCCTCATCGGTCCAACTCATCGTATCCACCAATGTCCCCATTAATGACACATCCTTGGTCTACGCATACCCTTGGGCCCACTTGCGACTTCTATAACTTTAGACGACACAAACCCTCGAAGAGTTGGCTACACTACCCCTTAAAATTCCAGCAAACCTTCTAAAACGATAAGTCATTGTATAAAATGACTTTATCTGTTTCCCACAATGATCCAATTATCTTCAGTTACAAAAGCCTTCGGTAATCAGGTGCTCCTGGAGCGAGTGAGCTGGCAGATCTCGGCCGGTGAACGTGTTGGTCTTTGTGGTCCGAATGGCGCTGGCAAGACGACTCTACTGCGAATGCTTGTTGGTTTCGAACAACCTGATGAAGGAAGAATTATTTTATCGAACGATCTTAAAGTCGGTTACCTACCACAGGATGGTCTGGCTCATTCTGGTTGTACGCTCCAAGAAGAAGTAAGCAAAGCGTTCCAGCCCTTGCTTGATATACAGAGTGAAATGCACTTGCTTGAGGAACAACTTGGCGATAAATCAGTCCCGACTGAAGCGTATAACGAAAGGTTGTCACGATACAGCGATCTCCAAGAAATATTTCGTCGGCGTGAAGGCTACACGATCGATCTCAAGATCGCGACCGTTCTGCGCGGTTTAGGATTCACCGACAGTGAGTTCACTCATCAAACTCATACTTTTTCTGGTGGCTGGCAAATGCGGATCGCCTTAGCCAAGCTTTTACTGAGTCGTCCAGGATTACTCCTGCTGGATGAACCGACGAACCATCTAGATCTGGAAGCCAGAAATTGGCTTGAAGACTATCTCAATGATTACCCTCATGCAGTGATACTCGTTTCACATGATCGCTTTTTTCTTGATGCAGTTGTTACCCGCATTGTCGATGTCGGCGCTAGATCATTGACAAACTATACCGGTAACTACAGTAGCTATTTAACAGAGCGTGACGCACACTTGAGCCGTCTCCGAGAACGCAAGCGTCGACAGGACGAAGAGATCGCGCGGATTAGACAGTTCGTAGATCGGTTCCGTTACCAAGCCACAAAAGCAGCTCAGGTGCAGAGCCGGCTGAAGATGCTGGACAAATTTGTGCCCATCGATGTCCCGCCAGAACGGAAGCGAGTCCACTTTACCTTTCCCACGTGTCGACAGAGCGGACGTCGGGTTCTCGAATTGCAGGATGTTCAAAAGTCATATGGCGAGAATGTTGTGGTTCGCAACGCAGCTCTGTTCGTAGAACGTGGCAACCGAATAGCTATTGTCGGGCCTAATGGAGCAGGTAAATCAACCTTAATGCGCATATTGGCTGGAGTCGAATCGCCAGACGCTGGTCAGCGTTATCAGGGCCATAACGTGATCACCGAATACTTTGCTCAAGACGAAGCTGACCAACTTGATGGCTCGAAGACTGTGCACGAAACGCTGGCAGCTGGAGCACCACTTGAGGCAGTACCGACGATCCGTAACCTGCTGGGTGGATTTCTGTTTTCTGGTGATGACATCCACAAACGGGTAGGCGTGCTATCGGGTGGCGAACGAACTCGGCTGGCAGTCGCCAGGATGCTGCTGCGACCAGCAAACACCTTGCTTCTAGATGAACCCACTAATCATTTAGACATCGATTCGACTGACGTGCTTCTTGAAGCACTTGCGGCATTCAAAGGTACACTCATTTTTGTCTCACATGATCGCTATTTCGTTGATCGCTTGGCAACACAGATTATCAAAGTTGGCACTGGCGACGTCTTGATTTATCCTGGCAGTTATGAGGATTTTCGGTGGAGTCAGCACGAAAATCAACAACCTAGAGATAGAATTTCTAAAGGTGGATCACGGAAATCTGAACCGGTCAAGGCCGGTAAAAAGCATAAACAAGCCATCGCGAAAAAGCGAAAGGCGCAACGCACTGTTGAGACTCAACAGAAACAAATTGCCGATCTTGAGCGACAGATCTCTGAACTGGAAAAAACCCTTAAACAGCTTGAGTCGACAATGGCCGAGCCAGGATTCTATGACGACCTGAAGGAATCTCAGCCCACCATTAACCACTATCAAACGCTCATGTGGCAAATTGGCGATCTAATGCATCAGTGGGAAGAACTCCAACTCAAGGCAGATGTCGAACCCGCTGGCGAATAAAAAACTGCATGCCATGACAGCGACACCGTCTAAGCACGAGGGTGTGTTTTCTTATACAACGTGAGTAACTGGGCTGCATTTACATGCGTATACCTCTGCGTTGTGCTGAGTCGCGCATGTCCTAGCAGTTCTTGAATAGCACGTAGATCGGCTCCTCGTTCCAGTAAATGTGTCGCAAACGAATGCCGAAGTGCGTGTGGACTGATACCTGACCGATCGCCACACTCAGAAACATATCGACGCACCAAACGATCGACGCTCCTAGCGGACAACCGCCCTCCTCGATAATTAAGAAATAAAGGATTGTTTCGATGTCGAGAAAGTTTAGTACCCGCCGGCCTTGTTCCCTGTTTAGAATTAACGCCAGCAATTAGTGCGGTCCTGTCTTTGAGATAAGCTCGGATAGCAGCCCCGGCACTTCGATGAAACGGCACCTCACGCTCGCGTCCTCCCTTTCCTTGCACACGAACCAATCGACCATTAAGATCGATATCTTCAAGATCTAGACTCACAAGTTCGCTCAAGCGGAGCCCGGAAGCGTAAAACAACTCAAGGATAGCCTTGTCTCGTCGTCCCAAAGGCTGAGTCGCATCTGGCATACTCAACAACTGTTCTACTTCACCCATTTCAAGATGAGCGGGAATCTTATGTTCAAGTTTGGGTGTACCAACCAATGCGCCAGGATCACCAACAATTTTCCCCTCGAGCCTGAGATATCGACCAAAGACACGTATGGCTGCCAATTTTCTAGCCGAAGAGGATCGTGAGACTCCTCGGCGATAGAGTTCAGCCATGAAAGCCCTCACTGCTAGATCCTCGAACTCGCTGACCGGAACCGAAGACGATTTTTGCCCCAGGTCAACTGCCAAGAATTCAATGAATTGGGATAGATCGCTCTCATAGGCACGTACAGTGTGCACTGATACGTTACGGTTCAACCGTAAATGCTCAAGAAATGAATGCAGATGGTCGTACATTTACTTGCTTTCCACTATCTTGACGCCAGATAGACAAATCATCCAACGCACGTTCAGCCATAGCTTGACGACGCATTGATCGGCGCCTTGGCCCATTAATGAGCATCGGTAATAACCCAAAAGTCATATTGGTAGGTTGATAGTTTCTCGAATCAGCGTGGGCAACATAATAAGCCAACGCGCCCAATGAAGTGGTACGCGGTAGTTTACGTGGAACCTGACCATGACAGAGTGCCGCAGCATTAAGTCCCGCAATCAAGCCTGAGGCTGCACTTTCTACGTAGCCTTCCACTCCCGATATCTGTCCAGCAAAGAACAAGTCAGCACGACGCCGTGTTTGCCAAGTCTCTTGCAACACACTTGGAGCATTAATGTAAGTATTACGATGAATCATACCGAAACGAACAAATTTTGCATTCGTAAGACCCGGAATAAGTCGAAGCACTCGCTCCTGTTCTGCCCACTTCAACTGTGTCTGAAAACCAACCAAGCTGAAGTGGTCTGCGGCCAAATTGTCTTGACGTAGTTGAACAACAGCATAGGGCTCACGCCTGGTATGAGGATCGGCTAAGCCAATCGGCTTCATCGGACCAAATCGTAACGTGTCGATCCCGCGACTAGCCATTACCTCAATTGGCAGGCAGCCCTCAAAAAACTTCGTGTTGTCAAAATCATGAATCGCCGCTACTTCAGCGCTCTGAACAGACTCCACAAATTTAATGTACTCTTCGCGAGTGAGCGGGCAATTCAAATAATCACCCCTGACTTGATCAGAATCAGACAACAAAGTCCTGTCGTTTTTATCAACTTCTCGATCCCATCGTGAAGCTCGGAATGCTACGGTTTGATCGATTGAGTCGGCAAGAACGATAGGACTGATCGCGTCATAAAAATACAAATGGTCTGCGCCCACAAACGTGGCGATCTCGTCTGAAAGCGATGCTGACGTCAGAGGCCCAGTAGCAATTATTACAGGTTCCAATGGATCGCTAGGCGGAGGGATCTCATGCATCTCCTTGCGTTGGATCGTTACCAGTGGATGAGCCTCAAGTGCGGACGTCATCTGATCGGCAAATTGTGTCCGATCTACTGCTAGAGCCGTCCCTGCTGGCACACTTGTTTGATCACCGATCTTCATCACGAGTGACCTGAGTTGCCGCATCTCTGCCTTCAAGAGACCGACTGCGCTTGTAAGTGTGTCTCCTCGGAATGAATTACTACAGACCAGTTCTGCCAAACGGTCCGTTTGATGGACTGCCGTGGCCTGCTCGGGCCGCATTTCATAGAGGAAAACCTCAACGCCAAGCGAGGCAGCTTGCCAGGCGGCTTCGCTCCCCGCCAGTCCACCACCAATAATATGAATCATGATCTGTTGGAAAGTAATCAATCAACTCGAAGCGGCAGGACAATCCCACCTCGATCTGTAAGCGCTCTCAGCTTGCGGTGTTACCCTTTAGACCGCAGCAAGCTCTTCACTTCTGATGTAATCACACTCGTCGTTGTCGCAAAACACTTGACGGCCGTGACGCTTCGTGGTTTTTTCAACAAGGTACTCACGTTTGCACTTCGGACAGGCTTCGGCGAGAGGTCGCTTCCACAGCGTGAAGTCGCAATCAGGATAATTACTACAGCCGTAGAATGGAATATTTCGGCGCGTCTTGCGCTCAACTATATCCCCGCCATCTTTTGGACAACTCACACCAGTGCTTTTGAGTTTCACATACTTACAAGTCGGATAGCTGCTGCAGGCTGTAAATTCGCCGAAACGACCCTGCTTAATAACTAGTTGCGACTGACACTTCGGGCACTTTTCCTCGAGCAACTGATCAGGTTTCGCCGCGGAAAGACCCTGCTTGGTTTCAATAATCTTCCGGGTAGTTTTGCAATCGGGATAGCCCGAACACGCCAGAAACTGGCCAAACCGGCCACGTTTCACCACCATTGGTTTGCCACAATTCTCGCAGTTTTCGGCCTCTTCATCCTGACTTGGCTCGGTAGTCTCTAATTCACGTGTGTTCTCACAATCGGGGTACGCACTACACGCGAGAAACATCCCAAAACGCCCGACCTTGATGATCATCGGGGCTTTACACTTGTCACAGGTTTCATCACTCGGCAGGCCCTTAACTTTAATATTGGGCATAGCCTTCGCTGCCTGTTCGAGATCCTTTTCAAATTTTTTGTAAAAGCTCGCAAGCGTGCCTTGATAATCGGCGTCGCCATCCTCAATCTTATCGAGACTCTCTTCCAAAGCCTTGGTGTACTCCACGTCGAGAATATCGTTAAAGCTCTTTAAGAGTAACTCCGTAACAAGCCGCCCAAGACGCGATGGCTTAAATCGACCCTCAATCTTTGCAACGTACTCACGGCTTTGCAGTACGCCAATGATCGCGGCATAGGTGCTCGGTCTCCCAATGCCGTTTTCTTCGAGTTCCTTGACCAGCATTGCTTCGCTGAAACGGGGTCTGGGTTGCGTAAATTTTTGCTCAGATCTCGTTGCTTTGAGAGACAGCGTGTCACCCTTATTCAATGCTGGTAACAAGCCCTTGGTGTGTTCGTCGTCTTCGTTGGTGCCCTCTTGACCTCCTGGACCGTCACTGTTGTCCTCCACGTCCTTTGAATATGCCGAGAGCCAGCCTTTAAACTTGAGCACGGAACCTTTAATTCGAAACGTATAGATACCAGCGTTGATATCCACCGTGGTGTCGTCAAAAATGGCTGGAAGCATCTGCGACGCCACAAATCGATTCCAGATAATGCGATATATGTAAAACTGCTCCTTCGTCAGGTGTGGTTTCACTCGATCTGGGTCGTATTCCATCGAAGTCGGCCGGATCGCCTCATGCGCGTCTTGTGCGCCTTTTTTTGCGCGATAAATATTGGGCTTTGCTGGCAGGTATGCCTCACCGAAGGCACTCTGAATATGTTCACGCACATCCGTTAAGGCTTGATCTGATACCCGCGTCGAGTCGGTGCGCATATACGTAATCAGGCCGACTGCACCTTCGCCAGATAGCTCTATGCCTTCGTAGAGTTGCTGCGCGATCATCATGGTCCGCTTTACTGGCATCTGCGAAGCTTGCTGCAACTTACTTGTAATGTACGGTGGCGCCGCCTGCTTTTTCCTAGCCTTAGTCCCGACAGTATCAACAATAAAAGATTCATCTGTAACTGCCTCAACAATCGTCTTTGATTCAGCTTCATTGAGAACCTTGACAGTTTTACCGTTTTTCTTCTGTAGTTTCGCCTCAAATTCCGGCGGGACTGGACCAATAAGATTTGCAAAGATGTGCCAATACTCTTCGGGGTTGAATTGTTCAATCTCGTGCTCACGATCGCACACGAGTTTAAGCGCGATCGATTGAACGCGGCCAGCACTAAGACCACGACGCACCTTATCCCACAGTAAGGGACTCAGTTTGTACCCAACGAGACGATCAAGGACACGCCGTGCTTGTTGCGCGTCCACCATCCGTTGATCGATTTCTACCGGATGTTTGAGTGCTTCCACTATCGCTTGTTTGGTGATTTCGTTAAACATCAAACGATGCACGGAACGCTTCTTGCCTCCAAGTTCAGCAGCTAAGTGCCAGCCGATCGCTTCACCTTCACGATCGGGGTCCGTCGCCACATAAATGTCAGTAGCTGCCTTTGCGGCTGCACGAAGCTCCTTGATCACTTTTTTTCGGGCCGGAATCGGCTCATAGACCGGTGTAAAAGCTTCATCCACGTCCACGCCAAGCTTACTCTTCGGTAAGTCGCGGATGTGTCCCATTGAAGCGACGACCTTGTAACTCTTGCCTAGATATTTATTGATAGTCTTCGCCTTAGCCGGCGATTCCACCACCACGAGTGATTTAGCCATAAGTCTTGGATTCACGAAAATCGGCGTGAAAGTTATGACACACCGACTACGTTTCTAGCAAATACGTTACCATTATCCAATCAGCAGAACGAAACCTGCCAGTTCAACAACTTCCCGTCGATATACTGCATTCAAGGCCAAAACATTAAGCAAAACTTTAATCTGAGGCCATCCCAAATAAGTTTCAGGCTTCTTCATAGATCATCGACCACTTGCACTAGAACCTTTGCTCTAATATCAAAATCACGTAATTTCTCCAATATTAAGAGCTCTTCTAGCAATCCTAGGACGACAAGCCCAGGACTTCATCCCATTGATCTGAGCGATAAGTGAAGGCATCCAACCAAATCCAGCACCTTCTTGGTGTTAGATCACAATTGAGCGAATCACCCTGCTTGCACCAGCACGTGCCCATAGTTATAGTGAACCAGTGTGGTTACGGATAAGACTTACAATAAGTCATTAATTCACCAACAATTTATGTAAGAACTGCGCGTAACTAGTTCCCGCAAGGAAGGATTTCCCGTTGACGATAAGGCAGGGCATGCTGTCGGTAGGCTTCGTGCTGTTACTTTGCACTCTAGAGGTGCAGGCCGACGATCGCTCAGATGCCAAACGACAGGTGGAATTCGGTATCACTGTGGCCGAGCGAGGACTATGGCGAGAAGCTACTTATCGGTGGCAACGCGCTGTCGCCATCGATCCGACCTATGCGCCCGCATGGAATAACCTTGCCGTGGCACACGAACACGAAGGTGAGTTTGAATCAGCTCGTGAAGCTTATGATCGTGCGCTGGAATTGGAACCAAACAACCTGTCGATCCAACAGAATTATGAACTGTTTAGAGAAATTAATGATCGCACTCAACCGTAAGCTCCTACTTAGCCTTGCACTTGTTTTGCTCACTACTGGATGCGTCAGTTCGTCACTGTCAGAAGTGATGATCGAAACGCCGATTAAGCCAAAACTTGACGTGAGTTCATTTGAGCGGGTGTTGGTGGCAGGCTTTGTGGCCGGTGGTAGCGAGGACCTGAATGCGAATCTCGAAACCGTCCGGTTGCTCAGAAGTCAACTGCGCATCCAAGACACTATGCAGGTTGTAGACGCAAACACTCTCCTGCTTAACGAACTAGTTGAACAACAGCTTGCGACAACCCGACGGACTCTTGGAGAATCGACACCACTGTTACCGCCCGATGAGATTACTGAAGAGCAGGACTTCATGGCTTACGAACGCGTCTTTACTGATGTAGAATTTTGGCAACGCCTAGGTAGCGAACATCGAAATCCTCTCATCATCACTGGCACGATCCTATTTCGACCGCAAGCGCGTACGGGCTTCGTGACGAGAGAACAAGAAACCTATGACGCCTTCGGTCGCCGACAAGTGCAACCAACTAGAACCTACAGTGAGCGACAAGGATTTGTTTTAAGTCCAAAATTTATTTTCATAGACGGCCAAACAGGAACAGTGCTTTATAGCGAGTCTCATCGAGAAGAAATTTTGTACGACTCGCAACAAAACACACCCCCACTGTCTGGGTTTTTTGAGTTAATGGATCGTATAATTCCAACTTTTCTCAGTTCTATGAGCACTCAGACAATTCGTGGATCACGAATATTGCTTAGATAATATTGAATGGCAACCGCAAAACGTCGACGGATTGCAACCGACAATTAGCAGCCGTTTTCAAGAAAATGACCTTAGCAAGTTGTGCACATGACTGCGTTGCACGTGATTAAATTAGGTGTTAACCTATTAGATTCCTATAGATGATTACGAGGTGCCTAGAGAAAGCCTCGATAATGGGAGCGGTGAGGAGAAATAAGATTGTACGCAATTATTAAAAGTGGTGGCCGGCAACTTAAAGTGGCTCCGGGCAGCTTGGTTACAGTGGACCGACTATCCGATGACCCTGGCCAAGAAGTGAACTTCGATCGTGTACTGCTCGTCGAAAAGGACGGCGGTGAGATTGTGGTTGGCACACCTTACGTTTCTAATGCGAGCGTGTCAGGAATTGTTGACGCTGAAACCCAAGGGCCAAAAATTCGTGTGTTCAAGAAAAAGCGTCGTAAGGGATTCCGGCGCACACAAGGGCATCGTAGTATCTTGACGCGCATTCGAGTCAAGGACATCATCGTTAAATAAACATTCCGATGGGGTCTTGCAACCAGTTTAGTCATGGCACATAAAAAAGGACAGGGAAGCTCTCGTAACGGTCGTGACAGCAACGCACAACGTCTTGGTGTGAAGCGATTCGATGGAAATATCGTGACTGGTGGATCCATTCTTGTTCGCCAAAGGGGACGCCGATTCAGGCCTGGGCTGAATGTCGGCGTTGGAAAGGATGATACGATCTTCGCCAAAATTGATGGTCGTGTTAGCTTTCAAGATCACGGTCGCCGGGGTCGGGTAATTAGCGTGCTTCCTGCCGATTCCTAATTGACGAAAAGTATCCGTATCATTCGGTTATGATGCTGGGTTAATTTGGACTGCGTGCGAATTTCTTCATGTTCGTCGACGAAGTCGACATTCAAGTAACGGCGGGAGATGGTGGTCGAGGCTGTCTAAGCTTTCGACGCGAGAAGTTCATTCCGCGTGGAGGACCTGACGGGGGTGACGGCGGAAACGGAGGTTCGATCTTCCTTGTCGCAAGTTCTCACGTTAACACTCTGATTAAATATCGCTTCCATCCAGAGTACAGAGCACGAAAAGGTTCTCACGGCGAAGGTTCAAACCGCACAGGCCGCAACGGCATTGATATTGAATTAGAAGTTCCAACCGGCACAACAGTCTTAGAGCAAATTAATGAGGATTACCACCAACTCGTTGACCTGACGAAGGTAGGCCAGCGCGCCCTCATAGCACGAGGTGGCAAAGGAGGTCGAGGTAACGCACGCTTCGCAACGTCGACTAATCAAGCTCCTCGACGAACAGAACCTGGGCAACCCGGTGAAGATCGTCGACTGAAATTGAAACTAAAACTGTTGGCGGATGTTGGTCTTGTGGGGTTTCCCAACGTAGGTAAATCTACACTTATTGCACGTCTCTCAGCTGCCAGGCCCAAGATCGCCAATTACCCATTTACGACACTATCACCCAATCTCGGCGTTGTAACCTTGTCGGATGATCGGGATTTCGTTATGGCAGACGTCCCAGGACTCGTAAAAGGGGCGCACCGTGGATTAGGACTCGGACAACAGTTTCTGAGTCACCTCGAACGAACAAAAGTTCTCGTTCACATAGTGGATGTTTCCTCGGAATCAGGGCGAGATCCAGTTGATGATTTCGAAATTATCTGCCAAGAACTTGAGCTGTTTGTTCCGCCTTCCACTGAAAAAAATAATGATCGACTGAGTGAACGACCGAAGCTCGTGGTCGCTAACAAGATTGATGTGATGGATGAACCTGAGCGACTCGCTCGGCTGAGTAAAATCATGGCCGAACGAGGAATCTTACTCTTCCCTGTTTCAGCCATAACTGGCGAAGGATTGTCAGCTCTAGTTGAAGCTCTTTGGCAAATGATCAAGGAGTAGGCTTATGAACGATCAAACTAGAGTCGGTATTTTTGGCGGCACATTCGACCCAATTCATTTTGGACACTTACAGGTGGCCGCCATTGCACAGAAGGCCTTGCATTTACATGATCTTCTGTTTTTACCATCCCACGTACCTCTACACCGAGGCTCCCCACCTCTGGCAAACCCTGAGCATCGTCTAGCAATGGTCAAATTGGCGGTGCGAAATCGAGCTGGTTTCCATGTATCGGAACTAGAATTGAGTTCACAAGAACCGTCCTACACTTCCAACACGCTGCGACGACTCGTTAACCAAGGTTATACGCCCCAACAGCTGTTTTTTGTCATTGGAGCAGACGCATTCTCAGAAATTTCCACGTGGCGAGGTTATCCCGATATCCTAGATCAAGCACATTTCATAGTGGTTTCTAGGTCTGGACATTCAGTCGTGGAAATCCTTCGTCGTGTCTCGGGTTTAGATGACCGAATCAAAGAAATCCCTGAAGAACCCTCATTACCCGTGGACATAATCCAAATGAAATTACACGAGCCGACGGTCTTTTTTGTCCAAGCTACGACTCCAAACATCTCGTCGAGCAGCGTGCGCCGTCAGATGGAGATCGGTGAATCCGTGGATGAACTGATTCCCCCTGAAGTCTTGAACTACATCCGTCAAAAAGACCTGTACGTATCATCGTCTGGTAAAAACAATTTTAAATGACCACTAAACAAAACGAACCGTCCACCACTAACGCGACAACTCACCTGCCGGAATCAGTTAGACAAGCTGTAGAGGCAATGCGCGACAAGAAGGGCACTGACATGGTGATCCTTGATTTTCGCGGGACTGAAGTCTTCACGGATTTCTTCGTCGTGTGTTCCGGACAACACGTCAGACAAGTCAAAGCGATTGCAGACAACGTCGCTGAACACCTGCGGACACAGGCCATTAAACCAACACATGTGGAAGGTTACAATCGTGCAGACTGGGTATTAATGGACTTTTTTGATTTTGTAGTGCACATTTTTACCCCAGAAACCCGATCCTTCTATTCATTGGAACGCCTATGGGCCAGTGGGAAATGTCTATATGTTGACAAGGATAAGGTTGGATAACGATTAGGAATCCTCGGCACGCACTTCGGAGTTACCCGTACTCAAGAGAGACGCAAGTCGTAACGAGACAGACGAAAAAACTTCGTCGGCAACATCTTCCTTAGATTGTTCACCATCCACACGCACCCACGCCTCTTCTAATTGCTCAATATAACTCTTGCGAACTCGACCAAGCAGCGCTAGGTCGCGCTCGTACCGGTCGCGACCAACTGACTTCCGTCGAGCTGCAGTCTCAGGCATGATGTCAAGAAACACTGTCAGGTTTGGCTCCGGTAAGAAGCGCTGAATATCAGTCAACCATGCAGGATCCAGCGCCTGCGCTGTACCATAAGCAATGCTAGACGCCACATACCGATCGCAGATGATTACAAGACCGCCAGTCAACCATCGCTCCAGGTCGCTCCGACGTTCATATCTATTGGCTACGTAGAGCAATTGCATCACATCACTGGGATAATCTCGCTCACCCTGCAGCGCCCTAGCGATCTCCTCACCAATAGAGGTACCGTAGTCTGGAAAGGAAACAACTCGTGATTTATTACCATTTTCTCGCAATCTGTCACGCAGCAGTTGCGCCTGGGTCTCTTTTCCACTTTGATCAAGGCCTTCGAACGCTATTAAAACTCCTGCCATGTGTGCTCCTATAAACAATGGAACTCGTCAGTCAGCATTCCCTCAAGTGACTCACGAGATTTAATAAGTCGCCATTGTTCCCCTTCGACCAACACTTCAGCTGGCCGAGGTCGACGATTGTAATTCGATGACATCGTGGAACCGTAAGCACCTGCATCAAGAATTCCAATGACATCTCCAACTTCCAATGGCGGTAAACAATGATCCGTGCCGAAAGAATCACTGCTCTCGCAAAGCGGTCCGACAACATCATACATAGTACTTGACCCACTCCTAGCGACTGCCGGTATTAGGCGATGCCGAGCACCATACAGTGCTGGACGCATAAATTCGCTCATGCCAGCATCGAGAACAGCAAAAAACCTGTTAGTTGACTGTTTCTTTACATCAACCACGCGTGAGATTAACGCGCCAGCAGGACCCACAAGCCAGCGTCCTGGCTCAAGCAACATCGTTAAATTAGAACCGTGAAATTCGTCTATTAACATCGTTACATAGTCAGTAATCTCGAGTACTTTTGATCCATCATGGGAAATTCCTAGTCCGCCACCAACATCTACATTTTCCAAGACAATACCAGACTGGGCGAGCTCTTGAGCTAAGTCGATTAGCATGCGTGTCGCTTGACGAATTGGTTCGATCATTACAATCTGAGAACCGATATGCGCATGGACACCGACGAGCTTCAATTCTTCTCTTCTCGCTGCTTCACGATAAATCGTCAAGGCATCTTCAATTGGAACGCCAAACTTAGCACGTTGGATACCAGTCGAAATATGAGGGTGACTGAGAGCGTCGATACCAGGATTGATCCGAACAGATACATTGGCTATTAGTTTATGGCCGCGTGCTATCTCCTGAATCCGCGCCAATTCCCCTGGCGACTCTACATTAATTGTCTTAACGCCGAGAGAAACAGCCTTGAGCAGTTCATCCCTTGTTTTTCCAACACCCGTGAATACAATTTCTTGTGGCGTGTATCCAGCCCGTAAAGCCACTTCCATTTCTCCACCTGAATTGACATCGACAGAGGCCCCTAAGCCTCGAAGCAATTTCACGATGCCAAGTGTTGAGTTTGCTTTCAAAGCGTAATGCACAGAATGCGGGTATTTTGACAATGAGCGAGTTAGCTCAAGGTACCGCCGACTAATTTCGTCAGCACTGTAGACGTATGAAGGCGTCCCAACTGCATCGGCAAGATCGACTAGTCGCACGCCATCACAACTCAAGATGCCTTGATAATCATGAAATCCAGTCATAATCAATAGCTGTATATTATGAAAACGCCTACCATCTGAAACAGTCGACCACGGCTGACAAACTAACGCTTCGCCGCACAACCCCAAGATCACTAGGGTCTAAGGTTGAAATTGGCCAAAGAGGAGATCAATTGATTCGAGAACCGCAGGTTGACTGTTCAATAAATCGTATCCTGCGAAGAAAGCGAACAACGGTTAACTGGTAATTTAAACAGATCGCTTCGCAGGAAGTGCCATAGGATCCGCAATAACTGTTTGGTCCGCTGGGGCTTCATCGATTTGCCAAGCGTTAACATCTTCAAGGACTTTCGCAGCGAAATCTGTATGGAGCTTGTGTCCACCACGATGTGCGACCACATGTCCGATAATAGGATAGCCAAGCAACACCAGGTCGCCAACCACGTCAAGAATTTTATGCCGAACAAACTCATCTTCATAGCGAAGCACGCTATTCAAGACCCCTGTTTCACCAAGGACAACAGCATTATCAAGCGATCCTCCAAGGGCCAGTCCTTGACGTCGTAGCATCTCGACTTCCTTCAGAAAGCCGAAGGTGCGTGCTGGTGCGATTTGATCGATGAAGGCTGTTTCATCTAATAGGATTGTCCGAGACTGATGACGTAATAACGGATGATCGAAACTGATGCTGTAGGTCACCTTAAACTGCTCTGCAGGGTACAAAGCGATCCGCTTGTCTCCCTGGTCCAAGGAAATAGCGCGCAAAACCCTCAGGTACCGTCTTGGCATGCCGAGTTGTTTTATTCCAGCTTCCTGAATCAAATAGACGAACGGCGCAGCGCTGCCATCCATGATCGGGACCTCTGGAGAGTTCAACTCAACTATCACGTTATCAACACCAAGACTCACCAGAGCAGAAAGTAGGTGTTCGACGGTGTCGACTGAAGCAGCATCACGCGAGAGACCCGTCGCATAACCTGTCGCATAGCGGATGCTCGATAAATTTTCAACAGTGGCAGGTATCTCTAAGCCACCAAGGTCGAAACGCTGAAAACGAATGCCGTAATCTGCTGGTGCCGGTTTGAGTGACAACGTAACCTTATTGCCGGAATGCAGGCCAATGCCGGCGCAAGAAACAGCCCGTCGTAAAGTTCTTTGCACTTTCATATCTTCCCGGCTAATAACTATAAGGCTTTTACCAATCTACTGCCATGTATTGTGATTCTTTTAGAATTATCGGTCAAGATAAGGCTTTTAAACAGCAGATAAACATGCAAGTTAGGAGTATAGTTCGCTATTTTTTGCGTGCTAACCACACATCAAACGACTTTAACTGCTGGATCTCGGTCACCATAGAGAATCCTCGACAAACTCACCCCTGTAAATGATTCAGGGTTCTTACAAATAACCTCAGGAGGCCCTTCGGCTACAATCTGCCCTCCCTCTTCACCACCTTCTGGACCTAGATCAATGACATGGTCAGCACATTTAATGACATCAAGATTATGCTCAATGACGACTACCGTATTGCCTTGATCTACAAGTTTATTAAGCACGTCCAACAGCTTCCGTGTGTCTTCAAAATGGAGTCCAGTCGTTGGTTCATCCAAGATGTATAAACTCCGGCCCGTTCCCCGACGGGCTAGTTCCTTAGCAAGTTTCACTCGCTGTGCTTCTCCTCCGCTCAAAGTAGTCGCCGACTGGCCAAGTTTGATGTAACCAAGACCTACATCTTGCAACGTTCGAAGTTTCACTTCGATGGGGGGGAAATTTTCAAGGAACGGAAGAGCCTGATCGACAGCAAGCTCTAGAACGTCAGCTACGGATTTACCTCGATATTTAATCTCTAAGGTTTCACGATTGTACCGACGACCTTTACAGGATTCACACGTTACATAGACATTAGGTAGAAATTGCATTTCGATCGCAATCACTCCGTCACCTTGACATGTTTCACAGCGTCCACCCTTGACGTTAAATGAAAATCTACCTGGGCGAAAACCTCGAGCTTTCGCTTCAGGTAGCATTGCAAACAACTCACGAACAAAAGTGAACAGTCCCGTGTAGGTTGCAGGATTTGATCGTGGCGTACGACCAATCGGCGATTGGTCAATCTGGATAATTTTATCTATGAACTCGGTGTTATCAATGCGGTCATGCTCTCCGGGTTTGTCAGAGGCTCTGTACAAAGTCTTGGCCAACGACCGATAGACAATGTCATTAACAAGGGTCGACTTACCAGAGCCGCTGACTCCAGTAATGGCAGAAAAAACGCCCATAGGAATGCGGACATCGATGTTCTTGAGATTATTAGCTTTAGCACCACGCACACACAACGCACCACGTACCGCTTGCCTTCGTTTAGATGGACACGGAATGTTTCGTTCGCCACGAAGATACTGGCCCGTTAGGGAATTACTCTTGCGATGCAGTAATGCCTCAACCTCACCTTGAAAAATCACTCGGCCACCATGTTCACCGGCACCCAATCCAAGATCGATTACATAATCTGCCGAACGAATTGTTTCTTCGTCATGCTCGACAACAATCACGGTATTCCCTAGATCTCGTAGACTGGCGAGCGTCTCTAGTAAAAGGCGATTATCGCGCTGATGGAGACCAATCGAAGGCTCGTCAAGTACGTACAACACACCAACAAGCTTCGCACCGATCTGAGTTGCTAGTCTTATGCGTTGACCTTCTCCCCCTGAGAGTGTTGCAGCACTGCGGTCGAGTGCAAGGTACCCAACTCCAACATCATCAAGAAATCGTAACCTTTCAAGAATTTCACGAATGATACGACCACTAATTAAGTGTTCACGATCAGTTAATTCCAAGTTTGAAAAAATATTGATAACGTCAGATATTGCCAAACGCACATACTCAGAAATCGTGCGACCCTTAACTGTCACTCCCCGACTGTGAGGTTTCAATCGCTCACCTTTACACGAATCGCATTTGAGAAGAGCGCGGTACGGTTCGAGTGTTGTTTGATCGGAAGGGTCTCCTTCCTCGTAACGCTTCCGCATATTTGACACAATGCCTTCAAACCCATTACTCAAAGACTCGCGTTTGCGCGGAACGTTGCTTCGGTTAGATTTTTTTTCTTTGTTATCAATCCTTCGCGAAACCTCTGGACGACCGTAAAACAGTAATTCCTTCATCTTTTTAGGTAAGGCACGAAACGGTTTATCGAGAGGCACCTTGAACTTACGGTTGATACGCAACAGTGCTTCGCGAACCAGTTTTTTGTCTCCCTGCACCCAAGGCTCGATTGCGCCATCAAGGAGTGAACGTGACGAGTCAGGAACGATCCGCGTAGGATCGAAATCCTTTACCACGCCAAGACCTTGACAGTTTGTGCAAGCGCCATGGGGAGAATTGAATGAAAACGCGCGAGGGGTCATTTCAGGCATACTGATGCCACAATATGCGCACGCTAGCACTCTTGAAAATAATCGGTCTCCGCCTTCGTAACTATTAATGATGACAGTATCATCAGCTAGCTTTAGAGCTACTTGGATCGATTCACTGAGTCGCCTCTCCATATCGGGCTTCACAATTAGCCGGTCTACAACTACTTCGATGGTATGTTTCCGACGACGGTCAATTCTTAGGTCACTTTCAAGTGTCTGTAACTCACCATCAACGCGCACTCGAGTAAACCCTTTACTTCGCAGAGCGGCCAGTTCTTTCTTGAACTCACCCTTCCGTCCTCTGACAATCGGTGCAAGAATGTTGACGCGCTCACCAGTTGGATCAGCTTTCACCAAGTCGATGATTTGCTCTACCGATTGGGAGGCAATCTCTCGTCCGCACTGCGCACAGTGCGGTAAGCCAATACTAGCGAAGAGTAATCTGAGGTAGTCATATACCTCAGTAACCGTACCAACGGTTGACCTCGGGTTAGACCCCGTTGTCTTTTGCTCAATTGAAATGGAGGGTGACAGGCCGTCTATTGCATCAACGTCAGGCTTCTCCATCTGTTCAAGAAACTGACGAGCGTAAGCCGACAATGACTCAACATACCTGCGTTGTCCTTCAGCATACACAGTGTCAAATGCTAGTGACGATTTCCCTGAACCAGAAAGTCCAGTAATGACAACGAGCTGATCCCGTGGGATGTCAACGTCAATATTCTTGAGATTGTTAACGCGTGCACCGCGTACGGCGATTGTTTCGTGTGACATATCGCACGGTCAGGCTGGTCTTATCAATGCTAAACCCTAATATTTTATCACCAACTTGTTAGACTTTATTCAAGTGCCAGGACCCGAAGGGTAGATCGCAACCAAATTAACAACAACTACCGAGACTTATGGTGCAAATCACCCAAGTTAAACGTTTAAGTGATACGCAACTTCATTGGATGTCACAACGAGGCCACCGTTAGGATTAATGGCTACCCCAACCAGTTCCGGTGCAGTCAAAACCTGCTCTGTCTTACCCTGATCCGTGACACGGTAAAGACCACTAGCACCAGCAAGCGCTTCAACGATGTAGAGTGTCCCATGTTTATCAAACGTTAATCCCTGAGGCCGGCCGAATACAGTACCTAGAGACTGAACTTCGCCTTGTCTATTTATACGATAGATGGTATCAGTCGACGAAAGAGTTGGGGCCGATACGTATAAAGCTTGATCGTTGGGTCGCACTGTAAGGTGAAATGCTGCAACACTAGCTGGCAGCGAAGCAAAAACAGACTTCTTACCGGCTTGATCGACTTTAAAAATCGTACCAGAACGGTCACCAACAAACAAAGTGCCATCACTGTCAAATGCCAATCCACTCGCAACGCCCAAATCTGTCGCAAACGTCTCGACCTGTCCTGTTGGCGAAACACGGTAAACAGTCCCCTCAAACCGACTCGACACATAAAGTTGATCGAAGCTATCGAACACCATTGAGGTGGGATTGGCAATGCCAGACACGAAGGGTTCGCGATTACCATTTGGCGTGACACGAAAAATAGAAACTGGAGCCTGGTGCTCACGAGTCCCACTAAAAGTCACGTACAAGTTACCAGCACGATCAAAAGCGGGACTGTCAACTTGATGTAAACTCGTGGCAACCGGCGCACCGAGGTTAACCTCAGCCGTCGCTGATCGCTGTCCACCAATCGTAATCAGAGCTCGGCCAGTCGGCACACCTACAGGCACCAAAACCCTAAGAAGTCTTGACGATGCAAATACAATCCTGCTGAAAACCTCACCAATCCTAACTTCCGGTAACTCTCCAACTTCATCAAAAAAACCTTCACCCTCAATCGTGACACGCCCCCCCTCGATTGCCCAAGAGGGACGAACAACTGTCATGTTGGTTAACTTATGAGGCATGCAAGTAGAGAGATCTCAATAACGCAGATCCGTAATTCAAAATCAAGTGGTGGATTCAAGGTTCTTCAACTTTAAGAATCGTCTAATTCGATGTTCCAGTAAATGTAATCGCGCCAGCTTTCTGGAGTTTCACGGAGACCGACCGAGATTCTGATAGCCGGTGTCCGTGTGGGTCGTTTAGGCATGCGAATCAGTCGCATGCCAGCCTCAGCTGGCGTCCTACCGCCTTTACTTCGATTACAAGTAATGCAGCAGGTGACAATATTCTCCCAATCCTTTCGTCCACCCTGCGCAACCGGAACAATGTGGTCAAACGTAAGGTCAGTCGAGGGTGGTGTCTGCCCACAATACTGACAAGCGTGATGATCCCGAGCGTAGATATTCGCACGGGAAAACGGAACTGTGTCGAAACGCCGCTTAATCTTAATATAACGAAGAAGTCGAATAACCGATGGCAATTTAATACTAAACGAAACCGAACGAATCTCACGATCGTAGACCGAAACAACTTCTACCTTACCTTGACATAAAAGTGTGATGGCTTTCTGCCAGTTCACTACCTTCAGTGGTTCGTATGTAGCATTAAGTAGAAGGGTTTGTTCCATACCTAAACATCACAATCCGACGGGAATCTCCTCGCTAATCAAAGCGATAGCCTCTCGTATCTGGTCAATGCCTTCAGGAGGAACCGGTAGCACCGGGTACCGGGGAGGACCTCCATAAAAACCAGTAAGATCCAAGGCTGCTTTCAATCCTGGAACTCCATAAACGGTTGTAACAAGATTCGCAAGTGGGGTCAGTTGTCGCTGCACGACAAGAGCTTGATCTAACTTGTGCTCTTGAACTAACTGTAACAATTTAATGCAAAGTGCAGGTTGTACAGCGGCAAGAGCCAGAATTCCTCCTATGGCGCCGACACAGAGACTCGCAAAAAACGTCGGCGCTGAACCCACTAAAACACTGAAGCCTGGACTCGCTTTAACAACTAGATCGCCAACCTGCTCAATACTTCCACCAGACTCTTTAATGCCGATTATATTGGGATGCTCCGACAACTTGCCAACTGCGATTGGTGACAAGTTGACGCCAGTTGCTGCCGAAAAATTATAGAGCAGGACTGGAATCGGAGCTGCATCTGCAACAACCGTATAGTGCCTAATCAAAGCTTCCTCAGTCATCAGTCTCTTAAAAAAAGACGGCGTGCGGACGAGCACAGCATCTGCACCAGCGTCCGCAGCACGACCCGTTGCTATAACTGTGGCACGAGTCGATTCTCGTCCAGTTCCGGCAATTACCAAACGGCCTGCTGATATCACCGTTCTGGTAGTCGCAATAAGCTGGTCTGCCTCGTCATCGTTAACCTGCGCCGACTCACCGTTAGTACCAAGCACAACGATTCCAGCAAGGTCAGTCTCCATCCAGCGCGCGAGATTATCACGTAGAGCACCAAGATCGAGTTCGTCATCGACAAATGGAGTTGGTATCGGCGCAAAGACTCCACAAAGATTCACACAGACTCTCCTTTAAGCAAGTATCCCATCGCTACAGACAACACGAAGGACTCGGCAGGTCCAGCATTGTATGAAGGCCTGGCGAAGCTTCGATGACTTTCGGAATTGAATTCACGGCCATCGACGCAGTAGCAATGTCACCGTGCACACCGCCACTTATCTTCATTGCAATTTTAGGTGAACCAGTAATGCTAACGGAGTCATATGATTCCGGAGCACCGAGATAGGCTTCCATATGCAATTTGATCGCCACCCGTCCGGCCCGATAGCCTACTCCATCTTGCAAGATTCCACAGACGTATCCTGGTCGAACAGTAAGGAACTTACTGGTTATACGTTTACTGGCAATTTTAGGTTTTATCGTATCGGTCACCCTGTCGATTTTCCACCCAAGAGCATCAGCAATCATTGAAATTGATTCCGCCAATCCAACATGTCGAACTGTGCCCTCTAAAACCTTCGCTCGAAACTCTGCTCTAGTCAGACCGCAACCAATCTTCTTCTGAAAGGGCAAGCGTCGAGTGCTCGCATCCTGAATCCGATTAACTCGTATGCGATCAACTCGCTCGCAAACTCCAGTCAAAGATATCGGTAGAGCATCCATCGTGAATCCCGGGTTAACTCCCGTGCCCAAGACTGCCACTTTAGATCGCTTCGCTAACCGATCAATACGACGTGCATACCTAACATTTGCGGTGACCGGATAGGACAACTCTTCAGACGTCGAAACTATCGGCAATTTAACTCTGAGAATCGTCTCAATCTGCGTCGTTACCTGCTTTAGCGACGAACTCGTGCACAAAACGACCGCGTCAGCCTTCACTCGATTACAGGTGGAACCTATGTCGGGATCAACCGTAACACCGAGTCGACTCCCAACCCCAGCTAATAATCCAACGTCGTGGCCAATTTTTGATGGATCAATGTCAACGGCTCCTACCACCTTAAAGCCTGATCGCGCGACCATTTGCCCAAGAACAGCGTTTCCAATCGGCCCGAGACCGACTTGTATCACACGAATCGACATTAACTGTTTCTCCCAAGCTTGTACGTGAACGCACAAAGCATATTGCTACAGTATTATTTAAAATTACTATTATACGTTGATCGACTAAATTCTGGCCTTACCCGAGTTCTGTTATTGAGAATGGTGTAGCATGCCTCAAGGTTGATCGCTCGTATAAGGGGGCACGAAGGAGACTTTCAATGAAGCGCCTCAGTTTAATGATATTTGGCATGCTGTTCGCCATGATTACTCTGGTAGAGGCAGGTTTAGATATCGAAGACCCTAATGTTAGGCATTCCAGTTCAGAATTACTCCAACCAGTCTCCCCTGCGGACTCACAGCATGAACCAGTGAATAGATTGCTCCTAACATCACCGACTGGTCGATACTCTGCTCGAAACGCGAACTATGACATCGATGTCCGTCTGGATCCCGACACCCACATGCTGGAAGGCCGAGAACTACTAACGTGGCGTAACGACTCTATACGAGCCACCTCGGAACTACAGTTTCATTTGTACTACAACGCTTGGAAAAACACGAAGTCGACGTGGATGCGAGAGTACCTGCTAGCACGAGGTGAGGTTTTTCTTTCTAGACCACCAGAAGACTGGGGATGGATTACCGTAACAAAGATTGAACTTCCAGCAACGGAGAATACGGCTGCCATTAATCTGACGGGTAACGCTCGTTACATTGCTCCAGACGACGGCAATGAGAATGATGAAACTGTTTTGTCGGTGCTGCTACCGGACCAAGTGGAGCCCGGTGAAACGCTCCAAGTGGAAATTGAATGGAAGTCAAAAATTCCACGAACATTTTCTCGAACTGGAGTGGTCGGAGATTTCTTTTTTATTGCTCAATGGTTTCCAAAAATTGGCGTTCTAGAAACTTCTGGCTGGAACTGCCATCAATTTCATGTAGGGACAGAATTCTATGCTGATTACGGCGTGTACGACGTTCGTCTCACCGTACCAAAAGGTTGGATAGTCGGCGCAACAGGAGTCAGGCAACGCTTGGAAAATAACAGTGACGGAACAAGTACACACCAATATGTACAAAAAGATGTTCATGACTTTGCGTGGACCACGAGTCCAAATTTAATTGAGCGAATTGAACGTTTTGAACACGAGAGTTTACCTGACGTCGAAATGCGCCTACTGCTGCAACCCGAGCACGAGGGCCAAGCGGAACGCCACTTCAGAGCCACGCGTGCTACTCTGACGCGGTACGGCGAGTGGTTCGGCGCCTATCCTTACACCCAACTCACGATAGTGGATCCCGCATGGCGGAGTGGCGCGGGCGGGATGGAATACCCAACCTTGTTTACTGCGGGAACGTCTTGGCTTGCACCAAGCAAGGTAACCCGACCTGAAGGCGTTACCATTCACGAAGCTGGTCATCAGTTTTGGTACGGGTTGATCGGCAACAATGAATTTGAATATGCCTGGCTGGATGAAGGGCTCAATACATTTTCCACCGCTAAGGCAATTGAGACAGAAGGCTTACCTAATTATCATTCTGCGCGTTATTTTGGAGGCTTCCTTCCTTACGTCTTTAATGATATTCCACGCTCTAGGGCCACAGATGGTAACCGTCTAAGTGGCTATCGCGCTGCGGCTCGTTCAGACGCTCAATCGACGCCGACCTTCCAATACTGGCCAGGCACTGGCGGTGCGATCTCATACAACAAGACAGCATTGTGGTTGCACACTCTTGAACGCCATCTCGGTTGGGAGAATGTTCAGAAAATACTTTCAACTTTTTTTTCCGAATTTAAATTCAGACACCCACTACCTCAAGATTTTTTTGCCACGGCAAATGAAGTTGCAAATGTGGACCTAGACTGGTTTTTCGATCAGGTGCATCGAAGCTCGAATGTGTTCGATTACGGCATCCAACAGATAGGAAGCCGGCCTCAGGGTAGTCGTGGCTTTTCAGGAGATCAAGAGCCGATATTCACTGATCGCCGTGATAATGAGCAGTTTCAGACGGATGTAGTGGTACGTCGATATGGTGAAGCAATCTTTCCGGTTGATATCTTAGTAACGTTTACGAACGGTGAAGAAGTGCGAGAGACATGGGATGGAGTAGCACGATGGAAACTCTTCACTTATGACCGTGCCGCACAAATCTTACAGGCCGAAGTCGATCCGGATTCCATTTTACTTCTAGATCTGAACCGAACGAACAACAGTAAAACCATGAAACCCATGACAAACATCGCCACTACCAAATGGATGCTCAAATGGATGACCTGGCTGCAAGATGTAATGCTTACTTATGCGTTCTTTGTGTAAGTGAGAAATAATCACGAAGAGACAAACAACGATACACAAAATTATGACGATTACCCAAGTGTTCCACGACGGCATTCAGCGGGTCAAAGCAGCGCCGGTCATTTTAATCGGGATTTTTCTGACGACCCTGATCCTAGCCCTTCCACAAGGACTTATCCTGCGTGACATGCTACGTACGCATCTGGGAGATAGTTTGGCGGCCGAAGCTGTTGCAACTGGTGTCAACTTCAACTGGTGGCAAGAGTTTAGCGCCCAAGCAAAAGGTCTTGGCGCCACCTTCTCTCCAACAATCATAGGATTTGCTGCCGTACTCAATAATATTAGCGACTTACTCGATAATCGATCGCTGGCGACTGCCGTCGCAGGCATAACTGTAATCTATCTGGCAGTGTGGACTTTCCTTCTTGGAGGCACACTGGATCGTTATGCTCGCAATAGACCCATCAGAACTGCCGGTTTCTTTGCAGCAGCAGGTATATATTTTTTCAGATTTTTGAGGCTGGCAATCATAAACTTGGCAATCTATGCATTCATGATGGGCGTCGTGCATAGTTGGCTATTCGACAATCTTTACGAAGGGTGGATACGAGATCTCAACGAGGAACGGACGGCCTTTTTTCTACGAACACTACTGTACGTCGTATTTGTCTCAGGTCTTGTGATCTGCAACATAGTATTGGACTACGCCAAGATTCGAACCGTGGTTGAAGACCGTCGCAGTATGATCGGTGCCACACTGGCCGGATTTCGTTTCGTTGTAAGACATGCCCGCCGTGTTATTGGTCTGTACTTCCTAAATTCCTTGGTTTTCATTGGGATATTAGCAAGTTATGCCATCTTCGCACCCAGTGTTGGTGGTGTAGGGGGCTCAATGTGGTGGGGGTTTTTAATTAGCCAAGCATACATACTGGCTCGCCTATGGATTAAACTCGTCTTTCTCTCGAGCCAGACGTGTTTATTCCAAGCGGAACTTGCTCATGCTGGATACACAGCGGCGCCGTTACCGATCGCACCAGACTCCCCTGCTGCGGAAGCTATCGCCGGGAAAACACCCCGCCAATAAGATGAGAAAACGATGAGCACTGATGCTGACAAGATTGCCGCCTGGATAAAACAACAAGTAGTGGCATCCGCTGCCGATGGACTTGTCGTGGGACTAAGTGGCGGAATCGATTCTGCAGTCGTTGCGCGACTATGCCAAATCGCCATGCCTAATAATATTCTTGGGGTTCTTTTGCCTTGTCACAGCGATCCTCAAGACGAAGCTGACGCCAATCTCGTTGCGCAGCACTTTAAGTTACCGACAATCACCATAGAACTTGAGAAAAGTTATGATGCTCTCCTTAAGCAACTCCAGGGAGCCCTTGCATCTCAGACCGACGGCAGCAGAATGCCTGAAGCGAATCTAAAACCTCGTCTACGCATGACTTCACTTTATTTCGTGGCCAACACTTTTAACTACCTTGTTGCTGGTACCGGAAATCGAAGTGAACTTGAGATTGGATATTTCACTAAATACGGCGACGGTGGCGTAGACATGCTACCGCTCGGCAATCTATTCAAGGATCAGGTGCGGACGTTGGCCCGTGAACTTGATATCCCAACTCCAATCATCGAAAAAGCACCGAGTGCTGGACTCTGGCTCGGCCAAACTGATGAAAACGAAATGGGCTTCTCCTACGCAGATCTAGAGTTGTATCTGCGTGAGAACTCGAATAAATTACCGGGCGAATTGACGTCTCGTATCGAACATTTGATGCGATCAAGTGCACACAAACGGGCCCTCCCGCCACGGCCCCCAGAAGTTGACGAATAAAACTTTGGGTAGTGAGTTACGATGTCGGAGAATCGATAAGTCGTCGTACCGTAGCAACTATGTGCGTCGTGGAGATGCCATAACGATCAAATAATTCATCAGGTTGTCCACTTCTTGGAATATCCTTTACAGCCAAACGGTGGACTTGAATCCCGAGAGCGCTCACTGCTGCACTGACAGCATCGCCAAGGCCACCATTAACATAGTGATCCTCGACTGTAATGAGGGCGTTACCGGTTTGACGAGCTGAGTCAACTAAAGTCGCGACATCGACAGGTTCAATCGAATACGCATCAATTACACGGATCGGAGTCCCGGCCTCCAAAAGTTCATCGCTGGCCTTCAGGGCTTCAAATACGGTTATTCCCGCGGCAACGATCGTGGCCACAGCCAATGGCGCGTCTCGTATCACCTTAGAGCCGCCAATCTCGAATTTCTCATCGGCGCCATAAATTACAGGGGTTGCAGGGCGAGTCGTTCTGATATAAACCATGCCCTTATGAGCCGCCGCTGCCATAACGAGTCGCTCGGTACTCATCGCATCACAGGGATACAGCACTGTGCAATTAGGCACCGCACGCATCATTGCAAGATCCTCGAGCGCCATTTGTGATGGTCCGTCTTCGCCAATTGACACACCGGCATGCGAACCAGCAAGTTTTATATTCAAGTTACTAATACCCGCCATACGAATAAAATCATAGGCACGCGATAAGAAACATGCGAACGTGGAAGGAAATGGAATGGCACCTCGGCTAGCAAGTCCCATAGCGGCACCAACCATCGCCTGTTCAGCAATGAAAGTTTGATAAAAACGAGCGCCGTGCGCTTCCTCGAAAGCGTTACTGAATGTCGAGTTGCTCACATCCGCATCGAGCGCAACGACTCTCTGATCAACGGCTCCCAGAGTCGCAAGTGCGCTCCCGTAGGCCTTTCGTGTCGCCACCTTGGCATCAACGTCGTACTGCGGCGTTAGGACGTTCGCGTCATTCGCAGGTTGCACCGTCTCGGTAGGCAACGCGGCTGGTGAAGGAATCTTCGGAGTGACTAATCCAGCTGTCAACCGTGCTTCAAGTTCCGCAACGGCACGATCAGCTTGTTCTCCTTTCTTGAGTGCCTTACCGTGCCAGTTGTCAAGACCCTCAAATATTGACACTCCTTTACCTTTCAGCGTACGAGCCACAATCATCGTGGGACGATTCTTGGTTCGGCGAGCCTCTTCTAATGCATTAAGAAGCGCGCCAATATCATGCCCGTCCACGACAATGGCATGCCAGCCAAAAGCAATCCATCGTTTCGCATACTCATCAACATCGTGACCCCATTGAGTCTGACGGCTTTGACCCAACGCGTTCACATCGGTCACGGCACATAATGAGTCAAGCTTGTGATGTGCCCCAACCTGTGCGGCTTCCCATACTGATCCTTCCGCTGATTCTCCATCCCCAATCAGCGCGTAAGTCCGATAATCCGAATTAATTCGCCTCGCATTCAGAGCAATGCCTACTGCGGCACAAATACCCTGCCCTAACGAACCTGTCGCTACATCGACGAATGGTAACCGTGGAGTTGGATGCCCCTCAAGGTCGGAATCGATACAGCGAAGCTTCGTTAATTCTTCACGAGAGATTACGCCAGCTTCAGCCCATGCAGCGTACAACAATGGGGCTGCATGTCCTTTCGACATCACAAATCGATCATTTCCAGAATGTTGTGGATTCTGCGGATCAAACCGCATCTCGCCAAAAAACAAAGTCGCCACGATGTCCGCTGCGGAACAACAACTGGTCGGATGACCGCTACCAGCCTCACTCGTAGAACGAATGGAGTCAATGCGAAGCCGTGTGGCAATATTTTGCAAAGTAGGAACTAGAGAAGCACTATCGACCGACACACCTCACCTCCAAAACAGTAGTCTAGACTTCACACACCATATCGTAGTACTCAAACAACTCAACTGTACACTACGCAGCTAGTATCTTCTCGCTAAGATCATTCTGAGTCAGGAACAGCCTGTTTACTCGGGCCAGTCAATTATAATAGGGTCATGCTTTTCTTACGCTATATGTACGTTTTAATGCTTGCTGTGTGGCTTGGAGGCATGATTATCCTGGGAACGCTGGCAGCTCCAGCAACGTTCGACACACTCCAAGCGCGAAACCCCTCTGACGGCCGTGTAGCTGCAGGTGCTGTCTTTGGTGAAATGTTAAAACGGTTTCATCGGGTGAGCTATGTGGCAGGAATGATTATGATTGCGTCCCTGATTGGTATGGCCGCCCTGGGACAACGCCCAACAGATTTCGGCATCCGTTTGGGCCTGTTGTCGATCATGCTGCTACTGAGCCTGGGTTCTGGAATGGTGGTGACGGAACGTATCGAAAAATTACAGCAAGCCACTGCTGGGCCGATCAGCGCACTGCCCAGCGATGACCCAAGACGACAACGCTTCGGGCAATTGCATGGCCTGTCGAATCTCCTGATGATGCTGAACGTCGCAGGAGGATTGGCACTTGTCTATTGGGAAGCAAAAGGCTGAACAGGAACTTGCGCGCACCAAGGTGTTGTCGAGCCCATGATATAGTGCCTTCGTGATAGTTGACGAGGTCACCCAAGCTGTTCTTTCTCGGGACGAAATTGTACGCTACCTGCGCGAGTCCCATGAAAGCGATAAGTCTGACCCCAGAGAACGAATTCACGCCTATCTTGAAGAACTGCGAACCATCCAGCGATATCCGTTCTATCGTGCTCTTAAACATCCGCTGTACCCGATATTCAGAAAACTAGAGTTGCGTCCAGAACACGTGGATATTCCAGTAGCAGCCACGCGTAAGGGTCGAGTTATCTATGCGTCGAATCATAAAAGTCATCTCGACTATTTAGTGGAACCAGTGGTGCTCGACGACCACGGTATTCGTCCACCAATTATCGCAGCCGGTATCAATCTGTTTGGTGGTGCATTAGGTTTACTGCATCGCCACATCACAGGAGCCATGCCCGTTCGACGTAATACCAAAGATCCTGCGTACTTGGTGACGCTAAAGGCTTACGTCGCTGAACTGCTACAACGGCATGATCTCTTAGTTTATCTTGAGGGCGGTCGTTCATATAACGGTGCTATGAAATCACCAAAGACAGGACTACTCCATGCGGCTCTGCAGGCAGATCGCGAGAATCTGACTGTCGTACCAGTCGCGGTAGCTTATGATCTCGTACTCGAAGATCAAGTACTAGCCAAACAAGGAACGAAACGCTCTCAACGTCGGTTTACTCGTGAGTTAGCTGAAATGGTTCGTTACGGTGTGGGGTATCACTCACGTGCCTTTGTCACCTTTGGATCTCCAATGACGTTACATGAATGGAATCCAGGATCGCGTCGATCAGTCATGGATTTGGCCAAACTGATTGGTGAGAAAATAGGTAAGTTGCACAAAGTACTGCCGACCGCACTCCTAGCAGCAGCGCTTCGGCCCTCTATGTTAAAAAACGATTTAATTGATCGAATCGATGGACTCTTGGACGAGTTGCGTCAAGTAGACGCGAATTTGTCAGTAGCGAGTGGTGCCGAAGTCCTAGAACAGGCAACTGAACCACTAGCCACACGAGGCATCATCGTGGTTGAACACGATCGTTATCGAGTGCGTGAGCGCACTGTTCTCCGTTATTACGCGAGAACCATCAAGCATCTGCTCTCGCCAACAGGACATGTCACACATTGAAGCCGAGTCGATCCATTCCCCATCACGTCTGATATGATTCCTGCATGCCGCAGATAGATAAAGCGGCGCCTGCGCCGTCGCTCACGGATCTCAGTCGGGCTCTAAAGACTCCATTTGTCCCTATTTCAGCAGATTGGTTTCTAATGGGTAGCGCGACCGGACAGGCGGACGAACGCCCACTACACCATGTTTGGGTCAATGCATTCGAGATGGCTGTGTATCCCGTTACGCGGGCACAGTATAAAGAGTTTCTGCAATCATCTAAGCATCAGCCATTGCCTCGGGACTGGCACAATCCGCTCTTCACAAGTCCAGACCAGCCGGTCGTCGGTGTGAATTGGTACGATGCGTGTGCTTACTGCAGATGGTGTTCGACAACGGAGGGAATAGTCAGACTTCCAACTGAAGCGGAGTGGGAACGTGCGGCACGGGGTGGACATCAAGCTCGCGAGTATCCCTGGGGTGATTCAATACCTGACTGGGTACCAATGACCGGGCGTGGTCCGATCCAGGCCCCATGGACTGTCGCCCATGGTGAACCGAACGATTTCGGCCTTTATGGAATCGCAACAAACATCCACGAATGGTGCGCTGATTGGTACTCGGGTGATTTCTATGCAACTTCTCCAGCATTTAATCCAGCAGGTGCATCAACTGGTAAGCGACGAGCCTCAAGAGGCGGTGCGTGGCGACATGCTCAAACCATCAGCCGAACGGCCGCGCGCAGTCGACTCGATCCCTTATTTCGGTACACGGATTATGGGTTTCGTATTGTGAGAACCATCTAACCGGTCACATAACATGAGCGTGTTCGAGAAATCGAGAGCTATCTCGCACGCCGTCCACCAAGCCGGTGGCCGAGCGTTAATCGTTGGAGGCTGGGTTCGAGATCGCCTACTCAAGCGACCGTCAAAAGATCTTGACCTCGAAGTCTACGGGGTTTCTACCGAACAACTCCACCAGCTTCTTTCCGCATTCGGACAGGTCAACACAGTTGGCCAAAGCTTTGCCGTTTTCAAAATCGATTCGATGGACGTGTCCCTGCCGCGACGTGAGTCTAAAACAACGGCTGGGCACCGGGGCTTTGAGGTTATTGGAGATCCTAACCTACCTATTAAAGATGCCTTTCGGCGTCGTGATTTCACCATTAATGCAATTGGTTGGGATCCTCTTACCGATGAATATGTCGATCCATTTCATGGACGAGATGATTTAACGCGGGGCCTACTCCGAGCCGTGGACGAACGAACATTTGGAGATGACAGCCTTAGGGTTCTACGAGCGGTCCAATTGGCTGCCCGATTCGAATACAAACTCGACCCGCCCACTGCTGATATTTGTCGTGCCACCAAGCTAAACGACCTCCCAGCCGAACGGGTCTGGGGAGAGTTCGAGAAGCTCCTAATGTTGGCAACTCGCCCTTCGCTAGGGTTTTGGCTAGCACTTGAAATCGGAGTAATCGAACAATTATTTCCAGAACTTCAGGCGCTTGTAGGATGTCCTCAAGAACCAGAGTGGCATCCAGAAGGAGACGTCTGGAAACATACGCTACTCGTCATCGACGAAGCCCGTCGTCGTATCGAAGGATTGTCTCGCCCATGTCAACTCGCAATCATGCTCGGTGCAGTTTGTCATGATTTTGGTAAACCGGCGACCACAGCTAACGTTGATGGAAGAATTCGATCTCGGAATCATGAACAGGCCGGTCTAGGACCCACGCAGGTTTTCTTGGATCGGCTCAAGGTGCACTCGGTCGAGGGTTTTGACGTCCGTGGACAGGTCGAGGGCATGGTTGCGTACCACTTAACACCAGGCATGTGGCATAAGAGCCCAGGAAAAGTTGGCGACGGAGCTTTTCGACGACTAGCTCGTAAAGTCGATCTTGAATTACTAGTTCTCCTTGCGTCAGCCGATTGCCATGGACGTGAGGGTCATTTCGATTGCTCGGCTATGGAGTGGTTTGCATCGCGGGCACATGAGCTCGGGATTGAACATGCCCCTCCTGAACCACTGCTCAAGGGTCGACACCTGCTGAGTCTCGGATTGGTACCCGGACCAGACGTTGGAAAAATTCTCAAAGTGATCTACGAAAAGCAGCTGGATGGGGACGTCACAACCTTAGAGGAGGCTTTGGCTGAAGCGACACGCTCTTTGAAAGGACCTCAGTGATTAACCTGCAAGTGCTACACACTTCATAAGTGTTTTCGGAGCCATGTTTCCACCAGTTAAAATTGCAACCACACGATCACTCGAAGAAAACTGGCCTTCGGCCGCACGGTTCAATACGGCTGCAAACGCTGTCGCGCCGCTTGGTTCAACCACCAGTTTTGCCCGCCTGTGCAGCCAAACAACCGCCTGAGCAATCTCACGGTCAGAAACCGTAACGAACTCATCGACGAATGCCTGCGCGTGTGCGAACGTCAGGTCACCCGCACGGAGAGGCAATAAACCATCTGCGATACTTGTTGCAGTTGGTAGTGTAACCAAGGACCCAGCGTCAACAGATTTGCCCATCCGGGCGGCACCGTCAGGCTCAACGCCAATGACCCGCACTGACGGCTTAATCTGCTTGATGGCCGCACTGGCACCGGAAGCCATGCCACCACCGCCAATCGGAACAAACACGGTTGTGACCTCCGCACACTGATCCATGATCTCAAGGCCGGCTGTACCCTGACCGGCAATAATCGCAGGATGATCAAATGGCGGGATGATCGTCAAACCTTCGGTTTGTGCTTCAGCCTCGGCTCGAGTTTTTCGATCAGCCGACGTCGTACCTTCAAAGATAACGCGTGCGCCCAGTTCCTTAACACCTTCCACTTTTATTTCAGGTGCCGTTGTCGGCATGACGACTACGACTGGAGCATCGACAAGTTTTCCAGCTAACGCGACGGCTTGCGCATGATTTCCAGACGAATAGGTGATCACTCCTCGCTTTTGTTCGTTAGCCGACAGCTGCGAAACCATGTTGTAGGCTCCACGAAATTTGAAAGCGCCAATTGCCTGAAAATTCTCGCACTTTAACTCAATAGTCGTCTCACTATTTAATAATTGAACCTTTAGCAATGGGGTCAGTTTTGCAACACCTCGAATTCGATCAGCGGCAGCCTTAATAACATCCAAACTCACGAGATCTGGCATTCTTTAATCCTTCCGGTCGGACACGATAAATCCAAGATACGACTATTACGTCAGTATATTAATGTACTCTCATTGACAAAACGTCTTCCAGTGGTATCAATCACGGCACGTTGTTTCCAGACCTGTATACTGAAGGTTATGTGGTTAAGTCTCCACCTGCGTCAACTGACTGCAGGGCTGTCACTGGCGCTTTCATTGGTCATTCTGAGTAATACGCAACAGGTCCTGAACGCACAAGAAAGAGCGCGTATCGGTCCATTCGTTATAGAGCTGAACGGTGTGTTGGTAAAGAATGGACAGAATGAGCAGGTTGCTAGTGACCGCAGTCTGAATCCAAAGGAGCTACCGTCGTTAGGCCTTGGAGTTGGTGTCGGCGCACATTGGTACCCACTCAAGATTAAGAAGTTTACGCTGGGCCTTGGTGGGCAACTCCTCAGGTCAAGTGGTTCCAGCACCCCGGTACCAGACTTATCCACTACTGTGGTAAATGAACTGTGGCCCCCGACACCTGAACCGTCCATCAAAACTCGCTTTCAGGCTATCTCACCACAGGTGTCGTTTAACTTCGGTGGAACGAGTGGATGGAGCTACATAAGCGGCGGTATGGGAAAAGCAAAATATAGCGTAACGAAAGAAATTGACAGTCGCTGGGCGGAAGAAGAGCCCGACATTGATGGTCGCTGGCTGAATATGATCAATTATGGTGGAGGCGGTCGGTGGTTTGCCAAAGAACACCTGGGCTTTAACATCGACCTGAGGTTCTACCAGATAAGCCCTCTTGCGGCCAATGATAAATTCCTCGGATTACCACGTCAGACTGTTGTCATTTTTTCTGTTGGAGTCTTGTTCAGATAAATCAAGCCTTCATATTGATCTTTAGCAAGTCAATCTTGCTCTTGGGTTTTAAGGTACTGTTGTGCCTGTTCGATCCATGGCTGTTCGGAAGACAGCACGTAACTCGGAAGCGAACTCTCCTGCTCAACAATTTCTTGCATAATCTGCAGTGCTTCATCACGCTGACCTTGTTTGTCGAGAAGTGTAGCAAATTGAAACTTGGGACGAGACCGAGACGAAGTGCGAGTCAATTCTTCATATCGATCGCACGCCGCAGCATCCTGTCCAGATGCTAGAAGAGCATCCGCGAGGGCTTCGGTTGCCATCCCATAATCATGCTTGGGATCAGTTTCGTACACCTGATTCAAATGCACGACAGCTTCCGCGTGTCGGTCTAGAATCGCAAGAGCCTTCCCCAAACCATATCTGGCATATATATCTTCCTGGTCACGCTCAAGGGCACGACGGTAATAGGTGACGGCCTTTTCCATGTCGCCATTCTGCGCATAGAGCTCTGCAAGTTCAAATAAGAGTGCAGGAGCAGGATTCGTTGCTATGTCCTTCTCAAGCTGAATAAAACGCTCATCCTCCACGGGCCGCTCTACGTCAGAATATTGTTTTGTTAGATGTTCCTGCAAACCCTGCTCAACGTATCTTCGCTTCTCGTCAATGTACCCTTCTGGTAACTTTAATGGACCGAATTGTCGCCCTCTTAAAAGCTCACTGATCATGTAGCCAAGTGCACCGAGTGGACCTAAGAACAACACTGCTAGAATCCAGAGCCAATTTCGGCGCTGCCGTAGACAGTCACTAATTGCCCAAAATTGAAAACCGAAGCTCAGAACGTAAACTAAAATAATAAAAGGACTCATCGTTCTATCGGGACCGGTTCGACAAAGAGTTCTATAAAGTGATCGGTATTATTCGCATTCACCAATGGTATCTACTAACGATCGAAAAAAGATCAAAAAAGATAGCAACCAGATAGTCACCTAAAGCAAACCACTACTTATACATCATAGTGCAGTCCTGCCTTCCAACTCACTGTTCTAATACGTGACAGAAGATAATTGAACCTAGGCGCTTATTTCTATCACCAGCAGAGGTTAATTTATTGTGAATGTTGCAGATTGCCTCACCTTATGCAAAACTTGATCAACGGATGAGCAAAGAAGACCTACTCGATGTGCAGGGCACTGTCACCGCAGTGCATAGCGGCGGCTTGTATCGTGTTCAGTCAGACGCAGGACACGAAGTGTTAGCACAGTTAAGTGGTCGAATGCGTCGTTTCCGAATCAGAGTAGTACCTGGCGACCGCGTCACAGTGGGTGTATCACCGTATGACCCAGCTCGCGGAATCATCACCTTTCGTGCTCGCTGACCCAGGTCTAATTCACTCACTAAATTCCAAAGCCAGCTCAAACCACTCGCCATTCGGAGCTAAAGTCCGGTAGGCCTGCCAGTGCGGTTTGGCATCTTGTGAGCGTCCCAATTGCTCAAGAGTGACTGCTAGATAAAAATGCGTGTCGGCGTAGTCAGGATTGAGTCGCACGGCAGACTGGTAACAGGTATTCGCATCCGTGAAACGCCCCAAATCGTGATGAATGTTCCCAAGATTGAAATACGCCTCAAAACAGTCCGGATCAAGATTAATCGCGCGTTCATAGATTGCCTGTGATTCGATAAACTCGTCTTGAGCGTAGTGAAGATTTGCCAGGTTCACGAGCGCTGGAACTAAATTTGGATCAAGCATGAGCGCTTGACGATACGCCTTGCAAGCTTTCTCCTTGTCAACCGTATTACCTTCGTCGAGGAGAGCTCCTTCAGTGAAATACCGAGCTGCCAAGACAGCTTGAGAATGCATCGAGGAAGAATCAACCCGTCCCACGTCAGAATCTCTCACCGACTGCAATGACCCTTTCGCTAACGTTACGACTTTTGCTGGTTGACTGTGCGTATTCAATTCGCCTTGGAAATCAAACGTTAACTGACCTTCTCGTTCTGCAACTAATGAACGAACAATGACCCGAAACGCCACTTTGCGCCCTAAATCAACACTGACCTTTTTCACGAGGGCAAGATCTCGAAAGCCGTAGTATCGATCGGTGTTCGTGCGCGCTACAGTTTGAACCAGCTGGCATTTTTCCAGATAGCGAAGATGGTCTTCTCTAAGATTCGAATAGCGCGCTCGAATTTCTCGCACACTATAGAGCTTCTGCCGAAGTGCGACCGAAGAGGGCACGCCACCGAGTTTGCAAAAGACTTCTTCAGTAATGATGTTTATGCTGTCTGGTGACTTCGCATTGGCAGTTTCCGCGAGTTTCAATTTATTGCTCTTCTCGGTCACCTGCGCAGAATCTACACCGAGGAATCGACTAGACTTGGCACGCCCAAAACCTTCAGCGCCCACAACCAGCATGGTTGTACGAGATGTCACCTCACTGGTGACTTGACCACCCAAGCGCTTCACCAAATCGCACGCCTCTCGACGGCCAAGTGAAGAAAGCCTCCCTGTAAATACAACGACTTGATTCGCGAAGGGTGACTCTGGACGAACTTGGTTGTCTGGAACAGAAAGCATCGTTATAGGATGATATTCATCACCATTAGAACCGGAAAGAGTAAATGAATTTAGTCCAACCGGCGCCGATAAAGCATGAACGACAGTAGCACGTAATAGGTTGGAAAGAACAGTGTCGTCACCAACAACCACCTGCGAACCTCAGGCACTTGCCAAATTGAGAACAGCATCAATGCTGCCCAGACGAAACCGAGAAAAATCGTGAGTCGACGTAAGACTGGAGTACGCGACGGATACACATAGTTTACGGGTATAAACACCATTACAACCAACGTCAACAGGACTCCTGCAGTTATCTCTGGAGGCAACGAGGCAGCATAGAGATAAAACACAACAATGTTCCAGTAGGATGGAAAACCTCGAAAGAAATAGTCAGCTGTCTTCGCATTCCGATGGCTGAACCCATACGCACTACTCAAAATCATGGCACTCGCCAAAAGGCCGTTCCAGCCAGGCGGTACCAATAAGATTGCATAAACGAAATACGCCGGGACGAAGACAAATGTGACGTAATCAATTATGGAATCAAGCAGGACTCCGTCGACCGACGGTAAACGCTGGTCAACCTTAACCAAGCGAGCCAGCCAGCCGTCAGTGGCGTCAACTACAACAGCAGCATAAAGCCAAAGAAAGCCTTCACGCGGTGTGCCTGCAACAAAGGCATGAAGTGCCAGTAATGCAAAGACGGCCCCTGTGGCAGTGTAAAGATGGGTACTCCACGCAACGCACGAGGTAAGGTAGGAAACTGGTGTCGGTATTCGAAATTTTTCTGGCATCTATGAATGAACCCATCTCAACAACCACCAGATACAGAAACCTTGTTTTAGATGTTAGGTAATGGAACCCACTTTTCGACTTCGATGATCTTCCAACCGTTTCGTTCAGAGCCCACTCGAAGGCGGAGTTCTTTGAGTTCAGACTCTGTCAGACCATCCAGACTAGTTGTGACGAAGAAAGGGATTTCGGGAGAGGCCGTTACATCCCAACGTCGCAAAGGTTCACCTCCAGCCTGCGACCCAGTTAAAAGTTCCAGACTCTCCTGCCAATCACTGACTGGACATAAACCAATGATCACACGATGCGCATCAAGGACAATCCTAAAACTGATCGCGACATCTTCATCAGCAAAGGTTAGTCCGCGGGTTTGCTGGTAGGGATACATCAGTTCTGTCCACTCGATGAAGGCGTCAGGTGCGAGTATCTGTCGTTCATTTGGATAAGTTCGACTAGTCCCACCCCACATCTCAACATAGCCAGCGCCCGGCTCTTTTGAACTCATTGGAATTCGGGCCTGATGGTACCCGTAGGTCCAGACATCTACACCTGGCGTTTTGTCGGAATCAAAAACGCGGACTATTCCCTCCTGGGTATCGTGAGAGTATGCGCTGTAGAAACCGCCTGTCAGACCGTCGGCCATTAGATCGCCCATTTTGCTCCAGCCCCGAATAAACCGGAGGGGATTGTTGTGCCAGACCTGTGGACTCGGACCCAAATTCTCTTGCCACTGATTGTTGATTAAGATTTGATCCGTGGGAATTATAAACTCGGTCCGATCGGTCAACACATTCTGCCCACCAGGCACCCACTGTGGATTGATCCAGTGTGCGTACTCAACCTGTCGATTTGTAGTATTTGTAATGCAGATTCTCGTCTCAAAAGAAGACTTGTTTCGCACAATAGAAACGTTCACAGATTCTTGAAGACCCGTCTTTGGTTCAAGAACCTGCATACGGATAGATTTACGGAGCGAAGAATCCTCGGTGATTTCCCATGACCAGGGCATCGCCCAAGTGGTCCCATGTTCATCGCCAGGCAGCGTGTACTCGATACCACCGATCCAGAGCCACCAACCAGTGTCGTTCGCTGCTCCACCGACCGTGACCACATCATTTCTCCAAAGAGTTTCATGGCCGGTCGGCTTGTACACAAAGGAGTAGACTCGTCCCATCTCAGGTAACAGTATCAACCTGATATATCGATTTTCCATCAGTACAGCTGTGTGGTCTTTTTTGATGATCCGGTCCTGATCAACTTGTTGGAAATCAACGTGCGGGTAAGGATCGCCTTCGCGGTAGTAAACCGCTGGTTCGTAGTCAACTTGCGGAATGGTTAGTGTGATTGTGTCAAGCACGAAGATATCGTCTCCGAGCTGCGCAGGTCTCGCAGATAAATACTCACCCATACCAAAAAACACAAATATTGCAGCGATTGTTGTGTTTCGAGTAGTGGCGCGTGTAACAAACTCAGGGAAATAGGAGAACATGTCACCGCCAGTCAGGGGAGAGTTCGAAGGTAATGCCGAGCCCATAATTGGGATGTATCAAGATCTACAGCACTCCCGAGACTCGCTGCCGCCGCCTCAGATAAACCGAGGGCCGACTGGGCAAACCCGAGTATTGAGAGGTCTCTTGCGCGAAGGGCTGACTCGGAAAGGCGTCTCCCAAATTTTGCAAAAAAGTCTAAATCCTCTTCCGTACGAGCAAGTCGAACTTCAACGATAGCTGTTATTGCCTCAAGCGCTTGTCGAGCCTGATCGACCTCACCCAACTGCTTGAGTGCTAGAGATTGGTAGATCTGTGTGTCCAACCATCGGCCCGTCCCCGATTGATCTGCGGCTCGTCTAAAATACTTAGCAGCTTCATCATTCGCACCTAGCGCCTGATGCGCAAGCCCCGTAAAGTACGCCACCTGTGGCGCACGGCGGTCGTTGCTCGGACGTGCAACCGATAAATTTTCTGGATACTCGGAAGCTTGGTTAAAGTCTTCTAGCGCTTCCTTAAATTGACTATTTGTTAACCTAACCAATCCTCTCAAGAGATGCGCATCCACAAACACACTGTGAACTCGCCCTCCCCCTTCAGCTACAAAGAACTGGTTCGTCTCCAGCATCTCAATAGCCATACCGTATTCGCCAGCCAATACCTGAACAATTAGAGCCCGTAGCAGACTGTCACTTCGCTGCTTAAGGATTTCCAGATTCTCTGAAACCATGTCAAGCCGTTTGATAATCGGCGTATTAGCTGCCTCGTATAATTCATCGAGTTCAACATAGAGGCGTGTGTCATCATTTCTATCCAATGCAATCGCCTGCTCATAGCTCTCGATCGCCGCATCGACATCTCCACGCATCTGATAATAAGCCCAGCCAAGATTTCGATGAACGGTCGAAAAGTCCTTGAAGAGCGACCGTGATTGCTCCCAGTGGATAATCGCCCGGTCAGGTTGGATCTCGTACAATAAGTTTCCCAAATAATAATGTGCCCGCTCGTCGTCGTCTTGAAAAAGAAGTGCCTGTTCCAACACGTCAATGCTCTCCAAGCGGAATGGAAACCCGTAATCGGTTGGCATCGTGGCAGCCCGTGTGTAGGCGAGCCTCGCCTTTTCCACATCGCCGGATTGTGCGTGGAAGTAACCAAGGTAGTAATGGACTAACGGATAGGTGCTAGCAAAAGGTACTTCCGCAGCAATCAGTCGCTCCAAAACATTAATCGCTTCTTCCCAAAGTGCTGTGTTGCCATAGTCGCTGGCAAGTTCAAGGTAAGTCTCCGCGTCGTCCCTCAAAGTGGAACTTAGCCTTGCATCAAGAACAGTTACGTCTACGCCGACAGCTTGAAGTATCAAAAAATGCTCATTGAGCGCCAGAGCATCCATCGGGTCGACGGCCAACGTCCTTAACACTGTAGCAGTTGCTTCGTCTAGGCGATTGAGTTTGCGGAGAATAGCTGTTTTGAGACCGAGCGATTTCGTGTCATGGCTGTTAGTAGATAAAGACTGGTTAATCTCATTCAGTGCGCGTTTCCAGGCACCTTCACGCATCGAGAGCTCAGCTAATTGATAAAATGCTGCTGAGTGAAACGCTGCATCCCAAGAGGCACGGTAAAATTGCTCGTACGCCTCATTGAATCGCCTCTGCCCACGCAAAGCCAGTCCAAGCTGGTACTCTGCCTCCGTATCACCAGCTCTGACATAACCAGCTGTTAAGCGTTCCAGCGCCGTGCGTAGATGACGCTCGGCATCCTTAAACAATCCTCGCTTGTTCAGATTTGCACCAACAATGGTATTGACTCGGACATCACCAGAATCACGTCGGAGAGCTTCCTCGTAGTACGGCTCTGGCGGCACAAGAGGGCTGTGCATCTGCTGCAGGCGAAACCCCGTCAGGTATAGTTCATCGACTGTACCGATTTGCTCTGGTGACCTTGGTGGCTCAGCTGGTTTAGGCAGCTCCGGAGTTGAAACAGGGCCTCGAGGACTGTCACTAATCAATACCAACCCTGCCGCATCAAAAAGAGTGATTGTTAAATCCGTAACTGTCGTATTAGCCGGTAATTCAATGCTAGCGGTAAACGGATCGCCAGGTCCGATCGAGAGTTCCTGATCGAGTAACACCTTGTCCCCGCTAACAAGCACGACCCGAGCTTCGCTATGGTAGGCGGTCGAGTTAAATCCAAACCATGCTACATCGTCGGTAACTTTCAGATTGACCGCAGCCTGAAGATTCGCTTGGGTAAAACCTTCGATACCGCGGACAGGGTACCAATAGTGAGTAACGGATTTTACCTCTCGCGATTTGATCCAGCTGTAATCAGGCTGATTATCAGAGAATCCTCCAACCATTAATTCGGCGTAAGGGCCATCTTCATCCGTTAGAATCCGATCCCATAAACTTCCCCGGTCCCCGGGACCCCACTCCCAAAGTTTCGTGCCAGGCATAACGTGATGGTCACCAACGTGGACAACGCCCGCGTTCTCACCGTGGTCATATCCGCCCGAGAAGTCTTCAGCTAGATTCCAAGCAAAAAACGAGATCGGCTCAGGATGATTCGGCCACCGACTGAGATCAACCCCTTCATAATCGATGCCTTGATAAGCACTGAGTCCAATAGGCCAGTGGATAAAATCATTCTTCGAGTGATAGGTCGCCATTTGCACACTAGGCGGAAACAACACTTCGTAATCATCATCAGCGTGGACCGCTACGTTCGCCCAGTAAAGAATTGAATGAGCCTGAGAAGTCCGGTTAAAAAACTTAACTGTTGTTTCGATGTACGAACGGTCCGGATACAGGGTCAATCCGATAATCCAGCGCATCCGATGGCGCCGTTCGGTTTCTCCAATCCAAACCGTCTTGCTGCCGTCAGCATTGTCCTGAAGAGCATAGTCGACTGGCATGAAGGTAGTATTGCGATGATGATGAAACACGCACCACTCTATTCCACCAGAAATCCAAGCGCCCAACATGCCAATGAGCGCGGGTTTAATAACATTTTGTCTATAAAAGAAATCATAACCATTGGTTTTGTCAGTGGCCGTGAACAATCGGCCACCTAGTTCAGGTAACACGACCAGTGAAAGGTAATCGTTTTCAAGATGCAGAGCCCGATACGTCTTGTCCTCACGAATCCGCGTTACCTTGTCTTGAAATGGGTAAGGGTAAATCTTCTTCTTGGCTCCTTGATACACTTCATTCCTGAAAAACATCGGATTTGTATCTGGGGGATCCACACGATAAGTCGGCAATGTGAGTTGCTCCTCCCAGACCTTTACGACTCCAGATTCCGCAAGTGATGTTTCCTGCACTGAGGCCGCTTTCAACGCTTCTTCAGTAAAACCGAGCCAACTCATTACTAGTACACCAGCGAGTAACAAGCGCGGATACCTCAGTCGACTCAATTCGCTAGACGTAATTCGATTGTCTGGCTTATACACTCTTCACCTCACCACTCATCTTCTCTTGTTGATAAACCGTAAGGATTATAGGTCAAACACTGCAACACACATGTCGAAGTCTTAGACCACTCGGTCGGAATGCGAATAAACATTGTAACTGTCATCGCGAACAAACCCGATCAGCGTGATACCAGACTCTTGAGCTAGTTGGATTGCCAATGTCGATGGAGCCGAGACGGCTGCGATGATAGAAATACGAGCCAATAACGCTTTCTGCACGATTTCAAATGATGTCCTACCGCTCACCATTAAAGCGAAGGTTGCAAGTGGCAGTCGTTCGGTCAGCAGCATGTGACCCACGACTTTATCGACAGCGTTGTGACGACCCACGTCCTCCGCTACATCAACGAGTTCACCAGACGCTTTAAAAAGCCCGGCGGCATGCATGCCACCAGTCCGCTCAAATGCTTCTTGGGTTTGGCGCAGCCGGAAAGGCCATTGAAGGACTGCGGTGCCCTCCACGCTCCAAGTCTCATCAATTTTTGGCACTTCAGCCTGCAGTGAATCCAAACTGACACGGCCACAAAGACCACATGACGAATTGGTTACAACTTGGCGCCGCTCCTCAATCCGAGATACTGGGAACTCCCCTTGCAACGTTACATCGACGATGTTCTTTAAGTTGGGTGTGTCTGGATCCGTACAGTGACGGATCAAGCTAATCTCATCTAAGCCATGAACAATCTGCTCCGATAAAAGAAAACCCGCTACGAGATCGTGATCGCGCCCAGGAGTTCGCATAATAACAGCGAACGGTTTACCAAAAATTCTGATCTCCATCGGCTCTTCGGTCGCAGCGTAATCACGACGGGCATCGCGAACACCATTTCGAACACGAGTTACCTCAACCGGACGTGATGTCGTGAGCATGATGGACCAGCCGCTATTAATTCAATCTCCAATAAGCTGAATGACAACCTCGCGATTACGTGGCCGCGTATCGCACTCCACGAGTGTAACCTGCTGCCAAGTTCCTAAGGTCAACGATCGATCAGTGAACGGAATTGTGACTGACGGACCAAGAAGTGCCGCTCGGACGTGACTAGACCCGTTGTCATCCCCCCAACGAAGATGGTGTAAGTATTCGCCCATCCGAGGAGCCAGACGCTCGCAAGTTTCATTGAGATCACGGACAACACCAGATTCAAATTCCAGAGTCGTTATCCCGGCAGTCGATCCCACAACAGAGACCGTCGCGATACCATTAGCCAAACTAGAGTCGGCTAAAGCCGCCGTTAGGACGGATGTGAGGTCGTGCGCATCTCCCTGACCAGAGGTCTCAAGGGAATGCCGAACCGTGACCACCATGAACCTCACCGCCTATCTAACTGCGGTGAACATAATTTCTACCCGTCCATCACTGCTCACGAGACCCGTGCCCACTGCTGCGCGTGCCGGAAAGTCCTTCCCGATTGCATCAACGTAGGCTACGTTCATCTCGCCCCACTCGCTCATGTCAGTCAGGTAGACGATGCCATCAACGAGATGCTCAAAGCCAAATCCGGCAGCATCGAGGGTACGCCCTATGGTAGCCATTGTTTCTCGCGTTTGAGCCTGAGTGTCAGTCCGAGTCTCATCGTTCACACCAAGCATCCCAGACAAGTAGAGTCGGTTCCCAACTCGAACAGCGTGACTAAGAATCGGACTCACCCGACCAGGAGTGCCATCGGGGTTCGGGCGAACGATCCGCTCTCTTTCTCCCTTGACCGCAACGAGCGTGATTCCAAGGGGACTAGATCCAGGTCCATGCGCTAGGACAGTAGCTCGAGCTGGGGGAAAATCTGGCCATTGTTCTCGGTACGTCGCATTCATGTCCGCAAACATGTCGAAGTCACCAAGAAAAACACGAGAACTCACCACGTTGGCTAGCGACATGTCTGCTTCAGCCAACAATTGGCGAGCAGCTTCGAAGATTGCTTCTGTTTCGGCCTGAATCCCACCCTCTACATTCGAGTTGTCCCGATAGTTTCTGCCGACCAAGTGCGCCAAGAATAACGTGTCCCCTGACTTAATTGCATAACTGTACGGATTAACGTTTTCTGCCCAGTCATCTGGTTTAATGATCGTGCGTTCTGCACCAGGTTTAATCGCGACCATAGACACCTCCAGGAGCGCATCGGGTGTCACAAAGTCTGCCTGAATAGTTGAGCGTGTTGGCGGCTCAGTCGGCCAGTACTCTCGAAAAACCTCATTCATCGCCTGAAAATCACTGGTGTCCTTCAAATAAACTGTTACGGCGGCAACCCGGTCGAACCCTGCACCAGCTTGTTCAAGCACCTGACCTAATCGCTCAAAGACTGCATGTGCCTGCTCTGTGAAGTTTCCCTCTCTCGACAGGGAACCAGACAGGTAGATGAAGTCCCCAGCGACCACAGCGGGACTGAACGGCATAGTCGAGGCCGGGTCGCGTCCGATGATCTGCTTGCCTCCGGATTGCGCGCCCGCCATCTGTATATTCAGAATACCGATACAAATACCAACAGCTGCGAGTGTCGTAATTCGCATGAATGGTCCTCTCAAAAAAAACATTAAATCGTAGTGTCTAGATGCACAATTTTAGACACCTTATCACTATTAACAAAATCTTTCGCAACTACCTAATTATCGGACCGAGGTCAGAGCAGTCACACTAAAGCGTTGGATGTTGCGTATGCCACGGCGTCGCTCGTTCAAACGCCAATGCTGCACGCAAAATTGTGGCTTCTTCGAATAACCGTCCAGTTATCATGAGTGATACTGGCATCTCATCAGCAAATCCAGCCTTGACAGCAATGGCTGGGTGACCCGTGAGGTTAGTAATGCCTAAACTGTTACTCCGCGATGGTGAAATAAAGACATCGTACTCGGACATTAAGTCATTCATTCGCCGCATCAACAATGTACGAGCGCGCTGCGCGCGAATATACTCAACTGCTGGGATAAAACGTGCGGTTCGGAACGTGTTGGGCCAAGCATTCGTTTCTTGAGATGTGAGGCGATCGATCCCACGGCTACGGGTGAGATCATCAAACGCGGCGGCGGCTTCCGCAGTTAGGATAAAACTAATCGCATTTGTTGGAAAGTCGGGCATCTCGACAGGATCGAGTATGGCACCAGCACCGCGTAACGATTCAAGGGCTGCCGCTAAGGCAGGCTGCTGAACCGCCCACCGTTGTCGACGCTCCTCTGACGCGTTGGCTGGTGGTTCTTCAAACTCCCGTTGGATATAACCGATCCGTAGATCGGCTAATTGGCCGTCCGGGCTCCAGTCGAAGGGCGCATCAATCACCGAGTTATCTCGTCCATCTGATCCATAAATCTCATTAAAAACAAGCGCACAATCTTCAACGGAGCGACACATAGGCCCTATCTTATCCATAGTCCAACTAAGAGCCATCGCACCGTATCGGCTCACGCGACCGTACGTCGGTCTCAGCCCAGTCACACCACACGCTGCCGACGGTGAAATTATCGACCCGCGGGTTTCAGTGCCAATAGAAAATCCAACGAGTCCTGCGGCCGTAGCAGCGCCGGGGCCAGCTGACGAACCACTTGAACTGCGCTCTAGGTTCCAAGGATTCCGAGTCGATCCGCCAAACCAAACACCGCCTTGAGCGAGCGCACCCATCGAAAGTTTTGCGACTAGAACAGCACCTGCCTCGTTAAGTCGTTCGACAACTGTTGCATCATGATCAATCACTTGGGTTTCGTAAGGTTTTGCTCCCCAGGTCGTGCGAATTCCTTTGGTTGCCAGCAAATCCTTCGCACCCCATGGAATTCCATGGAGTGGTCCACGATTTTGTCCATTACGAAGTTCTGCATCGGCACGCGCCGCCTGGTCCAACGCAAGCTCCTCAGTCAGTGTAACCACACACTTCAAAGAGTCGCCATACCGCTTGAGCCGGCTGAGGTACATCATCGTCAGCTCTGTCGACGAAATTCGCTGTTGCCTAATGAGTTCTGCGAGTGTTGTTACTGGCAAAAAAGCCAGCTCTTCCACCGGTGCCCCAACAGGAGGCAGGGTCTGCTTTGAAAGCGGTACGGTCGCATGCGGTGTGGCAACACCAGTCAACGAATGCCCAGCGAATGGGGCTCGAAACGTGACAGCCGGTTCTGTGTCGGATGGAATCTCCAGTGCTCGCAGGTCGTCGTAACGCTCCCTGTTCCGATCGAGTCCATTGAGCATCATCATGTGCTCATCGACAGTGAAGTCGAGCCCGACAAGTTCTTCGGCGGCTGTGATTGCGTCGGTTGCCACCGTCGGTTGTACTGGTGAGTGTGCAGTCACTGGAACAGCCAGCCCGACAGTCATGGCTGCGGGTGCCACGCCCAAAAAACCGCGACGATCTATTAATCGTTGTTTACCCTTGCCGCTGTTACGTACCATCGTGCCTGCTCCTCTCGAAATTGGACATCGCATTTCCTATCATGCCGATGTCGGCACCGATCTACACTTACAGGGTATGACGGTATATAAACGGACTAGCCCTTGCTCCAAAACCCCGGTAACAAATTAGTCACCCTGGAGACTTCGAACAAAGATGACGAGGCTCCAGCGCTCATCTTCCGAGAGTTTACGTTCCATACCACGCATAGGTCTCTTGCCTACCGTGATCTTGTAAAAAATTTCACCGTCGGTCATCCGTTCGCGGGCAGCCTGCGGGGTAAGATCTGGAGGCGCGGGTTTGATACGAGCTGTGGCGGGTCCATCGCCCTGCCCTATTTCGCCGTGACACATTAAACAGTTTTTTCTGTAGAGCTCAGCACCTTCTTCGAGTAGATCATCGCTAGATGTCAGCGGATTTTCGACCGCTCTCTCTTCCTCAGGCACGATCCACGGCTCACGTTCCTGAGTTGCCGTCCCAACTAGTACCCCTGTATATAGGACGGCTACCAGCACTAATAATTTCTTCATCGATCTCCCTCACTTCTAAATTTGCCCCCACTCGAACCAAATCGTGGGAACCGCACCGTTGAGAATCCTAGCATAGTCTTCTTAAAGCCTAGCGTCCGCCGTTCCAGTAAGCTCAGCTTCCAGTTCCGTTTGATCACCTTCTTTGATCTCCCAAATGGAGACAAGTGGAAACAGTTTAGCGAAGACGATATAGAGCAGTGCAAAGCAAGCAAATTGGGCAGCTGTTAGAGCGATTTCAACTAATGCTGGACTATAAAGGCCACCATCATGCATGAACTCTGAACGCGGGTATGACGCCGAACTGATAACGATAATAAATCGCTCAAGCCACATACCTATGAGAACTGCGCACGACGCAATCACCGTGCCAATAATGGTTCGGGTCCGCTTGAATGAAAGGATGCAAAGGGGAATCACGAAGCAGCAAGTTATCATCGTCCAAAATGGCGTCGAAAACGCTCCTGACAGCCTCGAAGTCAAAACCGCAACTTCGTCGGGTTCATTTCCGTACCAGACAGTCATATGCTCAGCAAACGTGAAGTACAGCCAGAGGCACGCCATCGTTAACATGAGTAGACCCAGGTTGTTGAAATGAATAGGTCTAAAAAATGGTTCGAGATGAAACGCCTTGCGTAAAATGGCCATTGCAATAAGCAACGCTGCGATACCACTAAAGATGGCGCCGACCACAAAATACGGACCAAAGATCGCACTATGCCACATAGGGACAAGGGTCATCGCAAACACCCAAGAAACAACCGTGTGCACAGATACGGCAATAGGAATGATGGCGACCGCCATAAACCCAATGGCTCGTTCAAGCAGTTTGTGTTGCTTCGGTGTCCCTTGCCAACCCAGCGATAACCACCTATACAACCATCGCAACCGAGGGCTCCGATCTCGTAATAACGCCAAATCAGGAATAAGCGGCAGATACAAATAGGTGATGCTGCCCATTAAGTACACCGATATACATGCAACATCCCAAATCAATGGTGACAACGGTTGTGGGTGAAGCATCGGTATGTAGATTAACTCCGGTCGGCCCAGGTGCCAGAGGACGTTACTTGTGCCCATTAAGAGCGCAAACACAGTAATGGCTTCCGCTGCTCGTGTGATGGGGCGTCGCCATTCAGCGTCTGTTAGACGCAAGATTGCCGATATCAATGTTCCAGCATGACTGATTCCAATAAAGAAAACGTAGTTCGTGAGGTAGAGGCCCCAATAAACTGGCTGGTTCATGCCAGCAACAATCAGGCCCTCTTTCAACTGGTGAGCCCATTGGAAACCACCAAATGCAATGACCGCAAGCAACATAGCGACCACGACCCAGAGTGTCCGGCTAGTTTGAAAAACTGGCCGAAGCAGTGAATCTTCAATCGCTTGATTGCGGTCCAACGCTTCCACGCCAATCCCCTTCCTTGAGGTAAAACACCCGCGGCCCGGTACCTAGCTCTTCGAGTGGACGTTCCGCACGCGGGCTCTCAGATAGTTTCGAGACCGCACTTTCCGGATCATCGAGATCTCCAAAAACTATCGCCTCAGCCGAGCACGCCTGCGCACATGCTGGTTGTACGTCGCCGTCAGCTATCGGTCGATCGTCTTCTCGCGCTTCATCTTTCGCACGGCGGATTCGCTGCACACAGAAAGTGCATTTTTCCATGATGCCTTTCCACCGGACTGCGACATCTGGATTTATGGTCTGCTCAAGCGGCGCATCCCACTTAGGTGTCCCCCAATTAAAGTAACGCACGGTATAGGGGCACGCTTGGGCACAGGCGCGTGTACCGATGCACCGTGGATGTATCTGTGCGTTGAGCCCTTCCGGGTTTTCATAGGTCGCAGAAACGGGACAAACACTGACGCAAGGAGCATCGTCACAGTGCACACAGAGCACCGGCACAAAGCGAGTCCGGACGTTAGGAAATTCACCTTCAACGTGTCGCTCGACTCTCATCCACTCAACCGCTCTCCCAATAGCAGCCTGTTCTGGACCAGCGGGAGCGACATTGTTTTCAGTCCGGCAAGCAACCACACATGCTTCACATCCGTTACATCGATCTAGGTCAATCGCCATCCCCCAAGTCGGCATGATTAGCTTGTCTCCTCAATTCTTGTCACTCGCACAGTTGTCGCCTGGAGCGGCATTTCAAACAAGTCACTGCCGGTGGTGGCGTGCAACAGTGAAAACGGATTGACACCACGACCGCGCGCGTACCGGCCGTATTCACCGTGCCCTTGACCTGCAGAAAGCGCCACAACGTCAGGTCTTAAACCTTGTGTTACCTGTGCTCTTCCCCGAAGACTGCCCGTATCAGAGGTAATCTCTACAAGATCGCCGTCAGAAATGTTTAATTCGGAGGCAGTAGACGCATTTAATTCCACAACAGAACCCCATCGGACGCTTGTCATAGGGTCAGCCAGTTCCTGTAGAAACGGCAGGTGAGCACTGCGTCCATCACCGAAGGCCGTCGAAGGGTAAACGTGTAACATAAACTGCGACGTATCTCCTGTGGCAGTCATATCCAAGCCGATTGATTCAAGTGCAGGGAGTTCGAAGTGATACAGTCCATCCGATGTCAGACAGTCCGCGTTTAAAGCGACATCCTCGTCCCACCACCCACCGGCAGCCAGCGCTCGAGTCCAAAACCGCCGCTCGGTCGATTCTGCAACAGAACCACGAGAGGCCGCATGCAACCCAGACCATGCTGCCCGAAGTGCCTCCTCATAAGAGGCCCAAGGGAAAGCCTCGGCAACCGTTCCTCCTAATCCTTCCGCAACTCGTAGGAGGACGTCAGGCATCGACATTGTGTCGTACAGTGGGCGACTGAACATTGGTGCCGACAAAGTGGCCACAGGAATGCCAACACTTGGTGATGGAACATCGTCATCAAAACGTTCGAACGGTGTAGATTCCGGCAAGATAAGGTCGGCCATCTGAGCCGTGTCGTCAACGAATGAGGTAAAACATGCAACGAATGGAATCTCGGAAAGGAGGCTATCAAGCCCCGCCGATGAAGGCAGTGTGTGTACTGGATTCGTGTCCGAGATTAGCAAGGCTCGAATACTCGACGAAGCGTCGCTCTCTTTGGTTAGGTTAGCGAACAGCGCTTCTGGCTCTGGCACAACCGTTTCCAGTGACGGCCACTCTGAGAAGGGTGGATCTTGGTTAAAAAAGATTCCACCTTTCTTGCCAAAGCCCCCGAGTAGGGCATTCAGATGATCCACAGCAACAGCGGTACCGAGTCCCGTTAGACCAGTGACCGCAGCATCGCCGGCAACAACAATCGTCGGACCATGCATCGCCATTTCAGTCGCAACGCGTTCTAACGTTTCAACTGACACCCCTGCCATTCCTGCAACAAGTTCTGGATCAAAATCAGCCAACACCCGAGTACGAAATTCTTCAAAACCGTTTGTGCGATTCTCAATGAAACTTGTGTCGTATAGTTCATCCCGTAAGATCACATGCGCCAAAGCCAATACCAAAGACGCTTCACTCCCGGGTCGTGCTGGTAACCATTCATCGGCTGCGGCTGCGGTGGTAGACAAACGTGGCTGAACAGCAACCAGTTTGCCCCGTCTCCCAGGACGTCCTTGACGAAGATGTCCAACGCCACGACCAAATCGGACGGGCGAACGAGAAGCATCGAGGACCGACGCCCCAATGGTCACAAGATAGTTCGCGTTTTCGAGATCATAGGCAAAAAATTCTTCGACGCCTGTAGTTAATGCATGCGCACGGAGTACTGCACCGTCACCGAACGGTTCATGCACCAAATGGCGGGTTGCTTCGAACATTGAGGTAAAACGTCGAACCATATCAAGACGATGTCCACGCAAGGCACCGGTTAGAAAGGCAAGCGTATTATTAGGAACCGCTTGAACGGCAGCCAGCTCGGAGACCAGTCGTTCAATCGCATCATCCCAAGAAACGTTACGCCATTGACCCGCACCACGGGCACCTTCTCGAATTAGTGGTCCACGAACTCGGTCTGGGTGGTACATCGCCTGCGGCAGTGCCTGACCACGAACACAACTGGACCCACGAGAAATCGGATGCGCCGGATTGCCTTCGACCTTCACCAGGCGCCCATCAATCTTTCGTGCCAATAGCCCACAGCCACCAGGACATTCAACACAATTGGTCGGGTGAAATTCCTCAACTCCAGGAATGAACTCTTCCTCTGGAATGAGGATTGGAATAATCTGATCAGAACCCGGTGGTGCACACGCATCAAAGAGCACCCCGGCCGTCCCAGTTACAACCGTATTCTTTATAAAATCTCGTCGTTTCATTTATGACACGTCACGCAATCCACTGAGGCCGCTTGTTCCTCGTGGCAAGTCATACACCAATCCATGTTATAGACCATATGCTGCACGGCTCGATCACTGGTGCCAATGTCACCGTGGCAAGTTTGACATTCAATCTCCGCACGCACGTGCCATTTGTGGCTGAAATGGGTGTACTTGGGAAGCTCGTAAAGCCGAACCCAGGGAATTTCTATTCCGGCATCGGCGAACTCGAATATTTTTTCAAGATCGGCAGTGGGCTCTTCCTCGAACATTAGTGAATGACAGTCGACACACGTTGCAACAGGAGGAATCCCAGCTACGTCATAATCCTCGTAATAATCATGACAATAGGAACAATCGATTTGATTTTCAACGTGTATCCGATGAGAAAATGCAATGGGCTGGTCCGGACTTGCCCCGGCTTTGGAACACCCTGTAAATAAAATGCAACCCAGCAGCAGGATGAGGCTGGGCAACAACTGACGTGTTGAATATTCCCGTGTCATTGAGCCGTTAACTACACTTCCAGATATTGCTACCGCTATGGCTCTTCCAAGCCGGCCGATGCAGTATTGATGAAGGACCTTACAACACTTACCGTTAAAACTTAATAAAAATTCATTGCTACGCGATTTGTTGCGAACGATAAAAGTTAAGCTGGACAGACCATGTCTTGGCCACAGCACTGGGGTGACTTGACCATTCCATGCCCATCAGGACACTTGGACACATGCACGGACGATCCATCATCCAATGTCACTGTGTCGTGAGCAAGTTCCTTCCCACAGGTCCCACAGGTCATGGTTCCAACGCTCATGCCACATTTTTCGCAAGTATAGGCTGCCATTTCTTCATTCTCCCCTTGTTACACGACTGAACAACACTCGCCTTTTTCAACGAATCCATTTTTCACTAGCTGTCACAAGTAAAACATGCATGGGATGTACACCTATTTGGCTCCTCAGGCTGGACTCGAACCAGCAACCCTCCGGTTAACAGCCGGATGCTCTACCATTGAGCTACTGAGGATCGTAATTCTTAGTCTTCACACATTATAAAGCGTGTGTGGCACTAAAGTGTGCATGGTAACGGAACCCGCAAGGTACCGTCAAACGATACTCACTTCTTCTGTTTCTTATGCTTACCAGTACTTGTCTTCCTCAACTGCACAAAAACTCCAAGGAGGCTCAAACCGAGCCAGGCGAACAAGACTTCCCGTTCCGCCGAAATACCTTCGGGTGGATATAACGTCCATGCCTCAAAACTGCCAAGAGCCTCCGTAAGATTGACATGTCCCAAAAGTGCAAGCACCGCAACAAGGCTGAGCAAAGCCCCCGTAAAGGATGTACCGATAATAATTACAACCCGTTGAAACACCAGTGCCGTGAAGACACCGACGATGGCCATCAATATAATGACCAGAAGGTGAGGATCGTCTGATCGTTGAGTCCAAACTAAATGGACAGCCAGCACTCCAAGGCCGGCGCCTGCAACGGCCACTCCTACAAAGTAGACAGCAAGGAATAGTGCAGCGCCAATGAGGCCACCGATGATGGCAGCGGTAATTGCCATCCAAGTTTCTGGAAAGGACATCTGATTAACAAAGACGGCACCTGCAACTAAACCGTAGCCCAGGAGTATAAAACGGAACAACCGGTACCCAAGGAAGCAGGCCAAAAACCCACCGCCGAGTAGTATGATGGCCACGGGCATCTGGAAAGTATCAGGAAACATTGCCATAGATTATGTAAGGGTAATGCACCCAGTCGCAAGCAGATGTCTTGCAGAGCGAAACTGGGTGATTATAAATATTCCGTCGTCTTACATGATGAACTAAACGCAGCCATCCTGAGATGACTCCCTCGAATATTTTGGCATATTTAAGACGAACATTGCCGTTTCGGACGCTCGTCGTTCTACTAGGGCTCGGCCTCTTTATTTTCATAGTGCGCCAAGCAGGCACTGCTGATATTTACTCCGGCATCGCCAATGTCGGGTGGGGATTCGCGGTCATCCTTGCACTCGCCGGACTCAGATACACGCTACGCACATTATCCTGGATGCACTGTTTTAATGGGCCACGCCAGTTATCCTTCACACAGGCATTTCCTGCAATTCTCGCCGGTGATGCGGTCGGAAATATTACACCACTCGGCCTGTTGGCAAGTGAACCCACCAAGGTTTTCCTCGCGGCTGATAGAAATATGCTAGGAACAGCAACCGCAGCACTCGCGGTGGAAAATTTCCTTTACTCTCTGTCAGTGGGAGTAATGTTCGCACTTGGATTTGGAGCGGCTTTGATTCAATTTGAGGCGCCACCAACCTTATGGATTATGGGCGGCGCAACACTCATTCTCTTACTCTTCATCTTAACCGCGACCCACAGCATCCTCTGGAAGCGGGTCCTAATCGCTGAACCCGCCCTAAACTGGTCAGCGCGATATCTACCACAAAAAAAATGGCTCGATTTGTGGCTTTCACGCCTAAAAGCATTTGAAGTACGAATACATGATCTGTATCCGAGAAGTTGGACCGGAGTTATTACTCTAACGTTGTTATATGCGCTATTCCACATCGCTGCGGTCGCTGAAGTCGCAGTCGCCCTAGCACTTATCACGGGCGAAACCCCAACCTGGCTTGACGCCCTACTATTAGAAACGGCGAATCGCTTTATCACTATTTTATTTAAATTTGTGCCTCTCAGAATCGGTATCGACGAGGCTGGCACGGGAGCCTTCGCTGGCCTACTCGCCTTCGGTGCAACCGTTGGTGTCACCCTAGCAATCGTCAGGAAAGCCCGGCTCGTGTTCTGGTTCGCAATCGGCATTGCCTGTCTAACCCGTTACGGTTTATCAATGCGTACTTTTATCGACACGATTAAGAACGAGCCACCTTTGCAACCAAAACAATCTTCCGCAGATGCAGTGATCGCGATTATGGCTCGCTCGCCCCAAGCTGATATTCATAAGGTCAAGACGAGACTTTCTGGTATGGTCCCGAACCTTCGCGATCGACTGGAGCTCTACACGGCCTTTCTCATGGACAGCGTGCGGGCCTGTCGCAAACTGACCGGCGTGTCCACCTGCATTGCCTACACACCAGAAGGTGGTTCCACAGGCTTCGATCAACTTGACATCCATGTTGATCAGTTCCTAGAGCAACGAGGCAGGACACTTGGCGAGCGAGAACGCAATGTGTTTCACACTTTATTCGAGCAGGGATTTCAACACGTCGTGATTATCGGATCCGATCTGCCAACACTACCGTCAAGTCATCTAACTGAAGCGTTTGACCAGTTAAAAGAGTCGAACACAATGGTGATCGGTCCCGCAGAAGACGGCGGTTATTATCTGCTGGGACTCACCGTCCCTGCCTCTACCCAAGCACTTCCGGATTTATTCACAAACATTCGCTGGAGCACACCATGGACGATGGACGACACTATAGCCGCAGCGACACGATACGGGTTACGTGTACACACTCTGACGGCTTGGTATGACATAGATGACGACATATCCTTACGGCGGTTGCGCAAGGATCTCGCGGACCCCATGAACACCGTGCAAGCGCCAGCCACCACAGCAATCCTGAATCGCCTCTTTGGATTGGCGAAGTCAACGTCTTAATTCTTGATTTCCGCAGTTACAGCAGAACACTACCTGCTATCCCAGGATGTCTGTCAAAAATCGCGTCTTCCCTCAAGCGCCTTGTGCATTGTCACTTCGTCCGCATACTCCAGATCGCTACCAACGGGGACACCCATCGCAATCCTGGTCACGCGGACATCGAGTGATTTAAGCAACTTGGCGAGGTAGATAGCAGTTGCTTCTCCTTCAACATTCGGATTGGTAGCTAGGATCACTTCATCGACCTGATGGTCACTAACCCGCGCTAAGAGTTCCTTCACTTTCAAGTCATCAGGCCCTACGCCCTGAAGTGGTGATAACGCACCCATCAGTACATGGTATGTACCATTAAAATCTCTTGTTTTCTCAACAGTCGACACATTATGGGGCTCTTCCACCACGCAAATGAGACGCGTGTCGCGATCCGAATCGGTGCAAAATCGACACGGCTCAACGTCGGTGATATTACTGCAAATGGAACAGTACGTTATTTGATCCTTCACCTGACGAAGAGCCTCACACAACTGCTCAACGTCATCACGTGGATGTTTGAGAATGTGAAACGCCAACCGTTGCGCACCTTTCACGCCGATGCCTGGCAACCGTTGAAGCTGTTCAATCAACACCGCGAGGGGAGCGAGTTCAATCATCCCATCAGTCCAGGCATCTTTAGGCCACCCATGAGCCCACCCATCTGATTGGTGACGGTCTCGTCAACTTTTCTTTGTGCATCATTCACGGCCGCAACGATGAGATCTTGGAGCATGTCGACCTCTTCCTTCGAGACGACTTCAGGATCGATAGTTAACTTCATTATTTGCTTCGCTCCGTTCATCACAACCGTCACCATACCGCCGCCAGCGGTGGCCTCAACCTGAGTCTCAGCGAGTTGCTTTTGCATACGTTCTTGCATTTGCTGAGCCTGCTTCATGAGTTCTTGAATGTTCATGACCTTATTTATACCTCAGATTTTTTTTACATCACGAATCTGCGCTGGCAACACATCTAGCATCTCTTGTACAGCGGCCTCGGCCATAGCTTCTTGCTCAAGGCTTGTGTCCAGCGTTTCTGAGCCCTGTGCAGCCGTGTCCTGTCGCGGCGAGTCCCCTTTTGGCTCACCCACGCTCTCGTCAGGGTCGACCTCTGCCTGCTTCGCGACGACGACAATCTTACGACCCATGATCTCAGTCGCTTTGGACTCAAGCCAACTCCGTTGTTGATCAAATTGCTCCTGGAGTGTCCGATGAGTAGGCGAGAAAACGAAAGTGATTCGATCGCCACTCACCTCGATCTGTTTAGCCTGTGCTACCACCGTTCCATAAAAGAATTTCTTCGCGCTCTTGATCGCAGCAAGAAGCGCATTCTTAATATCAGTCGATTCCCCGCCACCTTCGACAGGCGCAGTGTCTCTTGGCGCTACCACCTCATCTTGTTTCGCTGTACTTTTTGTGGGTATTCGCTTTGAGGCCGATGCTGCCGGTCGGCTTGACGGTTTCTTCTTATTTATAGAGGGCGAAGATGGTCCTGACTGAGACGGGTGCGAAACAGGGTTGACGGAGCTACTTACCGACCTGCCCTCCTGTAGCCCTTTCATGAGTTCCGTGAGTGGCACTAACTTGCGCAGGTGCACCCAGCGCAATAAGGCCATTTCCAGATGGTAACGAGGTTGAGGAGCGCTGCGAATTTCAAACTCCGCACGGGCGAGAACTTCAAAGCCGCGCATGAGATCCTCACGAGAAAATTGTGCCTGCAGCGCCTGCAGTCGATCACGTTCGTGTTCCGGAGCGATCTCTGGGTCATCGATGCGCTTCGAATCAATACCCAAGACCAGCAGATCGCGACATAACCGAGCTAGTTCTCGACATACCAACCTTAGGTCGTACCCGGATTCCACGAAAGACCCCGCCAACTCGAATAGCGCTGATGCGCGTTCGTCAGCCACTGCCGCAAACACCTCGAACAGCAAATCTCGACCGACCAACCCAAGCACTGTGGACACTTCTTCGGTTGTAATCTTTTCATTGGCGAACGCGATGACTTGATCAAACGAACTTTGTGCATCCCGCATACTGCCATCCGCTACACGCGCCAATAGCGCAATGGCGGCCTCGTCGATTTGAATTTTCTCCTTCGACGCAATCTTGCGGAGCTGTTCACTAATCACCTTGGCACCAATGGTGCGAAATTCGAACACTTGCGAACGGGACAGAATGGTGTCTGGAATCTTGTCGAGCTCAGTCGTTGCCATCATAAAGACCACATGCGACGGCGGCTCTTCGAGGGATTTCAGTAATGCGTTAAATGAATTCTTGGATAATTGATGGCACTCATCGATCACAAAGATTTTGTAGCGGTCGCGAACTGGCATGATCGCCAGACCATCAATAATCACTTCCCGGACCGTATCGATACCTGTGTGCGTCGCGGCATCAAGTTCGAGGACATCGATATCCCGACCTTTCTCGACTTCCTTGCAGGCGGCACATGCGCCGCACGGGTCCGGCGTTGGCCCTTTTTCGCAATTCAAGGCGCATGCCAAAATCCTGGCGGTCGTTGTTTTACCAACACCTCGTGGACCCGCAAAGACGAATGCGTGGGCAATGCGCTCGCTGACAATCGCATTCCGCAGGGTCTGGGTCACCCCCGGCTGCCCAACCACGTCTTCAAAGCGTTGAGGACGCCATCTTCTGGCAAGTGCTTGATAGGACATGTGTAACAGTTTGGTCTACTTGTATGTGGACGAACGGCCATCAGTGTAGCGTGCAGCATGCAACTCGATCAAGTTGACCACGGGAGGTCTATCACTGTGGTAAGCTCATTCGCGTTTTGTGCCTTTCTGGGCATACGGTCTCGCATAGAATGGAGAGATGTCCGAGTGGTTGAAGGAGCACGCTTGGAAAGCGTGTGTAGGGGAAACTCTACCGTGGGTTCGAATCCCACTCTCTCCGCCATAATTGGGTCTTAGCACACTCGCAACGATTGCCATTACACGATGATAAGAACACATATTCACCGATTCGCTCTAACACTGCTTTTCCTGGCACTTTCCACAACCGTATTCGGGCAAGAACCGCCAGCTCCGACTACCGAAGAGAACAATCAGGCGCTCCGTATTTTTCTCGACTGCGATCGGAGAATCTGCGATGACGATTACTTCCGCCAGGAAATCACCTTCGTGAACTACATGCGTGACCGTCAGGACGCTCAAGTCCATGTGCTCGTGACCCGTGAGGACACAGGTGGTGGGGGTCGTGCCTATACGATGGATTTTATTGGGCTGGAAACCTTCGAGGGTCTTGACGATCAACTCACGTATTTCGAGGCCATGCATGAGACGGATTACGAAATCCAGATGCGATCAGTGCAGATGCTCCGGCTGGGTCTCATGCGCTATGCAGCCGAAACGCCCTTGGCCGAACAACTCACCGTTGAGCAAGACAACACCTCAGCACGTCCTGCGATAAGTGCGCAGCCGGAGGACGACCCGTGGAATTTTTGGGTCTTCCGCGCCCGGTTCAATACCCGACTGGACTTAGAAGAATCTGAAACGTCCAAAGAGTTTGGCGGGTCCCTCTCAGCGAATCACATCACGGAAGATTGGAAAGTCAATCTTGCCATTTGGATCGACTATGACGAAGACTCGTACGAGTTGAGCAATAAAACCAATTTACTCAACATCCGCCGGAACAACACTATAACCGCAAGATTTGTTAAAAGTTTCGGAGAGCACGTTGGTCTCGGCTTCGGAGGATCGGCTATTTCATCAACGTATAATAATCAAGACATCACGGTGCATCTCGCACCAGCCATTGAGTACAATTTCTTCCCGTACTCGGAATCCACACGCAAGCAGTTCACCCTCAACTATTCGCTGGGATACACCTACTTCGACTACGACAAAATTACCCTTTTTGACAAAACAACGGAACAACGTCCCAGTCACGGCGCAATGGTCTCGCTCGACCTGAATCAACCTTGGGGTGAAAGCGGCGTGACCATGGAGTATCGGCAATTCCTGAATGACCCTAGCAAGTATCGGGTTGTGCTGTTCGGACGGTTTGACGTCCGGGTGTTTCGGGGATTCTCGTTCAACGTTCGAGGTGACGCCTCCCTCATCCGTGATCAAATTTTTCTTGCGAGAAGCGGCGTTACCGATGCCGAAATCCTCTTAAAACAGCGCCAATTGGCCACCGACTATGAATACGGCCTCCGGGTTGGCTTTACCTATACCTTCGGATCAATTTACAACAACGTCGTCAATTCACGGTTTGCCGGTTCGAATGGCGGATTTATCCGCGCGTTCTAAGACTCGTCAGGCCGACTGAAGCCGCGACAAGACTCGGTAAGAGAATAGACAGGGCTGGTTATCCCCAACGCTCGATGAAGCGCTGGCGCACCAATCTGTCAAGGTCGGGGTAATCGCCTGAGCTGACCTCGAAGAATTGCAGAAACCATTCGACGGCGTCGACCTCGCCGTCTATCACATCTTCCGGCGGGTCATTTTTATATGCTTCAAACATATTGTCCTCGCCTTCAAACAGGCGTGCTGCATTCATCAGGAAGTCATACAGTTCACCGAGGGTCAGCGGCGCTGCGGACTTTCGGTAGGTGGGTTCGTGTAGATCGTCGGGACCTATGTCGGACATAACTTGGTAGTGAACGTCCGACCCTACACGCAGTCCCCAGACGCTCTGCTCAACAACCGTAGTAAACGGGTTACCTCCGTGGAGATTAACGCCAGTCGTGACGGAAGCGACGACCTCCCCCCATTCAGTAATATCCTCAGATTCGATGCTGGGGTTATGGTCATTTTCATCAACTAGAAACGAGGAGGGGGCTTCGGGTCGAAATAACAGGTCAATCGGCTCAGGATTCATGGGAACATCTTATGGGAT
>CAZMUA010000013.1:0-96628 GCA_964569695.1 uncultured Woeseiaceae bacterium
CTCGGAGCAGAAACTACAGTCGCCTGGGAGCATACTCCTGATCCTGCTGCAACACTTCAGACTCTTCGAGAAAGAGGATACGAACTGGTCGCTGTTGAAACAACGGAGTCGGCCGTCGACCTCTTCAAGTGGCAACCATCTTTTCCGGTTTGTCTGTTGTTTGGCAATGAAGTTGAAGGGATAAGTCCTGCATTACTCGATCTTTGTGAGACACATGTACAGATCCCCATGCTGGGACGAAAACGGTCACTGAATGTTGCCACTGCCGGTGGGGTTGTACTGTATGAATTGCTGCGAAAATACCGCTATCCAGTTGAACGCGCGAAGCCAAGTGATCCAGTAATAGTCACTACTGGTGACGGCCCAGCACGTTCTCGCTAATTGCCTTATATCCTCGACAGGCGCCAGTAAGTTGCGCGACTTCGAGATACTCATCGGTGATATGAGCGAGATGTTCTGATGATGGTCCGAAGCCAATCGTTGGCACATTAGCAACCCCAGCGCTATAGGCTGCATTCGTGCAGAACTGATAGCTCGCGAACGACGAGCTGAATCCAGCCGAATCGAGAGCAGCTTTGACACTTCGGATAAAGGAAGAGTCTTCAGGCAGTTCCCAGGGCGGATACCATTTCACCTCACGCCACTCAATTCCGGTATAAGTTTTATAGTGAATTGAAGCGAGTTCAATGGTCGTGTCCCCAGCTTTCGCACGTTCACAGGCCGCATGTAATTCATCAATCATGGCATCCCGTGTTTCACCAGGAATCAGCCGGCGTTCGTAAGTCACTTGACAACCGCTCGGTACAACAGAATGGGCTGGATAAGGAATCGAAACAATGTCGGTCAAACACATCACACCGCTTCCAACAAACGAGTGCGCCGACATTGGTAGTGCTTCAATCTCGGCAATTACTCTACACATCTCATGCACAGCATTGAGACCTTGAGCAGGACTGGAGGCATGAGATGGTCGACCGTGGGTCTTTAGTATGAACTCGGCTCGCCCTCGACCCGCCCGGACTAGATTTAAATTTGACGATTCACCTATGACTACGAAGTCTGGATGGTACCGATCCATAACACACCGCAGTGCTGCGCCTTCGATCTGCTCTTCACCAACGGAGGCGGAGATGACTATACGACCTCTTAAGATCTCCCGATCTACACAACCCGCAGCGTGTAACATGGCGGCCAGTGCACCTTTCATGTCTGAACTACCTCGTCCATAGATTCTTCCATCCACCAGTTCCGCGCCGAATGGATCATGCGCCCACACCTCACGGGGAACAACATCCACGGTATCCATATGAGCATCGAATAACAGGGTGGGGCCAGGCGTGGCGCCATTCACAACCCCAATGACGTTGCCAGCCTCGTCCGTCTCAATCGCATCGAACGCGAGCTGCTGCATTTCATCGCGCACACGAATCGCCATCGCCTCTTCGTGACCCAGCACACTAGGAATCCTTACGAGTGCCCTAGCACACGCCACAAGTGAAAGTTCGTCAAACGGTAACGTCATCATTCAACCATTTCATAATTAATCCTCCCGTACATCAGTACCAACGAAACATGGACCCTGCCGTAGCTCACCTCAAACGCACAAACATCAATATGTTGTACTGTCGTCGAACAACACTTCCATTAGTGACAAGGGATCTACACGTGCCGTATTTAGCCTCACGGTCCAGTGGAGATGTGGGCCCGTCACACGACCGGTAGCCCCAACGTAGCCCACGACATCACCAGCATCTACAAGGTCTCCTTCCGCTACCGCAAATCCCGATAGATGAGCGAAAAACGAATAGAGACCGAGACCATGGTCCAGAATCACGCAGTTACCAGAAAAATAGAGATCCGACCGTAGCACGACCCGTCCTCTATTAGGTGCAGTGACCGGTGTGCCTTCTATCGCACGGAAATCTGCACCACTATGGGGACTTCGCGGTTGACCGTTAAAGACACTGCGGCGACCGAAACTGCTCGTGGCTTTGCCCGGCACCGGCGCCAGAAAGGAACCTCGCCAGAAACGTTGCGGAGTTTGCGTTTCAAAAATTGTCGTTGTACGAGCGGCTTCCTGTTGAATACGTGCCAACGCCTCTGGCGCAGGATTGACGTATTGAGGTGCCACCGTCAATTGTCGTGTTGCAAATTGTTTTGGTACCACAGTGAGTGGATAACGCACGTGCATGGGAGCATCGTCCGTGGTTATGACCGTGACACTCACAAAATGCTCTCGCACCTCCACATCGAGGTCGACACCGATCAAACCTCGCCAGACCATTTGATCAAAACTCGGATACAGCAAAATTGACTGGTCGAAGGCCGTCGCCTGGACACTTACCACTGACCGAGTCGCTGATACAACAAGTTCAACCACCTCACCAGGTTGAATCGACCGCGCCTGATGGCTGACGCTCACCCGTGGCGTGGAAACAGCCTGCGATAAACCGGCTTCCGACCAAGGAGCCATACCACTTATGATGCTTACAAATAACAACTGGATGAGTTTGACAGTCATACCGGATTGATTCCTGATTGCACCACAAGTTACACATCGCTGACAAGTCGTTCGACCGGAATGCTCTTCTAACATTTAGGGCAGTTGCTTCCCTTTGCTTTCCATAGGAACATAGTAACGAAGGATCTGTGGAAAGCACTTCAGGTCAAGGAGCCGCACATGAGTAATTCTGAATCCGCTGCCGGACGGCTAGCGCGCGGTCGACGGAAATTCTTGCAATTGGGAGCCGCACTGAGTGGGTTGCTGGTTGGTTGTCGACCCTCCTCAAGCGTCTCTCAACCAGGACTATCCTTTCTGGGTGGCCCGGTCAGCGAGTACGGCTTCCGTTCTCAATTTGAAACAACCGGTCGGCTTTTCAGGAACTCGCTAACTCAGGAAAATAATGGTAGCCAAACACCTCTACAAGACCTGGAAGGAATAATTACGCCAGCTGGGCTGCATTTCGAGCGTCATCATGCAGGTATTCCGGTCATCGATCCAACCGAGCATCGGCTGTTGTTGCACGGAATGGTTGAGCGCCCGTTGATCTTGACAGTTCAGGAACTTAAACGATTTCCTTCGCATTCTCAGATTAATTTTGTCGAATGTTCAGGCAATGGTCGTATTCACTGGGGCGATGCATCTGACAGAACGGCCCAGCAGATTCACGGACTGACCAGCTGTAGTGAATGGACCGGCGTAAAGTTGTCAGTACTGCTTCATGAGATCGGAGTACAGTCGGGTGCGAGCTGGATTCTGGTTGAGGGTGCCGATGCCTGCAAGATGACCCGCAGTCTGCCGTTGGCTAAGGCCTACGACGATGCCGTTGTTGCCTATGCACAAAATGGTGAGGCCTTACGCCCTGCGCAGGGATACCCGTTACGGTTGCTCGTACCAGGATGGGAAGGCAACATTAACGTGAAATGGCTGCGACGTTTAAAAATTGTTGATCAGCCGTACATGACGAAGGACGAAACCTCCAAGTACACCGATCTCCTGGCTACTGGCGAAGCGCGGCAGTTCAGTTTCATGATGGATGCAAAATCGCTGATTACACGACCCTCTGGAGGACAGCACTTACCTGGTCCTGGCTTCTGCGAAATCACGGGTTTGGCATGGTCGGGTCGCGGCACAATCACCAAGGTAGAAATCAGCACAAACGGTGGAGCCTCCTGGCAAGATGCCCGACTGCAGGACCCAGTGTTACCCATGGCTCATACCCGTTTTCGATTCGATTGGAACTGGGATGGCCGCGAAACAGTCCTGCAATCTCGATGCACCGACGAGACTGGTTACGTGCAGCCAACCCGCGACCAATTAATTGCGGCGCGCGGTACCAAGTCCTCTTATCACTACAATGGTGTCCAAAGCTGGAAAGTGCTCTCGGATGGAACCGTACGCAATGTTCATGTGTAGCGTACGAATCGCGTCGCTACTTGTAATCGTTCTCTCAGGTTCCCTTACGGCACAATCACAGCCCACCTCTCAACTGTTCAACATTGGCCGGGCACCAACAGCGGAGGAAATTGCGGCTTGGGATATTAGTGTGACACCAGATGGAGAGGGGCTCCCATCGGGAAGTGGGACGGCCGCCGAAGGTCGAAATATCTATAACGTTCGTTGCACAGAATGCCATGGCGCAAGTGGCCGAGAGGGCCCTCACGATATTCTCGTGGGGGGACAGGGTACGCTGGCCAGTGATACCCCACTTAAAACGGTTGGTAGCTTCTGGCCCTACGCGCCCACATTGTGGGACTACATTAACCGGGCGATGCCGTTCGAAACCCCTGGCACGATGTCGCCGGACGATGTGTATTCGACGGTCGCCTATGTTCTTTTTCTCAACGAACTCGTCGCAGAAGACCAACTCCTTGATGCCACTACATTGCCATTAATCAAAATGCCAAATCTTGATGGTTTCATACCAGACAACCGACCTGACGTTGGTCATCCCTCCATATCTCCTGACCCGTAAGACTCTCACTGTCCCATTCGGGCTGCGACCAGCACGGCATCTGTCACAGCCACACTCACGTCCGCCAGGTGGAGCCCTGCTTCTTCGCGTGTCCTTGACCCAGGATTCGGTTGCTCTACCATCACCACATACACCACGATTCCCGTCGGACTTTCCCAAAAACCCGAACGGATTCGTGTCAAAGGATCACTGTCCAGAGAACCACTCTTGAAGTAGTGCGAACCAGTTGGCCCGGCGTCTTCTGGAACATGCAAGATTTCCCACATCGCTTGAGTTGTATCGGCATCGGTCTTCGGCACCCTACGAAATGCGATCTGCTGCAAAACCACTGCCAACGCAGCTGCCGTGGCCTCATTGTCACCGTTGACAACACGATCAGCCTGCATGTAGCGCCGTGATACGAGGCCAGCAAACGCTGGGTCGCGGTCATGGATGAGCTTAGTTAGCGATGCTGGACCGCCTAAGACAGCCGTGGTTACATTCGCCGCCGCATTGTAGACGGCGTTCGACACCCCAACACCACGGATCATCATGTATCCGACCTCACGAACCGTGGCGTTCGCTAGATGGTCCAGAATGTTAGCCTGCTGTTCATCATTAAAATGCGCAATGGCCGGATGGGTGGGATCGGTGACAATCTCTGCAGCGCCCTCGAGCACACCATCAAGTTGGTCAGCATAGGTGTTAAACAGTTCGATGAGGTAGGCGACCTTGATTGCACTGGCGACCGGTCGCCACACTTCTGCGTTGCGCACATACCAGGGATCATCCTCGCGTCCACCCACCCAGACACTCACTTCCATCCCGTCATCCTGACCGGCCTTCAGCAGCTCATCCAGTTGAGCATCTAGAACAGCTGCATCCATCACCGCTGTCGAAATCACTTCTTCTGATGCATCTTCGACAACCGGAGCGGTGGGCCCACAGCCCATCGCGAACGACCCTAACAAGGAGACGCACAACACCAAACAATAACCGCGCGCTGTCTGGTTACGGTTCACAGTCGTAATTAAGGCATCCTGCATAATGTCTCCCCTGGGTTAGACCATCTTGGGTGGTGCCGCATGCACTTGATATTCGCGAGGATCAATCGGCACGTCGATGACTGCTGGCCGATTACTCATCCGGCCCGCTTGAACGGCTTCAGCCAACTCTTCAAGTGACGTCACGCGCTGACTCCATGCGCCAAGCGCCGCCGCTGCTGCCGCAAAGTCGACGGAGCCATAGCGGACACCGCGTTCAGTGAGACCCCGTCGGGCTTGGGCAATTTGAATTAGACTCAGCGATTGATCGTTAAATACAACCGTCACGAAGTGGAGTTTTTCTCGAACACAGGTCTCGACATCCCCTAGTGTCATTCCGAAGCCACCGTCACCAATCGTACAAAGAACGGGACGGTCCGGATACTGTAGTGTCGCTGCCATAGCTGCCGGAAACGCGTAACTCATCGACGACAGGCCGTTGGATTCAAAAAACGAAAACGGCGCAAACGTGGTCCACGCCTGTGTTGTCACAAATTTGATCGAACCGACGTCCGTCGTCAAAATCGTATCCGCGGCCGACACTTGCCGGAGGCATCGCGTCACTTCCACCGGTGACAGCCCATGATCGAGTTGTTCTGGAGGCGTCAACACATCCGCCAGTGTTGCTTGAAATTCCGTCAACAATGATTCACTCCAGCCAGTCTGTAACCAGGAAATCCCGGCAAGCGCATCAAGCGAGGACCGCACCTCGCCCACAAGTTCAACAGCGGGCTTAAACTGGCCCACCGCGATTGATAGCGGACCAACGGACACGAGGGGTAGGCTTTGATGCCATAATTTTTCGGACTCGACGGGCTCAAAGCCGACGCCCACCAACAGATCAGCGGTACTCAGAAAATCGACGATTACACCATCACCGGAGACCCCGCAGCACACGCCAAAAAACTGTGGATGATCTTCTGGCAGGAGGCCTTTGGCTTTCGGCGTCACGAATACGGGCGCGCCAAACGCCTCAACAAAGCGGCGGACTGCTTCCACATCCGTCTCCGGGTTAAGGTCCAGACCGAGAAGCACCACAGGACGCCGCGCCTGGTGAAGATGCTGCACCATTCGATCGATCGCTTCAGTCGAAGCTGGAGCAACAGGCTCTGGCATGAGGGCCACACTTAAGGGGTCCGTACTTTGCCGATCTGGCTGGCGACTGACGTCACTGGGCAGGCCAATGTGCACCGGTCCCATACGCGGTTCAAGCGTGCAACAGAAGGCCTGGCGCACCTTCGCTGCGGTGTCTTCCCCATTCAATGTGATAGACATCTTTGTAAATGGACGGTACACGGCATTCAAGTCAAGATTTTGATGCGTTGCGTAGGGCTGTGCCGCCGTCGCAGTCGCTGCCGTGATGGCAATCATGGGTGCGCGGTCAAGAAATGCGTTCGCCACCCCAAGGGTCATATTCACGGCCCCTGGGCCCAAAGTCGAGACACACACACCGGGCCGGCGCTGCATCTGACCGGTGGCGTCTGCCATCAAGGATGCGGTCGCTTCGTGGCGCGTCAGCAGAAACTCAATCCCGACCTTGCGAGCCGCTTCAACAAAATCGAGGATCTCGCCACCTGGTAAGCCGTACATCCGAGTGATGCCACCATCCCTGAGTGTCTGTGCAAGCACCTCCGCACACGTCGCCATCTCGCTCCTTTAACTTTCAGGTCTCTAACGTTGGATTACCGTTACCCCGTGTGTGAGTCAGCGAGTAACGGGCTTTGGTAGAGGACACGACCGATAAAAAACGGGCCCATCTTCTCGATAAATTCAGAGGTCTGGCGGGTACTGCGCATATCCTTAATCAATTTAGACAAGGGATACAACTCCGAACCGACAATGCCCAACACGAATTCGTTATCGTCGCGATCGAGGCCGTGACATTCCAGACGAATATCCGTGGCCGCACCTGCTTCACCGTAGGCGCGTCCGATTAGCGCATGCTCCACCATCATCCGACCCTGTTCCGCTTTTTCAAGACGGTTGAACGCACCCGACCTGCGAAGCGGATACCAGATGGCCCACGGGTGGTCCGGGTTCAAGGCATTCCGTCGAGGTTTCTGCAACAGGAAATCTTCTAGATCGGCTTCACGTCCAGCCGAATAAGTCCGACCAAACATTGTAAAATCCGGCACTGGTGTCAGGTCAGTGAACGGTGCTTCATTGAATAAGGCAATCGAAGTGGAATGTAACGTTCCTGGGTCTTCAGACATTACCAGCACACCAATACCGCAAGGATCATTCACATTCGTATAGACGACAGCTTCAAGGCCTCGGTCAACGTACTCCGACACTTTGGTGGTAAGACGAACATCGTCGTTAAAATTCCACGGAGAATCAGTAAACACATGGAGCTGCATAAACAACCGCCTATCTAAAGTCTGCGATTGTCCGCGACGCGGGGCGCCATGCTCAAGCAGGTCTGGTACGAACGCTGGCGCCTTCGAACCGGAGGGCTTTTCCTTGGGGTCGTTCATCATGATCCTTTCTCTCCAGCCACAGGATGCGAAACCGAACCTCTCTTGTCATCTTACACTGAGTGGAGTCTGGAAACCGTCGGATGACGATAAGTCGGGTATGCTACAGAAAGTCGTAACGACCATGGTCTAATTACCCAGATACGTACGTTATGAACAACGAACGACCGGTTCATCTCATCGCCAGTGGAGACTCTCGGCTCGCCGCAAACCAACGATGCTGGCCAGCCCAAGCCGCGCTGGAAACCACGATCGGTCAGGTCTTCGCCGAGTTCGGCCGCCCAGTCACCCGTGCACATGACCTCGTACCCGATAAGGGCCACGGCTTCATTGATGGGCAAGCCTATGGGATGGACGTCTTTCGGCGACTGGATCCGGACGTTCCGCTAGTGGTCGCCACTGCTGTGTGGCAGTACACCAGTCACATCCTGGCTGGGTTGAGTAAGCACCGAGGGCCAATCCTCACTTTAGCGAACTGGAGTGGTGAATGGCCTGGCCTCGTGGGGCTACTTAACCTGAATGGGTCGTTGACGAAAGCCGGGGTGCCGTATAGCACGATCTGGAGTGAAGATTTTCAGGATGACTTCGCGCGTCGATGCCTGAGTGACTGGATACAGTCCGGCGCATTTACCCATGAACTTGGTCACGTTCGTGCCCTGGCCGATCAGACGTGGCCGCTGGCGCTTGCCGAGTACGAACAACGAGGACGGGCACTCGCCGTCACGTTGCGTACCGACCAAGCCATCCTCGGAGTATTTGACGAAGGCTGCATGGGGATGTTCAATGCGATCATTCCCGACCACCTGCTCCACCCTCTCGGGATCTTTAAGGAACGTCTGAGTCAATCAGCACTGTACGCTGCGATGCGTGACGTGCCAGACAGCACCGCTACCGCCCATCTCGAGTGGCTCCTCAACCGTGGCATGCAGTTTCGATTCGGGCAGGACGAAACCCAGCATCTAACCCAAGCGCAGGTGCTCGAAGGACTCAAGATGTATGACGCAGTTGCTCGACTCGCAGCTGACTTTGGGTGTGCAGCCATCGGTATTCAATATCAACAAGGACTCAAGGATATCTGTGTCTCATCCGACCTCGCTGAAGGCTTATTAAACAACCTGGACCGACCACCAGTGCAAGATGCAGAGGGCAACGAAGTTTTCGCAGGTTCGGCGATCCCGCATTTCAATGAAGTGGACGAGTGTGCGGGTGTCGATGCGATCCTCACCAATCGAGTCTGGACAAACCTCGGGCTCGACCCTTCAACGACCCTTCATGATGTTCGGTGGGGTGAAGCCGTGCACGATTACGGTGTGGACGAATTCGTGTGGGTGTTCGAGATCTCAGGCGCTGCACCCGCCAATCATTTCATTGACGGCTACCGAGGAGCAGTTGGGGAACGTCAGCCGCCCATGTATTTCCCACTTGGCGGTTCAACCCTAAAAGGTATTAGTAAGCCGGGTGAAATCGTCTGGAGCCGGATCTACATCGAAAGCAACATGCTCCACATGGACATCGGTCGTGGTGGTGTCGTTCGACTCCCTGATGAGGAAACGGAACGGCGTTGGAATCTGACGACCCCCCAATGGCCCATCATGCATGCGGTGCTCTACGGGGTCAGCCGCGACCAATTGATGGCTCAGCACAAGGCGAACCACATCCAAGTCGCTTATGCTCCGAATGCGACTACAGCCTTGCAAGCATTGATTGCCAAAGCGTCGATGGCCAAGGAACTCGGTCTACAGATTCATCTGTGTGGCACTCTTGAAGATGACCTAAGCTACCACCAACGAACCGAGCAGTCCTAACCACTCACGGTCTCTCATCAGGGGTCAGCCCGACACCGTCGCCCAGCGATTGCTCGCTAAGGACATTAGGGGGTAACGCTGCCGCAAATTCTCCACCAAGCTTGCATACTCATGCTTCGGAAATTCTTTGCGCATCAGTCGCTTTCGGAGACCTCGTAGTTCGTACAAGTAGAGGTTAGTAATGTGATCCTTGACCAGTTGAGGGGGTGTCGAGGCCGTCGGTTGCAACCCATGGCCCTCGAGTGCCTTCAGCACGTTAGTGTGATAAGCGTAGTGCATCAATGCAAATAATCAGGCGTGAATCGCGATCAACGCGGGGTTAATCACAGCAATCCACCTTATGCCAAGGCGTCAGCTGAATCAGCGCCATACGCCGCGTACCATGGACTGGCTGTTTGCAACCGGTCATTCACATTATTGATGTTGGCAACCCCTTCACTTTCAAGCCAAGTCCGAAAGGCGCTGACGCCCTGTTTCGCATAAACAGGAATTCCCTCTTTCCAAGTTGCACGTCCACACAACACTCCCGAAAACTTGACGCCAGAGTCAGTCGCCAGTTGGAGTGATTCGGTGAACTCCGCATTACTCACACCCGCTGAAAGATAGATAAACGGCTTCGTGGCAACCGCTGCAGCTGCTCGAAAATGCTCCATCGCCTCATCCTTGGTATAAGCCTTGGTCCCAGCGAAGGCCTGAGCACCCTCGACACACTTCATATTAACTGGCACTTCCACTTTCATCACATCAACGCCGTAACGTTCCTTCGTAAACTCTGCCATGCTGAGTTTGACCACTTCGGGTTTGATCTTGGCAAATTCAGGTCCCTTCTCATCACCACCACTAGGATCGTAACCAACGGGTTCAAGAAAGAATGGAATGTCGTTTGCTCTGCACTCATCCCCTATTCGTTCAATCCATGCATGCTTCTCCTCGTTGATCGCCTTATCTTCGAATGGTGAGTAGTACAACAAAATCTTGATGCAATTTGCGCCTTGCTCTTGTAAGCGCTTCACAGACCAGTGCTGCAAAAGACCAGATAACCGACCAGGTTGAGTATTGTCGTATCCACTTGATTCGTAAGCCAGCAGTAATCCGGCGTTCTTCGATCGCTGCTTCGAAGCTTCGAGTCCCCATTGGGGATCCAGAAGAATTGCACTAGCGTGTGGTGTCAATACTTCTGCAACAACTGCCTTAAATTCCTGCATCATCGTGTCCGTAATATCGCCACCCTTTTGCGCAGCCAAAGATTTTTTTAAGGAGCCACGTTGGTCCATCGCAGCAGCGGCAATTACACCGCGGTCGTTCGAAACTGCCTTCATACCTGCAAGTTTTCCTGATGTGATATGCACAAAACTTCTCCTATCGATTGTGGTGCGCCCTGCTTGAGCATCGACTATCTTTCCCAAGCCTATGGGCACATACGAAGATGGGTGACGCCCATTCCTGCGGACATTGTAACGTCTTTGGAACACGGCGACCAGCCAACCATTGCAAAGATATGCCGCATGGAAAGCTTAGTGTCGCGGACCCATACAAGAATTGGGAATCGGAAGCATGGTACGCTGTAGCGTCATGACTAGGAAAACTTGGAACCTCAACGCCCAAGCGATGGGACTCTTGGTAGCGTTTTTGGTGCTGATCTGGAATTTGCTAGCAACCCCAGTACTCGCCAGTGAACAAATACGACTCCCTTCCACCAATTATCCTCAAGTGTTCGAGGTTCGAAATGCTGATAATGCCCTGGCAGCCCTAGCAGTGATCGACGAGGTCATTAGTGGAACCCCACAATCAATGGCACCAATTGCAGCACGAGTGTTAAAAGCAAGTCTCTTAGCCGAACTGGAGCGATACACCGAAAGCAGGCAGCTACTGCTCGCGATCGCCGAAGAGGAAGCTGCATTACGTCACTTCGCTCTCACGACCGTAATCACACATCTAACGAGTCAGGGTGACGCCGCTCAAGCACATAAGTACCTGCAGTTATTAACCAATAATCAACCGGAGCGAGAACATCTTGACTTCATACTCAACATTGCTGACAACTATAACCAAAATGGAATCGCGCAAGAGTCAATAGCTATGTACCGTCTGGCCTTGCGACTTCGCACCTCAGGCCGTTCAGCTGACCGGGCTCGGCTCGGTATTGCTGGCCTCGAAGCTGCGGCTGGTAATATTGAAGGTGCCCTAACACTGTACCGAGAGGCCCAAACCTTGAGTAGGACGGCCGATGGCTTTATAGCTGCCCGTTCTGCAGAAAATCTTCTTGTTAGCTCCACAGGCGCCACACGTACACCATTAAGCAACACTCAGTACCAAGAACACGTGAAGCGTCTTCGGAATCAAGCACGCTATGAAGCAGCGCTTGAACTGATCGAGGATTGGAATGATAACAATCCTGATCGGGAACAGAACGCGGTCATCCAACTCGAGAGAATCGAGACGTTCTATGCCATGCGTGCGAATGCTGAAGCGAAACGCCTCTGTGAGGAATTTGCGAGGCAGCACCCAACACACGAAGAACTGCCACGTGTTCGTCTGACACGATTTCGCTTGGCCGTTCGAGAAGCGAAAACTGACGAAGTTAAAAACCTAGGTCATGATCTGTGGTCAGGCCGGAGCCCTGGAACATCGATGACTATTCGTCGCAGCACCGGAACCTTACTCGCGGCTTATCTGGTCGCGGTCGGCGAAATTAAAGAAGGTCTGGCAGTCTATCGCGAGCTGTACCGCATGACTGAGAACGCCTCCGATCGCCGCACGGTCCTATGGCGAGCTGGAGTCGCCGCAATTCGCGTTGGCCAGTTCGAACGTGCTGCCCTGAACCTCCGTGGACTGCTGCAAAGAAAGCCAACCGGCGATCTTGAACCAGCAGCATTGTATTGGTGTGGCATTGCGGAACACCGCTTGTCCCGTGAGGACCACGCTATTAAGCTGTTCCAAACACTCCAACAACGGTTTCCGTATCACTACTACGGACTTAAAGCCAAAAAACGCCTGCAGGAACTGCGCTTCGGTGCAAACTCCGAGACCTTTGTTCCAGAAACACGAACAATCACTTTTCCTGTCTTAAAGCTTTCGACTTCTACGACTCAACAACCGGAATTTAAAGCTGCCTCAATCCTTGCGCAAGCTGGTCTGGCTGCAGACGCTGCGGATTCTGTTCGAAAACTACTGGAGCGTCAGCGTGGCGACCAAGCCCTCGCCCTCGTCACTGTACGCGCCTTGGCAAATGCAGGTGCTTACAATCAAGGAATGAATATTCTCGTGAACCATTTCGGACAGTTCCTACGTCAACCAGCGAAAGGGTTACCAGATGATTTCTGGAATCTCGTTTACCCGCGTCCCTTCCTAAGTGACGTGGAAGATGCCGGCGAAGCCACAGGTGTCGATCCCTTGCTACTCTATGCACTCATGCGTCAGGAATCACGTTTCGATTCCAATGCGCGGTCTTTGGTTGGCGCACTCGGTTTAATGCAGATCATGCCGTATACAGCTGAAGAGCTCCGTGTACCAGTAGGGCTCCAAGACGTCCCTCTAGACGAAGCAGTCCTCCTCCAACCACGCGTGAATACCCGCTTAGGGGCTACGCTCATGCGAAGATTACTCACAATGTTTGAGGGTGCCGTCGCTCCGGTTACAGCTTCCTATAATGCAGGTGAAGACTTAGCAGCCGTGTGGTGGCAGGCTGCCGATGGACTTCGTGAAGATCAATTTGTTGATTCAATCCCGTATAGTGAAACACGTCGGTTTGTACGTGAAGTAATCACCAATTACACGACATACCAGCGTTTATATGCATCAACTAGTCGCTGAATCGAATCACCCAACTTATTTGAGAGAACACGCTGAAGTATCGAATGGTTTGAGAGACATGCTTCTAGATTGGAATGGAGGTTATCACTCGTGCAACTCGGTCTAAAAGGTAAACGTGCCTTGGTTTATGCGGCAAGCCGGGGGTTAGGGTATGCATGCGCGTTGGGTTTAGCAAGAGAGGGATGCGACCTAGTCATCACTAGCCGTGATGACGCTCGCATCAATGAAGCCGCCGAACGTATTCGTGCGGATGCTGGAACGCGTGTCCATCCCGTCGCTTCCGATGTTAGCCAACGTGACACGGCGTACACGCTCGTACAAACGTGCGTCACACTTTACGGTGGCCTTGAAATCGCATTGCATAATGCTGGTGGTCCACCAGCCGGCGACTCGTCAGAAATGTCAACAGACCAGTGGACGACAGCCTTTGACCTTAATCTAATGAGTTTCGTAGAACTAGCCCGCGTTGCGGCACCTGAAATGAAGAAGACGGGTTACGGACGACTGCTCACAATCGCCTCTTCGTCAATCCGTCAACCGATTCCAGGTCTCGTGCTTTCCAATGCAATGCGAATGGCGGTGTTAGGAACAGCTAAAACATTATCGAAGGAGCTAGCCAAAGACGGCATCCTAGTAAACGTCATCGCACCGGGACGTCTATCAACCGAGCGGGTCGACGAACTTGATCGCGCAGACGCAGCACGCTCTAATCAATCCTTTGAAGCTGTCCGGTCGGCCGCAATTCAGACGATTCCTCTCGGTCGACTTGGACAGCCAGACGAACTCGCTAACCTTGCCGTATTTCTTGCGTCGGAAGCCGCAAGCTACATTACTGGCAGTGCGATCCAAGTAGACGGTGGTCTAATAGGCAGTTATTAGATCGTTAGCTTATCGATCGGTTCCGACGGCTCCCCCATCCGGTCTGCGACGGTCTAGCCCACCCTCGAGCAAATTCCTCTCGACGTCAAAAACGATTAACTGCGCAGTGCCTTGCCCACCATTCCTTGCTTGTAGCGTGTGGCCACGTGCCTCCAAAAGGGCGATCGTATCGGCTGAAAAACCGAGGCGTTCGTAACTAATCCGATCTGGCAACCATTGGTGATGGAAACGTGGCGCATCAGTAGCTTCCTGTGCATTCATACCGAAATCCACAACATTCAGAATGGTCTGCAGCACGGTATTAATAATCGTCCGGCCTCCAGGCGTGCCAGTGACCATAAAGAGCTGACCATCTTTTGTGAGAATTGTTGGCGTCATACTCGATAGCATTCGTTTGTAAGGCTCTGCCAAATTGGGTTCTGTGCCGATCAGACCATTCGCGTTTGTGATATCCGGCCCAGCATTAAAATCTCCCATTTCGTTATTCAACAGAAAACCAGCACCCGGCACCACGATGCCTGAACCATATCCAAATTCGAGGGTATAGGTTAAAGAAACGGCGTTGCGAGCAGCATCAACCACCGAAAAATGCGTCGTCTCTGGACTTTCTGACGGCCAAGTAAAACTGGTTGGACTCGATATTGACGCATGCTCTTCATCAATCGAATCACGCAAATCTGTAGCATGTGACTTCGAGATTAAACGGGTTACCGGCATCTCAGGATTAAAATCCGGATCTCCGAGATACAGAGCGCGGTCGGCATAACCCCGCCGCATCGCTTCCGTCATTAGATGTATCGTCCGCGCAGACTGAAATCCTGACGAAACTAAGTCGTAGCCTTCAAGCATGTTAAGCATTTCGACGAGCACGATCCCGCCAGAACTTGGCGGCGGCATTGAAATGATTTCGTAACCACGATAGGTACCACGAATTGGCTCGCGCTTTATTGCACGATAGGCTTTAAGATCATCTTCCGTGATCAACCCACCGTTTGCAGCCATCTCTTGGGCCAACAATCTCGCAGTTTCACCTTCGTAGAAACCAGCCGGTCCAAAGTCCGCAATCCGCTGCAACGTGCGTGCAAGATCCGGTTGACGAAATATCTCACCTGCCTCGTAGGGCACGCCATGCTTTGAAAATTGAGCTACCGATGCCGGATAAATTTGTATTCGCTGTAGCGCTTGCTTCAACGACGCGGAAAAATCGTGCGTTACGGTGAATCCATTCTCTGCTAGAGCAATCGCGGGCTCAACTAACCTGGACCACGGTAATGTCCCGTGTTCTTCCCAAGCCAAATGTAAACCCGCAACAGTCCCAGGCACTCCGACTGAGAGATGACTGAGGTGATGTCGCTCAAAGGAATATTCCTCATTTTCGAACCACATAGTAGGAGAAGCAGCTGCTGGTGCACTTTCACGGAAATCGTAAGCGACAGCATCACCCGAGGCAGCTCGGTGTACCAAAAAGCCACCGCCACCGATATTGCCAGCCGTAGGATGAGTTACAGCCAATGCAAATGCCGTGGCCACAGCCGCATCAACCGCTGTACCTCCATCTTCGAGCGCATCAACACCAACTTGGGATGCAATCTCGCTCTGTGACACTACCATTCCATTGCGTGCGCGAATCGGCTGTCCTCCCGCCTGCAATAAAACAACCGAAGCACCTACTAGCACCGCAATCACGAAAGTGAAACGTTTCATCGATCTTCCTCCAACTCAACGACCTACAAATGACGTAGCTGCCGGCTCTAGTTTGGTCGTTTGCTCGACAACTGACTCAACCTTCTCACGACTATAGAATATCGGAAAGTACTGCCCACGCGCCCATAAGTCAAAGAGGTCGCGATAGTGCACGTTATCTGGGTCACCGGATTGTCCAGGACTATTCGTGCCCACTGAATTATCCCAGTTTTCCGAATCAGCAATAATTCGAAATGACGCCCCACTCGTCTGGTTGTCACTATTCCCTGTGTTGTTTACGGTGCGTCCATACCCCCCGCGTGATACAGGACCCACATCCAGTTGGTCTCTTAAGTCCGAACGAACCGTAGCGCCGAGTGGATGACGGATTAAAATATGCTTGTAACGGGTATCCCCATATTGCCACTGTGTCATATCAAGTCCAAGACGACTCTCTAGGTTACTGATAGCTTCGGACAGGGTGTCGACGAGCAAAGCATTGCGTCCATCCAACGGGTCAGGCCCAAATCGACCGTCTGGTGCAGACAACCAATCAATTACTCGCTTCATATTGAGACTTAATAATTCTTGAACCGCTTGGGGTATGAATAACTTTTTTACGCGATCCAAAAGCTGGCGCTCCCAAGCAACATAGATCGCGGCTTCGGTTGATCGCTGGTCAAGTACAAAATCCCAATCAAGCAACTTTCGCCGAACTGCAACAATGCGAGTATCGGTAATCGTGACACCATCAAGAAGCGGCACGAGATTTCTAGCAGGCACTGACAGTTCGTCATGCTGTAACTGCATCATATCGACGAGCGTATGCCGACGCCCTGACCCGAGCACTTCGGCCAAACGTACTGCCCGCATTTCGTCACCCCAGGTGTAGTGCAATGCGTTCATATAGGCATAATTCTCTGGCACCATGAAATTGTTTGCAGTTGCAAAATAGTCCGCCTCAGGATTAAACACATGAGGTAAATCCTCAATGGGTAGATAACCATCCCATTCGTACCGACCATCACCAGGCACCGGTACTAGGCCACTCCAATTTGGACGGATCGGAGAAACACCAACTGCCTGATATCCAATGTTCTTATCAGTATCAATCCACACCATATTTTCCGAAGGCAATCGACTATAGCGGCATGCATCACGGAACTCTTCCCAACTCGTTGCCTGGTCCATTCGTAAACTCGCAAGATAGGGAGCCGAACCGATGTCCATCCAAGCCGCTCTAAGCGCATAGGCTTTCCTGTTAGCAACATCCTCATACAGAACCGGTCCATGCCGTGTAAATTTCAACTCCATGGAGGTCTTGGCTAACTCACCTTCCACATTAAACCGTTCTTCAATCACCCGCATGTCTTCCCATGAATCGCGGTAACGATACTGCTGAGCATTCTCTGGGTTCGTGTCGTAGACATACAGGTCCTCGTTGTCTTGTCCAAACACAGTTAAACCCCAAGCACCATACTCGTTGTGTCCGATCGACACTCCAGGAAGTGTCGGCTCACCACCACCAATTACGTTCCACCCTGGAGCCACCAGATGGACCCAATAACGTAAGGACGGCGCCTGCTGGACTCGGTGCGGATCATTCGCCATGAGTGGATACCCGCTTAAGGTCCGGCTTCCACCGACGACCCAATTGTTCGACCCAATGGCATCACCAAATTCAGCAAGGTCGAGTTCGCTTGGAATAAGACTTGCGAGACGGTTAAAGGCCGCTTGATTGCCTCGGTATTCAACAGCAATGTCATCCGGGGTAAAACGTATCGGTCGACGAAACGCTCGGTATGTTTCAAGAATGTCTTCGGTAAGTAAACTTCCGTCAATCGCAGGGTCGAGATCAAGACTAGGATTCCCTGGCCGAAACCAAGAAAGTTCCGAAACCTCACCAGCCCCAATAGCATCTACCGCGCGTCCGTAGGCAATCTCACGGGTTAGATTCGAAACCAGCCCTTGATGACGAGAAATGACGATCGCTGGAGTCCAAGGTCCAGGTGTAATACCGAGGAGTTCAAATTCGATTGGTAACAGGTCTGGTTGACGTTCAGTCTCCGCAATATACGCATTAATTCCAGCCACAAACGCTTCAATGATCGCTTTCCCACGGGGATGATAATGGTTGAGTTCTTCTTCTAAATCGCCCCGGAACATGTGAAGACGGGCTCCAATGTCTCGTGCTAAGGCTCGAGAACCAAGAATCTCCGCTGTCGTACCAGTAGCCTGCCGTCTCCACAATTCAAACTGAAATAATCGGTCGCGTGCCGCGTTGAAACCTTGGGCAAAGAACAGGTCGGACTCATTCTCGGCATAAATATGTGCAATCCCCCAGCGGTCGGTCAGAATCTCAACCGGTTCCAATAGGCCAGAAACACTAAGACTTTCACTCTGGGTGTGTGCAAACGAAGCCGTGCCAGAGATAGCAATGATGGTTAAAACAATTCCAATAATGGGCCCACTCCGCATGCTAACGTCTCTCCTTACAATCACGCCCTTTGCCAATAGCGAACGATTTCCGATCGACACTATGACATGGCATAAAATGATTGGCTATGACAATTCACGGAGTGAACTGTCCCAAACTTTCGAACAAGTCCTCCTGCGCACCGATCACCCTATCGCACAAGCCTGAGGTTCGACATGCTAAGTAGAAAATTTTATATTTCAATACTGCTAATCACCATCACTTCGACTCTGACTGCGGCGCAACCTAGCTCCCGAGGCCTTCTTCCTGAGGATTACTACAACGAGGTCGGCACACTGGACGTTGCGCTTTCTCCGCATGGGGATCTTCTTGCTTTTACTGTCGTGACAATCCTGGAGGACAACAATCAACGCCATCGGGAGGTGTGGATGCAGCGGTTACGAGCGGGTAGGCCCGACGGTGATCCGTTCCGCTTCACAAACCCTACAGAAGAATCATCTGCCCCACGGTGGTCACCGGATGGTAGCATTCTCAGTTTTCAATCAGCACGAGGCGACGATTCAAATAGCACATGGTTTGTTCGAGTAACTACGCCGGGTGGTGAAGCCCACCATGTCCCAGGTGTAGACGGAACTCCAATATGGTCGCCGGATGGAATGTGGATTGCTTACACAAAGAAGCCAAACCGTGAGTCATCGAACACCATGGAGACGAATGCACCCGGTGATAGACCAGGCTGGATCGCGCCGAATGCTATCTCACAAACAGTCAACGTGGAGCGCTTCGACGGACGTGTGATTACGTCCATGCGCTACAAGCGCGATGGCCGCCTTCAGTTACAGGCGCATCCGTCTATTGTGGAAGCAACACAACTGTTCGTAGTATCCGCTGCGGGTGGTGAGCCACGCCAACTCACCTCTCTGGCCTTCGACATCCGAGAGGTAATTTGGAGTGCCAACGGCGAGCGTTTGTACTTTACCGCGGACGCAGAAGAGGATGACGAGTACAACAAAGACCTAACAGTTGATATCTACACGCTAGCAATGGACGGCACTGGACAACCGCGGCGACTCACTTCGAACCCTGGCTCTGAACGCGGGATTGCGATCTCGCCTAATGGAGCTTTGCTTGCCTATCTCTCGACGCCTGCACGAGGCAAAAAAACAGACCTGAAAGTGGTCAGCCTCGGAGCTGACGGAAGATTTAATGGAACACCACGAACATTGACTGGTAACTGGAATCTCACCCCGGGAACTCCTCGTTGGACCGATAACGACACACTTCGGTTTGAGGCTGGCATTAAAGGTTCGTCACACCTATTTGAAGTGTCTACCCAAGGCAGTCTTGTGCGTCAAGTCACAACAGGTGCTCGACGCGTGCGAGGCGTTTCCACGTCAAACGACGGGCAAACCATTGCCTACACCGCTACCACGGCTATTATGCCAACCGAAGTATTCGTGGCCCGTGGCGATGGCACGAGTGAATTCCGAGTCACCCGTTACAACGAAGAATGGCTCAAGAACATCACCTTAATGCCAGCAGAGCGTCTCACCTGGATTGTTAACGACGGCACTGAAATTGAAGGCTGGCTTATAAAACCCGTTGGATATCAATCTGGAAATCGTTACCCGATGATCCTCAAAATTCATGGTGGGCCGCACGGCGCCTATGGCAATACGTTTTTTCGAACGTTTCACGTCTTGTCAAATGCTGGCTTCTTCGTTCTTTACACCAACCCCCGCGGTTCAACTGGATACGGGCATGCGTTCACCTACGCAACACTCGGACAATGGGGTGAAATGGATTCCGAAGACTATCTTACCGGTGTGGATGCTGCCATGCAGGCTTACCCGAACATAGATTCTGCGCGTCTTGGTGTGTCCGGTGGAAGTTACGGAGGTTTCATGACGAACTGGTTAACCGCCACCACTAACCGTTTTGCCGCAGCCGTAACCAGCCGGTCAATTACAAACTGGGAGAGTTGGTATGGCTCGTCTGACGCGCAGGGCCTCACGGATTATGAATTCCTAGGACCACCGTGGGAACAGCGGGAGCTTTACCGTCGTCTTTCCCCTATTTCATACGTTGAAAACGTTACCGCACCGACGCTAATCATCCATAGTGAAAACGACTATCGGACGCCGATTGCCGACGGCGAACAATGGTTCATGGCGCTGATGAAACGGCAAATTCCTGTCGAACTGGTCCGGTACCCACGATCTTCGCATGGACTTTCGCGCTCCGGCGAACCGTGGTTACTTGTAGACCGCCTTGAGCGGTTACGAAGTTGGTTCACACACTGGTTAAACAACGATACGACTGTCACTGGAACAGGACACCAGCCGTAAACATCACCAATATTGAATTGAACGGCAAAGTAATTAGCGAAGCGCTACCTTGTGGAAGACATTGCTGGTGTTACGGTAGGGCTAGCGCGACGAGAGAACCTGGTTCCTCTCGCCGCCAGCTCCCCGCCTGAAACACAATGTACTGTTTTCCCTTGTGCAGGTAGGTCATCATCCCGTACTGACCCGGAATCGGAATCTCGACACTCGCGAGGATCTGCCCCGTCCGCTTGTCGCGAGCATGTAGCATCGGCATATCGTTGGCATTTACCTCGGTTTCACCCCTGAGACCCTCCGTCGTTTGCACCAAGAGATCTCCCATGACCATCTGTATAGAGTTACCGGTTCCTCCGGTCTTGGGAATATCCACCCCAGCTAAAAGACGGTGTTCTCTGATTCGGTCGGGAGTCTGACCAACCGGAATGTCCCAGAGCTTCTCGCCTGTGTTCATGTCGTAGGCCGTGAGTCCTTGATAAAGTGGCTTGTACACTGGCAGACCTTCGATCATAGGTAGGAATGCACGAGAGCCGCCTGGCGCCCATGCTGCCACCGTAGTTCCCGTTGTGGCCGTATGCCGTTCTCGACCCCTCCAAGGTTCCGCAGAAAGTCCAGGTAAACCTCGCTCCTCGTCGACCCCGTTCGTAGGCACCAAGAACGAGGGAGCACTACAGCCGCGGGTATGCGGTGCGTACATAATTCCCGTAGTGGGATCGGCAACAGGTGGATGATAGATATTCAACCCTCCCAAACAACCGATGACATTGCGGTATTCGTGGTTGTGGGGGTACGGAAGAGGTGGCACATAGAGCCCTCCAACTCGGAACTCGGTCAAAATCTCCAACGCTTGCTGTTTTAACTCAGGCGTATAGTCGATCACGAACTCATCGGTGATCCCATTTAATACAATTGGATCTAAGGGTTCAGGCCAAGTCGGATAGGGCTGGGTGGGCGCCGTGTAGTTACCAGGAACCTCAGTCTGCATGACCGAGCGCTCCTCAATTGGCCAAATCGGCTCACCGGTCTCCCGGTTGAATGCAAAGATGAGACCTTGTTTCGTGTTCTGGATCAACGCAGGAATTTGCTCCCCATCCACCGTTAAGTCCATCAGGATGGGCACGGTCGGAATGTCGTAGTTCCACTGGTCACTGTGGTGGATCTGGAAGTACCACCGTAGCTCACCTGTCTGAACGTCCAACGCAAGAACACAACCACCAAAAAGGTTATGACCCGGTCGATGGCCTGTGTAGGACTGAACGGTCGAGGCGTTCGTCACGATGTAGACGAGGCCTAGTTTTGGGTCGGCCGCGGCGGGCGCCCAAGACGACATGTCGCCCGACCACCGCCAAGCATCGTTCTTCCAAGTGTCGTGACCGACCTCACCAGGTCGTGGAATGACACGAAACTTCCAGAGATACTGTCCCGTTTTAGCGTCGTAACCCATGATGTCACCAGGGACGTTCTCGATCCGAGTCTGGTCATAGCTTGGCTCGTGTCCAGTAAGCACCACGACCACCCCGTTCACCACGATCGGTGGTGCCGAACTGGTGACCATACCCAATTGTCTCGGAATCCCGTGACCGGGGTCATAGGGCTCATCCCAATTTAGCCAAGGTTCCCAATCCTCCACGAGATTTGGTATCAGATCGACGACACCGGTCTCTGAGAAATGCGGGAGCATTACGGACGTACCCCAATTCTCAAGCGGTCGACCTGTTTTAGCGTCAAGAGCCCAAAGGAAATAAGCCGGGCTCGTGATGTAGATCACACCCCTTCCCTCCACTTCGGCGTAGGCAATTCCTTTTCCGAAATCCGTCCTCGGTGACCGCAAATACCGCATTGTCTCAGGTTCTCGGAAGGTCCACAGTGTCTCACCAGTGGCGGCTTCCACCGCTATCACTTGCCGCCGTTGACCAGCAACTGTGTACAACACACCGTTCACGAAGACTGGTGTAGCTCGAAATGTGTACTCCACACCGGACCCGAAGTTATTCCCTCGCCAGATCCAAGCGACCTCTAAATCTGAGAAATTGGATGCGTTGATTTGATTCAGCCACGGAGCAGACCGAGTGTGTCCTGCATCACCACCCAGATAACGCCATTCCCCATCTTCGACACCTGTTAGCTGCGCGACACCTACCGACGGGATGGTCAAGAGGATCACTAGAGCTAAGGTGCCACAACCGAAACGGTATCGCTTGATCATGCTTCCTCCCTGGCTGACGAGCTAGAGTCTACTGCTGCCCAGTGACAGATTCAATGCAGAGCTTCACGGTTTCTTCAGAAATTTCTCTTCATGCATTGTCGGATCGTAGAGCTCATTGGATTCACTGGGTAACCACGCTCCAGTGTCTCGCCACCATTGTTCTAATTCCATACGCAGTTCGTTGGTCCGAACTGGCATGACCCGTGAGAGATCATGAGCTTCGCCAAGATCATCAGCGAGATTGTAGAGTTCGTTACGTCCATCTTCAAAGAATGTAATCAGTTTGTAATTGCCCCGCCGAACAGCGCTGGCCGGTGTCGTTCGCCAAGGCCCCATGACACTCGTGTCCGCCTGTAAATAAGCTGGAAAGTGCCAGAAGAGGTCGCGCTGCACCAACGACTCTGACCCTCTGAGCACTGGAACTAGACTTACACCATCAAGTACTTGGCCTTCAGGCGACGGGGTACCAGTTATGTCCAACATAGTGGGAAACAAATCCAAGCCAATTACTGGCTCATCGGACACACTGTTTGCCGACACAACAGTTGGCCAACGAACAACCAGTGGCACTCGAATGCCCCCTTCGTAAAGCATCCCTTTCGAACCACGTAAGGGCGCCATTGACGTCACCGGACCAAAGCCTCCATTATCAGAAAAGAAGATCACGATTGTGCGATCAGCTAATGCAAGGTCTGCTAGCACCTTTAGGATGCGTCCTACACTATCGTCGATACTGTGAATCATTGCCGCATAAGTGGGATTACTATGTGCGTCCGTCCCGCCTTTCTCAATGTAATGCTGGACAAGCGCCGACTCACCCTGAATTGGGGTGTGCACACCATAATGTGACAAGTAAAGAAAGAACGGCGCCTCACGATGCTTTCTAATAAAATCAATCGCTTCATCCGTGAGTCGGTCTGTGAGGTACTCACCCACCTCTCCATCGCTAAGGTCTGGTAGACCTCGACCATCTCGCACATAGGGATAGAAATAACTTGGTGGACTTCCGAACTGATCTCCAGCTAGTGTCCAATCGAAACCCTGGTTGTCAGGAAGAAATTCTGACCCGCCGAGGTGCCACTTGCCGACCTGACCTGATACATAGCCACTCGCGTTCAACGCCTCAGGTATCGTAATAGTTTCAAGAGCTAGTTCAGTTTGGTTAACTACCGGCACGAGTTGACGAAGCTTTGTGTCACCTCGCTCGGAAGTACCCACCGTGTAGACTCCGTGTCGTGGTTGGTATTGTCCTGATAACAGACTCGCTCGCGCCGGTGCGCAATTGGGCGCGTTTGAATAAGCGTTTGTAAAACGCATACCTTCGCGTGCTAGTGCATCAATGTGTGGGGTCTCGTAGTATTCGCTACCCATCACGCCGAGGTCACGCCACCCGAGGTCGTCTACATAGATGAGTACAACGTTAGGAAGTTGGGCCGCCTGGCACCCTAATGAAAAAATGCCTAGTATAAGTAGGAACCCTACCGTGATAAATTGCCGGCACCGCATCATAACGCCCAAGGTTTTAGAACTTACGAATTTCTAGCTCACTTCAAGCTTCCACAATGCCAAGCGGTGCATAGCGCTTCCACTGGCCTCTCGTGAAATCCGGAAACTGTATCGGCTTACTGCCCTCACTGACCGAACGCTCAGACAATTCCGAGACGGCACTGAGAGCCGCGGCATCGTATACATTCATGTCAGTAGGTAATCCTTCGCGTAGACACTTGATTAATCGATAATCTTCCAAAAAATCCATGCCACCATGTCCAGCTCCCCGCGAACGACCACCAATGGCAGCCCAGAGTGGATGATCAAATTCTTCAAGATACCGATCAGCAGAATCCCATTGGTGCTGGGCACTGCGTCCTTCGAGGTAAACACGATTCGGATACCCCTGAAAAATCCCTTTCGTGCCCTGGACGAGATTAATCCGGCTATACGGCCGAGGCAGATTAGTGTCATGGCTAAGAAAGATTGTCCGTCCATTGACAGTGTGAATAAGACTGGTATTCACATCACCGAGTGCATATTTCTCCTTGCGTTCGACTGCCTCGGCCGGAAAATGGTCGGCGGCGTAGAGTTGCAATCCCCGTGAGTTGCTACTCATTGACACAAGATAATCAAATTGATCTCCGCGATTAATATTCATGCAATTAGCAACTGGGCCAAGGCCGTGCGTAGGATAGAGGTTGCCATTTCGCGTGATCGAATGCGCACGTCGCCAAAGACCTTCATTGGCACGCTCGAACTTTACTGCTCGTAAGTCATGCAGGTAACCACACTCACCATGTAACAACTCACCAAAGAGCCCTTGGCGCGCCATGTTAAACACCATCATTTCCATGCGACCGTAATTGACGTTTTCCATCATCACGCAGTGTTTTTTTGTACGCTCAGCAGTTTCGACCAATTGCCAGCATTCATCAATAGTCACAGCAGCCGGCACCTCGGTGGCGGCGTGTTTATCACTGGTCATGGCAGCTACGCAAACGGGTACATGCCAACGCCAAGGCGTCGCCGTAAACACAAGGTCAAGTTCTTCTTCTTGACACATCCGCTCGAAATCAAACTCTCCTCGAGAGTACCCCCGCGGTCTTGGCTGGCCTGCCGCTTCAACCCAGTCCTGCACTCTGGTTACCTTGTCTTCAACGATGTCGCATATTGCTGCGAGTCGAACACCTTCAATCCGAAGAAGATTCCGACAATGTGAAGAGCCCTGAAGGCCTACCCCAACAAAACCAATCCTCACAACATCGATCGGAGGCGCAGTCAATAACTCATTCGGCACCGACTCAAGGTGTGGTTGCTGAGATGCGGTCACGCGGGGCTCAACGAGTGAAGTGCTAAGACTCAGCGCTCCAAGTCCCATAAACGTGCGGCGATCGAACCGTGTCACCATATTGGCTCCTTTGTCACATTAGCCGGAAGCATCCGGCCCGACCTCTTAGTCACGCCAAAACAATAATAGCCAAATCGACCAATCGAACAATCCCAATCTCTGGAGTGAAAATTCGTACAACTGGATTGTGTTGAAACATGTAGAATAAATTCCCCGTTAGCCCTAATTGGATGGAAGCACATTTGAGACACACCGTACAACAATCTTGGCATACGGTCATATATTGTTTCTTTGTCATCCTGCTAGTAACTGCCTGCAAGCCGCAAGATACAGGCAGGCAGACAGGGGCAACCCAGTGGATCTCAATTGCCACTGGCGGCACCGGAGGTGTCTACTACCCATACGGCGGTGGCATCGCGAAAGTGATCAGTGACCACCTGAACGGAGTGGAAGCAACCGCCGAGGTTACTGCTGGTACAGTCGATAACCTCAAATTTATTGCTAACCGATCAGCAGACATTGCCTTCGCTCTCGCTGATTCCGTTGACGACGCAGCCAGTAATCGCGGAGCTTTTCGGGACTTTGGTGCGGTACCCATGCGAGCATTGGCAGTTTTGTACGATAACTACAATCACCTGGTCTCGTTAGCCAGTAATGGAATCGAAACTGTCCCAGAGCTGCGGGGACGAGTCATCTCAACGGGTGCTCCGGGTAGCGGAACTGAAGTAAGTGCATTCCGCATCCTTCAAGCGTCAGGCCTCGATCCAGAGATGGATATTCGTAAACAAAGTCTCGGAGTAGCTCAATCAGTCGATGCACTCAGAGATAACAAGATCGATGCCTTCTTCTTTAGTGGGGGAATTCCGACTGGAGCTGTACTGGATCTCGCCTCGACAGTAGGTCGGACAATCAAGGTCATTCCAAATGGAGAAACGCTAGCGACACTTCAGAAGCAATACGGCTCCCTTGTGTACCACAGTCTGTCCATTCCCGTTTCAACGTATCCAGACATGAACAAGCTCGTGAACGTAATAGCCGTGTCGAACATCCTAGTCGTCCATCCAGCGATGAATGAAACACTGGCCTACGCTATTACGCGACTCCTTTTCGAACATCGCAATGAACTCGCCAACATTCACCCCATGGCTGAGCTTTTGACGCTTGAAACTGCCACCGGTGGGTCACCCATTCCATTCCACCCTGGCGCCATCCGCTACTATCGCGAGCACGATGCATGGGTCGATTCCCAGCAGTAAAAACACACCGATCCTTTCTTCATTTCTGCAAAACAACAGAAAAGCACCCGACACCGTAGAATAAGCTCTTGATGTCTGGCGACAAGCTTTCGAATCCGGAACAGGAATTGACGGTCGAAATAACAGAGGCTTCTTTCGATTTGCAGAAGAATCCAAAAGGTGATGTTTCGACTCGAACGTTAACCGGCCCAATTGCCCTGATCGTCACTGCATTGGCAATGGGTTTGTCACTCTACGCTCTATACTGGGTCGTCGGCATCATCCAGCCACAGATTTATCGCGTTAGCTTTCTCCTGATCACGCTGGTACTGATTTTTCTTATTTTTCCTGCACACGCTAGGTGGCAAGCGCGAATCACATGGTCAGACTGGCTGCTAGCCTTTGCAACATTCGTCGCCCTCGTATGGCCGATTATCGATTTTGACCGTTTTGTTTATCGAGCTGCTACCCCAACGAACGCCGACTTAACACTCGGCATCATCACAACCTTGTTGGTTCTGGAAGCGACGCGTAGAACCGTCGGTCCGATTTTACCGGTCACGGCTGTATTTTTCCTTCTGTATGCCTACCTCGGACCATTCTTGGAACTAATTGGTCTTGAGTTATTTGCACATCGAGGCTATGACGTTGCCCGGCTTATCGGCACCCTGTACATGACATTGGAAGGAATCTTCGGTGTGCCTCTGAATGTAGCTGCAACCTTCATTGTGCTATTCACAGTCTTCGGTGCCGTCCTTGCGCACTCGGGCGCAGGTCAGTTCTTCATCACCTGGACAATGGCGGCGTTCGGCCGATCAAATAGTGGAGCTGGTACGGGTCGAACCGTCACACTGTCGGGATTTTTATTAGGCACTGTTTCCGGGAGTGGCGTTGCAACCACCGTAACACTTGGGTCGATTGCGTGGCCGTTACTGAAAAGAGCCGGGTTCTCAGCAGAAGTAAGCGGCGGCATTCTTTCAGCGAGTGGCATCGGAGCCATTATGGCGCCGCCGACCATGGGTGCAGCAGCCTTCCTAATCGCTGAGTTCCTACAGATCACCTATTTGCAGGTCATCGTGATGGCGATAGTGCCAGCTTGTTTATATTACCTGTCCATTGTCTTGATGATCGAAGCGGACGCCCGACGACTAAAAACCAAAGCAGTCGACATGGCGGTGCCATCTGTTGGCAAGCTTACACGACAGTCGGGATATCAATTCCTCCCTCTTTTGGCGATAGTCATTTTTCTACTGAGTGGCATTACGCCATTTCGAGCGGTGTTTCTGTCAACGATGCTAGCAATCGGCCTTAGCTTCATTCATCGCGAGCATGCCTTGACACCAAAACGGCTTATCGCCGCACTAGAGGCAGGAGGTCGAGGAGTCTTACCAATCGCAGCCACAACTGCAACAGCAGGCATTATCGTTGGAGTTGTCACGTTAACTGGTCTTGGACTCAAGATCGCAGGCATTATTGTCGCAATCGCTGATGGGAGTGTCTTCTTAACCGTCATTTATTCTGCCGTTGCGGTCTGGATGCTTGGATTGGCTGTGCCAGTTACTGCTTCCTACATTATTGCTGCTGTTATGATTGCCCCTGCACTTACCCTCGTCGGGGTGCCAGTCTTCGCCGCACACATGTTTATTTTTTATTACGCGGTACTCTCCGAAGTGAGTCCTCCCACTGCACTATCACCATTTGCAGCCGCAGCAATCACAGGTGGTAATCCCTTCAAGACAATGATGTTGACCTGGAAGTACACCCTTCCAGCATTTCTAGTACCGTTTGCCTTCACGTTGAGCCCTGAGGGAACTGGGGTGTTACTCCAAGCGCCATTTACACACATCATCCGTACGGTCGGCACTGCAGTTATTGGCGTCAGTGCACTGGCGATGGGACTTGGTGGTTGGCTGGTACGACCAACTACCATGGTTGAACGGGTTATGGCAGTAGCTGGAGGTCTGCTACTCTTTTACGCAACGACTGTGACCGATATCATCGGATTATCCTTGTTTGGAGCAGCTATCACGCTGCATCTTTTTCGAAAAAACTGAGACGTTATCATGCCCTTATACCTGAAGATTGCATTTGCTGCTGCCTTTGTTCTCGTTGCTGAGCCGCTCGTCGCGCAAAGGCTGATGCCAGCACAACCAGAGACAGTAGGCATGTCATCCGAGCGACTCGAACGACTGACAGAGTCATTACAGGATTATGTCGATGACAACCGGCTTGCTGGCGCTGTGGCCCTAGTTGTACGGCGCGGAAAGATCGCTTATCTGGAGGCTGTCGGTTTTCGAGACAAGGAAATGGATGCGCCAATGTTCACTGATACAATTTTTCGAATCGCATCGCAAACAAAAGCTCTAGTCAGTGTCGGCGTAATGATGCATCAGGAAGAAGGTGAACTCCTCATCACCGATTCAGTTGGAAAATATCTTCCAGAATTCATGCACACCACCGTGGCGGAACCCAACGACCGTGAAAGTTACAGCGTGGTAGCTGCAAATAGACCGATCACCATCCAAGATCTCCTGACTCATACGGCTGGTATCAGTTACGGTAGTGGGCCAGCCTCTAGGGAATGGGAAGAAGCCGCAATCACGGGTTGGTACTTCGCAAACCGTAGCGAATCAGTTAGGGAAGTGATGAACAGGCTTGCCAAACTACCTTTCGATGCTCATCCTGGCGAGCAGTGGGTCTACGGCTATAACACTGACATCCTCGGTGTTTTGATCGAGCAAATTAGCGGTCAGACCCTGGCTGATTTTCTCAACGAACGTCTATTTCAGCCACTGCAACTTCGTGATAGTCACTTTTTCCTTCCACCAGAAAAGGTCGAGCGTCTGGCGACGGTCTATTCCTCAACCGATGATGGGAGCGTTGATCGCGCACCAGACCCTGGGCATAAAGCAGCCATTCCTAATTATGGGTACGAGTGTGTTGAGTGTGCGAATCAAGGTTCGTACATAAATGGACCGCGGAAGAGCTTCTCAGGTGGTGCAGGGCTTCTTTCAACGGCTACTGATTACGCCACATTTCTGCAGATGCTACTGAATGGTGGCGATCTTCAAGGCAAACGAATCTTGACACGCAAGACTGTCGAATTAATGACTGTCGATCACACTGGAGATATTCCGTACCAGCCAGGTCAAGGTTTCGGACTTGGGTTCTCGATCCTGGAAGACCCTGCTGCAACCGGACTTCCCTCTTCGGTTGGTGAATATGGTTGGGGGGGTGCCTATCATTCGACTTATTGGGTTGACCCAGTAGAAGAACTGGTTGTCGTGTACATGACGCAATTGATTCCAGCGATAGACATTGACGACCACGGCAAGTTACGCACACTTATCTATCAGTCAATTATCGACTAACACAATTATGAAAAAGTTGCGCATCCTCGCATTGATGCATGATTACCTAGTCCCACCAACGGACACGTCAGGATTCGACTTGGCGACCGTGGAGTGGAAAACTGAATTTGATGTGATGTCAACACTGATTGACATGGGACACGACGTCTACCAACTCGGAATTAATGATGAACTCGGGAAGATTCAAGAGGCAATCAACAAACAGCGCCCTCATATCGCATTCAACTTACTTGAAGCTTTCAATGAAACTAGTTCCTTTGATCAGAATCTCGTGGCATACCTTGAACTTCTGCGGGTGCCATACACTGGCTGCAATCCAAGAGGCTTACTACTCTCTCGAGACAAAGCATTATCCAAAAAACTACTCGCGTACCATAAGATTCCTATTCCAGACTTTACTGTGTATCGGATCGGTCAAACGGTCCGCCGGCCAATAAATATCCAATTCCCGCTCATTGTAAAATCACTGACGCAAGACGCTTCCATTGGGATATCTCAGGCTTCCGTTGTACACGACCACGACAAACTGCGAGAGCGGGTCAAATTTATCCACAACCACATTGGAACAGACGCGATCATTGAACGCTACATTGAAGGACGGGAATTATACGTTGGTATTCTTGGGAACGAGCGCTTAACCACTTTTCCAATTTGGGAGTTAAAGTTGTCAAAAATGCCTAACTCCGTGCATCGAATCGCCACCGACCGCGTCAAGTGGAATTCCAAATATCAGCGAAAGCATGGAATCGATGCGGGCGCCGCCAACAACATCTCGCCGGCCCTTACCACGACAATCCAGCAAGTTTGCCGGCAAGTATACCGGACGCTTGACTTGAGCGGCTATGCCAGGATCGATCTGCGACTCGATAATGAAAACCGCTTTTATGTGCTTGAGGCGAACCCAAACCCTCAAATCTCGTGGGGAGAGGATTTTGCTGAATCGGCAGAATTTGATGGTTTGCCGTACGAAGCCTTACTCCAGCGAATACTCAACAATGGGCTCACTTGGAAACCTGACCATCGAGGGTAAGAGCTCAAAGCACTCGACGAATCTAGGTGCATCGTCTGGCTAAAACATTCGGCTGACGAGCTCTCCAATCACGTAACCAACAGCGGCAACTCCGATTCCAACAACGAACATATCCCGTCCGCTGACCCAGATACCCCGACCTGTAAAAAGACTTCGTGCAGCACCTACAGCAAAATGGGCTGACATCGAAGCTATGAAAGAAACCCATTTGGCTGACTCCATTGGTAGTATGAGAAACGGGACAATGGGAATGAAGGCACCAACAGCAGTTGCACTTCCGGTCACCCAACCGTCAGCCATCGGAGCCAAGTCTGCCGCTTTAAGGTTTAGTTCCTCACGAACTTTCGCCTCAAGTGCTCCTGCAGGTTCCTTCATGATGAGTCGCGCGATTTCTCTTGCGGTGTCGATAGGTAAACCCTTGGCTTCGTAAATGAGCGCAAGTTCTTCTTGTTCAATGTCCGGCATCAATTCCAGTTCGTGCCGCTCCATTTCAACCTGGTGTGCGTAAACTTCCGCTTCACTCTTAGCTGCTAAATAGCCACTTGCCCCCATCGAAAGCGCGTCGGCAATCGCCCCGGCAATACCGGTTATCATCACCACTGCTGGCGAAACACTCGCACCAATTACACCAGCGACTAAACCAAAATTTGCTGTTAGACCATCATTAAAACCGTAGACAACACAACGAAGATAACCACTGACGGCTCCTCCGTGCCATGGTTCGCTATCACGCCCGAGCAAGACTGAGAGTTCACGAGCATGCTCGGCAGTTTCAGCGGCAATCCGAAATGCTTCCTCGTGCAAACGCGCCGGCCCTGCACCGGACGCGAGCTGTAAATATGCATTCACTTCGCGTCCTTCTTCGGCCAAGATCATCGGCAGGACCGTATTCACACCGAATCGACGCGCCGTCCAAGCTAATCCTCTAGTTCGCCATGAGGGTGCCCATGCCGGTAATACCCGACCGTGTTCTTTAAATAAATCCACCCATCGGGCGACGTGTCGATCCTCTACTTCGGCAAGACGCGTGAATAAGTCACGACGTTTCGAATCATGCTCTAGATCACTAAGGGTGCGGTATAAAAAGCCTGCATCTCTTTCGTCACGGTAATGCTCATCCCAACTTTGATTAGAGTCCGTATTAGTAGCTGTCATTCTTGCGCATCCACCTCATGCAGGGTGTACGTCACCGCTGCTGTCCCTTCAGCTTCAACAGTGACAGTGTGATTACTCACACCGAAATACTCATGCCAAATACGAATGTCGTAAGTCCCTGCGGGAATGTTATCAAATACGAATGCTCCCTCTGAGGTAGTTACCGCTGAAAGATCAGTTGGCGCGATGACGAACCCACGCATCCAAGTGTGTGTGTCACAGACTAGTCGAATGACACCTCTAGCTGTTAGTTGTCGAGTGATCGTTAATCCAGGAATCGGAATCGCGACGTTGAAGAGAGACCGGTCGTCGTCAGCGTAAGCGTGACTTGTGTGCAACACTTCATCGACACTTGTGATCTGGATTTCACCACCTGCACGTCCAAGTTGCACTCGAGGTGAGAATTGACATCCAACATTCGTGATCGTTGGAGAAACAGCTTCATCCGCTGGCAACCCCACCACCGTCACGACTGCATTAGCCAGTCCACCTAATGCATCGACGAGCAGAGACTCGTCCGGCACTTCCTGACCGCAGACATCCTGATTTGTCGTGACCGTCAAAGAAGGCAATGGTCCAACGGCCGACGTGCTGACGCGGCCAACAATTTTGCCCAGTGACTGTCCATGTAAGCTAGCCACCGAAAAAACGATCACGAGTGCAACACAATTTGCTGCGCTTATGGCGCTGCGCGAATAGGATCGAGATACTCCCATATCAGATACCCAACTCCTTGTACGTGCTGGCGTTGTCTGTTAAGAATCGGAATGCGTACGCCTAGGGCAATCGCTATCGCGCCTGTACGTGTAATACCTTTTCTAATCTGTGGCGTGATCGCGAGTCTATCACTGACACCATTAAGTTCTGCACCAACAGTCCAAGTACTAGGCAGTCCTGAAAGGTCTTTACCAGCATACAGGTTGTAGACAAACTCCAGTTCATCACTGGCTCCCCCAACAGGAAGCTCCAATTTCACCTGACCTTGGATAATCAAGTCTCGCACGCTAACTCCACTAGAAAGATAAGGCTCAAAGACGGTGGTACCACCACCGAGCCCACTCAACTCACTTCCCGTGGGAAACTTCACCTCTAATCCACCACTAAGAATGCGAGTGGATGCCTCATTCGCATGCAGAACATACTTACCGGCAACAGTGAAGTCCCCGAAGCCTGAAGTTCGCCGTGATCCGTCCACTAAACTTTGGACAGGAATGCCAATCTCGGCATGGCCTCGTCGGCCAATCCTCCGCTCATAAACCGTTCGAAGCCTCAGGTCAGTGCCACCATCAGCCTTATGCGAAACGCTTGGCACAATGACGACCTCATTCTCTGGAAAAGCCTTTTCGGTGAAAATGGGTCGAGAAAAATTTAGATTACCTATCGGCCAGCCTGGCTCGTCACAAAATGATCTGACGTAACCCACTAGGACCTGAATCTGTTCAGAAGAGAGTGTGTCACCATACCCTGGCATCTGCGACGATAGACCTGCAATTGGACCACCATGAGCAATCACCAGTTCCCAGTCCGCATCAGGTTCAGATGTCGTTACCGCACAGTCTGTGAAGTCCATTGGCTCAACGGTCACGGTCGGCACCTCAACCAGACCGGTACCATCCAGAGCATGACAACTCGCGCACCACGCTCCGTACATTTCTGAAGGATCGGTAGGAATCTGTGCACCACAGATTGAAGCGCAACAAAACACACTCACAAACACTACCCTTGGCACATAACTCAAGCGCACAGGCGCACTATAGACACTTCAAGTGCGTCAAACAACTACTGATTTGTTCTTAAAGTCAGACTGAGACTCAATCTCCTCACTGGGTAACGACCAGAACAGGCAGAAGCGGTTGCAGACAGCTATAAGTTCGATGAGTTCTTCGACACAACCTTGGGCACATCAGGCAAATTAGGAGTGAAATCTTCTCCTGGGTTTATGAATCGATCGCGTTCCAGTTTGTACTGGGTCTCATAAAGCCGATGGTATCGTCCTGATTTCTCAAGCAAACTGCGATGCGTACCGCGTTCGACAATGCAACCATCCTCAATGACCAAAATTTGATCAGCGCTTTGAATGGTCGACAAACGATGCGCAATAACTAACGTTGTCCGACCATGACGTAACGATCTCAGGCCGTCCTGAATCATGGCTTCACTCTCACTATCGAGGCTTGATGTTGCTTCGTCAAGAATCAGAAGTCTCGGATCGGCCAAAATCGCTCGCGCAATGGCAATCCGCTGCCGTTGTCCACCGGATAATCTGATACCGCGTTCCCCAACAACTGTTTCGTAACCCTTCTCAAAATTAAGGACAAATTCTTCACAATGCGCAAGACGACCAACCGTTCGAATCTCTTCCAGCGAGGCGTCCATTCGAGCAAATCTAATGTTGTCAGCAACAGTTCCATCGAATAAAAAATTTTCTTGCAGCACAACCCCCAAGTGCTTCCGATAGTCACGTAACTTCACCGCTTCCAAATCTAGCCCATCTACCAAAATTCGGCCCTGTTGTGGTCGATTAAACGCCATTACTAGACTAATGAGCGTGCTTTTTCCGGACCCACTAGATCCCACCAACGCAGTCGTCGTCCCGGCTGGCACCTTGAAAGATAAATTCCGCAAAACTGGAACTCCAGCCGTGTACTCAAAACTAATGTCCTCGCAGGTCACCTCACCTCGCACATTGGGAAGTGGTCGGCGATGCTCATCTTCTTCGTCCTCGGTAGCCATTCGTCGGATTTCTTGAATCCGATCAAGACCGGCAAAAGCTTCGGTGATCTGGGTCCCAATTGAGGCGATCTGAACAAGAGGTGCGGCCATCAAACCCGTAAAGAAAATGTATGCGATCAAATCACCTAGCGTCATGGTCTTGGAAAGAATCGCATTTCCACCAATAACAATGATCAGCATGCCAATAATGCCGATGGCCACTGTCGACACCGCGGTAATACCAGACACACCAGTAACTGTTTTAGCAACGTTACGTAACAATCCATGAACACCATGCGCGAATACACGCTGCTCCCTCTTCTCGACGGTATAGGCCTTGACAATGCGAATCCCGCCAAGAGTTTCATTTAGACGTCCAGTTACCTCAGCGTTGATCTTGCCTCGTTCACGAAATAGAGGCCGCAATCGCCTGAAAGCTATCGCCATGGCACTGGCAAATCCTAACAAAATCACCAGAGTGACTGAGGTCAGTTGCCAATTTAGATAAAACAAAACAGCGAGTGCGATGAATGCGGTGACAAGACCACCTGTCAACTGCACCAATCCTGTTCCAACCAAATTTCGAATTCCCTCGGCATCAGTCATGATCCTAGAAATGAGCACGCCGGTTTTAGTCGAATCAAAGTAACCGATCGGTAAACGAGTGACATGGGCTTGCACCCGTTTTCGCATCTCTGTAATTCCACGCTGCGCCGCAACCCCCAAGACTTGGGATAAAGCAAACGAAGTGGTCGCCTGTATAAGGGTCGCTCCACCGACGGCCAAGGCGAGTGTAGTTAACAGCTCACCTCTCTGGTTAGCAATGACCTCATCAATTAAGAATTTTGAAGAACCTGGCAACACAAGGCCCGCCAGACGATTGGTTAGCATTAAGACCATCCCAAATGCTAGACGCCGGCGATAACGCCATAAGAGTTCTTTAGCTTCCGTCCAAGCGCCGCTCGAAAATCGAGACTTCGTGTCACGCAACATGTAACATCCCCATTGTCAGTCTGAATTTTCGTGTAACCTGTTGGATTAGCATGCGGTACACTCATCATCCGATGATTTTTGTCTGGAGGCAACTTTGTTTACAACACCTCGACAATTCCCACTTGTGCTCATAGCAACTTGCTTCCTGGCTATAACCGTGCATGAAGAATCATTTAGAGCCTCAAGTGACACGCAGCCGTCTGCAACCTGGCTGGAAGAGTACCGAGAACCGGCCAGTCGAATCATTGGCGAAGCTCTTTCAGACACCTTTGCCTACCGAAGACTCGCTGAACTTGGTGATACGTTTGGCCATCGATTGAGTGGTTCGCCTCAGTTAGAGCGCGCGATCCAGTGGGCTGCTGACCAAATGCGGATTGACGGATTAGAGAGCGTCCGTCTCGAACCCGTCATGGTGCCACACTGGGTACGCGGCCATGAACGCGCAACTCTCGTCAGACCAGAACCGCAAGACCTAGTCATGCTTGGACTCGGCGGCAGTATAGGCACACCGCCAGAAGGTATCGAAGCCTCCACAATCGTCGTAAATAGCTTCGATGAACTTGATGCATTATCGCAGGATATAGAAGGCAAAATCGTTGTGTACAACGTTCCATTCACGAACTATGGGCAGACTGTCCGTTACCGTACAACCGGAGCCTCACGAGCCGCACGTCATGGCGCAGTAGCTGCTTTGGTCCGCTCAGTCGGCCCCACAGGATTTCGAACGCCCCACACCGGAAATATGGGATACACAGAACGCGATCCAAAAATCCCAATGGCTGCTATAACTGCGGAAGACGCTGAACTTCTGCAGCGCCTGCAGGACAAAAATATGCCAGCCGTGGTTAACCTCATGATGGAAGCCCACACCCTTCCAGATGCTGAGTCAGCAAATGTCATTGGCGAAATCCGTGGACGAGAATTACCAGATGAAGTCGTCGTCATTGGAGGACACATCGATTCATGGGACGTCGGGACAGGTTCAACTGATGATGGCGGCGGTTCAATCGCAACATGGGACGCACTCAGAATCATCAAACGCTTGAACTTGAGACCGCGACGCACCTTAAGAGTCGTCCTGTGGACGAATGAAGAGAACGGCTTTCGCGGTGCATTCGCATATCGAGACCGCTACCGCGAGGCGCTTCCGAATCACGTAATGATGCTGGAGTCAGACTCCGGTGTTTTCGAACCGAGAGGATTCGGTTTTACTGGCAGTGACCGTGCACGAACGACCGTCACTGAAATCGCGTCCTTGCTACAAGGAGTCGGCGCCAGTTGGATTGGGCCAAACGGTGGAGGTGCCGATATAGGCCCGAGTGTTCGCGCAGCCAATATACCCGCCATGTCGTTGGCTGTCGACGAATCACGGTACTTTTCGATTCACCATACGCCGGCTGACACCATCGACAAGATTAACCCAACCGACCTAGCGCGAAATGTTGCTGCAATCGCTGTAATGGCCTACGTTGTCGCTGACATGCCAACAAGGCTCGGAAAATAGAGGGCAGTCTCGGGCTCGTGGATTCAATGTTGCTTGAACAAGCCTCGTTAGTTTAGGTTTTGCGACCTGCTCTATTTTTCGCCCAGTCTACGTGTTCGATCACAAGCGGATCGTTACATGAGGGTGATTCAGGTGGGTTTTCATCAAGCACTGCTAGCCCCTCAGGAGTAGCGCTATTACCAAGTGCCACTGCTACGTTACGTCGCCAACGGACGACACTGGCTCTCTTAAGAGCACTTCCCTTCAGTGTCCTACGCCACTCAACATCAGACCGTTGCCAGAGATCTACTAGTTGAGGCTGATCAAACGAAGTGCGGGGTAGAAATTCGGTTCCGGAAGATTGAACGGGTGGCTTCGCATTCCAAGGACAAACATCCTGACAGATATCGCAACCAAAGACATTTGCTCCAATAGCTTGTCGGTACGATTCTGGAATGGAATCTTTGTTTTCAATCGTTAAATAAGCGAGACATCGTGTTGAATCCAAAACCCAAGGTTCAGTTAAAGCATCGGTTGGACAAGCCTCAAGACAGAGACTGCAAGTGCCACACTGATCAAGGGCTGGTGGGTCAGGGACAAGGGGCAGATTACTGATGATTTCGGATAAGTACAACCATGAACCAAGGTCTGAATTTATGACGCAAGTGTTCTTCCCGATCCATCCGAGGCCAGCATGTTGGGCATATACACGTTCCTGCACAGGACCAGTATCAACATAAGCTTTAGCCTCAAAAGCAGTGCTGTGCTCCTCGCGCATCCACTTCAACAACTTCTCGGTTCGATGACCGACGATGGTATGGTAATCCTCACCCCAAGCATAGCGAGCAATTTTCCCAATGCTTTCATCAGCTACTTCTGTCGAGTAAGGTCGGTCGACATTGTAGATTGTTGCGAGAGCTACAACAGTTTTCGCCGACGGTAGTACGTTGCGTACGTCTGCCCGTCGCTTGGCTGTGCGAGACAGGTAATCCATCGTCCCTGCATAACCTTGATCGATCCACTCCTTCAAGTAACCCAACTCTGGCAAACTTGTGGCGGGCGCAATGCCACACAGATCGAAACCGAGTTCCGTCGCGTGAGCTTTAATTGCTGCTGCAGTCACCATTACGACAGTCGTAATATGGAATCCCAAACAAAATCAATTGGAACTCGGTTAACCGTTCACGAGTTGCCGGAGGACATACGGTAGGATGCCACCATGCTTATACGATTCGAGCTCCTCAGGGGTGTCGATCCTGACCGTGGTCTTGAATGAGTCTGTTGAACCGTCGGTTTTCGTGACATTGATAGTCACTTGGCCTCGTGGTGTTAAGCCTTCAGCGATCCCTTCTATATCAAGTGTTTCACGTCCTGTGAGGCTATACGTTTGAGCCGACTCCCCATTCTTGAACTCCAGTGGTAAGACGCCCATGTTGACCAGATTACTTCGGTGAATTCGTTCGAAGCTCTCGGCAATCACCGCACGTACACCCAATAACCGTGTTCCCTTGGCCGCCCAATCACGAGAAGACCCCGAGCCATATTCTTTACCAGCCAAAATTAAGAGTGGCACATCAGACGACTTGTAACTCATGGCAGCATCGTAAATTGACAACAGTTCATCCTGTGGCTGTAGCCGTGTCCAGCCACCTTCTGTTCCAGGAGCTAATTGGTTGCGAAGTCGGATATTGCCAAATGTTCCACGCATCATGACATTGTGATTACCTCGACGAGCTCCGTACGAGTTAAAATCCTCAACCCTCACACCTTGAGTTAACAAATACTTTCCAGCCGGACTGTCAGCAGGAATAGCGCCAGCCGGTGATATGTGATCAGTCGTCACGCTATCGCCAAGCATAGCCAACACACGAGCCTCGCTGATGTCCAGAAGCGGTGGAGGTGTCATCTCAAGGCCATCGAAAAATGGTGGGTTACATATGTAAGTGGAGTCAGCATCCCAGTTAAATTGCTGAGCCTTCAGTGTCGGTAGTTGACGCCAACGTTCATCACCTTCGAATACTCCAGCATAGGAAGACTTGAACATTTCCGTCCGCAACACCACGTCAGATACATCCTGTATTTCCGCAGCCGATGGCCAGATGTCATAGAGAAAAACATCGCAATTCTTCGCATCTTGTCCAAGTGGCTCAGTAGTAAGATCCACCGTCATTGAACCTGCCAGTGCATAGGCCACAACAAGCGGCGGCGAAGCAAGATAGTTCGTACGAATCTGTGATTGAATACGACCTTCGAAGTTGCGGTTGCCACTCAACACCGATGCAACCACCAACTTACGCTCCGTAATTGCAGTCGAGACCGCCTTTGGTAATGGCCCAGAGTTTCCAATACAAGTTGTGCAACCATAACCCACGAGATGGAACCCTAGCTGGTCGAGATAGTCCAGGAGACCAGCAGCAGCAAGATACTCTGTGACAACCAAGGAACCTGGTGCAAAACTGGTTTTTACCCAAGGTTTTACTTTCAAACCACGCTCGACTGCTTTCTTAGCCAGTAATCCAGCACCGATCATCACGCTAGGGTTCGATGTATTGGTGCAACTGGTTATCGCCGCTACGACAACGGCGCCATGATCGATGTTGTCTGACGATTTCGAGGAATTCATCAAACTGCTATCAGACTTGTAATCTGGATCGGTCACCATAGAATCGACGACATCATTAAACTCATCTTTGGCGCGACTGAGTGACACACGGTCTTGCGGCCGTCGAGGACCAGCCAAACTTGGCTCGATCGAGGTAAGATCGAAATCGATAGTGTCGCCATAGACTGCCTCGGACTCCACTTCACGGAACAAGCCTTGTGTCTTCGCATAACTTTCCACTAAACGAATATGGTGAGGATCGCGCCCGGTCAGACGAAGATAGTCCAGCGTCAAGTCATCAATCGGAAATACCGCAACTGTCGCACCGTACTCGGGCGACATATTGCCCAACGTCGCCCGGTCAGCCAAAGTTAGGTGTGCCAATCCAGAACCATAAAACTCAACGAATTTACCCACTACACCGTACTGTCTCAAGCGTTCCGTCATCGCCAACACGAGGTCAGTAGCCGTCACGCCTTCAGCGAGACGTCCGAACAGATGAACACCTATTACATCAGGGATAAGCATTGAAATCGGTTGTCCAAGCATTGCGGCTTCAGCTTCTATACCACCAACTCCCCAACCGACCACTCCAAGCCCATTGACCATCGTTGTGTGCGAATCCGTCCCAACAAGAGTGTCAGGATATGCGACATTCACGCCCTCAACTTTCTTCAAACACACGACGTGCGCTAAGTATTCAAGATTGACCTGATGCACAATACCGGTATCTGGAGGTACTACAGAAAAATTGTTGAAGGCATTCTGCCCCCATCGTAAGAATGCATACCTTTCTCTGTTTCGAGAAAATTCTAGTTCTGCATTTAGTTGAAAGGCTTCGGGTTTGCCGTAGTGGTCCACCTGCACAGAGTGATCAATGACAAGATCTACCGGCTGTCTCGGGTTAACCCGTGCCGGATCACCACCTAGACGCGCAACCCCATCCCGCATCGCAGCCAAGTCCACCACAGCCGGGACACCGGTAAAGTCCTGCAGCAAAACACGCGCTGGTGTAAATGCAATTTCCTGGTGATGACCGGCGCTAACATCCCAGTCAGCGAGGGCAACTATATCTTCTCGAGTTACTGCCCGGCCATCTTCACACCGCAACAAATTCTCAAGGAGAATCTTGAGGGCATAGGGAAGACGAGCGACGGAGCCAATGCCTGAATCTTCAAGCGCACGTAAGCTATAAAATTCGACCGTATCCCCATCGACGGTCATCTTAGAACGTGTGTTCAAAACATTGTTCGTCAAGAAAACTCCTCATTACGCTCGCCTGTGTTGTCAATGGTCAAGAGGCAGATAGGCAACTGCTGCGTAAAGGTATTCTGTCTCACTTCGAGAATACCATCTTCGTGCAGATATCGAAGCCCTTCGCTCTCAATCCCACGCAAACAAAAAGGCACTTTCAACGAAAGAGTAGGCGCGATGGAGCATCGCTAAGAAGAAGTCGCAACATTAGCGTTCTTATCAGATGCGATGGCCAGCACTAACTCGGCAGCACGTTGACTAGCTCCACCAGAGCCGAGCTGGGTATTTACATGCTGAAGCGCACTACAAATAAGTTGATTACGAGCAGGATCCGTCAACATGCTTACTGCTTCGTCAGCGACTGCCTCTGGTGTCAGTTGTTCTTGAATCAGTTCTGGCACAATGGACTTCCCAGCCACTAGATTAACCATTCCGTAGTGGTCCACATGCACAAAACGTTTACCTAGCCAGTAAGTCAATGGTGACACCCGATAAACAATTATCATCGGTCGTCCATGAATCGCTGCTTGGATTGTCGCCGTACCAGAAGCAGTCACCACAACATTCGACGCAGCAAGAATGTCGTCAGTCCGACCTTCAATGAATTTCAAAGGGCACGTAGCAGCTTCATGGGAATCAAACAACGAGGAGTCCAAGTTCGGCGCACGCGCTACCAACGCTTGTAAGCTCGGGACTTGTTCTGCAATGAGTGAAGTAGCTTTCAAGATGACTGGTAAAATCTCGGCCACTTCATTCGAGCGACTTCCTGGCAACAATGCCAGTGTGGGGGCTAGTGGATCTAGACCGTGCTCTGTCAAAAATTCTTGCCGCGATTGCCTGGCGTGAGCAAGCTCGACGAGCGGATGACCGACGTAAGTTACCGGTATGTCTGCTTCCCGATATAACGCTTCCTCAAACGGAAAAATCACTAACATATGATCTACAAGGTTTTGCAGTGTTTTGATGCGTCCAGGACGCCACGCCCAAATCTGTGGACTAATGTAGTAAACGACTGGAATATTAAGACGACGAAGGGCTTTCGCTAATCGAAAATTAAAGTCCGGAAAATCAATCGCCACGAACACATCTGGCCTCTTCTCTCGTGCAGCTCTAACCAAACGTTGGTACATCGCGAAAGACCGTGGTAAAACAGAGACGGCCTCAGCTAATCCAGTGACTGCTAATCCTTGGTACTCCCCAAGTAGGTGGCCAGCAGCGCCTCTGAGATGTTCCCCACCCAGACCAAATATCTCCACATCTGGGGAGAGTCGAGTCAATGCACGGGCGAGTGCGCCAGCATACAGATCGCCAGACGCCTCGCCGCAGGAAATCATTACTTGACGCATTTATTTTCTTAATCAGTGATAGGTAACAAACTCCGTGAACGCAAGTATCGAACCAGAGAAACTATTAACGCTGTTCAGCAGGTTTCGCAAACAATTCTTGAGACAGCGTCTCGTTGAAAGTTAATTTGGTCAACTGCCGTTCCAGCACTGAGAATCCATTGCGCCTGACGATAGAGCGAAAAGCCACAAGAACGCCATCAACATCCCGGTAATCCGAGTAGAGTTCTTCAGTTTCCTGCATGCCGTCTTCACCTTCTGTCCGGTACGTTTGTCGAACAACCAGGCCAGTCTTAGGATCGAGATAGATGTTAACTGGAGCAATATCCTCTGAAGAAATTTCAACTGCGAGAGGTTCAGGCGAGTCGCTATTTACATTGGTAGTTGGGCGAATATCGAGTTCACCAGATGCAGCACGTAACAACAGGGGAATCAGGTCACGTTGCACGCTGGCCTGAAAATCGTTGCGAAGCGATTGGGAAGCTTCGCGCACGCCTTCGACGCTCTGGAGCCAAGCATCGCCAGAGTTATACGCCTGAACAACTTGACCGGTAGGCAAATCGGTCTCCACGCGAAATTGTGCTGGATATGCGAGGTACATAACCGTTCCAGCGTCAACTGTACCGGTGGAGGTAAACATAGTCATATTACCGAATGCTGTCACAGTTTGTACAGACTTGAGCCGATCGATACCACCTTTAGCTTTAATTGCTCGCTCTACAATCGAAAGTGCGTATTCCTGTTGACCACCTGTAAACTCTAGGACATCACTCGTTTGTTCAATCGAATCATTACCTAGCAACGAAGCAGCTGTCAGGTCGAGTTCACTAAGTGCAATCCTTTCGAAGTCCTGTAATCCAATATTTGGTAAATCGTCCACAAACGAATCAGCATCTCCAACTAATACCATTGAGAGTTGATCAGGCATTAAGTAATCACGCGCCACCCGCTGAATATCATCGACTGTAACAAGATTCACTCGCTCTTGATATGTACTAAGCTCACTCAGATCTAACTTGTAGAACAGGTTGTCAAGCACTCGCATTGCAATCGCATTCGGCGTTTCGATTTGGAGAGGAAAACTTCCAGAGAGATAGTTTTGGGCTTCTCCCAATTCTCGAGGATCTACTCGCTGTTGCTGTAATCGCCAAAATTCCTCAATAATCAATCTCAAAACTTCCACTGTGGTTTCTGATCGCGTATTTGTTTCTGCTTGGAAATCACCACCGTACCGCCATGCGTGCATGTTGGCTTCCGCACCATAGGTCAAGCTGCGTTCGGATCGGAGGATACGGTGCAATCGATTGCTACCTTCCCCGCCAAGGATTCGAGTGGCCAAATCGAGTGCAATGTAATCACTATTCTGCCGAGGCACTCCCAAGTGACCGACGCGAATCTCCGTCTGAACAGCACCAGGGCGATCAACGACGATAAGGCGTTTTTTCGGCAACACGGAATCTGGCAAAATTAATTCGGGAGTCGCCTTACTCTCCCAGTCACCAAACACACGCGCTGCGCCGTCAAACGCCTCGTCCGCAGTTAGATCGCCCACTATGGCTAGCAGACTCGTGTTAGGCGCGTAATAAGTTTCGTGAAACGCCAGAAGATCATCACGGCTGATGATTCCGAGAGACTCGGGTGAGCCGGACGATAGTTGTCCATAAGGATGTAAACCATAAACCAAGCGGGCAAACACTGTACTGGCAATATGACTCGGATCATCAAGAGCCACCTGCAAACCTGAGAGGATTCGTTGTCTCTGACGGCTAATTTCTTCAGGTGAAAAAGCTGGGTTCCTAGCAATGTCCGCGAGTAAATTTAGCGCCAACTCAAAACTGTCCTTCATCACCACGACGTTAACAAAACTGAGATCGGCTCCAGCGCCAACACCGATCGCACCTCCAACGGTGTCAATCGTTTCGGCAATCTCCTTTGCGCTACGAGTCGTCGTGCCTTGATCTAAAAGAGTTGCGAGAAGTTCAGCCAGTCCTGGCTTTTCAACTGAATCATGCGCACTCCCAGCACCAATAAGTAAGCGCATACTTATAATCGGTTGTTCGTGCTGCAGGACTGCGATGACTTGTAAACCGTTTTCGAGGGTTCGCACCTCGTAGGTCGGAAACTGCAATTCTTTCCTGGTCAAAGGCGCTGGTGGTTTTTGAATCGGCCAGTCGGTCGTTGCCGTTTGCGCACGAACTAAATCGGCCGTGGGTAATCCCGCCACGATAGTGAGGAGAACGACACTTAGTCGGCAAGCAATTCTCATGGCGACTGTTCTATTTCCTTCTCCTTTGGCGCAATGTTCAGAATCAAGCGATTCTCTGGTGTGAAATAGGTCCGTGCGACACGCTGAAGATCTTGAATGGTGATCTGCATAAAGATCTCAAACTCCCCATCAGCAGTCGTCAAGTCTTCATGAATGACTGCAGCATGTGCCAAATGACTTGCTTTTTGTTGATTCGACGTACGGCCGATGATGTAATCACGAGCAAATTGGTTCTTGGCGCGTTGTAGTTCTCGTGGTTCCACTAACTCATCTTGAAGAAGTTCCAGCTCATCGACTAGTGCCTGTTCGGCTTCAATCGGATTCCGACCAGGCTGTACAATAGCGACAGCATAAAACAAGTTCGGATCCTCAATGATATCGCCCTGTCCGAAGGCGGTCAGGGCAAGCTGTTCCTCGTAGACCAGTCGTCGATAAATACGCGAACTTTGGCCATCAGATAAAATCTTGCTCGCCACATGTAGTGGATATGAATCTGGGTGACCATCATGTGGAATCCGATGAGCGACCACCACGACTGGCAAAGGCCAGTCCTCTTCAATGGTCAGGCGTCGCTCGCCCTGCCATGGTGGCTCCTCTGGAATATTCACAGCTATCTCATGTTCAGCTGCTGGCACCGGCCCAAAATACTTGGTTACAAGTTCTAGCGCTTGGGCAGACTCAAAATCTCCAACTAACACTAATGTCGCGTTATTTGGAACGTAAAAAGTCTTGAAAAACTGTTGCACGTCGGCGACGGACGCATTCTCAAGATCAGCCATATATCCAATCGTTGGGTGTTTGTAGGGATGTACTTGATAGGCATTGTCGTAGATAATTTCCGATAAGCGTCCAAATGGCTGATTCTCAATCCGCATTCGTCGCTCTTCCTTCACAACTTCGCGTTCACTGTTGAGTGTAGCCTCTTCGATCCGGAGCGACGCCATACGATCTGCTTCGATCCACAACACAGTCGGAAGATAGTGAGCGGGAACAGTCTCCCAAAAAACCGTGACATCCTCAGTGGTGTAGGCATTAACCATCCCACCAACACTCGTAACCATTGAAACATGTTGTTCACGCAAAAGATTTTTAGAACCCTGAAACATCAAGTGTTCGAACAGATGTGCAAATCCAGTTAAGCCAGGTTTCTCATTTTTTGAGCCGACGTGATACCACAGCTCTAAGTGAACAATCGGAGTTGAATGGTCTTCTGACAGAATGACGGTTAATCCATTCGGAAGTGTTGTGAATTGGTATTCCAACTTCGGCGGACGATTCGATGCATCGACGTTGCTTCCGCCAAGAGAGAACAGAAGCACTAGAACGAGCGTTAGTAAGCGAGGGTGTAGCATAAATGTTAGGTTCGATTATGACACACGAGATCCGCTGTAATGACCAAACTCGTGGATTAGTCCAGGGAAAGCAAACGGAACCCAAAGAGGACCCAAGTTCGGGTTTCCCTGAGAATAGCATCAGCATCTATGCGCCGTTCGAGAGCAGTAAATAATTCGAGCGCCAGGCCATCGCCCGTAAACCGTACACCGCTCTCAAGTCGACCACCGAACAGTCTCTGGCGTCCAAATATCTTGCCATCAACCCCCAGGCTGACCACCTCACCATTTACAAGTAATGCTGTGCCGTCCGTGAGTTGGACTCTGACACGGCCATGGCCACCGAACTCATTCTCATAATCTACGAAGGAACGTTGCACGGTAACAAAACCTCTGGCACCGAAGTCTGTTCTCACTCGTCCTACATCTTGACGGTGTAGAAACTGTAAACCGATCATATTCCAGTCGATAGGCCGTAACTTTGGTCGATCGCTGAAGTGACGCGAAACGTGGTGAAAGGTTGCAGCAACCTCACTCGCACCCAATCGTATTGACGCAAATCCATCTAATGTGTAGTTGTTCTGGTTAGGATCAAAAGCTCGAAATTCCTCACCAAGAATCGTTTCGATGTTCGCCAAAAAGTTCAGACGACCTCGACCATAGTCAATAAGATCAACATCACCCCCGATATCAGCATCCCATCGGAAGGCTTGATCTCCACCAGCGATCTTTGCAGCATTCATGTGAAAACGAAATTGTTCGAAAAACTTCGTCTGGTTTTCAACCACTGCCGCATCATCGGAAACCTGAACCTGTGCCCGAGCCTGTAACGGTAAGCATAGGAACACGGCCGATGCAGCCGTCACCACCCTTAGAACTGAGCCTGCCTTGATGAAATACATCAATGGACTATCTTTGGAAGAAACTGATATGACCAACGCGCGAAGTATAACACGCGCTACGCAAGGTTCAGGATGAACGAACCGCTGTCCGTTCAAAGAATGCTGGTAGGCGCTTCAATCCCAACTGAACAGCGATTTCGCGAATGACTTCTCGTCGATGGTTAGAGTCGATTTTTAGTGCATGACGAAGATTTACCAACGGCTGCGACGCCTCGAGTCGCCAGTTAATATAGAAGAGTCCTTTCCTCGCTCCGCTAATCGAAAGGCAATGCCCTATCACGCGGAAGCTAAAGTAGTAGGCGATAATATTTGGACCAGGAATAATGCTGAATAAGCCAGCAGTCCCCAATGCCAGTACGTCGATAACAAGCCAGCGAAAATGACGCGAAACATCATGCTGGAGTAAATCTCGCATGGTTTCGAGTGCAGTTTGGGCTTCAAGATCTTTTGGATAAACCAGCATTACTTCCGTCTGACGTCGCAAGTTCCAGAGAAGTCGTTGTTCAGCAATTGATGCAGCAATCCACCGAACTAAATGACTGCGAAGATTTCGAATCCATCGACTGAAACCCGTGAGAGGCACAGAAGGCTCGACGATCTCGGCCTCGGGTTGATCTGGTTCAGCCGCTCGAACCATTTCAAGGAAATCTCTCCGCCATCGAGCAAACACTGAACGAGACGCATCGGTATCAACTAGATTCGCAGGCTCTTTCATTTCACAATACAGATCGTAACGATTGTCCCGAAGGGGTAATAGGTATACATGCATCATTAGTCAGTGTGCTCGCCAATGCTCAACCACGACCCTAGAAGCAACAGAAGCAGGCCACACGGCAGTATACTATCTGCTGCGGAACCCCCTGTGACCGCAACCTACTTATGACCAATAGGCTCATACCTCGTCTCGGCGCGCATATGTCGATTGCGGGAGGTTTGCCGCTGGCAATCGATCGCGCTCATGCGGCAGACTGCGAAACGCTGCAAATTTTCACTAAGTCGGCTCGACAATGGCGACCAAATGCCTTACCAGAAAAAGAAATTACAGCCTTCAAAAGACGTGCCAAGGACCTCAACATCTGGCCTATCGTCGCGCATGCGAGTTACTTGATTAATATTGCTTCCCCTGATCCAGAACTGAGGCAACGCTCCCTACAGGCATTAAAAGTAGAAATGGAACGTGTTGAAGCACTCGGATTGTTGGGTCTAGTTCTACACCCTGGTTCGTTTACAACCGGGACGGAAGCTGGCGGACTCAAACTTGTTAGTGAAGCAATTACAGAACTCATGGCTGAGCGACCTACCGGCAAAGCCATGCTGCTACTTGAACATACAGCTGGACAGGGTACTAACCTTGGTCACCGCTTCGAGCATCTGTCGACGATCATTGAGGGTTCGAAGGAATCGGCACGGCTTGGCGTGTGCCTCGACACATGCCACCTGCTGGCCGCTGGCTATGACATCTCGACGGAGGAAGGTTACGATTCGACCTTTAAACAGTTCGAGAACACGATTGGTTGGTCACGCCTTAAAGTACTTCACATGAATGATTCGAAACATCCGGCTGGTAGTCGACGAGATCGACATGACCATATTGGTGAGGGTTTTGTTGGCCTTGAAGCGTTTGGCCGGTTATTGCGTGATCCTCGTTTAGACGGCCTCCCAATGATCCTTGAAACGCCAAAGTCTACCGAAAAATCAACTAATCCAAGCACCGTGGATTCTGACGACAAACGAAATTTGCAGGCACTTAGGAAATTATTAAATGAGGACTCCTAGTTTTTAAGCGACAACATACCAACCAAAATAACTGGAAATTATCTTGCGAATTTTAAAGATCACACACTAGCATCAGCAATGCCTTCTATTCTGACTAAAGAAGACGTAGACCAGGTCGCCGAACTGGCCCGTTTGGAGTTAACCGAATCCGAACGCGAAATGTTCATTCGTCAACTCACTGACATTCTTGTTTATGCACAGCAAGTCCGTGAACTTGATACCACTGGCGTGGTGCCAACTACTCACGTACTTACGAATCAAGGAACCCTCCGATCAGACAAGACACAACCTTCATTATCCAGAAAGGATGCATTGGCTAATGCTCCTGATCCGGATACTGAAAAAGGATTTTTTAGAGTACCGAAGGTGATTGAATGACGGGACTGCCGCAAGGTGTCTGCAACATTCGTGATGCAGTGGCGACCGGCGAGGCATCAGCAGTTGAGATATGTCAAGCCTACCTGAACCGCATAGACACCGTTGACAAATCCCTTAACGCCTTTAATCAAATCGAGTATGACACAGCGCTCGAACGGGCGGCTGCAATCGACCGCGAGCGTGTACCGGACGACAGTCGTCTCCTGCTTGGTGTGCCAATAGCAATTAAAGACAATATTTGCACACGTGGTATCCGTACGACTGGTTCATCCAAGATCCTTGAATCGTGGGTGCCTCCATATGACGCGACAGTTATCGAACGGCTTCAAACTGCCGGGGCCATTGTCATCGGCAAAACGAATTGTGACGAGTTCGCGATGGGCTCCTCGAACGAGAATTCCGCATTCGGCCCAGTGCGAAATCCATGGAATCTCGAACGAGCGCCTGGAGGATCGAGTGGTGGATCAGCTGTCGCTGTAGCAACTGAAATGGCCCCGGCAGCACTGGGTTCAGATACAGGCGGTTCGGTACGACAACCAGCTGCTCTCTGTGGAGTCTTGGGCCTTAAACCTACGTACGGCCGGGTTTCACGTTATGGCCTACTTGCCTTCGCTTCATCGCTCGACCAAATTGGCCCTCTTACCCGAACGGTGACTGACGCGGCTCAAATACTGGCTGTAATCGCTGGACCAGATCCAAACGATTCCACCACCAGTGACGAACCAATTCCTAACTACCTCAAGAGCCTCACAGATAAACTCGACGACCTTCGAATTGGCGTGCCAAGAAATATCCTCACAGAAGGCGTAGACGATGAGGTGCTACAAGCATTTGACAAAGCCCTCGAAACTTTAAGTTCGTTGGGAGTAAAAATTCGTGAAATCGAGCTTCCGCACGCACAGTATGCGATTCCCACGTACTATCTGATTGCGACCGCGGAAGCTAGCTCCAACTTGGCACGTTACGATGGTGTTCGTTATACAAGTAGAGTTGACCTTGATCCCAAGGAAGCCTCCCTATCGCTGATGTACGAGAAAACCCGTGCGCAAGGATTTGGTGCCGAAGTCAAACGTCGGATCATGCTTGGCACCTACGCGTTGAGTGCGGGTTATTATGATGCCTACTACCTCAAAGCCCAGCAAGTCCGTACTCTCATTAAGAGTGACTACGATACGGCGTTCAAAGAAGTCGACAGTGTTTTGATGCCGACTAGCCCAACACCTGCGTTTCCACTCGGGAAACGTGCTCATGATCCACTAGAGATGTACCTTGCTGATGTCTTCACGGTGAGCGCGAATTTGGCTGGACTACCCGCTATTAGCGTACCGTGTGGCTTCACCTCGGACCGCCTGCCAATCGGATTACAGTGTATTGGACGACCCTTTGACGAAGAATCGTTATTACGATTAGCTCATGGGTACGAACAAGCGACTACATGGTGGACTGAAGCACCGCCCATCTGAGATATGAGCGGGTTCCCCATTTTTTCTAGTTCACTTATTGCTTGCGACTTGCTTGTTCAAGAAGTTCGGGGCTGGCAAGTTGGTCGACAGGGCCTCGTGGAGTTGTTGGAGGAAAATAGTTAACTTGACCATCTAAGTCATCAAGATTCCTAACCACAAGTGTCTTACGACCGGTGGATCTCAACTTTGGAATTCCAATCAACACAGTGAAACCAATAAAGAGCAACAGTAAAAATACGGTTGATGCACCCAAGCCCGTAAGTGCGCCAATAGCAATTTCAATAATTTCTGGTACCGTCACTTCGTTTCCTTCGGTCCACTCGCGTCAGGCAGTTCGTATTCGATCAAACCTTCCTTAACCTCGTCCATCGCAACACGTTCAAGCTTAGGAGGCATATCAGGACGAACGCCGGTATCCGGATGGGCTTGCAAATGGGACAGCCGCGGTAAGGAACCACGCCTTAGTTGCTTGGCTCGCTGAGCCGCAATATCAACATACAAAAAACGACTTTGAATTTCAGGAGCCTCTTGCTGCGTTGACTCGTCTGCTGAAGCCTCTTCAGGCTGGTCTGGGGTGTCAAGCGGTGTTGTAGATTCATTCATAACCTATCAGGTTACCCCAAAACCAACCTCAAGTGCCACATAAGTACTAAGGCTGGTAAACACGCCACTGCCCTGCAATCTATTTAATCGCTCTCAGGACGCACTGCCAATCGGAATTTGTTTCGGTTTTGCATCTTCACGAAGTGGGAGTGCTACGGTTAAAGTCCCATCAGCATAATCAGCCTGAACCTGGCTAGATTCCACGGTTGTCGGTAGCCTGAATGAACGCTGGAAAGCTCCATAGCTGCGCTCAAGTCGATGCACCCTATCATCAGACACATCACTCTCAAGCTTCCTTTCACCACTAATCGACAGCTTGTTGTCCTCGACCATGACCTTAATGTCATCTCGAGCCAAGCCGGGAAGCTCTGCCTTGATGATGAGGCCTTTTTTTCCATCTTCGTAGATGTCAACAGCTGGAATCCAAGCGCCATAGCTGACCTGGGCGGTCTTGTTTCGATTGAAACTTAAACCACAAAGCATGTCATCGAAGAGTCCTTCGATATTTGCCAATCCACGAAAAGGTTCATATCGCACTAATGTCATTTCCTGCCTCTCTTTCGCTTTGACCAAATTCCCTAATTTTCAATTTGAATCATTTGGTCTAAGAATTATACACAAATAGTTAGTAATATAAAAGCATATTTCATGAGTGATATATACTCATATTTTAAAAAGGAAGCCAAAAACATTTAAACAACTAATATCAAAAGGTTTATGCCTTACTCGGAAAAATGACTGAATCTTTTCTTCAAAGCACGCGACAGAACTGCTTCGTCAATATGAAGTCAGTTTCCGTGGGACTTATCTAGATCCACTCCTCTTTCGTTTAGCTGTGCGGTAACGACAAACAGCCTGAAGACTATAATGCTATTACCGTGTCCAGAACCATTCGACTTCTCTTTATCGGCGATATTGTCGGCAAACCAGGCCGCGAACTGACTCAACGGGCGATTCCGCCATTAATCGATCGTTACTCAATTGATCTTGTTATAGCTAATGTCGAAAATGCGGCCGGGGGTTTCGGAATTACTCGTGAGATCGGCGAATCAATTAGAGGCTATGGGGTTGATGTCATGACATCCGGCAACCATATTTGGGACAAAAAAGAGGTCATCGAATACATTCCTACGCAACCTCGCCTCATACGACCCGCCAATTATCCAGAAAAGGTCCCAGGACACGGGTACTATGAGGCGACTACCGCCTTGGGCGATATGGTCACCGTAATCAACATTATGGGACAAGTCTTTATGGCAAATCTTGATAATCCGTTCAGGATTGTGCTTGAGACCCTCGAGAAACTTCGTAATCGGACTCCAATCATCCTGGTTGACTTTCATGCAGAGACTACATCAGAAAAGATGGCAATGGGTTGGTACCTGAATGGTAAGGTCACAGCAGTTGTTGGAACCCACACCCACGTCCAAACGGCCGACAACCGGGTCCTATCTGATGGAACAGCCTACATTACTGACGTTGGAATGACAGGACCACACGATTCAGTTATCGGCGTCAATAAACAGGCGGCATTAACTCGGTTTCTTAGCGGAATGCCTGCGCGTTTTGAAACGGCAACCGATGACCCTCGTCTCAATGGCGTCGTTATTACAGCCGATAGCACTACGGGGCTAGCTACCGATATTGAACGCATTAGTCTTTCGGTTCAAGAAATCGAAAACTTGACCTCTGCGAACTTGAGTGTGTCGTGACCGATTCCCTCGCTCTTCCGTTTGAAGAACCGTCTGAAGCCGCGAAGACCAAGCAAGCTTCACCTGCCAGACCGACCACACAGCCACGGCGCATTATGACCGTGTCAGAATTAACTAGTGAAATTCGAGGACTACTTGAATCTTCATACAGTGAAATCCTCGTGGATGGTGAAATATCAAATTGTCGGCTATGGAACACCGGTCATTTGTACTTCACACTCAAGGATGACCATTCTCAGTTGAAGGTCGTCATGTTCAGAACAACAGTTCGATATCTAAAATTTCAACCGGAAAATGGTCTAAGAGTAATTGCTCGTGGACGGGTTAGCGTATATGAACCAAAAGGAGAGTACCAAATCGTCTGCAGGCATCTAGAGCCGTATGGCATTGGCGCCCTACAACTCGCCTTCGAACAATTAAAAGAGAAATTGCAAAAAGAAGGCTTGTTCAATGATGAACAAAAACAACCATTACCTGCATTACCTCGGAAGATTGGTATCGTGACATCGCTTGACAGTGCGGCACTGAGAGACATTATCAAAGTGCTGAGACGTCGGCACCCGAATACCCATCTACTCATAAGGCCGACACGAGTCCAAGGTGTTGGGGCTGGCGATGAGATTGCTCAAGCCCTGACACAGATTGGTGCTGTTCCGGGTGTTGACGTAATCATCGCCGGTCGCGGCGGTGGTTCAATGGAAGACCTGTGGGCCTTTAATGAAGAATCCGTGGCTAGAGCTATTTCAGCGTCCAGCGTTCCAGTCATTTCAGCAGTCGGCCACGAAACTGATTTCACAATTGCAGATTTTGTAGCTGACCTCAGAGCAGCGACTCCGTCCGCTGCAGCGGAACTGGTGATAACGAGCAAAGACGAATACCACAACCGAATCAACAGACTTAGTGAACAGCTACGCGCAAAAACTCTTATGCAAATCCATGAGTACCGGACAGACATAAGGGAACTTGAGCAACGTCCTGGTTTATCAGGACTACCTGGCCGCGTAGCAATTCTGCGTCGGCAGATCACCGAACTTGCTCACAATTTAGCGCGGAGTAGTCGAGACATACACGCTATTGTCGAACGCCGCTATCATGCACTGGAACTACGACTCGAAGGGCAAAACCTCCGGCGAACATTCTTAAAACTACTGACTCAACTTGTAAGCTCAGAAGGAAAACTGCATGAAGCCGTGCAGCAAGTCGCCATGAAACGGCGCGCGACACTGGTGGAACTGTCTGGGCGCCTAGAATCGTTAAGTCCACTGGCAGTCTTAGCTCGTGGTTACGCGGTTTGCTGGGATGCCAAACGTTTGTCCATTCTAACCAACTCTAAAAATATAACGGCTGGAGACTCAGTGCGGATTACACTCCATCGAGGTGAGCTGGGCTGTGTAGTGAAGGACACCAAATAATGACACCTAAGAGCAAAACTAAAAGCAAGGATTTCGAGTCGGACCTTAAGGAACTTGAGAAGATCGTGAAGCAGCTTGAGGCAGGTGACCTGTCTTTAAAAGAAGCACTCAAATTATACGAGCGTGGGGTTTCGTTATCTCGATCCTGTCACGAGCAGCTAGAAGAAGCCGAGCGTCGTATTGAGGTGCTGGACGAACGTGGGGAACTCAAGCAAGTTGCTGACGATCTTACTGATACCGACGATCCATCCTGAGAACAAACGTTGACTCATACTCCGAAACTCGCGGCCTATCTACAAACTTGTCAAGCTGAAGTAGATGAAGCGCTTGAACGTTTTCTTCCAAACGCAGAGACGTGCCCAGAAGTGCTTGCCGAAGCTATGCGGTACAGCGTGCTCGCTGGCGGAAAACGATTTCGCCCCGTACTCACTTTAATGACAGCGGACGCGATCGACGAGGCACAAGATACCGCATCTTCTCGGGCGTCCATCATGCCGGTAGCTTGTGCGATCGAATTTATCCATACGTACTCGCTAGTGCACGACGATCTTCCAGCCATGGACGACGATACATTACGGCGTGGCCGGGCAACTACACATATGGCCTATGGCGAAGGTCTCGCGATCCTTGCTGGTGACGGACTCCTAACACAGGCATTTCATCTATTGACGAACGAATTAGTCAACGCTGATCGTTCAATGGTCAATCGTCAGCTCAAAACGATACGCATCATTGCAGAAGCGGCTGGCGCTGTGGGAATGGTCGGTGGGCAAGCAATCGATCTGGAGGCCAGCAGCATTACTCCTCAGTCGACAGACTCAATTCCACTTGATAGCAAGCAGTTGCGTGGTATGCATGCACGCAAGACCGGCGCACTCATTCGTGCGGCAGCAGTAGCAGGTTCCACCATGGCCGGAGCAACTGACTCACTTACCAACATAGTTGATCAGTACGCCACTCATCTTGGACTCGCATTTCAGATTGTAGATGATATTCTCGATGTTGAAGGTGCAGTTGAGGCGCTTGGTAAAACAGTGGGAAAGGATGCTTCAGCAGGTAAGACAACCTATCCGTCACTCTATGGTGTAGCTGAGTCACGCCGACTCGCGAACGAATCAGTGGAACGAGCTCACGAAGTGCTTCGAAATGCTGATCTTAAAGGGTATCTCCCAGACATCGCCAGTTGGGTCGTTACAAGATCCAACTGACAAGTTATTAGTTAGTGCGATCAAGATTATTGATAGTCCTTACGTGATTTCGTGACTTGAGGAATAGCGCATGAAAAAGGTCCGGCTCGACACATTGCTCGTCGAGCGGCATCTCGCCCACTCCCGTGAGCGAGCCCGGGCATTAATCCTAGCCGGAAAAGTACGTCTTGCGGATCAGTCTTCTCCCTCCAAACCAGGCACACTCGTCTCCCAGGAAACTAAGCTCATTCTCGTCGAACCCGACCACCCTTACGTTGGACGTGGAGGCCTCAAGTTGGAACATGCCCTGCAAATATTCTCGATTGATGTTGCGGGCCGTGATGCGCTTGACATCGGAGCTTCCACTGGTGGGTTCACCGATGTTTTACTGCGGGGCGGAGCTCGACAGGTCGTAGCCCTCGATGTCGGTCATGGACAACTTGACTGGGAGCTTCGTCAGAATCCACGAGTTTTTGTGCTGGAACGCGTTAATGCCCGCGCACTCGAACGTGCGCCACTGCCCGACGACCTATCACGATTCGACATCGTGAGTATCGACGTCTCTTTCATTTCATTAACCCTAATTTTACCGGGCCTCCCTGCACGTCTGAATCGTAGAGCCGATCTAATTGCACTGGTAAAACCCCAGTTTGAGGCTGGACGGGCAGAGATTGGCCGAGGAGGGATTGTTCGAGACCCTACGGTTCACGCGAGAGTGATCGAACAGGTAGTATCGGCAGGAGATCGGTTAGGATTATCAAGAGTGAATACAGTCGAATCGCCAATAACAGGAGCGGAAGGAAATAGAGAGTTCTTCCTGCACTTTAAGCGCGCTGAAGACATTGACGCAGACAGTGAGCCAACATGAAGCAGTCCGAAAATAGTGCACAACAGCCCATCCGCCGCGTAGGCATTGTCGCAAAGTCTCAACTGGACGAAGCCGCTGGTCTTTTAACTGATCTCCAGTCTTGGTTGACAGCACATAATGTTACACCCGTCTTCGAAACTTCCACAGCGGCACTAGCAGGTCTTGATGTTAAGACTCTCAACCGTGACGACCTGCCGTCTGATGTTGACATGGTGTTAGTACTTGGTGGCGATGGAACACTACTCGGAATGGCGGATCGGATTGCTGAAACTGGCGCCAATATCCCTATGCTGGCCGTCAATTTCGGCGGACTGGGTTTCCTGACAGAAATCACCCTTGACGAACTCTATCCATCCCTGGAATTAGCCCTGAATGGCACTGCGAAACTTGACCAACGTCACATGCTCCGTGCGGTTGTTAAGCGTAACAAGCAAACCGTGGTTGAACGACTGGTCTTAAATGACGTAACGATCATCCGCGGCGCAAGTTCGCCGATCATGGACCTGGCAGTATCAGTAGGTTCACAATTTGTAGCCAACTTTAAGGCTGATGGTCTCATTGTCGCGAGCCCAACCGGATCAACAGCCTACAACCTTGCTGTTGGCGGACCAATTGTCCATCCGCTCGTTGAAGCATTGATTCTCACCCCAATCGCTCCACACACCTTAACCAATCGTCCAATCGTTTTACCAAAAGCCTCCGAAGTTCACATCCAGCCAGTGTTCGGTTGTGATAATGACGAAGTTGTGACCACCTTCGATGGTCAGTTCGGAGTGAAGTTACAATGCGATGATATTGTCTGTGTCTCCGCTGCTTCGGGATCACTCAAACTATTTCGAGCCCCCACACGAAATTACTTCGCGGTACTCAGGGAAAAACTAAAGTGGGCAGAACGCTAGACTAGAGTTCTTCGCTGCTTCACTTGGAACACTTATCCGACTCGGTGCGAGCTATTTTCTTGAGTTCCTACGTTGTTGAAAATAACGAACCTGATATTCACGCACATTCCGATTGTGTTCCCTTAGTGATGCGGCAAACACATGCGAGCCATCGTTACGGCTCACAAAATACAGATACTGAACATCGTCTGGTTGAACAGCTGCCTTCAACGCTGCTAAGCCAGGCGAAGCAATGGGGCCGGGTGGTAATCCCGCGTACACGTAAGTGTTATAAGGAGAATCAAATCGTAGGTTCGCTCGTGTCAAGTTGTTCTTATAAAGGCCAGCTCGCTGCAGAGCATAGATTACGGTTGGATCAGATTGCAGCAACATACCGAGTTCGAGGCGATTCGTGAATACACCAGACACCACAGTCCGTTCATCTGCCCGCGCCGTCTCCCGCTCTATGATAGAGGCTAGGGTGACCACCTCTCTCGGAGTGAAGCCTCTTACCTGACTTTCACGTCGTAATTCTTCGTCAAATTTCTGTTCAAAACTCGCCACCATGGCTGACACCAACTGGCCCGCCGTAGCATTACGGGGTAAAGCATAGGTATCCGGAAAAAGATATCCCTCAAGATCGATTGCGTCTTGGTCAAAATGGGCAACGAGTTCAGTGTTTTGCCCCGAAGCATAAAATTCCTCCCGTGTTCCAAAGTCACTGGCACCAAAAATTTCAGCCATTTGTGCCAAGGTTAACCCTTCGGGAAAAGTGATTGTCCGGAGGTGTACACGTCCTCGCGCAATCTTTTCGAGAACTTGAATAGCCGTCATTGGAGAGTCAAATTTGTACTCTCCAGCCTGCAAGCGACTCGCACTCTTGGTCTTCCAGGTCGCGTAGCGAAAAGCCCATCGATCACGAACGATACCAGCCGCAATGAGTTGGCGAGCGATCGTAACAGCATCTGATCCATGTGTTATATCAACAAACCGCTCCTTACCGACGTAACCACGATAAGGCTCGGTGAACTGCGAATAGATGCGTAAACCAGAAAAAGCACAGAACCCTATGAGACCAAAGACGGTAAGCAAAACCCAGAAACGTCGGCTGGTAAAAATTTCAACCATCACTACACTTTTGCGGTATCGAGATAATCCTGAAGAATTACAGTGGCCGCTGCAGCATCCAAGCGAGATTTACGCTTGCGCCAGTCGGTTTCACGTATCGCAAGAAGTCTTTCGGCTTCGTAACTGCTCAAACGTTCATCTTGAAAAGCTACCGGAACCTCTGTCCCTTTACGTAACGCGTCAACAAATGCCTGCACGTGAACAGTTTGTTCGCTCGGTGTGCCATCAAGGTGCGTTGGGAGACCAACCACAACGCAACCGAGACCATCTTCTTCAGATTGCAATTCGCGAACGCTCTTTAGCACCTGGTCAATAGCCTCATTATTCGACGAGTGTTGTCGGTCAAGGACCTTCCAAGGACGGGCGAGAGTTCCGGAAGAATCACTTAGCGCAAGCCCAATTCGCCGATTGCCATAATCCAAGCCAAGTAATCTCACCTCGATAGCGTAACGGTCGTAGTCGACCCTGTCTAGGCAAGTCCAGACATTTACTGGTAATGATATAACCTTGTTTATCGTCGTCTTGTTCGACCGTAGCATCAATAATCCGATAGAATATGAACAACCTTGACTCGAAACTCTCGCCTAGTCGTTCTGTTTGTATCACTGCCAATCCTGACCTTCGCGTTACTTGGTGGTTATCTCAGGAACACACTCGCACAGGAAGATGTCTATCGCCATCTGCAAATCTTTGAAGATGTCGTAACACTGATTTCAGAACATTACGTTGAGGTTGTTGACCATGACGAATTAATGCAAGGAGCCATGAGAGGTTTATCGGCTGGTCTCGACGGGAGAAGTTCTTATCTAACGAGACAGGAAGTGACGCTTGTCGAACAAGACATGCCACTTCCAGAAGGTCAAACTGGCTTAACACTCACAAATGAATACTACCCCCGCGTTGTTGCGGCGAGGGATGGCTCGCCTGCTAAAATAGCCGGCTTAATGCCAGGAGACTACGTGCGTAACATCAATGGAGAGTCCACACGGAACATGAGTCTACTCTCCGTTTCGCGCCTGTTGAGAGGTGAGCCGGGCTCGAAGGTGTCGCTAACCATCTTACGTGGTAATGCGACGGAACCACATACTGTGGAACTCACCTTCACAATTGCTGAAGCCTCAGAGATGTTGAAGAAAATGGTATCACCAGGAGTCGGGTATCTTCGTATACCGACTTTCGAACAGATCAATCCAAGTGAGGTTGCGTCGACAATTGGTACCTTGATGATGGCTGGTGCTGAGAGCCTAATAATCGACCTCCGGGAAACAGCCGAAGGTGCTCTTAAAGCGGGACACGATCTCGCTGAACTTTTTGCGCCAGCTGGAACAATGAGTATCCAAGAATCTCGTGGTGAAGATCGTGAAGTGATTAGTGTTGATGAGGATGGCAGGTATCTGACTCTTCGCCTCGTTATCTTAATCAACAGCGGTACATCAGGCCCAGCCGAATTATTTGCAGCAGCACTCGCGCCCAACCAACGTGCGACTCTTATCGGCACACAGAGTCAGGGTCAAACCGCAGATCAACGACTCGTAAAATTACCGGATGGAAGTGGCCTTTGGCTGTCATGGACTCATTACCTAACACCCGACGGAGAGGCAATACATGGATATGGACTTGAACCGACTATCATCGCCGAAGAACAGTTCGTCGAATTCGGCAGCAACCCTCCAGATGACGATCAAGGACTCGCAAGAGCTCTCGATTACTTGGTAAGTGGATCTATTTCCTAGCCAGCGTTTCATTGACTCTCACATGAACGGATTGTTATACTTGGCGCTTCCGCAAGACCATTGTTCTCAAGACATAGGCGCGTAGCTCAGTTGGTTAGAGCGCCTGCTTGACATGCAGGAGGTCGGCGGTTCGAGTCCGCCCGTGCCTACCACGATCTTAGAACACAGTTCGCGGAAAGGCGTGGGGTCATGCGACCTGTGAGAAAGGATCTTGCGCGAGTCACCAAAATTAGTGCACTGCTCGCTTGCCAGTCGCCGTAACTAATTCGTCATCACATGGAACAGGTAACCGTCACTCTTCCGGACGGCTCACATCGTGACGTGCCCACCGGAGCCGTCGTGCGCGATATCGCGAACACCATTTCGCCGAGCCTAGCGAAGTCGGCACTGGCGGCAGTCGTGAACGACGAGCTAGTCGATCTTTCTTATCCAGTTGACACTAATGTTTCACTACGGTTAGTCACGAAAGACAGCGAAGAAGCACTGGAACTTTGCCGACATAGCACGGCTCATCTTCTAGCGGCGGCAGTCACCGCCCTGTTCCCAGGTACCCAATGTGGGATCGGTCCAGCCACTGACGACGGTTTTTTCTATGACTTTGTTGTCGATCGCCCTTTCGTAACTGAAGACTTGCAAGCTATTGAAGAAAAAATGCGCGATCTGGCAAGTCAAGACTTGCAATATGAGCGGAAATTGTTTTCCAAGGAAGATGCCAAGTCTTTTTTTACCGAACGTGGTGAGCCTCTCAAAGTTCAACTCATCGAAGAAAAAGGTGGGCCGGTCGTTTCCTGCTACACGATTAAAGATGTATTTATCGATTTTTGTACAGGGCCTCACGTGCCATCAACCCGAAATCTAAAAACATTCAAACTACTCTCTACTTCTAATGCGTACTGGAAGGGAGACGCTTCTAATCAGCCGATGCAACGAGTCTACGGCACGGCGTTTTTGAAGGCTGCTGAGTTAAAGTTGCATCTTGAACGTCTAGAAGAAGCCAAGAAACGCGATCATCGTAGACTCGGGAAAGAACTCGGACTATTCACCTTTCATCACTGGGCGCCAGGCGTGCCATTTTGGCTAGCTAAAGGGACGGTCCTCTACAATATTCTGTCTACTTATATGCGAGAGATGTTGTCGCCAGAAGGATACCTAGAGGTCAAGACGCCGATCGTTTTCAACAAGGCGTTGTGGGAGACTTCCGGACATTGGGAACATTACCGAGAAAACATGTTTCTAGTTAACTCGACCGATGGCGATCCAATGGGTGTCAAAGCGATGAATTGCCCTGGTCACATGCTGATCTTCAAAAATGAACTTCGAAGCTACCGTGACCTTCCTTTCCGGTTGCACGAACAGACACCGTTGCATCGTAACGAAACATCGGGCGTCTTAACGGGGCTCACTCGTGTGCGACAGTTCGCTCAAGATGACGCCCATTGTTTTGTTACGGAAGATCAAATCGGTGAAGAAGTCGAACGTTTACTTCGATTGACCCAACGTGTGTTCAACGACTTCAATCTCAAACCAGTAATGCGTCTTTCCACACGTCCAGACCAGTACCTGGGTCAACGCGAACAATGGGATCATGCAGAAGCCCAGTTAAAGGGTGCCCTCGAAGCCGTCGACGCCCAGTACACAATCAACGAAGGTGATGGCGCCTTTTATGGACCAAAAATCGACTTCGACGTCACTGACGCTATCGGACGCAAGTGGCAATGTACTACCATTCAATTGGACTACCAACTCCCGGCAAGATTTGGACTAAAGTACATTGGTTCCGACAACGCCGAACACGTGCCAGTTGTCATTCACAGGGCCATTTTTGGAAGCTTTGAGCGGTTCATCGCGCTTTTGATTGAACACCACGCGGGAGCATTTCCTCTATGGCTCGCACCCATCCAAACAATTGTGCTTCCGATTGCAGATCGACACGTCAGTTACGCGAACTCAATCCGGACCACATTGGAGGCTGCCGGACTTCGTGTTGAACTCGACAAACGTCAGGAAAAAATTGGATATAAAATTCGTGAGGCACAATTACAGAAGATTCCGTATATGCTGGTTACTGGTGACCGGGAATTGTCCGAAAAGACAGTCGCGGTTAGGAGTCGGGAGGGTGGCGACCAAGGAACTCGCACCGTAGACGAGATCTTAACCACCATGCTTGAGGAAATTCGTGTGCGAAACGTAGGCTAGGCCACCTGCGCTGAACACGACCTGAAGGAGGAACTTATCGCAGTTTATCGAGGACCAAGACGTAACGAACCAAGAACACGTACTAATGAACGCATTCGTGTAAAAGAAGTGCGTGTCATTGATGATACTGGTGAACAACTTGGTATTATGCCACCACAGCAAGCTGTGGTGCTTGCCAAGCAAAAGGGACTTGATCTAGTTGAAGTTTCACCAACTGCATCACCACCAGTTTGTCGTATCCTGGATTTTGGGCGCTATCAATATCAAGAACAGAAACGTGCCCGAGAGGCTAAGAAACACCAAAAAACATCCGACGTAAAGGAAATCAAGTTTCGTCCAAAAGTAGACGAACACGATTATCAGTTCAAGAAGAAACACATCGAGCGATTTTTGGGTGACGGTGACAAGGTTAAAGCCACGATATTCTTTCGAGGTCGCGAAATGGCACACCCGGAAATTGGGCGACGTATTCTTGAGCGTCTCATTAATGAGCTCGGTGAACTCGCAAACCAAGAAACGGTGCCGCGCATGGAAGGCAACACGATGCACACAATTCTTTCGAGAAGGGTTGGAGGAAAGAAAAGTTGATGCTTGGCCTAGCGCCTATCGCTCTGAGGAGATTACTAAATGCCGAAACTTAAGACACACCGAGGCGCTGCGAAGCGGTTCAAAAGAACGGGAACCGGAAAATTCACTCGGAGCAAGGCGTTCAAGCAACATATTATGACCAGTAAAACCACAAAGCAGAAGCGTGGCATGCGCGGCACCACGACGGTTGACGCCAGTGATACAGCTAAACTGCAGCAAATGCTACCATATAAATAAAGAGGACGGCCTCTAGAGGAGAGTTGGCGATGCCGAGGGTGAAGCGGGGAACAATTCGACGCGCGAAACGAAGAAAGTTACTTGCGCGCGCCAAAGGATTTTATCAAACCAAAAGTAAACTGTACCGTGCAGCTAAAGAATCTGTAGATACGGCGTTAAGCTATGCTTATGTCGGTCGTCGCCGAAAGAAGCGCGACTTCAGAAGGCTGTGGGTAATCCGTATCAACGCTGCGGCACGACTCCACGGTCTAAGCTATAGCCAGTTCATGCACGGCATGAAGACAGCTGGAATCGAGTTGGACCGAAAGAACCTTGCCGATCTCGCTGTCACGGAACCGTCCGCGTTCGCCCAGTTAGTGTCACAGGTAAAGCAGGTAACCGCCGCCTAACTGCGAATTTTATCGACAAAACATGACTAACCCGCGCGCTGTAGACGAATTGCGCACGAGGTTCCATACCGATCTCGAAAACGCCAATACCCCGCAAGCAATACAGGCGGTTCGTGATCAGTATCTGGGACGTAAGAATGGTGCAATTGCAGCATTAATGAAACAAGTTGTTTCAGCGTCACCAGATATTAGACCAACGCTCGGTCGACTTGCCAACGAACTCAAACGCGATATCGAAGCTGCAATCACTCAACGCCAAAATTCGACAACGGTAACCACTGCTGCGCAGGACAGTGTAGATATCAGCTTACCCGGACGCGATCCTATTCTGGGACGACGTCATCCCATGACGATATTACGTGAACGGATTGAAGATATTTTCAATCGACTGGGATTCTCCATTATAGAGGGCCCTGAAATCGAGGATGAATACCATAATTTCGAAGCTCTTAACATGCCTGCTGACCACCCAGCTCGTGACATGCAGGACACTCTATATCTCAACGAACCGTTCAATGACACTCAGAGCCAAGCTCAAGATCAAGCGAAGGTGCTGCTCCGAACACATACCTCAGGCATGCAAATCCGATACATGGAGAATCATGAACCGCCAATCCGTATTATCGCACCGGGTCGTGTTTATCGGCGGGACAATCTCGATGTCACCCATACGCCAATGTTTCATCAAGTGGAAGGATTACTGGTTGGTGAAGGCGTAACGATGGCTGACCTGAAGGGCACCCTTGAAATCTTTCTTCGGGAGTTATTTGATGCTGACACTAAGGTGATGTTTCGGCCTAGCTTTTTCCCTTACACAGAACCGAGTGCTGAAGTATTCATAGGCTGCCTGTTTTGCGATGGTGATGGCTGTAACGTGTGTAAAAAAACAGGCTGGCTAGAGATCCTGGGCAGTGGCATGGTACATGCTGCAGTTTTTGAAGCTGTCGGTTACGATCCAGAGCGTTATACAGGTTGGGCATTTGGACTCGGAATTGAGCGAGTAGCTATGCTCAAATACCGGGTTGACGACATTAGACTGTTCTACGAAAACGATCTTAGCTTCTTGGAGCAATTCCCGCGGTGAAGATTCTTCTTTCCTGGTTACGCGATTTTGTCGACATTCCTGTCGATGGCCATACCTTGGCACGCGATTTAACAATGCGAGGGTTCGAAGTTGCTTCCATAGACCGGGTACCTACAAGCAGTGACGATGATGAATTGCTGCTTGATCTCGAAATCACCGCAAATCGACCAGATTGTCTCAGCGTCGTCGGTATTGCCCGCGAGGTTGCAACAATGTACCAGTGTCCTCTGAACTTGCCCAGTCAGAAGGACGCCCCGTCTGCAACTGAAAAAGATGAGCCTCGCGTATCAGTGACGGTGAACGATCCGGATCTCTGTCCAAGATATGCGGTGCGCATGGCAAAAATTAAAGTTCAGGATTCCCCATCCTGGCTTACCTATAGGCTAGAAGCATGCGGCATAAGACCGATTAACAACATTGTCGATGTAACCAATTATGTTTTACTCGAACTAGGACAACCTATGCACGCCTTTGACTTCGACTGCCTACAAGGTGGTGCACTACGGGTCCGACGAGCGCAAGCGACCGAGCAGATAATGACGCTTGATGGACAGCAACGAAAACTAACTGAACAAATGCTGATCATCGCGGACGAGAAGAAACCACAAGGCATCGCTGGCATCATGGGAGGCGTAACATCTGAGGTCAGTGAGTCGACACAATTTGTGGCATTAGAGAGTGCTCATTTTCATCCGGTATCCGTGCGACGCACCAGTAAGAAACTCGCACTTAATACGGATGCCGCTTACAGATTCGAAAGGGGCGCTGACATCTCTGCCCCAATCGTTGCACTTGAGCGTGCTTGTAATCTGCTTGAACAAATTAATGCTGGTCATCGTATTGGACCACCCATCGACCATTACCCCAATCCACAAAATCCAACACAGGTACGGTTACGTCATAAACGTGTCGAGCATGTCCTCGGCCAGTCGATTGACAAGAATTTTATTGACGATGCACTAAAACGACTGGGGTTTACACTGAATTCAGTTAATAGCCACACTTGGGACGTCACAGTTCCACACCGCCGCGTCGATGTTACTCGTGAAGTCGATCTCATAGAGGAAGTAGCCCGACATCACGGATACGACCAATTGCCCTCGACATTCCCTCCTCTCACCACTGCATCGCTCAAACAAGAACCACACATTGAAGACGATCGCCGAGTCCGACGCCTGGCGACAGCTGCTGGATTTTCTGAAGCCGTCACTTTTGCATTCATCAGGTCTGACATAGCTAAGCACTTTGTTGAAGACTCTTTCTCAACAGCTGTAATCAGCAACCCTCTTTCGGCTCAATTCGAAGTTCTGCGACCCTCACTGATTCCTGGTCTGATTGGTTCTCTGTCTTACAATCTTAGGCGTAACCGTCAAGATGTCCGATTATTCGAAGTCGCAACTTGTTTTAAACCTCCTGGAGAAACACGAACGATCGCATTCGCCTGGACGGGCACCACGCACGTGCACTGGAGTGAACCGGCTCGCACAACAGACTTCTTCGACATAAAAGGTGTGGTGGAACATTTGTGTGCAGACCTGACTAAAGCTGAAGTTTCTTTCACTACAACGACTGCGCCGTTTCTTAAGAGAGGCCAGGCAGCGTGCTTGTGCATTCCAGACGGTAAAAACTCAACCAAAGCAATAGGTGTGGTTGGACAACTAGCACCTGCCGTAGTGGTTGACTTCGACCTTAGCGAAACAGATGTCATTTATGTTGCAGAGATTAATCTAGACGCCCTATCGGAGCTTGCACCCGATGAAGTCTGCGTCACTGCATTGCCGCGCCACCCATCAATCATTAGAGACCTGTCAATCGTAATTCCAGAAACCTTGCCTGCCTCAACAGTGCGTGGCACGATCATGGAATCTGCGCCAGACACCTTAGTATCCGTAAGAGAATTTGATCGATACGAGGGTCCCGGTGTGGGAGCTGGCACTGTCAGCTTGTCCCTGCGCTTAAGCTTCCGGGCTGCCGACCGCACACTAACCGACGCTGAGGTTCAGCAATCAATCGATCAAGTCGTCACATCGCTGATCGATAAACATGGAGCGCAATTGCGATAGGCATGTTTTACGAGGAGCTCAACCATGGCAAGAGGCTCAAGATTATCTAACTTTGAACCACTCGATCGACTAGAAGAAAAAGTGAAGTTGCTAGTAGCCCAGATAAATACAACTCGCACTGAACAAGAAAAGAGTGAAAAGGAAAACGGGCGTCTTCAAGCCGAATTAGAGAAACTGAAGGCACTCGAAGCTGAGTCGTCTAGTAACGGTAACGAAATCAAAACGTTACGTGCCGAGCGAGAAACAATTCGCACAAGAGTGACGGACATCCTTGCTCGACTTGAAACACTTGACCTTTAACCATGAGCGACTAACAGCAACTTAGAAGTAAGTAACTTAACACTTCGTCTCCAGGAGGAGTAATCGCATGGACAACAAATCTTTTAGTGTAATCAACGTGGAAATCCATGGACAGCGTTACCCCATCCGAAGTCAGCTGACTTCCACATACGTCACAGAGCTGGCAAATTACGTCGATACAAAAATGACAGTAGCCGAAGAAGAAACAAAAACCGGTGATTCGCACCGCGTGGCCGTCTTGGCTGCTCTTAACATCGCGGATGAGTACTTCAATTGCCGTCGGACCGACAAGAATACAAACTACGAACTGGAAAAGCGCGTGGCCGCCATTGAGTCGATTCTTGATCGAGCTCTTTCGCAGGCAACCTCACAACCCGCATAATCGCTGTGATAAAACAGTTGGCTCTTGCCAGCCCCTACCATTCGTTCTAAGATCAACCGCTTTTAAATTTTGGATAGATTAAATTCTGGCACGGTTCGTTATCTATATAATTGTCGGTAATACGGTAATGTTATTTGGGTTCCCTGCTTTGTGCGTGATGGTCTGGAGGCTCATTGAACCAATGCTAAATAAAAGTGAGCTACAGCACTGCGTGGTGTGCAAGCCTCTGAGTGAGGAAGCCTAAAGCGCAGTTCACGAGTGGTTCCGCCTGTATACGCAGGTTCATCTGACCTCCCCACACGGCAAAGCGGGGCTCTTTATAACCCTCTACGAGTTTGAAATTTGAACCCTTTCGTAACTGATTAAGGCCGTATCGTGCCATTACCACCTAAAAACCCTACTGCCATGCCTTTATCCGGCGCTGCAGCACTGACAACCCTCGGTGAACGTGAGCTTATCGAACGCATTAAACAACATCTGCCGCCGCCGCCAGACTGGGTCAAGCTCGGTGTGGGCGACGATGCGGCTGTTTTCGAACCAGAACGAGGCATGCTCGATGTAGTCACAACTGACGTGATGATTGAGGGAATTCACTTCGAACGTACATTTATGACTATGGCGGATATTGGGTACAAGGCCTTAGCCATCAACCTAAGTGACCTGGCCGCCATGGGCGCAAGGCCACGCGCTATCGTCCTATCGCTGGCTCTACCAGCCCATGACATCCTCGTTTCGGAGGTGGACGAACTGCTAGCTGGAATCATTAGTCTGGCAAAAGAGTACGAGGTTGCTTTAATTGGTGGGAATATCGCCTGTTCGCCAGGCCCCCTCTTCGTTGATATCACGGCACTCGGTTCGGTCAAACGTCGGGCGGTACTCAGCCGAAGTGGAGCCAAGCCGGGAGACGGACTGTATGTGACAGGCACTGTAGGTTCAGCCAGTGCAGGTTTTCAATGGCTTACTAAATCTAACCAAGATAATGCACCAAATCAGAATGAGAGCATCACGCCGTGTGTGGCCCGCTTCAAACGCCCTGACCCTCGAGTCAAGGTCGGCATGTTAATGGGTAGAAATCGCATTCCCAATGCGGCAATCGATTTAAGTGATGGTCTTGGTGACGCAATCCACAACCTGACAGGAGACGGCCTCTTCGGCGCAATCATAGATGCAACATCTATACCGATTCATCCAGGAGCAAGAACCTGGTTCGAACAGCAGGGGCTGGACCCTGTAAACGCTGCCATCCAAGGGGGAGAAGACTACGAATTACTCTTGGCAATTTCCCCTACGCCACGTTCACGAGTGACGCTAGCACGTCGTTTTGCCGAAAAAGTTACGCTGACACACATTGGCACCGTAACAAATGAACCCGACCTGATCCTACGCCAGTCTGACGGCGACGCACCTCTTCCAACTGGGTTTAGACATTTTTGATAGGCTAGACGAAGAGATTGCTAACAGGTCAACGGAGATTTGCATGAAACTAATGTCCGATGGACGTGGGCGTATCATCATCACCTTAATGCTGACAGCCTGCAGTGTGGCAGTGTACTTTACAGCTCGTGTTGATTCACATCTTGTCAACTCGCAGCAAATTTCCAGTTCTGTGCCCACCAGTCAATCTGAATCTCGGGCGACCTTACGTTTCACTGCGACAGCCTATTGCAAAGGTACCACTACCAAATCTGGTGTGAAGGTGAGAGCGGGTATTGCAGCTGCCGATCCCCAATTGTTACCTGTTGGATCCGTCATCGAGGTTAGTTCAGCAGGACCATACGATGGTATCTACACAGTTCTTGATACCGGGCCAGCAGTTCAGGGACGGCTGATCGATATTTACATGTGGAGCTGTTACGAAGCGCTTGATTTTGGACGGCGACACCTGGAACTCCGTATTCTTCGACTCGGCTGGAACCCTGCAGATAGCAAGCCAGGGCGAGTCAATGAACTATTTATTCAATTTGAAGAGGCGTTTCGTTCGTCGCCGGTGCCCTTACAACCACAGTCGCCGTCTGAAAAGAAATAGCCGGAAGGAACACATCCTTACTCCGGACCAGCAGTCAACTCCTGATCTTTGTACTGTAACTGATACAGACGATGGTAGATACCTCGTTGGGTAAGCAAGTTCTGATGGGTACCTCTTTCACGGATCTGGCCTTTGTGTAGAACGAGGATCTTATCCATATTTTGAATTGTCGACAAACGATGTGCTATCGCAATCGTCGTCCTACCAGCCATCAAAACTTGCAAACCATCCTGAATAAGCAATTCTGTTTCCGTATCAACACTTGACGTTGCTTCGTCAAGCACGAGAATACGAGGATCAAAAGCCAGTGCTCTAGCGAAAGACAGGATTTGCTTCTGGCCAACAGAAAAGTTGGCACCTCGTTCCGCAACCACACTAGAAAAGCCATCTGGTAATGGAGCAATGAATCTGTCGGCGTGTACACTAGCTGCGGCCTGTTCGACCTCCGCGTCAGAAATGCCCTCTTCCCCAAGTCTGATATTCGAAGCTATCGACCCTGAAAACAAATGAACGTCCTGCAATACCAGACTAAAGAGACGCCGAAGCCCACGTAGGTCCAGTTCTCGAATATCCACTCCATCAAGACTAATGCGGCCACGAGTCACATCATAAAATCGCATCAACAAGTTGATAATCGTCGTTTTCCCAGCACCAGTTGCACCAACAATGCCGATGCGTTCTCCTGGCGCTACCTCAAAAGACACATCGCGAAGTACAAAATCTTTTTCATTATAGGCAAACCAAACGCGATCAAATTTAATGCGTCCAGGTGCCTGCCCACTTCGACTCACTGGATTCCTTGGATTTTTCAGGAGCACTGGAGTATCGAGTAGGGTAAAAATACGTTCGGAAGATGCCATCGCTGCCTGTAACACATTGAACTTTTCTGACATATCACTGATTGGCCTGAAAAATCGCTGCGCGTACAGAAGGAAGGCCACCAACACACCTAGTGTGAGAGAGTCCTGGAGGACCCACGCACCACCGTACCAAATAATTAGTGAGGCAGCGAGCGCGCCAATGACTTCGATCGTGGGATAGAAAACTGCGTAGTACACAATTCCGGCAATATTTGAATCTCGATGGGTGCGGTTGATATCTTCAAATCGCGCATAACTAAGCGCTTCGCGACGGAACAACTGTACGGTAGCCATACCACTAATGTGTTCCTGTAAAAATGCGTTAATCCTCGCTATCCACAATCGAACCGTGCGGTAGGTTTCACGTACGTTTCGGCGAAACCATTGCGTCATAAAAATAATCAATGGTAAAACCGAAAACGCAATAAGCGCCAGTCGCCAGTCCATTGATACAAGAACGGTCATTATGCCGACCAACATGAAGATGTCACCAAACACCGTTACGATTCCTGAAGCGAACATGTCGTTAAGCACATCGACATCGGTCGTTACACGAGTCATGAGTCGACCAACGGGGTTACGATCATAGAATCGCATATCAAGCCGCTGCAGATGACTGTAGATTTCCATCCGCAAATCAAGCATGATCCGCTGTCCAGTCAGTTGCAGCGTGTAGGTGCGCACGTACTCCAGAATGAATGCACCGATTAGAACGAATAGAAAGATCAGAGCGACTTGATTCAGTCCAGCCATGTCTCCTGCAGCAATGTACTGATCAATCGCCAGTTTCATGAGATAAGGCTGTGCAAGCTGTAAGATCGAATGGCCAATGATCGCGAACAGCGCTATGACGACGCTAACCCGATACGGCTTCAGATAGGTCAGCAGTCGCCGCATCAAACGTGCGTCGTAGGCCTTACCGAGTACTTCTTCATCGTGTATGGTCATCACGAAGTTGCCAACTCATCCTCGAGTAACTGTTTGCGATGCAAATCGGCGTAAACGCCTCCGTAGGTGAGCAATTCATCATGAGAACCGCGCTCAACAACAGAACCATTTTGAAGGACGATTATGAGGTCAGCCTGACGTACGGTGGAAATTCGATGAGAAACAATGAGTGCTGTCCGGTCCTGTAATTCCGTATTTAATTGCAACAGTATTCGCTCTTCCGTATACGTATCCACAGCTGACAGGGCATCATCGAGAATGATGATCCGTGGATTAACCATGAGTGCTCGCGCAATCGCTGTACGCTGTTTCTGTCCGCCCGATAAAGTAATCCCACGCTCCCCCACAATCGTTTGGTACTCATTTGAAAATTCTTTAATGTCGGTATCTAAGTTTGCAACTGCAGCCATGCGTTCGACGGCAATTTGATCAAGGGCCTTATCAGCAGTTGTATCGAACGATCCAAACGCGATGTTCTCAGCGATCGTATCCGAAAACAAAAAAGGCTCTTGGGGCACAAAGCCTATGGCTCCACGCAAACTGGCAAGCGGTAACTCACGGACATCGACGTCATCAATGAACACAGTGCCTGGTGGTGGATCATGCAATCGTGGGATGAGATTTAACAGAGTGGACTTTCCAGATCCCGTCGCACCCACAAGCGCCACTGTCTGGCCAGGATCAATACGTAGCGAAACATCACGTAACACCGGTGAGCCGTCACCGTCACCGTAGGCAAACGTTAGATGGCGAAGTTCGAGGCGCCCTTGAATGCGCTCTACTTGTTCTGGATGGGTTGTCTGTACCGAGTCAGTGATCTCCGGAACAGTATCAAGAATTGGTAACATGCGCTTCCATGACGCCATGCCGCGTTGCAGCATGTTGGTGATCCATCCAAATGCAATCACCGGCCATGACAGCATCACCAAATAAGCATTAAACGCAACAAGCTCACCCACAGAGATACGCTCGAGAACTACCGATCGACTACCCAGCCAAAGCACAAGAAGCGCGCTTAGTCCCAGGAATAATGACAGGCTTGGCGAAAACAGTCCCTGCAACACGATCAAACCACGATTGCGATTCAGGTATTCGTGATTGGCCTGAGCAAATCGATTCAGTTCAGCTTGTTCCTGTCCATAAGCCCGTATAACTCGAACGCCAGAAAGTGACTCCTGAACGACTGCACTAATCTCAGACAATTGAGCCTGAATATGCTCGAATCGACGGTGTATGGCAGCGCCAAAGAACTTAACCGACAATGTCACTAAAGGTAGAGGGATGAGCGCGATTAACGTCAAGCGCATGTCAATCGACAGCATCATGACAATTGCTACAACAAACACGATAAGCGTGCTCGCTGAGTACATGATGGCTGGTCCCACCATCATTCGAACAGCGCTAAGGTCATTCGTCGCGCGTGACATGATGTCGCCAGTTCGCACAGACTGAAAATACGACACTGACAATCGCTGTAGATGCGCGTAAAAGTCATTGCGCAGGTCGTACTCGATTTCACGACTGACACCCACAATCACCCGTCGACTCAAGAACCGAAAGCACCCTCCTAACAGCGCAATTCCCAAGAGCGCACCCGCATACTGCGCAAGTTTGACGCGTGTCACCATAGTTGATAAATCGTCTATCGCGTATTTGAGCACCCACGGGGACAGCAATGAAACACTTGCGGTGCCGAAGACACAGGCAAGACCAAGCGTCAAACGAAGACGGTATTGAAGCACGTAAGGGATAAGACGCTGAAGCGGTGACTGCATGTACCTTCTCGAAGAACCTACTGACTCACTCGTAGGATGGTCGAACTTACTCACTGCGGAATTTCACCGCAGTAAACCCGAATTTCGTGACGCGGCAACCAAGCAACGGCAGTTGAGGTGGTGACCTTAATGTCACTGGAGGGCGTGAACACTACTCTAACACAATCATATATCCGCCGAGATGACGGCTCACTCAGTCATAGTTTGAACTGGTGTCAGTCACTCATGGCCCTATCCATCGAAGACTTCGCAAGACGATGATCCGCCTCTTGCATGGTTTCTTCTTTTTTGCAAAAGCAAAAACGTAGCTTTGTACGACCAAGCTCAGCGTGACGATAGAAGCTACTACCAGGAACCGCAGCGACACCGACCTCACGAACAAGGTAGCGCGCAAACTCAACATCGTCGCTACAGTCAAACGCTTGAAGATCCGTCATGATGTAATAAGCACCAGATGGTTTATAACAATGGAAGTGGTGGCGCTCCAGAATATCAAGGAGTAGGTCGCGACGATGCTGGTAGGCAGTGGCCAATTCCTGATAGTACCCGTCAGGAAGACTGAGTGCAGCCGCACCAGCGGCCTGGAGTGGCGCCGCCGCGCCCACCGTCAGAAAGTCATGGACCTTTCGAATAGCACCAGTCAGCACTGTTGGCGCGATTGCCCAGCCAACCCGCCACCCTGTAACACTGAATGTTTTCGATAGGCTATTGATCGTAACTGTCCGCTCAGCCATCCCATCTATAGTGGCCATCGGAACATGGCGGTGCCCATCGTAGACAATGTGCTCATAAATTTCGTCAGTGATGGCTAGCACGTTCCATTGCTGGCACAACCTGGCAATGACCGACAGCTCATCACGTGACAGAACCTTTCCGGTCGGATTGTTCGGAGTATTAATAATAATGGCACGCGTTTTTTCGTTAAATGCCGCCGCAAGTTCGTCAGGATCGAATGTCCAGTCAGGCTCATGTAGAGTCACATATCGGGGCACCGCATCTGACAAGATCGCATCTGGCCCATAATTTTCGTAGAACGGTTCAAATGCAATCACCTCGTCACCGGGATCGACACAGGCGAGCAACGTCGTGATCATCGCTTCCGTCGAACCACAGCAGACAGTCACCTGTTGGTCCGCATCCACCGGCACGTCATAGCGTTTGCTAAATTCCCTAGCAATCGCATCCCGCAGTGGTTTGGCCCCCCACGTGACAGCATACTGGTTGATGTCAGCACGGATCGCTTCACAGGCCGCTTCCTTAACCATCTCTGGCGCAGGAAAATCAGGAAACCCCTGAGACAGATTGATACCGTTGTGTTCTTGCGACAGGCGAGTCATTTCCCGAATCACGGACTCGGAAAACTGGCTCGCTTTGTAAGAACACCGAATATTGCGTGAGTCATCTTGCATCTGACGAACCACCTATCCCCCACGACACACCGAATTGAACAGAAACAGGCAAGCGGCCATTATACGTGATGCGTTGAACGCGCGCGCTCATCTTGAAACGCTGCAAGTCTCACGCACTCAACCAATTGACCCGTCATTATCTCAAGACTACAATAGGACCCAGGTGTGGTCATCTGGCCACGTACACTTTGAGGGTCCAATCGGGGGCGACACGGCTTCGACGGAGGTATGAGAGCGCGGGATGCATGTCGAGCACTATCGACTCGTAAATCCGATGGAAAAAACCATAATTGCAGATTCGCAATTAGCACTCGCTGCTTAAGAGCAGCGACGTTCACCCCGTCCTTGCCTGTGAGGCGGGACTGAATGTCATTTTAGCAGGCTGGTCGTGACGGGCGGCACCGACGCGTCACGACGAGATTTTATCGGGGCTAGTTGGTAACGGTTTGGGCGGCGCTTTAACGTTACCGGCGAACTTTCAAGGGCCGACACACATGTAGATTCTCTCGTATCTGTACTTTCGGACGTGGGTTCGACTCCCACCGCCTCCACCATTTCTCGCCTCTCCTCATTGTCGGATATAAAATTATCCGTCAGCCCGCGATGTTCGCGGTACGCTAACGGGGCGCCATCAGGAATCTGGACAACAGCAAATGCGATCTTCAGCGGATGTGGTAATCATCGGAGGCGGATGCATGGGTGTGAGTGTCGCTTATCACCTCGCTCGTCTCGGCATGCAAAACATTGTGCTTTTGGAACGTGAACAACTGCTGGGAGCAGGATCAACCGGAAAGTGCGCTGGGGGAGCCCGTCTTCAATTTTCAAGTGAATCCAATATTCGCCTGTCTCTTGAGTCAATCGATATTCTGGAACGTTTTGAAGATGAACTCGGCCAGTCAATTGATTTCCGTCAAGACGGCTATATGTTCCTGCTTTCTGAAGCGAGCACTCTCGACACTTTCCGAAAAAACTTTGAACTTCAACGGCGCCTCGGTGTGCCCGTTGAATGGCTGGATGTCGATGAAGCCTGTCGACGGGCGCCAGGGATGACCCGTGAAAATCTTCGCGCCGCCACGTTCTGTGGGCGCGATGGCATTGCCGATCCCAATAGCGTCACGATGGGATTTGCGAAGGCAGCCCAGCAACTCGGCGTGACGATCGAGCGTGAAGTCGAAGTTATAGGCATTGGACTCGACGCTGACCGAATTACAGAGATCCAAACGAGTGCTGGACCAATCGAGACGCGGATCGTGGTCAATGCGGCAGGTCCCTGGTCTCATCAGATTGGCCAAATGGTGGCGACCAGCATTCCTGTGCAACCATTCCGACGGCATATCTTTATTGCTGATGTACCACCCGACCCCAAAGACCTACCCCATGAAGCACGCACGTCACCTTCCACGCGCATTTTGACCATCGATTTTGATACCAGTTTCTATTTTCACCGTGAAAGCACGGGCATCTTATTTGGCATGGGAGACCCTGACGAACCTTCAAGTTTCGAACAAAGCGTGAACTGGGATCTTCTGGAGCGGATTGCACCAGTCGCCGCACGACGCCTACCTGTATTGGCCGATGCCGGCATTAGCACGGCTTGGGCAGGCCTCTACGAGATGACACCAGATGCAATGCCGATCATTGGGCCAGTTGAGGAACACCCCGGGTTCTTCATCATCAGTGGATTCAGCGGACACGGCTTTCAGCATTCACCAGCTGCTGGGCGGATCCTAGCAGACATCATCACCGACCGGTCTCCTGGTGAGATTGACTTAGCACCGTTCGCATTTGACCGATTCGCTCGAGGCAGCGTGGTTCGGGAAGGGAACGTTGTTTAAGCTCCTGCATCACAGCTGAACAACTCCGGCATCACTCAACAAACGAGTCCTCAGCAAAAGCGTCACGGAGTAGATCGCTGGAAGGTGGAGTCGACCACATACTCACGACCGGAATCACGAAGAATGGAACTACCATGGCCACCGAGGCAGCAATCGGCGTCAATTCCGGTCGTCCACTCACAATAAGGTAGCCCCCCCATACAACCGCAATCCCGAGCCCGGTGAGCATCCCGGCAAATGCGGCAGAGCCGGTCGCCGAACGCCAAAACAAGCCGTACACGTAAGGAGCCAGGAATGCGCCAGCAACAGCTCCCCAACTGAGCGACATTAACGTCACGATGAAAGCAAAATCATTGTTCGCAATCACGAAAGAAATCGCAATGAAGACAGATGCCATCCATCGCATGATTCGAAGCGACTGGGCTGGAGTCGCCTCGGGACCCGCTCGCCCAGCACGAAGGTCAACCGAAATCGCAGACGAAGAAACGAGAACGAGACTCGACAGCGTGCTCATTGAAGCCGAGAGAACCAGTAGCAGAACGACTGCCATGAGAACCTCTGGCAGCTGGGCAGTGAGTAGTTCTGGTACAAGGACGTCGTATTGCACACCCACCGTTCCTGATTGCTCTCGGGTCAACGCACTAGCCGGCAGACCGTCAGCAAAGAATACGCGGGTTAAAGCACCCGTGAAATAAGCGGCAAACACCGTGACCGTGGCAAATACACTGGTAACGATCGTGGCCGTCGTAATGTGTCGTTCACTTTTGATGGCATAGAACTTATGGACCATCTGCGGCAAGCCCCACGGGCCGAAGCTACTCATGAAGACCACCGACCACAAAACCCACCACGAAGGTTCGGGCGACAGTAACCCATCCGCAAAAACGTTAACCCTCATCGTCTGGACGACCGCAGTAAGACCGCCCCCTTGCCCCACAAGTACGACGACCATGACGACGGCACCGACCAACATGATTAAACCTTGAATCAGGTCAGCGATAGCGACAGCAAAGTAACCACCGAGCGTCAGGTACAGACCAGTGCTCACACACATGATGAACAGGGCAGCTTCATAGGACAGCAGATCCTGAAAGTTAATCTCAACCAAGTGACTCAAACCCTTAAACACCGATGCGGAGTATGGGAGTAGAAAGAGAAAGATGATGCCGGCCGCGAACACCCGCAAGAGTGGCAACTGATAGCGCTTCGCGAAAAACTCTGGCATGGTTAAAGCGTCCAAATTGCGGGTCATACTTCGGGTAGGTTTCGCAAGAATTACCCAAGCGGCCAAAACCCCGAAGAGTGTATTACCGGCTGCAATCCAGAGCGCATCCAGTCCGTAGTTCCAGCCAAATTGGCCCGCAAAACCAATAAAAACGACAGCGGAAAAGTAACTCGTCCCGTAGGCAAATGCAGAAGCCCAAGGCCCGATTTGTCGTCCACCAAGAAAAAAGTCTGTCGGAGTTCGAGTTCGGCCCATGCCCCACACCCCAAGGCCGATCATGGCAAGGATGAAGGCTGCGACAAGAAATAGAGCAATCATTAACTCACGGCAAACGCGGCACTGCACAGCATGACGCCGGCAACCCTGACAGAGCGACGTAAGGTGTGCTTACGATGAGCCGCCGGCAACATTTACGGTAGTGCTAACGCGACGAGGGAACCCGTATAGCCACGACCACCAACAGCCTGAATAATGTACTGCTTTCCGTTGTGCATATATGTCATCGGTGCCGTGTTCGATGGCGCTGGCAAATCCACTGTCCCAACTCGGGCACCCGTCTCCTTATCGACGGCGTGAAAACGGGCCTGCGCGCCTCGACCTTCGCCATACATTAACAAGGTCTTGGTCAGCAGTACCGTGGCGTGCGCCCGTTGACCGGTATTGGGAATCTCCATCCCTTGCAGCGCCGGATGATTCTTGACCTGGTCTGGAGTATCCCCATTTGGAATCCACCAAAGCTGCTCACCCGTGTTCAAGTCAATCGCCGTGATTCGGCCGTAGGGTGGCTTCAAAATGGGTAAACCCTCGGGTCCACGAGGCCCTCGCCCAGGCCCACTCGCCCACTCCATAACCGTGAGTCCTATGGGATTGGGATCGCGTGCATCCATCTCGGCCCCAGGCACGAGAAAGGGAGCCCCGCAGGTTTTAGTCGACGCGACGTACAAAATGCCAGTCTCTGGATCGACGTTAGCCCCGCCCGGGATATTGGTACCACCATTGCCTCCAGGGCAAATTAGTGCAGCACGCTTGTTAATATCGTTATCACGATGTAACGGGGGATTATACAAGGGGCCCATCTGAAAGTCGTCCATAAGTTCGATGGCCGCCGTACGGAGTTCCGGCGTAAAGTCGATCAGATCATCGACGGTGACACCTTGCATCTCGTACGCCGCCGGCCGCGTGGGAAAAGGCTGTGTCGGCGAAGTCTGCTCACCTGGAATCATAGATTCAGGAACTTCTCGCTCTTCAATCGGCCACACCGGTTCTCCTGTTTCACGATTCAGCACGTACGCAAATGACTGCTTTGTGGTTTGCACCAGAAGCGGTACCTTTTTGCCGTCAATCATCACATCCACAAGATTTGGCGCTGTTGGATTGTCATAGTTCCAGATGTCGTGATGGACTGTCTGGAAATGCCAGGCTCGTTCACCAGTCTCTGCATGTAAAGCCACGATGCTCGTCGAAAACAAGTTGTCCCCCGGGTGAAAGCCACCCCAAAAATCGTTTGAGGGAGGGTCCGTCACAAAATAGACGAGTCCGAGCTCGGGGTCGGCCGACAGGGGTGCCCAGGCAGACACGTTCCCCGTGTACGACCAGGCGTCACTTTCCCAAGTGTCATGACCAAATTCACCAGGCTGTGGAATCACATTAAATTTCCATTTGTGGTCACCGTCCTTGGCGTCATACGCCACAATGTGGCCAGGCACATTTTCACGGCGCGTCTGGTTGTATCCCTGCTGATGGGCATTCCCTACGACAATGACGTCATTGACGACAATCGGAGGTGAAGAATTCGTAATGTAGCCAACTTCTCGCGGAATCCCTGCGTCTGGATCATAGTCATAGCCAAAATCCGCCAGCAGATCGACGGTACCATTGGAACCAAAGGTCTCAATGGGATAGCCCGTATCAGGGTCTAACGCGTGCAGGAAGAACGCTGGGGTGACCACATAGATTCGCCCTTTGCCTTCCACTTCAGCGTACGCAACACCCTTACCATAATTTTTCCGCATTGAATCCTCCCACCGCTTAGTCGGTGGTTCGCGGAAAGTCCAGAGAGTCTCACCCGTAGCCGGATCGATCGACACGACCGTACGACGCTGACCCGCTACACTGTAGAGCCTGCCATTAACATAAATTGGTGTGGCGCGGAGGATGTTATCCGCAGACGGGCCGAAGTTATCACCCTTCCAGACCCAAGCCACTTCAAGATCTTCGAAATTGTTCGCGTCAACCTGTGTTAGAGGCAAGTACCGTGAACTCGCTGCGTCACTTCCCCAGTAACGCCACTCGCTATTGTTTGCCTGTTGCGCCACGGCTGATGTCGTCAGGAACAATATGCAGCTGACCAACATGATAATTGGCGTTTCCTGCCACCCTTGCTTAACCCATCTCATACTCACAGAATTCTCCCTTTTATTGCACCAGGTGATACAGTCTTACGCGAAAGTTTCTGGCGCCAAGATACGGGGCTGAACCTCACTGAGGGTTCGACCAAGTGCTTTCATAATACCCCGATTGGCACCAGATACACTGAAGAATGATATATAGAGAAAAAACATCAACCCAAAAACTGTGCAAATGACTCCGTTGGTGTCGGAAGACAACCTAAGGTAGACTGAACAATAACTGACCACACGATATGGTAGCTTCACCCTTAGAAATCACTCTTGAAATCAGTCCACGTGCACGACTGGATCTCGTGGATGTGGACAGACAAATCATAGACACTCATGGCGAAGTATTGGAGAAATTCCCTCGAGCCCTTTACTGTTCGTACCACACAACCGCCGGCTATTTAGACCAAGGCATCGCCGGACGTTTGAACCGCAAACAAGACGGTGTCGCACCGTACCTCTCTTTCTTCAAGAAAATCTTTCCAGAAGGCGCAGGGTACCAGCACGACGAATTGCACCTGCGTGAAGAATTGACTGAGGAACAGCGCCGCGTCGAACCCTGTAACGCCGATTCTCATTTAGCATTCATCAGCGCCGGATTACGAAGTTGTGTCACCTACCGACGCCGTAAAGGCGAGCCAGTCTATTTTATTGACCTCGATGGCGTCAACGAAGGTCGCTCACGACGTCGCCGTACCACAGTGCTTGGTTTCAGCACTGAGGAAGTTGTAGCGCGTGACCGCCTGGCGGTGCCGATGTCAGCGCATCCTGTAGAATCCGTCAACCTCAAGGATCCTCGCTTGGGACTTTTTCAACAGTGTCAGGAAATGATTGATCGGCACGGAGTCACAAAAGGCCGTATCCATCTCACACTCTCACCCGGTGAAGGCCAAGCTGGTCTCACGGTGAACGAATACGAAACTTTGCTTATGCAGCATGACCTTGCCGAGGTGCTCCGGGATCCGTTCCGCTTCATGGCCGAGAAAAGTCGGCACCTGCTGGCAGATCCTCGCGCCATTCCCAATAAAACCATGGGGTATGCAAAGTATGACTTAGTGAGGATCTTTAACGAGCTAGTAGATGCATTGGGGTTAAACGACTCGATGATAGAGCAGGTTGCTTCACGATTTTTTGGAGCACCCGCCAGCCGATTTCTTCGCATGAAACGCTCGGTCAATGTCTTAGTCACGAATGGAAACTCAACACAGCGTGGGCACCTCGCTCAAGGACCATTCCAAAGTCCTATCCTTGTACAGTGGCGTCAAGCAAAGAATCGCATGCGTCACATCGACATTACCCTTGTGCGTTTCAATTAATCTCTGTCGAATACAGGCGATGAACTCAGTCTGAGTAACTCGCCCCAGTCACTGATCACTCCCTTCGTAATGTCAGGTCGGCGAACCCTCAAGCGACCGACCACATAAAAGACAAGGGCGCACCTGGAAACCCAGGTGCGCCCCAATCGTCAACTGTCACTCACAAACGTGCGGTCAAACGATTCGAGTCGCTCAGTTAGTGAGTACTTGACGGAACACTTCTAACGCTCGCTGCATTTCTTCCATCGTGCCGAGCGAAATGCGCGCGTGGGTTTGCTCCATCGGTGGAAAGTCACGACCAACCGCGACACCAAGTGCTCGACAGGCTTCGCGGAACTCAGCAGCCGATCGACCGATGTCTACAAACAGAAAATTAGTTTGAGATTCAGCGGACTCAAAACCCATTTTCCCTAACTCATTGATCGTAAAGTCACGCACCTTGCGATTCTCCTCTCGTTCCCACTCCATGTGACTAGGATCATTCAAGGACGCGATAGCAGCGCTGGCCGTAAGCAGGCTGACTTCGCCTAACCCCCACGCACGGCTGAGCTTATCTAAGGTCCCTGTCTGTCCGGCCGCATAACCGAGTCGAAGCCCAGCCATTCCGTATGCTTTCGAAAAGGTACGAGCAAGGAACACACCCGGATACGTAAGAGACTCGGCAATGGCCGAACCGACAGAGGGATCAGTCGCGTAGTCGATATAAGCTTCATCGACCAAGATGCCAGTACCTGGCGAGGACGAGACGACGTGTTCAATAAATGCTGACACTTTCTCAGCCGGGTGCGACGCGGATGTCGGATTATTCGGGTTGCACAGGAAGACCAATCCAGCGCCTTGGGCTGCATCGGCCATTCCATCCAGGTCGAGCCTTAAGTTGCTATCGACTGGAACCTCGCGCACTTCAGCACCCATTGCTCGAGTCGAACGGGCCGGGTTCCCGTAAGAGGGGGTCCCAGTCACTAGCGGCCGACCAACCGAGACATATGCCCGAACCCCAGCCTCCAAAATATGCGATGAACCGGTGGAGACCAGAATATTTTCACCTTGGGCGCCATGGCCTAAACTCTTCGCGATCGCTGCCGGAAGATCCTCCCTGGAAATATCACGCTGATAGCGACCGACCTTGAAATCAGCTCGGCCGTTAAGAGCATCCAGCGCTGCCTTGCCAGGACCGCGGGCATTTTCGTTACTGCTAAGAATGATCATTACAGTATCGTTGGACGCTTGAAGCATTTCTTCAACCGGATCGGGTCCCCACGCCAACGCTTCGCGTCCGTGACCAACGACCCACGCAGTAGAGAATGCACTAGCTCCACCAATACCAAGAGTACGAACGAACGCACGACGTGACAGTGACATGCAAGCCTCCTCTTGACTTCAAACTCCCTAGATTATTACCAGCGCACCACCGGTGATGGCGCACTAAAATTGCAGTGTGGACATTGTGTGAGACAGTGTCAAGCAGAAACACCAAGAATTTGGCCTGATGATCATAAAATACTGTCGGGCAATTGCTCAAACCCCTCGTCCGTTCACGGAGGGGTCGGATACAAGATAGAGGATGCTTAGGAGACCCAGATGACAATTATCTCAAATCTAACGCGTCGCGAGTGGCTGACCACTGTGGGCGCCACGGCGCTCTATCACGAACGGACAACCAGTCAAAGTCCAGACAATACCGTGGTCGCGGCATCACGAGAGCCGTTTCGTGGCGTGCTCATGATCGTAGCTACTCCATACACTAACGAGAAAGCGATCGACTATGAAGATCTGGCTGCTGAAGTCGAATTTCTGGATCAACGAGGGACCAATGGTTTGGTTTGGCCTCAATACTCAAGCGACCTACCCTATCTCACGCATGAGGAACGCCTGCACGGCATGGAAGTCCTAGCCGATGCCTCGCGTGACCGATTGGTATCGTTGATTCTTGGCGTACAAGGAACCAACACGGACCAAATGTTAGAGTACGCAAACCATGCAACTGCTGTCGGCTGCGACGCGATGATTGCCATGCCCCCCAGCGAAGCACATTCCATTGACGACTACCGTGAGTACTACACTGCGTTGTGTCACGCTACCGATAAACCAATTTTTATTCAGACTACCGGCGGCGCAGCTGACCGCGTCGAACCTACGGTCGAATTCATTATAGAAATGAGTGAGCGTTTTCCGCACTTCGGATATGTGAAGGAAGAATACGGCGACACACTCGCCCGCATGAAGCAATTTGAAGTCCATCGTCCAAATACTATTAAGCGAATCTTTGGAGGAACTCGAGCGCGGGCTTGGACGTATGAAATGAGGCTCGGCATGGACGGCACAATGACTGGCGGCCCTCAATACCCTGAGGTCTATACACGATTATGGCAACTACATCTCGAAAATCGGCAGGCCGAAGTCCGAGAACTGTTTAGTCAACTTCTTATGATTACGAACCTTGAGCAATACGTGCCTGGATTGCGTGCATACCTGATGCAACAACGTGGTGTATTTAAGACTCACATAGGCAGGGATGCCAATTACACGTTTTCGCCGGATGCCATCGATGAAATCAACTATGTCTTGCAACCCTTGAAGAGTCATTTTATTGCTTAAGGCATTCTGAAGCGATCGCCGTGCATGATATTATTTCTGAAGGTTGACCTTCACACTCTATCGATTCGCACCTTGTGAAAAATCTGTTTGATGAAATTTTTGAGTAGCCTAGGCGCTAGCATGCTGACCTGCATGCTCTTTGCCACCCCAAGTCATGCGCAAACTTCCAGTTCTTGGTGGGAGCGTCTCTCCATCGGCATGGACTTTCGCCAACGCCTAGAAGAGTTACGACAATTCGAAAACAGTTCGCCTGATGTGTCTCAGACTAGTGTGACACAACGGCGTTTAAAAATACGTGCACGGCTGACTCTCAACAGTCAAGTCAATGATGACTTTCAAATAGGAGTCAGACTTGGCACTGGTAACATGGACGACCCGCTTTCATCGAACCAAACGCTTTCAGAGCTATTGACGCGCAAGCCGATAAGCCTAGATCGCGCATTCATGACTTACAACCCAACGGCTGCCCCCGTCCTAACAATTGGTGCGGGCAAATTTGACTTACCCGTCACTCGTACCGAAATGTCATGGGATATCGACGTCAACTGGGAGGGCCTATACCAGCAAGTGCGTGGTACAGCAGGCCCAATGTCCTATCGATTCGTTACATCACAAGTCTCTATTCACGAAGAGAAACAGCGTGATGATACGCTCATGTTCGCCACCTATGGTGATGTTAGTTTTAGTTTTGACTCCGGACACTCTGTTCAGTTCGTTGCAGCCGATTATTTATTTTCTGGAATAGATTCAGTGGCAATTTTCGTCGACACGGAGGGTATCGGCCGCAATACGAACCTAACTCAACGGGACAACACTGGGAAAATCATCGGGTTCCAATCAGACTTTAATCTAATAGACCTCATCGCTAAAGCGACCCTGAACACTGGGCGACGTAACTATCCCCTACAACTCACTGCTAACTGGATTACAAACACCCGAGCAGCAACTGAGGAAAATAATGGTTTCTGGTTCACTGCTACATACGGAGATGCCGACAAAATTAAAACCTACCAACTCGAATACACCTACGCACACATCGAACAAGATGCCGTGGTGTCAACATTCACGTATTCATACAGTGAGGGGACAAATATTCGCCTGAATCGAGCAGCATTACGTTACAGGGTTCACCCTCGACTTCGTTTTGACCTCATCACCATCTTCACGAAGAAACTCATAACTGCACCGAACGACAAGAACAACCTGTTACTCCGGAGCCAGCTGGACGCGAGCTTCTCATTCTAAGCCTCCTTAAACTACAAAACACCGCATAGCTGAACTTATTCGTAAGACCGAGAAAGCTTTCTCAGCCGTACGTTATGATGGAAGTCTCTCTATCTAGCAATGAAAGATTGAGGGTTTCTATGTCTTGCCAACGATTATGCGTCGCGGTAATGGTTAGTCTATTCGTCACTTCGGCGACGACGTCGCATCAGACACCAACGCAAGAGCTGACTCTGCTGTCCCGAGATGGAACCCAGGGACTTCCAGTTACAACTATCAACCAACGGCAGATGGTATCTCTAGCTGACCTTGCAACTCTTTTTAATTTGACGGTTCGTGAAGACACTCTGGTGCATGGCGTTACGATCACTTATCAGGATAAGGTTGTGGTGCTCACATCCACTCAGAGTCTGACGTCAGTCGAAGGACGTATCATCTCTCTGCCAACACCCCCGGTTCAAAACGAGAGCGTGTGGTTCGTGCCGGTTGAATTTATCAATCAGGTGCTTTCACTGTTACTCGATATACCACTTCAAGTGCGCTCAGATGCCGGCCTAGTGATCGTCGGTAACATCCGCGTACCACACATTGAAGTAATCTACACCCAAATGGACGGTGAGGCTCAAGTGTCATTCGAAATGTCACCGCCAACACTGCACACGGTTGAACAGGAGGCAAATCGTCTTGTTGTCAAGTTCGAAGCTGATCTACTTGATTTAGCATTACCTGAATCAGTCAGCGACTCGTTAGTACTTGGCATCAGCCGTGCAGAACAACCGAACTGGATTGCGGTGAATCTAGGTTCAGATTTTGCTTCGCATCAATCATCATTAATTGGCACGGGCTCATCTACTCAACTCGTAGTGAACATCCTGTCCCAGACGGCAGTTGCACGGAGTGTCGCTCGCGGCCCTGATCGACGCTCAGAGCCTCAACCACCATCATCCGATACAAGAACCGACCTAAGTCCTGATCTTGATCTCTCACAAGCGCCAGAATTACGGACCATTGTGATCGACGCTGGCCATGGCGGGAACGATACCGGCACTCAAGGCCAAGCTGGACTCCAAGAAAAGGACATCACTCTCCAAGTAGCGAGACGACTACGAGAAGCTATTGAAAGTCGCTTAGGACTTCGGGTTGTGATGACACGCGACAGCGATCGGACGGTTCGACTCGACGAACGCGCGGCCATCGCTAATAACAATAAAGCTGATTTATTCATTAGTCTGCATATAAATTCTTCCGCAAGTGAAGCAGCCAGCGGTGCCGCCGTGTACTCCCTATCACTTAACGATTACGGTGAAGCGACTCTCGGTGAAAATCGACAGAGCCACACTGTGCCACTGTTAGGTGGTCGTACTCGTAACATCGACATCGTTCTCTGGGACCTAGCGCAGGTTACTCATGTGCAGAATTCCGCACTCTTTGCGGGTTTTGTAGATGTCGAACTTCGGCGTCGAATTAATATGAATACGGTCACATTGCAAGAGGCTCCCTTCCGCGTTTTAGTAGGCGCCAACATGCCTGCTGTGCTAGTGGAAATGGGGTTTATCTCAAATGCACTCCAAGAGGAACAGCTAGCATCACTTGCGTTTCAAGATCGAGTCGTTCAAGGATTATTACAAAGCGTTGTGACCTATCGGGAATCGTTAGGTGACCGTTGGCAGGCCGGGTCATTACAACGCTCGACCCAGCCGCCAGCCGGGGAAGAGCCATGAGTCGCGGGTCTCTGACAGCGCTCGTCGCGCTTATCGTCACAGGTGCGATTGCAGCCTGGCTGTTATTCGTCACGCTGTCCGAGACGAGACAAGATCCCCTTAACACCGCGTCGATATCTCCATCGCTTGACGACCCCGATGCATCGCTACCTACTATCCCAGCTATGCTGTTTTATGTCGCCGAACAAGGCACACGTTTAGTCGGACGGGAGCAGGACGTTCCCGAAGACGTGGCAACTACAATTCAAGCGAGATTGCTTATCGAACAGCAACTTTTACCCCCGGAACCTCCACTAACGTCGGCGGTGCCAGAAGGAACAACGCTGTTAGGTATTTACATTTCAGACCGAGGCGATGCTTTTGTCGACTTTAGTCGTGAAATTAACACTGAGCATCCGGGTGGTTCACTGGAAGAGTTGTTTACGATCTACGCTATCGTAAACACTTTAACGGTTAATCTTCCCTCGATTACTGCCGTGCAAATTCTTATAGAAGGTGAAGAAGTTGACACCTTAGCCGGACATATAGACTTACGTCGTCCATTAGCACAATCTCTTAAGTGGGTTGAGCCATCATAAGGCAACGATTATTGTGAAAGCTTGCAGCACTCAGGAACAGAAACTGCGCACAGTTTACTTAGGAGTTTATTAATGAATGAATCGATTCGTTCAGACGCCCGCGATGCTGAAGAGCTCCGTCCAACCCGATTAACACCGGATTACTTGCTCCATGCCGAGGGCTCGGTGTTAATTGAAGCAGGTCGGACACGAGTTATTTGCACTGCCAGCGTTGAAGATCGAGTGCCACCATTTCTGCGCGGTTCCGGCAAGGGATGGATCACTGCGGAATACGGCATGTTACCTCGGGCCACAACCACCCGTGTCACGCGCGAGGCGTCGAAAGGTAAGGTTAGTGGGCGAACTCAAGAAATTCAGCGCCTTATCGGTCGTTCGTTACGAGCGGTTTCTCAACTCGAGGCTCTCGGTGAACGGACGATTTGGATTGACTGCGACGTGATTCAAGCCGATGGCGGCACTCGAACGGCATCCATTACGGGTGGATTTGTAGCCCTCGTCTTGGCCCTGCAGAAAATGCGTGAAGCAAGCATCATCGACTCAATGCCGGTACAAGATTACGTGGCAGCCACGAGTGTCGGGGTCGTTGGTGGCACACCCATACTAGACTTGGCGTACGAAGAGGATTCTAGTGCCGATGTTGACATGAATGTGGTCAAAACTGGTGATGGCCGCTTTATCGAAGTGCAAGGTACGGCAGAGATGGAACCGTTCGGGCGCGATGCATTGGACCGACTTTTGGAACTGGCTGACATTGGTACTCGACACCTAATCGACCTGCAGCGTGACATCGTTGGATTGTTTCTAGCTGATGCAACTACTGATTGCGACCACTAATCAGGGTAAGCTCGACGAGATTAGGATGATTCTCGATGGTTTACCGATAGAGTTCTTCACATTGCGCTCATTTCCTGCCGTCGGTGAAATCGAAGAGACGGGTCAGACTTTCACTGACAATTCACGTATCAAAGCTGAGCACTATGCGGACAAGACAGGCATGCTTACAGTTGCTGAGGACTCTGGGCTTGCTATCGATGCCCTAGACGGTCAACCTGGAGTGCGATCATCGCGATTTAACGGCGAAACCTACGAAGAAAAATTTTCTGAGATTTACAAGCAACTCTCTAAATGTGGAGGCAAAGGAAGTTCGGCGCGATTTGTCTGCGCACTTACGTTAATAGACAAGAAAATTATTTTCGAAGCCAAGGGTACAGTTGAAGGTTTTATCGCAGCCGAACCTCGTGGGAAGGCAGGTTTTGGTTATGATCCCATATTTTATTACCCGCAGCACTCATGCACCCTAGCCGAGCTTTCACGGGAGCAAAAGATTGCAATTAGTCATCGAGGGCGGGCATTCCGTCAACTACGAACCTTCCTTGCAACTTGGCAGCATGAGACACACCTTCGTTAATCCTCGTTCGTACAAATAGATTCACTGAGTTTCTTAAGAAGAAAATGAGCCTGAAAAACCTTCACTCTCAGAACGGGACGCAGGAGTGACGGAAAGCGCTGAACCATCGTGCTTCGATTGGTATGCTTGGTATGATAGGTTGTAATGACCGTGTCCAAATCAATCGGGGCGTGGCGTAGCTTGGTATCGCGCCTGCTTTGGGAGCAGGAGGTCCCCGGTTCAAATCCGGGCGCCCCGACCAATTTCCGTTCTGCACAAGATCTTGTTTCGAGCTAGTAACTGAAGTGATATCACCAGCGCCAGGTCCAAGATCGACTGCGTCAGGAAAAAGAAGATGGAACGCCTAAGAATCCAACAATGGCTTTCAAAAATCGCTTTTGTCCTTATTGGTAGTATCAGTATATTTGGAGCCAATCCTTTAGTTGCGCAGGAATCCACATTAGAAAATGTACTAAGCTTGGCTGCGGAGTACGTGGATCGATATCAACGAGATCTCGGCGCCGTTATCGCAGAGGAACACTACCTGCAAGTGACTGACGGCGTTAACAATCGTCGGCTGGTCTCCGACCTATTCGTCTTTAGTATGCCAGGTGAGCAGGAGCCGTGGCTCGCCTTCCGAGACGTTATCTCAGTCAATGGAACACCGGTAGAAGATCGACAACAACGCCTCGAAGACGTATTTCGCGAATCACCAATCATCACTGGACCTGTGCGTCGTCGTCTCATCACAGAAAGCGCACGCTATAACATCGGCGGGATCAGTCGAAACATGAACGTCCCTACTATGGCTTTGCAATTACTCGCAGCGTCGGACCAGCATCGGTTTCAATTTAAGAAAAAACGAGACCGGAAAATTGATGGAATCTCTGTATGGGAACTTGAGTTTGAAGAGCACACTGCTCCTGCATTAATTAAGAATGGTCGAGGTGGAGATCTGTTCAGTTATGGCACGGTGTGGATTGAACCGACAACAGGACGTGTGATACAGACTGATTTCCGAGCTAAAGATGAAGTGGCTGAACTTGAAATTCAAATGCGTGTGAAGTACAAAGCCGACGAAAACTTAGGCATCTTCGTGCCAGAAACAATGACCGAGCGGTACAAAGTTCGACTTCGTCCACTGACCTTAAGCCCTTTTGCCAGGCGAAATCTTGAAGTCAACTGCGAAGCAAAGTACTCAAACTTCAGGCGTTTCGAAGTACAGGTCGATATGGGCGTTAATACACCCCCGAACCCATAAACCTCGACGCTAAAACCTGATTTGTTGTCGACTACGAAGAAACCCAGCGCGGACAATCAACACCGATACCGCCAAGACCACAGTAACCATGCGGGTTTTTGGCAAGGTATTGTTGATGGTAATCCTCGGCATAATAGAACGATGGCGCATCGACAATTTCAGTCGTGACCGCGCGACGATGCCCAGCCTGCACTAACGCTTGTTCGTAAGTTGTTCGCGAGGTCCGCGCAGCCCTTAACTGTGTGTCGTCGTAGGCGTAGATACCTGACCGGTACTGGGTACCAACATCATTGCCTTGACGCATGCCTTGTGTCGGATCGTGCGATTCCCAAAACACCCTCAGTAAGTGTGCATAACTTACAGACTCGAGATCAAAGACGACACGGACGACTTCATTGTGACCCGTCTGCCCAGTACAAACTTCCTGATAAGTCGCATTAGGCGTGTAACCACCTGCGTACCCGACTGCAGTGGTGTACACGCCCTCGATCTGCCAGAATGTTCGCTCGGCACCCCAAAAGCAGCCCAAACCGAACAAAGCCATCGTTAATTCCTTCGGAAACGGTGGCTTGAGTGGATTACCGTTGACAAAGTGCGCGTCTGGCACCGGCATTGCCGTGGGTCTTCCTGGTAACGCTTCAGATAATTTCGGCACAGCTGATGCTCCCTTGAAAATCAGGTAATCCGTGACTATCGCTCCAACCACTAAAGTGAAACTGACACACTTATTGGAAGTATTTTATACACTATCTATGTATGCTGAAACACGACACTGCAAGTGTTGGCATCAGCCACAGCCTTCTCACTTCCTGGTTATGCTGCTCCAAGGACAATAATCTCAATGATTGGTGATCAACTATTTATTTTCGGAGTGCTTCTGACAGTCTTCGCCCTACTCTTGTCGGGGCGGATGAGATACGACGTCGTTGCCTTCGGTGCCTTAATTGTTGCCTCGATGGGTGGAGCGGTGCCTCAGAATGCGCTGTTTGACGGGTTTGCACATCCCGCGACGGTGATCATCGCACTGGTGTTAGTCATCAGCGAAGGACTGAAGAGTTCAGGGGCGATTGAGGTGTTAGCTCGCTATCTGATTAGCGCCTCACGGAAACTCCGCCTGCATATCGCCATCATGTCAACAGTTGCTGCTGCACTGAGTGCGATCATGAACAATGTCGCAGCACTCGCATTATTGATGCCAGTAGATATGCAAGCCGCGAGGAAAGCTAAACGGAGTCCGGCACTCAGTCTTATGCCCGTCTCGTTTGCATCCATTCTCGGCGGGATGGTCACCTTGATCGGCACGCCTCCAAACGTCGTCATTGCGACCTTCCGGGAGCAGTCCCTGGGAAGCTCTTACAGTATGTTCGATTTCGCGCCAGTCGGACTCATTGTCGCGATCGTGGGCATCACCTATGTGACGATTATCGGGTGGAAATTCATTCCGGTTGAACGGAGGAAACACAACAGCGCTGAAGACTTGATGGACCTAAGCAAATACATTGCTGAAGGCAAAGTGAAGGACTCATCAATAGCGATCGACAAGACGCTGCAGGACCTGCGAAAGATCGCAAGAGATGAGTACGATGTGGAGGATCTTACCGGTCTTGTCCGCCAAAGCAAGCGTCTCACTGGCAAGATAGATCTTGAGGTTATACGCAAGGGCGACGTAATCGTCATGAAGGGTCACCCTCACGCAATCGAACAATTCATCGGCTCGGCAGGTTTGGAATACGCGGGCGGTGCAAAGCACGAAGGTGTCACAAGCGAAAAACCCGAACTACTTGAAGTTGCTGTGCCGGAAGGTGCGCGAATTGTTGGGCGTTCCGCCTATGACCTCAGACTCCTCTGGCGGCGCAAGGTGACTCTACTCGGTGTCTCACGTAACGGGAAACAGTTTCACGATCGGGTTCGCAAGTTACGTATCAAGGCTGGTGACATGTTGTTGCTCATCGGTGATGAAGATATCCTGGACGACGTTGTAGACTGGCTGGGCTGCCTCCCGCTAGCCGACCGGAAAGAAAAGCCACTCGAAGTAGTTCAGCGGAACAAGGCTTGGCTGGCAGTTCTAACTTTCGCCGCAGCAGTCCTCACAGCGAGTGTCGGCCTACTCTACTTACCAGTTGCGCTCGGAGCCGTCGCCGTCATCTATCTACTGTTCCGTATCGTGCCACCGTCCCAGGTATACGAGAAGATACAATGGGAGGTCATCGTTTTACTTGGCTGCTTGATTCCGATAGGAACTGCGCTAGAAGAAAGTGGCGGGACGGCCTTGATCGCACAAGGCATTGTTGATTGGTCACAAGGATTGCCTGTAGTCGCCGTCCTTGCGATTCTCATGGTCGTGACTATGACCTTGTCGGATGTACTAAACAATGTTGCTACGGCATTGATCGCTGCTCCGATCGGGCTCAGCATTGCTCAACAGCTCGGAGTCAGTCCGGATCCATTCTTGATGGCTGTTGCAGTCGCTGCTTCGTGTGCTTTCCTGACACCCATCGGCCACAAGAACAACATGATCATCATGGGGCCAGGTGGCTACAAATTCGGTGACTATTGGAGGATGGGGTTACCATTGGAAATACTCGTGGTGGCCATCGGACTACCTGTTATTCTCCTAGTCTGGCCATTAGCGGGCAACCTGCAGTGATGAGGCAACGGAACATCTACTGGGCGGCAATTGTTGTACTGGTAATTTACAGCAACACCGGAAATCTCTTCGCTGAAGCGCCAAAATTGATCGTCGTGTTAGTGGTCGATCAAATGCGCGCCGATGCTATTGAACGATACCAGCACAACTGGACTGCCGGTCTTCGGCGTCTCGTAAACGAAGGAGCGTGGTTTCGGCAAGCCCGGTACTCCTACTTCGGAACACTGACCTGTGCGGGACACACCACAATCTCCACCGGTACGGTGCCGTCCACCCACGGGATGATTCTCGATGGTTGGTGGGACACAACTGTCGGACGACGTGTTCGTTGTACTGCGGATTCAGCAACCAATGTCGTACGTTATGGTAGTGGAGGCCGCGAGCAGCATGGCCCGTCAAACCTTAGTGTTCCCACACTGGCAGACGCTCTTCGGACCCAACGTGACACTGACTCCAAGATTGTGGCGTTTTCCATTAAGTCGAGAGCAGCGATTCCACTATCAGGCCAACGGGCTGACGCGGTGGCCTGGTTTGACGACGGCAATGCGTGGACAACCTCGACTGCCTTCACAGCAGAGCCGGTGCCATTCATAGCAAATTGGGTAAAACAACATCCAGTTGAAAACGCTTTCGGTCATGTCTGGACCCCTTCACTCAGACCTGAGCAATTCCGTTTCACGACTGATGATAAGACGTCGTTCGCCCATCGGCTTGGAAGCCCGTCTAATGATCCAGATACGGCCTTTTACAATGACTGGAAACGTAGTCCGCTGGCCGACGAGTACGTCGCCAATCTAGGAATTGCCGCACTCGACGCCTTGGACCTGGAGACCCAAGGCGGAATAAATTATTTGGCCTTAGGCTTCTCGGCATCGGACTATGTCGGTCACGATTTCGGCCCACGCAGCCTGGAATTGCAAGATCTTTACTTTAGACTTGATGCCACAATTGGAAAACTCTTGAATCATCTGGATGAAATGGTTGGACGCAACAATTATGTGGTGACACTAACAGCCGACCACGGGTTAGGACCGTCATCCGACCGGGCAGTTGCGTTAGGGTTTGACGCCGGTCGTATTAGCCGCCAAGACGTATTGGACCGGGTTAACCGCGCTCTGGAACCCGTCTTGGGTCCAGGGAAACATGCAACCGGCATGACCCATACGGACTTCTATTTCGACCCACAGGTGTATCAAACCTTGCTTGGGAATCCCGAGGCCATGCGGACTGCCATCAATACTTTGAATGGAATTCCTGGAGTACAACGAGTTTTCCAACCAGACGAACTATTACAAAAACCCTTCACAGATCCCCTAACGGAACAGGTTGCGCGCAGCTATTACCCAGGGCGTAGTGGCGATCTCATTGTCATTCCAAAACCGTACTGGTACACGTGGATACGTCAAGCTGACCATGGTACCGGGTATGACTACGATGTTCGTGTTCCAATCATTTTTTATGGAGCTGGCATCGAGTCTGGACACTACTGGACATCGGCTGCTCCTTCGGACATCGCACCCACGCTTGCGCTATTGGCAGGCGTCACGTTACCTCATCCTGATGGCCACGTGCTAACAGAAGCACTTGCTACCTCTCATTAACGTAAGCATCAAAGATGACTGAATTTACACCACCAAGTGAACACACAATCGCCGCGTCGACACAAGGTCGCTACCTAATATCGTGTCCAACTGGCCAGGGTCCTCATCCATTACTCGTCGGTTTTCATGGATATGGAGAGCAAGCCGAGACCCACCTAGCTGAGTTGCAACGCCTTCCTGGTGCAGAGCACTGGCTCCTTGCATCCGTCCAAGGCCTGCACTGGTTCTACAGTTCAAAGCAACAAAGGGTTGTTGCAAGCTGGATGACTCGCCTCGGTCGGGAGCAAGCCATTCTAGATAATATTCAGTACGTTGATGGTGTTGTCCGTAAACTCCAACAAGAGTTTAACGTGAACAATCATTTGGTCTATGTAGGGTTCTCCCAAGGAGCCGCCATGGCATATCGAGCGGCTGCCAAAGCGGGGCACGCGTGTTCCGGCTTGATTGTGCTTGGCGGCGATTTACCAAATGATCTTAAGGAAGGTGGCCCACTTCGACTACCGAAGGTACTTATCGGTAGAGGGCAAGAAGATGACTGGTACACTCAAGAAAAATACACCTCCGACCTAGTTACCCTCCGAGAGCGTGGTATCGAAGTGTCCACAACTGTCTTTAAAGGCGGACACGAATGGACCGCTGCATTCCGCAAAGAAGTCGGCCAATTCCTAACAGCGGTAAGCTCGTGAAAGTTGTTCCCTAATTCTTGCTCAGCACTCGCCCCGGCGCAGCTGCCGTGAATTTGCCTTTTTCAATGACAACACTCCCGTTCACAACCACGGCATACATGCCTTGCGCCACTTGGTGCGGATCGGTATAAGTCGCCGTTTCGTGGATATCTCCTGGTTCGAAGATGGCTAGGTCGGCCCAAGCTCCAGTTTGAATTACACCGCGATTCGTCAAACCGAACACTGTTGCTGGAAGACTTGTCATCGATCTCACGGCCGATTCAAGCGACACGATCTTTCGATTGCGTACGTAACGTTCCAACTTTCTGGCATGTGCACCATAGGAACGGGGATGTGGTTTCCCGTCACCCATTGGCACCAGTCCGCCATCGCTTGATGTCATGGTGTAGCTTTGACGCATGATGTGTTCGAGATCATCTTCCGACATATTGAAAGAGACGATCGATGCTCCCCCTTCTGCCACCAGGTCTAGCGTCGTTTCTTCAGGAGCTTGCCTTCGCATTTCTGCTATATCGGCTAGAGAACGCCCCTCGAGGCTTCGATCGTGACGGGAGAAAGCTATGATCTGGGAGGCCGCGCCACCACGCCGACGAAGATTTGTACGAACCTCTTCTATTAACCGACGCCGTGTTTCCGGCGCACCCATTCGACGTTGCAACTCAGCTGCTCCACCAACTTGCGCCCAGCGAGGGATGAAAGCCCCAGTCAAACTTGTCGACGAAGCTGTGTACGGGTACTGATCTGCAAATACTTCAACACCGCGACGCCGAGCCATATTAAGGCGCGTCGTCGCCGCCACCGACAAACCCCAGCTGTCGGGCCCCAACACCTTCATGTGACTGACAATCCCTGGGAGTTTGGCTTCCTCTGCAATCCGAATGACCTCATTCACAGCAGCAATTAATCCGACCGAGTAGTTCCCTTCATCGCGGATGTGGCTAGTGTAAAGTCCCCCAAATTCACTGGCTACTGAAGCCAGCGCAATCAATTCGTCTGTCGTGGCAAAGTTTCCTGGTGCATAGAACAAACCACTCGACAACCCGTACGCGCCATTCTTCATCCCACGACGAACTAAATAGACCATCTCCACCATCACGTCTTCC
>CAZMUA010000014.1:0-95200 GCA_964569695.1 uncultured Woeseiaceae bacterium
GGCGAGTGAATTTCGCGCTGCGTGTCGTGAGCACAACGTGCTCGTTGGTCGCGAATTTCCACCAATGGAAAAAACACACTGTCGGATCTCGATTGGCACAATGGACGAGATGCGCAGGGCTACGGAAGTTTTCAAGCAGGTGCTGGCTTAGACGCACAGGCGTCTACGTGGAGTGAGTTGGGTTAAGTAGAAGTGAACAAATGTTCTGTCTGGGCAGACACTCTGGCCTAGAAAGTTTTTCGAGGAGGATGACATGTCGTTTTCACGACGCGCGTTTGTAAAGACTGTTGGGCTTGGCGGTGTAGCAGCATTTTCGGGCAGCTATATTCCGCGGACTTACGAGCTACCAGAGTTTTGGACAGCAGAACTGCTGGCCCAGGAACGTCCACTTTTACTGCACAACAACGAGAACCCGGCGGGTCCTGGCGAGCGCGCGCTCGCCGCGGCACGTAGCACTCTCGGCGAGGGTGGCGTAGGGGTCGGTCGCTATGCCATGTCCAGCCCAGAAACAAATGAAGCCGGACTGAGACGGGCCATTGCTGATCGTTTTGGTGTTGCACCGGGCAATGTGATTCTTGGCTTGGGGTCGACGCAGGTCCTCCGCACGGCCGTGCAGGCGTATACGTCGTCCACGAAACCGCTTGTGACCGCAACGCCGACCTACGAAGAATGCACTCAGTATGCGGAACTGATTGGGTCCGCTTTCACCGAGATTGGTTTGAACGACAAGATGCAGTTGGATCTCGACGAAATGGCAGCAGCGGCACGGGAAGGTGCTGGACTCGTGTTCTTGAATAATCCGAATAATCCGACGGCCACCATTCATGGCGAAGACGCCGTGATGGGGTTCATCGATGACGTGCTGACTGCATCACCAGACACGACGATTCTGGTTGATGAGGCATATCACGACTATGCCACCGACCCGAATCACCGGAGTCAAATCCCAACGGCGGTCAAGAATCCGAGAGTGCTGGCGGCGCGGACATTCTCGAAGGCGCATGGGATGGCTGGATTCCGTGTTGGGTTCGGCATTGCGCATGAGGATATGGTGCAAGAACTCATGCCATGGCACAGTCGAATGACCTTGAATACTCTTGGCATTGCTGCAGCAAAGGTGTCGATTCTGGATACTGGGCGACTTGAAGCTGAATCCGTGCGGAACACCGAAGCGCGTCAGTTTACGATTGACTGGTTTAAGAACGCCGGTTTTGATGCGACTGATTCGCAGACGAATTTCATTTTCGTCAATACGGGTATGGCAGCGCAGGAATTCCGCGATGGTGCTCGGGAAAATGGCGTGGCGGTTGGCCGGAACTTCCCACCTTATGAAAAGGATTGGGCACGCATTTCTATCGGAACCATGGACGAGATGCGTCAAGCGGTCGAGGTTTTTGCGAAAGTTCTACGGATCAACGCGACGGCGGCGGCTTAAGAGTCTCTCTGTTTATTGGTCCGGCGCACCGCTCAACCAGACCCGTGTATCGGTTCTGGCTGAGCGCTCCTTCCTACGCGTCCCCTCAACTGTAGGTGGTTCGTACTAGGTAACAGAGCAGCCCGAGGGCTGATCAATAATCGCCCATGAGCCAATCAACGCCAGGACAGCTGTCACGGTCAATTAATCTTACGCAGACGACGGCCATGGTGGTTGGGACCATTATTGGCGGGGCAATTTTTGTACAGCCTACCGAAATTACCAAACTCGTTCCGTCATTAGGCGGGGTGGCGTTGATTTGGTTGCTCGCGGGAACATTAACTTTTTTTGGCGCGTTAGTATGCGCAGAACTCGCCTCCGCCTTTCCTCGCACTGGTGGCGTGTATGTGTTTCTGAATGAAACGTATTCGCCAGTCTTCGGATTCTTGTGGGGATGGGCGATGTTCTGGATTATCCATTCTGGCATCATTGCCATCGTGGCCGTGATATTTGCGCGGTATCTGGATCATTTCATTCCGCTTGGCGACGCGGGCATTCAGTTCGCGGCCGCTGGGGCCATTCTTGTTCTTTCGGCTGTGAATTATCGGGGCGTTGCCCACGGCAGTCGCGTACAAACTTTGTTCACGATCATTAAAGTGCTGGCTATTTTTCTGATGATCGTAGTGGGCGTGACGGTGGTTTCCGGTGGCGGGGTTGTGGTTGAGAGCAGCAGCCTCGACGTGACCAGCACCTCTCCTGTCGACATTGTGCAGGCTCTCATTGCTGGATTGTTTGCGTTTGGTGGATGGCACATGGTGACCTACGCCGCCGGTGAAACAATCGATCCAACGCGAAACATCCCTCGCGCGCTAATGTATGGATCGATTATCGTAACCGTCTGCTACATCGCCCTTAATGCGGTCTACATGTATATCTTGCCCCTCGACGTTGTTGTTACTTCAACGCGCGTTGCGGCTGACGCCGCAGATGTTGTGGTCGACGGCGGCGCCACGTTTATATCCGGCCTCGTCCTTCTCTCAACTTTTGGGGCCGTGAGTGGGATTATCTTGGCTGGACCTCGGGTTTACTTTTCGATGGCACGGGATGGCGTGTTGTTCCCTTGGGCCGGAAAGGTGCACCCGGTCTACCGCACACCGCATTTGGCTATCGTGTTGCAAGGGGTCTGGGCGGCTGTGTTGGTGTTTACTGGGTCGTATGAACAACTGTTTTCTCGCGTCATTTACGTGGAGTGGATTTTCTTTGGCATGATGGCTTGTGGTTTATTCTTGCTTCGTCGTCGTCCAAGTTACGCGCCGACTTATCGGATCAAGGGGTACCCGATGATTGCGGGACTTTTCGCCTTGTCTGCTGCCGTCATTGTCGTTCAGCGTTTTATAGCTAAACCCTTCGAGGCGATTATCGGACTTGGCATCGTCCTCTTGGGTGTGCCTGTGTACTACTTGTGGGCGGCTCGTCGAAAAGGAGAAGCGACTCTTCGTGGCGATCGTTGATTTTCATAACCACTATTACCCACCCACGTACATTGATGCCGTTCGAAGTGGTGTCAGTTCCCTGAAGCATACGACAGACGATGAAGGCAATCCGGTGTTGTATTACCCGGGCGACTATAACGTCGTGGTGCCAGGGCATCGCGATATCGAATTTCGCGAGGCTGTTCTGATCGAGCAGGGTATCGATAAGCAGGTGCTCACCTTTACATCGCCTGGCACCCATGTCGAAACGCCGAAGGTTGCTGCACATTTCGCCAGTCTTGTGAATGATGCGCTGGCTGAAATTAAAGCCACGCGGTCTCGGTTTACCGCACTTGCGACCCTCCCCCTGAATGACCCGGATGCCTCCGTCAAAGAATTAGAGCGGGCGATGACCAGCCTTGGGTTTAAGGGAGTGATGTTATTCAGTAATGTGAATGGCGTCGCACTCGCTGACGAACGCTATTGGCCGCTCTACGAGAAAGCGAACGAATTGGGTGCCGTTTGCTACATTCATCCCATTCATCCAGTCGGCGTGGAGTCCATGACCGAGTACTGGCTGATGCCACTTGTCGGGTTTGTTCACGACACCACCCTAGCCGCTGCCAAGTTGGTGTTTACCGGAGTTGCAGAACGCTTTCCTCGTATCCGGTGGGTCCTGGCGCATTTGGGCGGCACGATTCCCTATCTCGCCGAACGTCTCGACCGTGGATTTCGGGCCTTCAAGGATTGCCGACAACACATTAGTGAACCACCGAGTACTTATTTGAAGCGATTTTATTACGACACCGTGAATTTCGATCAGCGAGCCTTAGAGTTGGCTGTTGAGTTTGCCGGTGTCGACCAGGTCCTAGCGGGCAGTGACTATCCTCACATGATCGGGAGCCTTGACCAGATGCAGGGTAGTATTGCGGCGCTGACTATTTCTGAGAAGGACAAGGCGGCCATTCGGTGGGACAACACCGCCAAGCTGCTTGGTTTTTAACGCACCCTCGCAGTCAACGCCTTTGTGATGACTGTGACATGCTGAGGACAAACTCGTAGATCAGCACAATTTGTTTATCCAAGACATTGTCTTCATCTTGGCCAGGCATTTCCCCGATCCCTTCTCTCACGATGCTTTTAAAATCAGGGTAGTCCCATTCCATCGGAATGAGTGAAGGGCCATCGGCACCGCGTGCGCTTGGCCCATGACACATGACGCATCCTGCGTCAGAAAACGCCTGCTTACCTTGGGGAGCGTCGTTCTGTGCCAAAACCGATCCAACACCAATCCCTCCAAGTAATATCGACACTAGGACGCTAACTCTTACGACAGAGCCACGTCGCATCAGAATGTCTCCTGCTTGAGTTTAAAGGTTAGGTCGAGTTCAGGGTCAGTGGCTTGGTCCGTGACGCGCCGCGCAACGTAATCACCCATCATGATGCCGTGCTTGTAGCCGTGGCCTGAACCTCCACCGACAATCCACACGTTATCCATGTCGGGATGGTGGTCGACGATGAAGTGTGCGTCCACGCTCGTTTCGTACTGGCACACGCGAGATTCAAGGAGTGGCTGGTCCTGCAACGCTGGAAACCACCGGTGCAGAAATTCTCGCGCACGCTCAACTTCATTCTCAGTCACGAGTCGTTCATCGGCGTCCGGGTCGAACGGGATACTGTCGTAAATCGTCGCAAATTTCAGGCCACGTCCTTCAATACTGGGAAACCCGTACACGCCGGCCATTCCAAAATTGGGACAGTTCGGATAGGAAAAGCGATCGTCGTCGCCTGGCACACCATACCAAAAGGTCACCCGGCGAGGTGTCACAAGTCGGTCTTTCATGGGATTCGGGAACACTTTCGGCAACCACGGACCACATGCAAAAACGAATTTTTCGGCGGCAATTGTTTGTCCCGTTGACAACGTTATCTCCTGCAACTGTCTGCCTGATTGCCGTCCCGGCTTCGCTTCTGCGAGGATAAACTGCCCACCTTTCCGCTGGAAGTCCTCGGCTACGGCGAAACAGCCTCGTCTGGCCATGAGTACGCCTGTGCTGGGCACAGAGTACCCAAAATCAATACCGTCGAGATTGAACTGCGGATACCGCTGGGCCAGATCATCGTGTTCAATGACTTCGTTCTCGACTCCGAGCTTGTTCAGAACAGCCTGGGTGGCCCTGAGATTTCTCGACCATTGCCGCTGCAGTGAAAGTTGACCCGTCCGGTAGAACAATGGGAGTCCGCCCCACTCTTCCTGTCGCGCTTCCCATCGCTTAAAAGCTTCAAGCACCCACCGCGTATAAATTTCTCGTTCACCATATCCGGCACGAATCTGCCTGGTTTCACCACCAGAGGCTGCCCGGGCGTTTCCTGGTCCATAAGCATCGATCAACGCGACCGACAAACCCATCTCACGCAAGTAGAGAGCCGCCCATCCGCCGAAGGCCCCAGCGCCGATAACAGCGACGTCGAATGTCGACGCGTTGGCGGCTTGACGATGGTTGATTGACTTTAGAGGTTCGCTTGCCTCCAGGCTCTTTCGGGTCAAGGCCAGTAAGCCAATGTTTCCACCGCTAAATTTCAGAAACCTGCGCCGATTCAATTTGTCCATGGATTGCTCTCCGTCAGTTAATACTGCAGACATGTTCCGAAAGTTCGAAACGATTCATAGGGTATCATCAGATCAGTAGAATAAAGTCGTCCACGTGACTTCTATTGAGTTGTCCGTGTCCACACTGACCTCACAATTAATGGAGCATGCACCATGTTGATGAAACCGTTTTATTGGCTTGCCGTGCTGGTTGTTGTTCCCGCCGTTCTGCTCGTCGGTCAAGAATCGCAGACACGTCGGGTTCCGCAATTCGAGAATGAACACGTGACGGTTTGGAAAAGCATTATTCTTCCAGATCAGCCGCTTCGGATGCATCGACACGAGCATGCCCGTGCGCTTATTGCCCTGACCGACGCCACCCTCGACATCGTGCAGGATTCAGGGAAGACGGAAACTGTCCATTGGGAAGCCGGCAAGGCGTACTGGTTGACTCACGACGAACCTGACACCATGCACGCCGATGTGAATAACACCGATCAGCCCATTGAAGTGATCGTTGTGGAACTCAAGAACGATCGGTAGGCATCAACCTCTCGCGCCAGCAATCTGCTCAACCGTTGTCGCTGGCAGTCACTGCGGCGGTGTCCGCGATGGTGCTGGTACTGGGGGCTCGTTTTTTACGAGGTTTAATTCCTTGATATCCGGATCCCAATGCAGGTCGCCGAGTAGATGTTCGACAAAGTACTCTGCCCGCAACCAGAACCAGTAATCTGCCATCTCTCGATAACTATGGCGCTGACCTGGGAACATAAAGAAATCAAAACGTTTGTTCGCCTTAATCAGGGCTTCCGCCATTCTCAAGGTACCCGCCGGGTGCACGTTGTTATCGATGTCACCCGTCGTCAGCAGTAAATGCCCCTGTAGGTTCGCTGCAAGATCCGAATTCTTATCGATGTCATACTCGAAACTTACTTCGCCGTCTTCGTTTATCACTTCCTTGATTCCGTGATGTTTCTCGGACCAAAAGCTGTTGTACACGTCGTTGTTGTGATTACCAGACGACGACACGGCTACCTTGAATAAATCGGGATAGACGAGCATCGCTGCCGTCGACATAAATCCACCGCCTGAATGACCATAAATGCCGACACGGTCACTGTCGATAAAGTCGTGGCGGTCGGCGAGTTGCTCGATGGCAACCTTCTTGTCAGCAAGGCCATAGTCACGGAGGTTGCCATACCCATAGTTGTGATACCACTTGGACCGCGCAGGATGACCACCGCGGTTCCCGACGGTTACTACCACGAAGCCGAATTGGGCCAGTGCTGTTTCGTAGCGATTCGTCGAAAAGGATTTCGAAACTGATTCTGTCTGAGGTCCCGGGTAGACGAATTCGATAATGGGATACTGTTTCGTCGGATCGAAGTCGAATGGCTTATACATGACTCCGTACAGGTCCGTGATGCGATCCGCAGCCTTCACGCTGTAAGGCTCCGGAAACTGATAGCCAGCCGCTAACAACTGGGAAAAATCAGCCTCCTCTAGGTCGAGTATTTTTCTTCCGTTGGCATCAATCACAACTGAACTGGGAACCGTGTTGACGCGCGAGTAATTACCGACGAAAAATCGGTTGGACTCCCCCACCTGAACTCGATGGTCAAAATTACCCGGGTTGAGGAGTTGAACTCCACTGCCGTCAAGATTGACTCGATATAGATGCTGATAGTAGGGGTCTTCCTGAGGTTCACGGGCATTTGCCATGATGTAAACCACACCCGCGGACTCATCGATGCCGACCACTCGTCGAACGGCCCAGGGGCCTTCGGTCAAGCGATGTTGCAACGTGCCATCCGAGCTGTAGCGGTAGAGATGTGCCCAGCCGTCTCGCTCTGACCACCAGAGGAAGTCGCCTGACTCTAGGCGTTCGAGTGGCTGTGTCTCCACGTATGTGTTCAATTCTTCTTCGAGTAGCACGCGGACTGCACCTGTCGCAGTATCCACGACACAAACCTCGACCCGATGCCGGTCACGGCTTTGACGCCAAAAATGTAACTCGGTTGAGCTCTTCGACAGCCAGAGGTTCCGGTCGGGGTCATCGCTATCCGGATATTCGAATGTCCGAGCGTTCCAGATCCCCAGTTGCTGGTCTTTGAATTTTTCAGTGTCGACTGTGAGCATCTGCTGGGTTTCGAAATCGTAGATGCGAAGCTCGCGTTGGGTGATCACGGCTTCTCCAGCCATGTCGTATTTGTAGGTCTCCAGTTCGGGGCGTTGGTTTCCCACCGAGTGGATGACCCACAAGTCACCGGTTTGACGCTGATCTCTCCGAACAGTCGCGAAGCGCTGCGAGTCATGAGCCCAGGAGATACTGGCGTGTTTACGCTTCTCGCGGTTTTCTTCTTTCTCTAGGTCAGTTTCACCACGACCGGTGTCAGCGTAGCTGTAGTATTCTTCGCCGTCGGTCGAGAGCTGGACTTCTTCCACTTCAATCTTTTCTTCCGCCTCGTCCGCCTCGTCGCCATCCTTGCCGCGTCGTGCATCGAGAATCTGCTGATAGGCTTCGCTGGTCATCATGTGAAGGTTGTGATTGCGGGCAAAGACCACCACCTGGCCGTCAGGGGACACGCTAGCCCACGCAGGGTGATTATTGGGGCCTTCCCAGTCTGCAAGTTGCCGAACGCTTCGAGTCACCACGTCGTATTCGAAGTGAAACACCTGCTTCTTGACGGCTTCCTCTTGATCGTTGTCGCCGTTATCTTCCTGCTGCTGTTCTTCTTCAGTTTGGTCGATGTCGGCGCGTTCTTCGTCTTGGGAGGACTCGACTTCAAACTGGAGGGTGTCCTCATCGATAAACTTGATGCTTCGAATTGGCAAGTGCTTTCCGTCCCAGGGGTCCTTCGTGAGTCGCGTGAGTTCGGCAGCAATGCGATCGTTATCAAATATCAGTGTCTTGGTGCCTTGCGCCGGATCCACTAAGTAGAATGATTTACCTTCGGAAGTTTCCCACTCGTACCAGAAGCGGTCACTTCCCTTGATCCAATGCGGGTTCGTAGTGGTGCTATAGATGAGTCGGTTCAACTTGTACGGCGCGAATCGACTTGCAAGTTGGTAGTTGGCCGTCAGCACCGCTTGGTTTTCCTGTTGATTTTCCTGGCCAGCGAACGTTATTAAGGGAAGAGTTAGCAACAACAGGAAGCCAAACATCCACGTATGAAGTTTCATGGTGTCCTCATTAGGGTGGTAAATAGTGAAACCGTTCGTCGGACGACAGTGTAATGTCAATTCATGGGCCTGAAAAGCGATAAATAGTGCACATTTCTGCATACTAAAAAGCCGGTATTTTTGGGTGAAAAATTGCACATAATTTCACGAAGAAAAGACGAATAAGTTAGGTGTTATTCTTTAAAGTATTGATATAAAACAACTTAATTATTTTTCACAAATTCAATAAAATGAATTCTTGAGTGACTTGAAATACGGCCGAATCTGGTTTGATTCATGAGTTATTCAATAATTTGAATAAATCATCAAGGATCTTGGTTTTTCTGGATGTTATGAAACCACCTAAAGTGAGTATTTACTAAGGAATTTGCAAAATCAATGTTGGCTCGGATCTTGCTTATTAGGTCTATGCGTTTCTGGATTTAGTGTGTAGAAGTGTGAACTGGGTTGATGTTATGGCTTGCTTCTGATTAGAAACAGGCCTAAAATCGGTCAGATTTCCAGAAACAGAGTTGTTTCTTGAAGTGAAGGTATGTTTGTTTGTTGAAAAGAAGGTACGTTTGTTTATTAATCATGTTCTTCATAGTAGGAGGGGAACACTTATGAGGAAGTCGGTAATGCTCGTTCTCTGTGCGCTACTGCTCGTCGGTAGTGCCACGGATGCAATGAGTCAGCAGTTCACCGGTAATCTTCGTGGCACGGTGTCTGACGCACAGGGGATCATCCCCGGTGTGACGGTCACTTTGACCAACGAGGGCACAACTGTTGCCCGCGATACGATTACCAATGGCGTCGGAGAGTATTCTTTCCCCGCCGTCACGAACGGAACGTATACCGTTCGCACGTCGCTCCCTGGTTATAGAACCCTTGAGCAGCGTGGATTAACCATCGGCACGAACGCCAACATTACGTTGGACTTAGTGCTGGAAGTTGGAACCGTCGAAGAAGAGATCACGGTTACGGCCGCAGCGCCGTTGATCGAGACCTCTAATGCTTCGGTCGGTGAGAATCTTGACCGTGAAATTCTTGAGACGTTGCCGGCTCCTGGCCGTAACGCCTTCTTGATCGCGGTTACGATTCCAACGGTCATGCCGGTTGGCGACCCGCGGTTTAATCGCCAGCAGGATCAGACCAATGCTTCGCGTATCTCGCTAGGTGGTGGTGGTGTTCGTGCGAACAACTACATTCTTGACGGTGTTCCAATTACGGAGCTGTCAGGTCGCGCGGTGCTTAACCCTACAATCGAGGCGCTAGCTGACGTTAAAGTTTCGGTCCATACGTATGACGCAGAAATGGGTCGTACCGGTGGCGGCGTGTTCAACACGACCGGCCGCGTGGGCACGAACGAATTTCATGGCAGCGGCTTTTTCCAGACTCGTCCGGTTTGGGGTCAGATGCTGAACTACTTCGTGAGCGAGTCTGGTGGCACGAAGAAGAGCAGCGCGCTTGACCAGTCCTACTACCGTCTCTTCGGTGGTGGTGTTGGTGGCCCAATTGTTCGAAACCGAACATTCTGGTGGTATGGCATGGAAGGGTATCGGTCGTTCACGACTGACACTCCCCAGCGTACTTGGGCTGGCCCGAACCAAAAGCTCGGCGACTTCTCGTCGTCGACGATTAGTGGAACGGCCGTCCGAATCTGGAATCCGTATTGTCGTGGCCTAACGGCTGCGAACACGCGGTGCCCGGCGACTGGCTCTGGTTCGCTTGCGACACCTGAGTTCACGGACGCGAAGATTCCAGCAAGCCATCCGGCACGGTCCACAGTGGCAGGCAACATTAATGCCCTCTGGCCGACCAAGACCATTAGCGGCAGAACCTATGCTGGTAACGAAGATGGTCAGCCGAATGCCACAGATTCATCCCAGACGATTGACAAGGCGGACATGTACACCTTCAAGGTGGAGCATAAGTTCTCCGACAATTGGTCACTCAGTGGGTTGTATCTCTACAACAAGACGGACGAGCCGGCCTCTGACTACATTGGAGACAAGACGGCGAAGACCGACTACTTCTTCAGTGGTGCGACGTGGTACCTTGAGCGCCGCCCGCACGTGTTCGTGGCTAACAATACGAACATCCTGAACGACTCAACTGTTTTGACGATGAGGTATGGTTGGACGACCTGGCTCGATAACACGATTCCAGGCGTGTCACCGAAGGGGCCAGCAGCACTTGGCTTCGACTCCTCATTTACCAACGGTATCCATGAAACCGGAAAGACCCTGCTGTCAGGGGTTGATTTCGCCGGTAACATTGGCTACCGAGCCATTGGTAAAAACGCCAAGACTCTTGGTCGACGTTGGAAGTCGCCGATTTCGGCTAACATTGCCCTCTCGAAGTTATGGGGAGCCCACACCATTAAAGTCGGTGCGGACTACCGTCAGATGGGTATTGAGACGCCGACGCGGTATAACACTGCCGGACGATTCACCTTCGAAGAGAATTTCACGAAGGGTCCGAACGGCGAGGGTGGTCATGAGTACGCGAGTTTCTTACTCGGTGCACTCAATGGCGGAGCCGTCGATGCCAACCGTGGCATCCTCGACCTCTATACGCAGTACATGGGCGCATACATCCAGGATGACTGGCGTGTTAACTCGCGTTTCACCCTCAACTGGGGTGTGAGAATCGAGTCTGAAGACGGCATGAGTGAGCGCAACAACAAGATTACTGTTGCGTTCGATCCGAACGTTCAGAGTCCACTCGGTACTCAGTTGAATTCCGCTGGCCAAACTGTAAACGCGGCCCTTGGAACGACGCTGATGGGTGGCTTGAAGTTCGCCGGAGTCAATGGTGCACCAACTGAGCAGGGCAACCTTGCGGCAGTCCGTATTTCGCCGCGCTTGGGGATGACCTACTCGCTGGACGACGAAACCGTCCTTCGTGCCGGTTACGGTCTGTTCTACGCGCCATGGCAGTACTCAACAGGTAGTCACGGCCAAATCGGGTTCACACGAGCTACATCCGTGAGCCAGACCAGTGCCGACTTGACGGAAGCCCCGATCACAACGCTTGACAATCCGTTCCCATCCGGTCTCCAGCAACCTATTGGTAGCAGCTTAGGTCTGTTGACGGGTATTGGCGGAAGCATCCAGTATGTTGATCAGAACAAGGGTGACCCAACCGTGCATCAGTATTCGCTCGACTTGCAGCGGGAACTCCCAGGTAACATGGCTATCACGCTTGGTTACACGGGCGCGACCGGACGCAACATCGGCTACTGCGGCACGAACTCAGGCTGCACAGTCAACATCAACCAGATCAACCCAGCGACTGCCAAGTCGAAGTATCCGAGTGGCAGCACGTGGGATCCGGCAGCACTGCGCGCTTCTGTCACCAACCCATTCTTGGGTGCGGCAGGCGCGGGTGAGTTCAAGGATCGCGCGACGATCGCAGCTGGTCAGTTGATTCGACCGTTCCCGCAATTCGGCAACATCGGTCGCCTCGAGCAGACAGCCGGCGGAAAGCGTCAGTATCACGCTCTCGTCGTCAAGCTCGACAAGCGGACCGGCGGAAGCTGGTGGGGTGGTCGTGTAAGCTACACACTGAGCAACATGAAGGACAATCAGTGGGGCGAAAGCGTCAGCTTCGCTAGCCGCACCGCGGCCCCGCAGAATGTCTACGACATCGAAAATGGTGAGTATGGTCGCAGCATCATCGACTCGCCGCATCGCTTAATCTTGGCTCCGATCATCCGGATTCCAGGACCTGGCGAAGATAATGCAGCAGCCAACTTCTTACTTGGTGGCTGGTCGATGTCTGCAGTTGTGGAATTTGTTAGCGGCCCGCCTGTCAACGTTGTGGCAAGTGGCGGTCTTTCAGACTCCAACCTCGGCCTTATGGGTGCACGTCAGCGCCCGAACGTGAGCGGTTCATCGAGCACGTCCGGTAGCGATCTGCAGCGTGTTGCCAGCAAGGGTAACGAGGCAGCTCGGTGGTTCAAGGCAGGATCGTATTCGGATCCTGGAAAGGGTGTCTTCGGAAATGCCCCGCGTGCGGATGGCAGTTCCCGATACCAGTTCCGGAAGAATCTTGACCTCGTGGTCGCAAAGGACACCAGTGTTGGTGCCGGCGCGGTCTTCCAGACAAGATTTGAAATCCTGAACGCGACCGCAACACCGAAGTTCGGTGGCCTTAGCTCAAACTCGTTCAATAGTTCGACCTTTGGTCGAATTACGCGTCAGAACGGGTTCATGCGCATTTGGCAGATCAGCTTCCGTCTCACCTACTAAGACGGCAGTTAGTCTGTTTGAACATTGGAAGAGGCGGCCTTCGGGCCGCCTCTTTTTTTTTGTGGTCACCCTCTTTTTTATCTGGCTTCCGGGTGGTTATTGCCAGCGCGGGTCTGAAGGCATACTAGGAGTGCTTGACAGAACGCACTCTGTCGACGATTGTGGAAGGGAAGTCGTGCGTAGGGCGACATAGTGCCGGTGGGAGTTCCTCTCTCTTGATCCAATTCATCATCCGTTGCTGTCTGCTTGCGATCCTGTCTACCAGTTCGCTGGGCATGGCGACGGCGACGTTTGCGGCTGGACTGGACGGCAAGGTTTTTGACCCAGCTGGTCGTGTGGTGCCAGGCGCCACGGTGCTCGTGTCTGACTTGAGTATGGTCCGGGCGACGATCTTAACGGATGATCAGGGCCGGTTTGCGTTTACCGATCTACCTCCTGGACGTTACGAAGTGCGAGTGGTTCATGCGGGGTTCGGTGCGCCCTTGATCATGGTGAATCTCGTGCGTGACGTTGTGCGGTCGGTGTCAATCGTCTTGCAGGTGCGTGCAGTTTCTGAATCGATTATTGTGACGGCGGCCGCACTTGAACAGCCCCGGTCGCGTGTCAATGACAGTGTGTCGGTGGTCACGCGCGAGCAGATTGCCGCCCGCCAGATCGAGACGGTTGCCGACGCACTCCGCTTGGTGATGCCAGGCCTTAGTGTGACGCGAGCCGGTGGCCGAGGGGGCCTCACCGAATTGTACGCGCGTGGCGGCGAGTCAGATTTTTCGCTCGTGCTCATCGACGGTGTTCGGGTCAATGGTTTCGGTGGCAGTTATGACTTCGCGCACTTACCGGTCGGTGACATCGAGCGGATTGAAGTGGTCCGAGGCCCACAGAGCGCCATATACGGGTCGGACGCAATCGGTTCGGTCGTCCAGATCATTACGCGCCAGGGAGGACCACCACGCGCAGACGGGATAATCGAGCGAGGTGCCTTCGGCACATCCCGTGTGGGCGTGAACACGGCGGGTACGTTGAATGCCTTCAGTTGGGGTGCGGCTTTCGAACAGCTCGACAGCGACGGGCAGACCGGCAGGACCCTCGCGTCAGGCGAGACAGTCAGCAATGATGACTACCTACGTCGCGATCTGTCCCTGACAGGGCGCTGGCGCGGAACCAAGGGTACTGTGCTCCGCTCCACGTTTCGCTACGGGACCAACGACCGTGGTTTTCCAGGGCCGTGGGGTAGTGACCCTGGTGGTACTTATTCCGGTGTCGATCCAGTCTCGCGTGGCAACAACAACAACCGGCTTTTCTCAGTCGGTGTCAGTCAGCGGCTGGGTCGACGTATCGACCAGCGAGTCGATGTCAACCACACGAGGACCAAGAGTCTGTTCAAGAGCCCGTCAGGCGAGTCGAGATCTGAATCCAGTCGTCTGACAGTCCGGGCACGCACCGACGCAAGGCTGCGGCCGGGCCTTGTGGTGACTGGTGGCCTCGATTTCCAGCGCGAAGAGGCCGGCAATGCCTTCATCACGGACAGCACGTTCAACGAAATACCGGTCAAGCGCCAGATCCTAGGCTATTTTAGCGAACTCCGGTTCGACCCGACCACACGCCTGTCGATGGCTGGAGGGATCCGTCTTGACCAGATCCGGCTGAAGGCCTTGGCCGGTGACGGGTTTGGGCGTCCGACGTTTACCGACCGGACAGAGATGTCGGTGAATCCCAAGGTGTCGTTCGGCTGGTATATGCGACCGGCGGACGTCACGGACAACTGGAGCCGACTTCGCGTAAGCGCTGGCACGGGCATCCGGCCACCAGGAGCGTTCGAAATCGCGTTCACCGACAACCCCGCGCTGAAGCCTGAGCGAACTCGGAGCGTGGATGTTGGCTTAGGGCAAGCGCTCGCCTCTGGTCGCATCGTCCTTGAGGCAACCGCGTTCTTCAATCGCTACGATGATCTAATTGTTTCGGTAGGTCAGTCGTTCAAGGATGCTAGCCAGTTCCGGACCGATAACCTCGATAACTCCCGAGCGCGTGGACTCGAAGTGGCCGCCAGTGCGCGCACGGACCAAGGGTTTGAGGTTCGCGCCACCTATACATGGCTTCACACTGAGGTACTCGAGCTCGACGAGACTCTCGGTCAAGCCAAGACAGGGTTCAACGTGGGTGACTCGCTCTTACGCCGGCCTCGTCATCAGGGCAGTCTGGAAATCCTGTTCACGCAGTCCCTGCTCACAGTCTTTACCTCTGCCGGCGCGCGAGGCCGGACACTCGATGTCGACCCGTCGTACGGCACGTTCGGAGGACTGTTCCACAATCCTGGCTATAAGGTAGTTGATTTGGGAGGCAGTCTCCGAATCTTGGAGGAGCTCGAACTGACGGCTCGCGTGCAGAATTTGTTTAATCGTCACTATGAGGAGGCGTTCGGCTTTCCAGCGCTCGGGCGCAGCTTCGTCGTAGGAGTCCGGATTGCTACACGTTGAGGCTGTTTTGTTGGCAATCTGTTCGCTCGTGGTGACATCGAGGCAACATGACCGTCTGAGTCCGAGCATAGGGCACGCTGAATGACTTTAGCTCCTCTTCCTTCATTACGATTAAGAGTATTTAGGCCTATCAGAAGTGCTTGACAGCACGCGCTATCTCGGAGATCGTGAAAGAAGAATATTTAGTAAAAGATGATGCAATATCTGGGATCTGTATACAGCGTCACCAAGGTAATCCTCTGTGTGGTGATCATTTTGGTGATGACACCTGAAGTTCAGACACAGTCTGCTTCCCAGTCGACCAATCCGTTGTCGGTACCATTTGGCGCACGACAACTGTTTGGCGATCGTGAGCAACTGGATCAAGACCTCTGGGCGCCCGAAGTTTTGGCACAACGGTATGAACGACGTTTTGTCGCGCTGTGGGATGCCTTGCTAACCCGAGATGACAAGTTTGCAATCCTCGCCGCGGTGCCGTTTTCCAAACTCACCATGGGCACCCCTGGGAGATTCGAGACGCTCGGTCTGGGAATTCAGCGGAGCCAGTTTGGCGCGCCGACAGTCGACTTAGATCCTGCAGCCTGGAAGCGCCTGCTTGACCGGTTTCAGCGTGAGGGATATGTGATCGAACAGACCGAATGGCACCACAGCAAGTTCGAAATGCCCCAGAACGAACGTCCTGCCTCTTCTGAAGTCGTAAGTGTGATTCATGCAACCCGTGCCGATCCGGCCCACCGTGTGATGCTCCGAGCGGTACTTCGAGTGGAGTGGTCGCCTCGCGTTGATGCCGAAGATCTGCCGATTCCAGATCGCATTGTGATCAAGGACGTTGAAATGCTGGAACGGCACGCGCCGGCGGCCTTTCAGGAAGTTTTCACGGTAGAACGAACACAGACGCGGTATCCACTCGGTCCCCTACTCGTACAGGATCTTGATGGGGATGGGCTCTCAGAGATTATCCTTGGCGGATTTAACCAGACGTTGTGGAATCGTGGAAACGGTCAATTTGCGGCGGAACCGTTTCTGGCTGATGACCAACACATCTTCTCCGATGCTGGCATTCTGGCTGACTTTACGAATGATGGGTATGTCGACTTCGTTGCGGTAAATACCAGTATGCACCCGTTTCTTTTTGAGGGCAGCGCCGAGGGACAGTTCGTAAAGAAGGGAACCCAGATTTCTGAGGCGACCTTTGAACAGCCTAGGTCACTGACGGCTGGCGATATTGACGCCGATGGGGATCTCGATCTCTTCATTGCGAACTACAAGAGCGCCTATATTGGGGGCCAGATGCCCAGTCCATACTACGACGCCAACGATGGTTTTCCAGCGGCACTCTTGCGCAACGACGGCGATGGTTCGTTCACGGATGTCACCGACGCGGCAGGGCTCGGACGCAAGCGGTTCCGACGGACCTATAGCAGCTCTTTTGTCGATCTCGACGAGGATCGCGATATGGATTTACTGGTTGTCAGCGATTTCGCCGGCTTCGATATGTATCTGAATGATGGGCACGGGCATTTCACGGATGTCACTGAGGTATTCGGTCGTGATCGCCACATGTTTGGCATGTCCCATACGTTCGGGGATTATGATCTTGATGGGGATCTGGATTTTTATGTAACTGGAATGAGTTCAACGACCGCCCGGCGGCTTGAAAGTTTGGGCCTTGGGCGAAACGACAAGCCGGAACACAACGCATTGCGCCAGGCGATGGGATATGGCAATCGGATGTTCCTGCGAAACGGGAATGGGTTCGAGCCAGCGTCATTTAATGCCGATGTTGCCCGCACCGGCTGGTCGTGGGGAACGTCATCGTTCGATTTTGACAATGATGGTGATAAGGACATCTTCGTTGCTAATGGGCATATTAGCGGGGGGAGTACTCAGGACTACTGCACCACCTTCTGGCGTCACGATATCTATACGGATGATTCCCAGGATAATGCTGCGCGCGAAAATATGTTTCAATTTGTCATGACCCCACTCCAGGAAACTGAAATCTCCTGGAACGGTTATGAGCACAAGGTCTTATTAATGAATCACGGCGGTACCGGGTTTACGAACGTTGCGTATCTGTTGGGTGCAGGCTTTGAGTACGACGGGCGCGCTGTGGTAACCGAAGACTTGGATGCAGATGGTCGTGTGGACCTCCTGGTGCTCGAATTTAAGTCGGGTGGTGGTGCTGGAGATCAGAACGACCAGATTCTCCATGTCTACCAGAATCGGCTCATGGAAGCTGGCAATTGGGTCGGGGTACGCTTGGACCAGGCTCGCTCAAACCGGTCGCCGATTGGAGCGACCGTGACTGTGGTGACGGCTACAGGGTCCCAAATGACTCGTTTCGTCACCGGCGATTCGTTTTCTGCGCAACACTCGGCAACGGCACACTTTGGCCTTGGCGACCTCACTGCCATTGACTCAATTGAAATCCAATGGGCCGATGGCACGCATCAGCGCATTGAGGACCCTGCGATTAATCAATACCTGGCCATTCCTCGATCTGACGACCGAACCACTCAAGAGGATGAGCTCTTTCGCTAAGGCACGTTGAGTGCCTCAAGCTGAGCTTCGTAGTATCGGGCCGTCGCAACGTCATTGATTCCGTGATAGTAATCGGCGAGGTTCTGGTAGGCCGGCACAAAGTAGGGATTAAGTTCGAGCGTGCTCTTCCAGTGGGGCACCGCGTCAGCGATGTGGCCAACCAGTTTATTGTACAAACCGAGATTGAAATGGGCCTCGGCGTTTTCAGGGTTAACCCGCACTTCTTCCAAGAATCGTGCTTTCGCCGACGCGGAGTCCCCTTTCGCCATCAAGACGACACCGAGGTTGTTATTAGCTTTCGGTGTTGCAGGATCGAGTGAGAGCGCTCGACGATAATGAAGTTCTGCCTGACCTGGACGGCCGCGTTCTTCTTCCATCTGACCAAGATTGACGAGCGCAATTGGTGCGTATGGACTGTCGTTCGCGGCGCTTGCCCAGTATGTAAATCGATCGGTAAAAACCGCTGAATGTCGGACAGTCTGCACGGCGAACAGAGCCAATAAGATGACGGCTACGATGTGCTGACGGCGTGCCGTGTGTTCCGCTATCCTGATCTGGGACAGGCCAATGCACAGGCCGAGCAGGGGGACGTAGGCGCGATGTTCGTAGATTGGCATTTCTTCGACCAGCAAGGTGGGCAGCAAAAACAGGAGGAACCATCCCCAGACAAACACCTGTCGACGTGGTGTCAGCACGCGACCAAATATGGTGGCACCGATACCAAGGGCCAACACCCCTAGCATCAGTCCAGTGACGTCCACCGATGGCATGATGCTGAGACGAATGGGTGCGACAACTTTCCCGGTATGGACTAAGAGGTCGGGAAGATTCACGAACAGCGTCTGGCTCAATGACCTGATTGTTGTGACTTCAAACACCTCACCACCTGAGAGGGCCTGTTGTCGCAGGCCGTACCAGCCAAGCAGAATCACCCCATAGCCCAGGAGCAAGCTGCGATGCCGCAGATAAAAACTGGATTGTCCAATCCACAACCAGGCGAATAAGACGAATAGTGGGAGCATCATGATCGCGGATTCTTTCGTGAACAGCGCCAGGGCGAATGCGATAAGGTGACCCCAGAGAGCAGTCGTGGCATTGGTTCGACTGAACCGGATCAGACTGAGCATGGATGTGAGGACCCACACTGCGAGGAGGAGATCGTTTCGTCCAACGATCCAACAAACAGCCTGCACGTTTACGGGGTGGACAGCGAACAACAGCGCACACGCTCCGGCCACTCGCCGATCGGCCTGCATTGCGATCAGCAGACTGTAAAGGAGGAACACAACCAGTGCATGCATGGCCACGTTGGTCACGTGATACACCGTGGCTGCACCACTACCGAGTTGAGTGTCCAGGATCAACGAAGAAATAACTAAGGGTCGATAGTAAGTTTTTTGGTCGTTAAGTTCGCCATCGACTTCAAAATAGCTGCGCGTGAAGGTGTTTGGAATATTCCCTAACTGACTGATAAATAAGCGGTTCTTGAGAATGAGGTCCGCGTCGTCTGCCTGCACGTAATCATACTGGGCACTCTGGCCGTAGACCAGCAGCGGTACAAGCACAACGAAGAGGAGGAGGCCGTGGCCAGTGGACGTTGCTTGGTCTCTGCCACGCACCCGCTTTCGATTGTTCACGCTCACACTGCCGTGATTCTAACGTAATAACTGTCAGTTGGCACTTACCCAACAGTCCACAAGGCATGTGCTACCGCAAACTGTAGGTTTTAATATGGTAAAGCGCTTGGCTGGTCACGGGGCTTATCCATTGGCCAGACACTGAAGCCAACTAGACTTGCATTCACCTTAAACTCCGCAACTACGGTTCGCCCGCCACCTTCCGTCAGCCACTCGAACAGATGTTTTGTCCGTTCTCGTGATTCTTGATGCGGGGCTTCGGTATTCATGATGACTGCATACGTGTTCAAGAGTTGCGGTCCGCCTTGAAACACGGGCTGCAGATCCAGCGCATCTTGTGCGCGGGCAAACGTCGAATCGTCCGTTAGCATATAGGCGTCTATCTCGCTTGCTATACGCAGACTGCGACCTTGGCCCTGTCCCGTAATAACCAGTTGATCTGCAGACGGAGTCACACCGGCTAGCATGAACAATTGCTGCTCGCGGGTGTGGGTGCCGGATTCGTCACCTCGTGAAACGAAACGGGCTTCGTGCTGAACGATTTGCTGTATTGCAGCTTCAAGGGACGGCGCAGCCAGGACGTTTGCTGGATCGTCGAGTGGTCCAACCAGCAAAAATTGGTTGTACATTAGTTTCTTGTATGACCACTCGGGGTGCTTCGCGAGAAAGCTTGCTTCCATGGCTGGCGCATGACTAATCACTAGGTCGGCTTGCTCACGATCCAACATCTGCAGAGCAAGGCCACTACCTACGAGATGGCCATCTATCCGCGTACCAGATATCTGCTCAAAGGCGGGTAACAGCACCTCAAGCAGGCCACTGTTGCTGACACTTGTGCTGGTAGCTAGGATGACAAGCTGAGTCTCACTTTGTGTCGTGCAAGCAGCACTAGTGACTGTGAGTCCACACACTAACGAATAGATAAAGTGATGTTTGAGCCTCTTCACGTTTCCTACGGTTCTTAGAGAAGTCCGAGTTGGAGCTTGGCAGCATCCGACATCTTTGTTTGATCCCAAGGTGGTTCCCAGACAACTTCAACTGTGGCATCAGTGACATCAGTCACTTCCTTCACCGCGGTGGTGACTTGAGCGGGTAACACTTGAGCCGCCGGACAATTCGGTGCTGTGAGCGTCATCTGCACCTTAATTGCCGCATCAGCGTTGATCCGGATGTCGTAAATCAATCCAAGTTCATAGATATTGACGGGAATTTCTGGATCGTACACTTTCGAGATAGCTTCAATGATGCGCGGCTTTAACTTGAGGGTCATTAAAGGATCGTCGCTGGCCGGTTGAGGTGGCTCCGGTGATGGGGGATTCTGAGTTGGTTCCACGGTCACGGCATCGGAAGGCACTGCTGTTTCTGGCGAATCGGGTTGTTCCGCATTGAGCATCGAATCGGAATTGAGATTTAAGATCCCCATCGTTCATACACCCCTGTTGTTATTCAGTCGTTACAACCTTGTGGTCGAGACTGAAAGCGGATTTCAAAGTATGCCACGCTAGCACAGCACATTTCACACGTGCCGGGTATTCTCGTACACCGGCAAACACAGACAATTTGCCGAGCTGGTCCGTATTTGGTGATGTGTCACTGTCGGCTGTTACCATGCCCTGAAATCTTTCAAAGAGCGCTTCGATCTCTTTTAGGGACTTTCCTTTGATGCTTTCAGTCATCAATGAGGCCGACGCTTTCGAAATAGCACATCCGGACCCATCGAATCGGACGTCGCGTATCACTTCGCCGTCGAATCGTAAATAAAGCGTCAGCTTGTCGCCACACAGTGGGTTGTACCCTTCAGCAGTTCGATCGGCCTCTTCCAGAACACCAAAATTTCTCGGTCGCTTATTGTGATCAAGAATGACTTCTTGGTACAGGTCGCGCAGATCTAGGTTCACGCAAACACCCCACGTGCTTTTTCAAGCGCCTTCACCAGTGCATCTATCTCATCCCGCGTGTTATACATCGCAATCGACGCCCGTGCTGTCGCTGCAACACTAAAACGATCCATAACTGGCTGCGTGCAATGGTGACCAGTACGAATTGCAACGCCTTCTTGATCCACGATGGTTCCGATGTCATGAGGGTGGACGCCGTCGAGCACAAACGACAGGATACTCGCTTTCTCGCGCGCTGTGCCAATCATGCGGAGTCCTTTAATATTTGTTAATGCCTCAGTTCCGTAGGCGAGTAATTTTCGCTCGTGTGCAGCGATTGCGTCCAAACCAATGTTGTTGATATATTCGATTGCGGCCCCTAAACCAATCGCGCCAGCGATGTGAGGTGTCCCCGCCTCGAATTTGTGCGGTAATTCGCTATAGGTAGTTTTTGCAAAGGTAACTGAATTGATCATGTCACCACCACCTTGGTAGGGCGGCATGGTATCTAAGAGTTCCTTCTTGCCGTACAGGGCTCCAATTCCAGTGGGGCCATATATTTTATGACCGGTTAACACAAAGAAGTCACAATCCAGCGCTTGTACGTCAATAGGCATGTGGTACGCGGACTGAGCACCATCGACCAGCACCGGAATATCCTGTTGATGTGCCAGGTCGATAATCTTCTTGACCGGATTGATCGTTCCGAGCGAATTCGAAAGATGGACAACCGACACCAACTTCGTGCGTGGGCTAAGTAACGCTGCAAGCTCGTCCAGTTGAAGTTCACCGGCGTCATCGATTGGTGCGACGCGCAGGTAAGCGCCCGTCTGTTCGCAGAGCAGTTGCCATGGCACGATGTTAGAGTGATGCTCCATAGTCGTGATGACGATTTCATCTTTGGGTTTTACGTGCTGACGCCCGTAGGTTTGGGCAATGAGATTAATACCCTCAGTTGCATTACGGGTGAAGATAATCTCGCTCGATGATCGTGCGTTTAAAAAACGTTGCACCGCTGTTCGCGCCGTGTCATGCGATTTTGTTGAATACTCACTCAAGTAGTGGACGCCGCGGTGAATATTGGCATTCTCTGTGCTGTAGTAGCGATTTAGGACATCAATGACAGACTGAGGCTTTTGTGTGGTAGCGGCATTGTCCAGATAGACTAATTGCTGCCCATGCACTTCCCGCTCCAAGATCGGAAAATCAGCGCGGACGCGTTCAACATCAAATACTGAAGTCGTAGACGCACTCTTACGAGGATTCACGCGCTCGCCTCCAAGCCTGTCATGGGCAATTGTTTCAGTAAGGCGGTCTCCAAATAAGCGCGAAGAGAGTCGAGCGAAATGCGGCTTAGCACATCGTTGGCAAAGGCATGAATCAAGACGCGGCGGGCTTGGGCTTCGTCAAGGCCTCGTGCACGAAGATAGAACAGTGCATCGTCAGCCAGTTGCCCAATGGTCGCGCCGTGTGTGCACTTGACATCATCTGCGAAGATTTCCAATTCGGGTTTCGTATTAATTTGCGCATCGTCGGAGAGGAGCAGCGCCTGATTTGTTTGCTTGGCATCAGTTTTTTGGGCATCAATGCGAACGATAATCTTGCCGTTAAAAACTGACCGTCCGTGACCGTTTAGCACTCCCTTGTAAAGTTCATGACTGTTACAGTGCGGCACGGCGTGATCTATCGTCGTGTGACTATCGACGAGTTGGTCGCTGTTAGCCAGATAAAGCCCGTTTAACGTACATTCGGCGCCTTCCCCTCTCAGGAGCGCGCCGATGTCATTTCTAACAAGATTCCCCCCCAGCGTCACGGAAGTGGACCTCGTTGTGCTATCCCGTCCAAGTCGAAGATTTGAGCTGGCAACATGATAAGCAGCCAGATTTTCTGACAGCACCTTGTAGTGCTCCAAGGTGCTACCTGGACCGATATCAATTTCAGTGACGGCATTGGTGAAGTGCGGAGAATCGTTTACGCTGACGTATTCCTCAATCACCGCCGACCGACTATTTTCACCAAGCACAACGAGCACACGCGGGTAGGTTGCCGCAGCTTTGCTTGGGGCGGTCGATATGAAGAGTAAGTGAATCGGTTCGTTCAAGGTCGTGTTGTTTGGTGTCGATACAAAGGCGCCATCCTGCCACAGTGCCGTGTTCAGTGCTGGAAAGGCACGGTCGCGGTATGAGGTGAGTCGGCTCAGATGTGGTTCCAGCTGCACCGATTTTTTAGTCAGTGCATGACGTAAATTTTCCACGGTGACACCAGTCTGTGTTGCTCCATCGGTGTTCGATAGCGCTGGTGCAAACCGACCATTCACAAAAACCAGTCGCGGGCCTGAGAGAGTCGAGAGGGAGAATGCCTCAAATTGTGCAGCGCTGATTGTAGCTTCGTCAGCGAGTTCGAATTGAGATTTGGCAATTCGCTCCACATTGGTGAATCGCCAGTCTTCTAAGCGAGTCGTTGGAAACCCCAACTGACTAAAGCGTGTCATTGCCTCTTGACGCATCTGCCGCACGCTCGCTGGTACGTCAGTGACTTCCCGAGTGCTCTGCAGCAACTCGAACTGAGCGAGGTACGTATCTAGATTGACGGACGTTTCTGTTGACACGGTCCCTAAACTCCTATTTCTGCTGCCTCATTTGTGATCCAACCATAGCCCTTTTCTTCTAATTCAAGCGCCAGTTCTTTTTTGCCAGATTTCACAATGCGGCCACCCGAGAGGACGTGCACAAAGTCTGGAATGATGTAGTTAAGGAGTCGCTGGTAGTGTGTTACGACAATAATCGATCGAGAGGGATCACGTAGCGCATTAACTCCTTCCGCTACAATCTTGAGTGCATCAATATCAAGCCCAGAATCAGTTTCGTCCAGCAACGCCAAGGTGGGCTCTAGCACCGCCATTTGGAAAATCTCATTCCGCTTTTTCTCACCACCCGAAAAACCTTCATTGACCGGTCGATTTAGTAAAGAGGAGTCCATCGCAAGCAACTCAAGTTTTTTTTGCACCAGTTCCATAAATTCGATGGCGTCAAGTTCGGATTCTCCACGATGCTTTCGAACCTCATTCAAGGCTGCCTTTATTAGATACGCGTTGTTGACCCCAGGGATCTCAACAGGATACTGAAAAGCTAAGAAGATACCTTCACGTGCTCGTTCTTCTGGTTCCAGGTCTAGAAGGTTCTTACCTTGGTAGCGCACTTTTCCGGCCGTTACTTGAAAATCTGGTTTTCCTGACAACACGCCGGCAAGCGTACTCTTTCCCGAACCGTTGGGACCCATAATGGCGTGAACTTGGCCAGCACCAACTTGTAGGTCGATACCTTTTAGAATCTCTTTGTCGCCTACGCTGACCCGCAGACCGTTAATCTCCAACATCGTATTTCCCTTCGTTCTTTGTCGTTACCTGATCACACGTGATCAGAACTTACAGAAAAGTTTTAGAGTAAGCGGCGCTTCGTGCTGGTTCTGCGCTGATATGTCAATGAGTTGTGGGATGGCTGCTAACCAACGCTACCTTCCAGAGTTACACCCAGCAATTTCTGAGCCTCGACGGCGAATTCCATAGGGAGTTCTCGAAAGACTTCCTTGCAGAAGCCGTTGACAATCATATTTACTGCATCCTCTGTCGAAAGACCACGCTGGCGGCAATAAAAGATCTGGTCTTCCCCAATCTTCGAAGTCGAGGCTTCGTGTTCTACCTGAGAGGAAGTATTACGCACTTCAAGGTAAGGAAATGTATGTGCACCGCATTGATCGCCGATGAGTAACGAGTCGCACTGCGAGTAATTCCGTGCCTGTTTTGCACCCTTACCAATTCTCACCAACCCGCGATAGGTGTTTTGACCATGTCCAGCTGAAATGCCCTTCGACACAATCGTGCTTCGGGTATTGCGACCTATATGAACCATTTTTGTGCCAGTGTCAGCCTGTTGCCGATTGTTAGTTACGGCGACTGAATAAAATTCCCCAATGGAGTTGTCGCCCTGCAAAATACAGCCGGGATATTTCCAGGTGATCGCCGACCCAGTCTCGACTTGAGTCCACGTGATCTTAGAATTTACACCACGCGCTACACCGCGCTTGGTCACAAAATTGTAAATTCCACCCTTGCCGTCTTTGTCGCCAGGATACCAATTTTGCACAGTCGAATACTTGACTGTCGCGTCGTCTAGCGCGACGAGCTCCACGACAGCAGCATGCAGTTGATTTTCGTCACGCATTGGGGCTGTGCACCCTTCCAGATAGCTGACGGAGGCGCCTTCATCAGCGACGATCAATGTCCGTTCGAATTGCCCTGTCGAAGCCGCATTGATCCGGAAGTAGGTCGACAGCTCCATCGGACAGCGAACACCCTTTGGAATGTATGCAAAGGACCCATCGCTGAATACGGCCGAATTCAGCGTCGCAAAAAAATTGTCTGAATAGGGGACAACAGAGCCCAAATAGGTTCGAACAAGATCGGGATGCTCACGAACAGCTTCTGAAAATGAGCAGAAAATGATGCCCATTTCGGCAAGTTTCTCACGAAAAGTTGTCGCGACCGAAACGCTATCAAACACTGCGTCGACCGCGACACCAGCAAGCATTTTCTGTTCTTCGATTGGGATGCCGAGCTTTTCAAAGGTGCTTCGAATCTCTGGGTCTACCTCGTCCATGCTTTTTAGTGTCGGCTTCTTCTTTGGCGCCGAATAGTAACTAATGGCTTGGTAATCGATTTTGTTATAGGTAACATTTGGCCACTCCGGTTCTACCATTGTCGTCCACAGCCGATAGGCTTTGAGCCGCCAGTCGAGTAGCCATTCCGGCTCACCTTTTTTGTCCGAGATGAGTCTAACGACATCCTCGTTGAGTCCTTTGGGAATAGTGTCGGAGTCGACATCAGTTACGAAACCGTATTTGTAGTCTTGCTCCGTAATTTTTTCGACGGTTCGCGCTGCCGTAGTCATGACCTGCCTCGGTCTCCTACCTTTAAAGACTTAATCCAGAGATTTCGAGTTTTTTGCTCAGAATCTTCGAAATATTAAGAATTCTTAACCACGACCTTTTCGGTCGCATATAACTTTATACCACGCTCTCTAAATGGTTGCAAATAACTGTTTTCATTGAGGATGTCAGTTCAGGACCAGTGCAAAAGGCGTTAGCTTGACACCGGTTTCTTAGAAGGCTGAAACGCGCTAATTGCAATGCCAACCAAAAACACCGCGATAGCACCAACGACATTAAGCCACAAGAAAGAAACTTCTGAGGTTAGCGCAACGGCTGTTACGGAAGTCATACCGCCAATTAATCCCCAAAAAGCGCCTCTTGCGGTCGCCCAGCGGACAAGAATTGCCAACATAAAAACACCTAATAAAGAACCATAAAAGAACGATCCAAATCGGTTAACGACTTCGATAAGCGTGCCTAGATTTACTGCGTACATGGCGATAATGGATGCGGTCAAACCCCAGAAGCCAGTTGTCATCTTTGAGACTTTCATATAGTGCTCATCGGAGGCTTCCCGTCGAAAGTGCCGGCGATAGAAGTCGATCACGGTTGCAGTTGAGAGTGAATTTAGTTCAGCAGCAATACTTGACATGGCGGCCGCCAGAATTGCAGCAATAATTAATCCAACCACGCCAATGGGAAGCTGTGTTGTTACAAAGGTGGGAAATACGTAATTCACATCCGAATAAGAACGGTCGCCGGTCACTTCAATGACGAGTGCTCTTGCATCGTCCCGGATGTGACTAAGTTCTAGGTCGCGCTTTTGAAATAACGCATCGGCAGCCTCTATACCATTCGTGTCTGGCATTCGTCGTGCGGCTGCAGCGGCACGTGCGGCTTCACGTCGATCATTGAAGGCCTGTAAAAAATTACTATTCAGTTCTTCGTACTCTGCCATCTGAGGACTTGATCGCATTTCCTGGTCGTGGACGGTGTTAAACAACATGGGTGGAGCATTGAACAGGTAAAAAGTGAATACCAAGACGCCGGTAAGCAGAATCAGGGCCTGAAGTGGAATTTTCGCGAACGCACTTAGCATTAATGATTGTCTGCCTGCTGTGACTGATTGGGCTGTCAAATAACGTTGAACCTGGCTCTGGTCGCAGCCAAAGTAGCCCAGCATAAGAAATAAACCACCAATCATGCCTGACCATACGGTGTAGGTTTCGTTTAGGTCGAATGTAAACTCAAGCGTCAAGAGGCGACCCGTAGTGCCCGCGACGTGCAATGCCTCGCCAACGCCTATTTCGTCCGGCAAGCCCATAACAAGCCCGACGATTGCGGCGGCTAAGCCAGCGACGATGATCACCATCTGCTTAACGTCGGTCCAAGTTACCGCTTGTACGCCGCCGAACATTGTGTATATCGTTGTTGGTAAACCGATCGCTAGAATGGTAATGGTCAGATTTAGATTGAGAATGATCGATAAAATGACTGCCGGAGCGGCAATAACCACTCCAGCTTGCAAGCCGCGTGACAGCAGAAACAGTAAACTTGCGAGCGTGCGAGTGCGGACGTCGAATCGACGCTCCAGATATTCGTAAGCCGTATAGACATTAGCGCGATAGAAGAATGGTACCAGCGTCACCGAGAGAATAATCATGGCGACTGGTAGGCCAAAGTAGAACTGCACGAATCGCATACCGTCGGTGTAGCCTTGTCCGGTGGTTCCAACCAGAGTGATGGCGCTCATTTGGGTGGCCATTACGGTTAGCCCCACGGCCCACCAAGGCAAAGACCGATTGGCGAGGAAATATCCTCTAACGGCGTTGAGACCTTTGGAACGTTTCAAGCCGTCGGAGACGATCCAAATGAGGTAGATCGTTATAATAAGCCAATCAATGAAGTGCATGTGTAGTTCTGAAAGCTGGGGATCAGGAGCTAAAATAACGACTCAAAAACCAGAGACAGGCTAGGACGATTATTTCCAAAATCAAAACCGCCAAGTAGGTTCGCCCCATTGGGGAGTCGTCGGTTTCGTTGTTACCAAGAATCACTGTTGGAGTGGTTCCGGTGTGTCCATCCATTTCTTGGGCCGGAGTGTGATTCACAGATGGTTGCTCCAATTACCTTAAAATGCTTCAACCGCGACTGACACATGAGAAGTATACTCCTGCCGGTTCGGCGTGCATTCGTCAACCCCAGGAAATATTATCTCGTTCAACCATATCTATCCCTAGAGACACCATTTGGACACAATGGGACATAGGATAAATGCCATGATCGCAAGTGTATTTCCAACCGCACGTTTGTCCTCGACCAAGATGGCTCTCAGTGTTGTGATATTGGGGATACTGGTCGTCATTGGAAGAGAATTCGGTGGTTACCTGCCGCGTTTTCTACTGTGGATCGACACGCTGGGCGTCTGGGCCCCCGTTACCTTTGTCTTGGCCTACGTTGCGGCTACGCTTACATTTGTACCTGGCTCACTCCTGACCATGACAGCTGGTGCAGTATTCGGGCTGGTTGAAGGCACTTTCTATACGTTCGTCGGTGCAACGATCGGGTCAGCCCTTGCCTTTCTCACTGCACGCTATCTCGCACGAGACGCAATTCAGCGTCGCCTCGTTCGCTATCCAAAATTTGCTGCAATCGACAAAGCGGTGGGTCTTGAAGGTTTTAAGATTGTCCTGCTGCTCCGCTTGTCGCCCGTGTTTCCGTTCAACTTCCTCAACTACGCTCTAGGACTGACGACCGTCACCTTTCGGGCCTACCTGCTTGGCGCTATCGGGATGTTGCCGGGTTCGGCGGTTTATGCCTATTACGGGATGCTTGCCGGTGATGTTTTCGCCTTGGCAGGTGGTGTTCCGAGTAACTCAGGGGTTAGCTACTACGTTACAATGGTCCTCGGCTTGGTTGCGACTGTGCTGGTGACAATGGTCATAATACAAGCTGCAAGACGGGCGCTGCGAAACAGCATGACTTCTTGAGTAAGCCGCCTGATTCGGAACATCAGGATATTGGCCCACACTAATTCCTGGCCCCCCCGCCTGGCTTTAAAGCCCTCAAAGGCTTGCACGCGCGCGCAACAGAGGCTAAAATGCCGTGTCCATTAATTCGTGGAGTTGGTTGCTAAGGATTGAGGATGTTCGGACAGGCACCGCCCTGTCCGAGTGAATAGATTAAGCCGACTTCCATGTGAAATTCGGCGAAAAGATACCAACTGAATACTGCGGGATGCTGTCGGACTGAAACTAAGGAGCACGACGTTGGATACCGTTGCGACACTCGATCACTCACACGCGGGTCACGAGCACAAGGCGAGTTGGTGGCGAACTTACGTGTTTTCCGTTGACCATAAGGTCATTGGGATCCAGTACGCGATCACAGCCCTAGTGTTCATGTTATTTGGCTTCATTCTCATGATGATGATGCGCTGGCAGATCGCGTATCCCGGACAGCCCATTCCGTGGGTCGGTCAGTTCTTAGGCGATGCTAATGCCCCTGGCGGTATCATGCTGCCCGAGTTCTACAACCAGCTCGGCGCAATGCACGGTACGATCATGGTGTTTTTGGGCGTTGTGCCGTTAGCGGTTGGTGGCTTTGGCAACTATGTTATGCCGCTCCAGATCGGTGCACCCGACATGGCATTCCCACGCCTGAACATGGCAAGTTATTGGAGCTATTTTGTGGGCGGCGTAGTGATGTTGTTAAGTTTCTTCGCGCAAGGTGGCGCCGCGAATTCTGGGTGGACCTCGTATGCGCCGCTTTCAATTATCGCAACGTCGGGCCAAACCTGGTGGCTCTTCGGGATGGTGTTTCTGATTACGTCTTCGCTACTCGGTTCGGTGAACTTTATCGTCACCATTATTCAGTTGCGTGCCCCCGGGCTGACATTCATGCGCTTGCCATTCTTCGTCTGGACGCAATTGGTCACGGCTTTCCTGTTGCTTCTCGCTTTTCCACCGCTCGAATCCGCGGCCGTTCTGCAGTTGATGGACCGCCTGGCGGGTACGAGTTTCTTCATGCCAAGCGGTCTGGTCGTAAGTGGTGCAGCGGTTGACGTGTCAGGTGGTGGCAATCCACTCCTGTGGCAGCACTTGTTCTGGTTTCTAGCGCATCCAGAGGTGTACGTCTTGATATTGCCTGCACTTGGTATCACTGCGGAGATCGTTGCCAACAACACCCGAAAGCCGCTTTGGGGCTATCGTGTAATGGTCTATTCGGTGATCTTCCTTGGCTTCATGTCGTTTCTCGTTTGGGCGCACCACATGTTTTTAACCGGCATGGGAACCGCGATTAGCGCCTTCTTCCAGACGACCACGATGATTATTTCCATTCCGTCTGTCGTGATTCTCTCAGCGCTGGTTATCTCGCTGTACGGAGGTTCACTCCGCTTTACAACGCCGATGCTCTTCGCGTTGGCTTTCTTGCCCATGTTTGGTATCGGGGGCTTAACAGGTCTACCGCTTGGCCTTGCGCTGCCAGATCTCCATCTTCACGACACCTATTACGTCATCGGGCACTTCCATTACGTAGTGGCCCCAGGCACGATCTTTGCGTTGTTCGCCGGTATTTATTACTGGTTTCCAAAAGCAACCGGCCGCAAGATGAATGACCTGCTTGGGAAGATCCACTTCTGGGGTACGTTCGTCTGCATGAATGGGGTCTTTTTTCCGATGCTGATCCAGGGGCTGGCCGGAATGAATCGCCGGATGTACGACGGTGCCGAGATGTACCAACACACGCAGGGCGTTTTGGTTTGGAACGGAACCATTTTAACCTTTGCGTGGGTAATGGGTCTCTTCCAGCTTTTCTTTATTGTGAATTTTTTCTGGAGTATGAAGAAGGGCGCCAAGGTAACGTCGGACAATCCGTGGAAAGCTACAACGCTGGAGTGGGCGACACCAACACCGCCACCACACGGCAATTTCGTAACGCCGCCGGAAGTCCATCGTGACCCGTACGAGTACAGCGTACCAGGTGCGGTACAAGACTTTACACCACAGAACGAACGACGTTAGGAGAGGACGCAGAGAGTTATGGAAATTCCGTATACTGTTGAAAGTAGGGAAGATACGGGCTTGAATAACGTCAAGCTCGGCATCTGGTTATTCCTTGCGTCCGAAGTGATGCTGTTTGGTGGGCTGTTTTCTTCCTATGTGCTCCTGCGCGTTGGCGCCGAGACATGGCCGGTTGGTGCTTCGATCTTGTCGGTACCCATCGCCGCGTTCAACACGGTTGTGTTGATTGCGTCGAGTGTGACGATGGTCATGGCTTGGGCGTCGCTTAAGATGAATGACTTTGGTAAGTTTAGGTTATACCTCGGTTCCACGGTTGGACTGGCAGTGCTCTTTCTGGTCGTGAAAGCGTACGAATACAGCGATAAATTTTCGCACGACTTGTATCCGTCCGAGAGTACCTTCTTGGCGATTTATTTTACGGTGACGGGCCTGCACGCCTTGCACATCATAGGTGGCATCATTGTGAACGGTTATTTTGTTGGACCAGGCAGCAAGATGTGGAAAACGGCGCCAGAGCAGTTCACAAATCGAATCGAAGCCGCCGGTCTCTATTGGCACTTCGTAGATCTTGTCTGGATTTTTCTGTTTCCGGTGTTGTATCTACTGTAGAACTCGAATTGATCTAGCGTTAAGGGTAGGTGGGAGGCAACATGAGTGGTACAAGCGCGGACGAAATAAGAAAACACGTTAAGGTTTATGTCATGGTGTTCGTCGCACTGATGGTGCTAACGGTCGCGACGGTCGGCGTGTCCTATCTAGCCTTGTCTATTCCTTTAGCAATCCTAGTGGCGTTGATCGTTGCAACGATTAAGGGTTCACTTGTCGCTCGCTATTTCATGCACTTGGTCGGTGAAAAGAAAGCTGTTACCTGGTCTTTAATGCTCACGGCTGTGTTTTTCTGTTTGTTGATGTTCTTACCGCTCTTTGCGATGCTCGATCATATTGGCCAGTAAGTAGGGTTTGAAAGTTTATTAGCATGTCACTCAAAAGCGTCCACTTATTCTTTATTATTGCGTCAGCCGTTCTGAGCCTGTTGATGGGGGTCTGGGCGGCGAATGCGTATCGCTCAGGATTTGAGTCTTTGAATTATCTTGTGACGGCAGTGGTTTCATTACTTGTTGCCGGGCTCCTTTCTCGGTACGCAGTGTTATTCGCTCGCAGGGCTCGCAGAATCGGTCTTGACTAAGGAGGGACGGGAAACGGTTATGGTTGGTCGTTTGGGTTTTCGGACGATGCTGGCAACTGTTGCGCTGTGCGTACTCACGGCACCCACAGTTTTGGCGTGTCCGGTTTGTTTTGGAGCGGTCGAGGGACCGATGACTGACGGAATGAATTGGGCCATTTTCTTGTTACTGGGCGTACTTTCGACAGTGGCGACCGGCTTTGTGATGTTTTTCGTGCGCTTATTCAAGTTAGCACGGGTGAGTGCGGAGTCAGCAACCGTGGTGCGTGAACGAACGCAGCACGAAGGGAGTTACTAAATGCGGGAATTTCTAGGGCTGCCACCTCAGGCATCGGCACACGCCCCACAAGTTGATCAACTGATTGTGTATCTCCACTGGCTCATGCTGATCTTGTTCGTTGGGTGGGGCTTGTTTTTTCTTTACACCTTGTGGCGTTTCCGGGCGTCGAAAAACCCAACAGCTGACTACGCCGGTGTGAAGAGTCACACCTCCAGCTATTTGGAAGTCGGTGTTGCGGTTGTCGAAGCAGTGCTGCTGATTGGTTTTGCCATCCCAGCGTGGGCCACACGCGTCAACGAGTTTCCGGCTGAAACTGACTCGACCGTCGTGCACGTCGTCGCCAAACAATTCGAGTGGCACATCCATTATCCAGGTCCTGATGGTATGTTCGGCCGTAAGGATCCAAGCCTGATTACACCGACGAATGCGATCGGCTTAGATCGGTCAGATCCGTACGCAGTCGACGACATTGCGACCATTAATCAACTCAACCTCCCCGTGGGTAAGCCGACCATCGTGCACTTAACAACGCAGGATGTCATTCACAGCTTTGCTATTTCGACATTCCGTGTTAAGCAGGATGCCATTCCTGGCATGGAGATCCCAGTGTGGTTCGTACCCACAGTTGCCGGTGATTACGAAATCAATTGCTCACAGCTTTGTGGTCTTGGACATTATCGGATGCGAGGCTTCGTAAAAATCCAAACGGAAGAGGAATTTGAGGCCTTTCTTGCTGAAGAAGCGGCATTCCAGGGCGCCAACTAGGACACTTCGCAGAAGACTCTGACCCCTCCAGCGGCTACAGATCCAACGATCGTAATCGTAACGCGTTCGTGATGACTGATATGGAACTGAGTGTCATCGCTGCGCTGGCCCATATCGGATCGATGAACCACCCGGTTAGCGGATACAGCAGACCGGCAGCTACTGGGACTCCAACCCCGTTATAGATAAATGCGAGAAATAAGTTCTGACGAATATTGCGTAGTGTGCTGCGACTGAGTTGACGGGCGCGGGCAATACCTCGCAAATCTCCCTTGACAAGCGTGATGTCAGCACTTTCAACGGCAATATCAGCTCCGGTTCCCATCGCAATTCCCACGGCAGCTTCTGCAAGTGCCGGTGCATCATTGATACCGTCACCAGCCATGGCAACGACCCGTCCTTCGGCCTGTAGATCTGCCACAATCTGTTGTTTTTCTTCTGGCAAGACGCCTGCCCGAACCTCGTTGAGGCCGAGGGTATCTCCGACTGCGTGCGCGGTTAAAGCGTTGTCACCAGTCGCCATTACAATCCGTACACCCTCCGCTTGTAGCATGCTCAACGCTTCGAACGTAGATGGTTTTACGGAATCCGACACACTCAAAAAGCCAGCTAGTCGCTTGTCAACCGCAAGAAAAATGACAGTCTGTCCTTGGTGACGAAGTTCATTGGCCTCACCCGTAAAGACATCCGTGTGAACTCCATGCCCAATTAAAAACTCTTCTGTGCCCAATAATATGTGTCGCTTGTCGACTGTTCCTTCGACACCTCTTCCTGGCACGGTTTGGAAATCCTCAACCTCAGGTAAGGCCATATCCTGTTCGACTGCTCGCGTAATAACCGCTAGGGCTAGTGGGTGTTGACTGGACTGCTCAAGAGCTCCCGCCAACCGTAAAAGCTCCGTTTCTGAAACGACGCCATCAATCGTTGAAATACTCGAGACCTGTGGACGGCCTTCGGTGAGAGTTCCAGTTTTGTCGATTACGAGAACCTCCACACGGTCCAACATTTCTAGTGCTGCCGCATGTTTGACGAGTACCCCTGACTTTGCACCACGTCCAGTACCCACCATAATAGCCATCGGGGTTGCTAGTCCGAGTGCGCAGGGGCAGGCGATGATAAGCACGGCTACAGCGTTTACTAGGGCGAGTGCAAACCGTGGTTCTGGACCCCAGAGACCCCACACAACGAGCGTGACAATTGCGACGAGTACAACACTCGGCACAAACCATTCAGACACGCGATCGGCAACACGTTGAATAGGAGCGCGAGTTCGCTGCGCGTTAGCGACCATTTGCACGATGTGCGCCAAAAGGGTCTCTGAGCCAATACGCTCGGCCCGCATCGTAAAACTTCCCGTCCCATTGATCGTGGCACCAATGACTTGGGTTCCAACGGTTTTTTCAACCGGGATCGCCTCACCCGTTACCATGGATTCATCGACCGTGCTGGCACCGTTCACCACGACACCATCGACCGGAATTTTGTCACCAGGTCTGACCCGCAACAAATCGCCGACCTTCACGAGTGCCAACGGCACATCGGTATCGTGGTCAGGCAGCACAACCCGGGCTGTTTGAGGAGACAGGCTCAGTAATGAGCGGATCGCTGCTCCGGTGCGGTGCCGGGCTCGACTTTCCAGCACTTGACCTAACAGGACCAACACCGTAATCGCGACTGCAGTTTCAAAATAGGTTGGCACGCCGTGATCGGTCTGGAATCCTTCCGGAAACCACTGTGGATTAACAGTTGCTGCGACGCTGTACACAAATGCCGAGCCGACTCCCATGGCAATCAGCGTAAACATATTGGCGCTGGTATTCTTGAGCGAGGCCCAGGCTCGCTCAAAAAATGGCCACCCAGCCCACAGTACAACTGGAGTAGTAAAGATCAATTGGAGCCAGTTGCTAAGTGGACGACTGACCACTTCCTGCATCCGCGCACCAAACACCATGTCGCCCATTGCCAGCAAGAACACGGGGAAGCCGAAGCCCACGCCGATCCAGAATCGACGTGTCATGTCGATCAATTCCGAGTTAGGCGTTTCCTGTACGTCGATTGCATGTGGTTCCAAGGTCATACCGCATGATGGACAGGCTCCAGGCAGAGCAGTCACAACCTCAAGGTGCATCGGGCAGACGTACTCAACGGTGGGAGTTGGGAGTGGTGCCACTTCCGGTTCAAGCGCCATGCCACATTTGGGGCAGGGACTTGGTTTGTCTGCCCTGACTTCGGGATCCATTGGACAGACGTAGACAGTATCTGGTGATGTTGGGACGGCATTCGCGGACTGCTCGGTGTGTAAGAATTGTTCCGGGTCGGCCTTGAATTTTTCTAGGCAGTGAGCACAACAAAAGCCGTAGGTTTGGTCAGCATAGATAAATTGGTGGGCTGTTGTATCGAGATCGACCGACATGCCACAAACGGGATCAAGTGTTTCCATAGGATAATGAGAATCCAGCCGACGACTGTAACGGTAATTCCAAATGCACGCTTCTTTCTGTGGTTTAATCCAATTTCAAGATGCTAACACACGCACAGCAAAGACAGCCTGTTCGCCAACAATTCGGCAGATTGTGCGAGTCATAGGGTCGCCTTTAAAAGGGAACTGGTTTATGTTCGCGATTCTGAGATCACACTGAATTTATGAAACAGCACCTGCGACGCCTTTTCGAAGAAACACTCACGCGACTTCCTGTCGAGCGTGTGCTAGCTGAGCAGGTTACATGCGCGAATGGTATCTTAACCGTCAGTCATGACACTCTCGATGTGAGTCGCTATCGAAAGTTGATAACAGTTGCGATCGGAAAAGCTGCGATTCCGATGCTGAAAAAATTTTCTGATGTTGTGGCACCACATGCCCTGACCGGTATTGTAGCCACTCTTGGGCCAGTGGGGCAGTCACTACCTGGTTTTACCGTCTTCACCGGAGGACATCCCTATCCAAATCAGGGGAGCTTTGATGCCGCGGCAGCAGCTATTGATATTGTGGGGAGTGCAACATCGGATGACCTCGTCGTCTTCTTACTGTCAGGTGGGGGGTCTTCACTTTGCGAGAAGCCAGTTTCGCAGGAGATCACTCTAGAAGATTGTCAGGTGCTATACCGATTACTCGTCACCTGTGGTGCAAGTATCAGAAACGTCAATACCATCAGAAAACATCTGTCGGCGATTAAAGGAGGTCGGCTTGCAGAGCTGGCATTCCCAGCGCGACAAATGACGCTTTATGTGTCTGATGTTCCACCAGATACCCCGTCGAGCGTCGCATCTGGTCCCACAATGCCTGACGATTCCACCGCTAAAAATTGCAAGCAACTTATTCAAGACCTAAACTTGCGTGATCAACTGCCACCCTCTATCCGTTATTTATTTGATGAGGGTCGACTTCCAGAAACCCCAAAGCCTGGCAAGGCTACGTTCCAAGATAGCAGCTGGCACTGCTTACTTTCGTCAGCGGACGCTGTAGCCACCATGGCACATGCTGCAGAGAGACTCGGTTGGATTGTGGAAACGGATCAGGAACTTTCTGATTCATGGTCTGTCGATCAGTTAATGGACCACATGATCACCAAACTCGAGCACCTTCAGCGCCTGCATGCGGGTCAAGTAGTGGCTGTATTGAGCGGGGGTGAGTATTCTTGCCCAGTGACTGGCGATGGCATTGGTGGCCGCAATCAAGCGTTTGTGCTGGAGTGTGTGCCTCGTATTGCTGGTCGGCGCGTTGCGGTCTTGAGTGCAGGGACTGATGGCCTAGACGGTTCGTCACCGGCAGCTGGTGCAGTAGCTGATGGCGACAGCCTCAATCGGGCACAGCAAATCAGGCTTGATCCGGAAATCTACGCAACTCAGTCAGATTCACACAGTTTTTTTGCACAACTCGACGATGTAATCATGACCGGTCCCACGGGTAACAATGTCAGAGACTTAAGGATATTTGTCGCTTGGTAATCGAACTTCAACAAGTGACAGACTAGCGCTATGATGTTCATTCCATACTACTAAGGAGGCCGCGATGCCGACACACGAGGACCAACCATTGACCAGTACAGTGCCAGACGATCCGAGCCGACGTCAGTTTATTGGTGCAGCAGTAACGGCCGGCTTGGCCAGTGCTTGTGTAAGCCAGGAAACTGCAAGCGAAAATGCTGTCGAACCTAACCTCGAAGCTCGAACTGCCACGATTGAACTACAGGTCGAGCATGACAATATTTATACTCGCCTTTTGGGAGTGAAGGCACACTTGCCTGGTCACGGAAATGGGACTGCCCTTGGTGGTTCGCGCATGCCGGTTGAAGTGATCGAAGCCATGCAAGAGGCGAATGATTATTTTGTGATGATGGACGAGCTAACAGTCGCTGCTGGCCAGCGCGCCGCCGAAGTCGTTAAGGCTGAAGCAGCACTGATTACATCGGGCGCATCTGGAGGGCTTTTGCTGGGTATGGCGGCGTGTCTTACCGGCACTGATGAAGAAAAGATGCGGGCGTTGCCAAATCCAACCTGGGCGAAGCGTGAATGTATTATTCAAAAAGCGCACCGTTATCCGTATGACTTTGCGTTACAGGCTGCTGGCGCAACCCTAATTGAAGTTGAGGGGCGCTCACAGTTGATGAACGCTATCGGTGACAATACGGCTCTCATCTTCGGTTTACCGAGACACGTTGCACTGAGTGGCACGATGGCCGAAGAAGTGTTGCAGCCTGAGGATCTGATTCAGGTCGCTAAGCAGGTCGGTGTTCCGGTCATGATTGACGGTGCATCCCGGTTACCTCCAGCCGGTAATTTAACAATTTTTAATGAGCTTGGTGCCGACTTGGTGGTTGTTTCGGGTGGCAAGGGGCTGCGTGGGCCGCAGTCCACCGGCATTCTTTCGGGTCGTCCGGACCTCATAGAAGCGGCACGGCTACAAGCAGCGCCGAACGATCTCATCGGGAGAGGCATGAAAATCGGTAAAGAGGAGATTATTGGCCTTATCGTTGCCTTGAATCGGTATGAACAGCTCGACCATGGTGCGGTGCGTGCGACTTGGCGAGAGAAAGCAGAGTATGTGACGGCCGAGTTGCAAGGGATCGAAAGCTTCACGGCGGAGCTTGTAGATGAAGATTCTAGAGCACCCTATGTCGAGATCGATTGGGATGAGGATGTAATACCGATGACCCATCGCGAGGTGCGTGACCACTTGCGTCGCCGACCCGAACAGCGGGTGGCGCTTTCAAGTCTCTACGGCAGCCGGCGCATCCAAACCCGTTGCATGCGCGACGGTGAAGAGGTGCTGGTTGCGCGATGGCTTCGCCAGTTCTTTACGGAGGGGTATAAAACCGTAGCCGCGACCTCTGCGAGTCTCTAGTCGACCAGTTTCAGTATTGGGACCACCTGCTAGAAGGAGACTAGGTTGAACGCCTCGTGGTGCAGTTAACAATAAGGGAGATGCTGATTATGTTAGTGCGAACGCGTCTACTTTGGTTGAGTGTGGTGCTTGGTCTCGTGGTGACCGCTGATCTTAGTGCTGAAGACGCGCACCAGACTGACACAACCATTCTTGTTGCCTACTACAGTCGCACTGGTCGGACGGAGCAGGTGGCCGAGGCGGTTGCTGAAGGAGCACGTGGCGTGGAGGGCACCCGTGTCCTTCTAAAAGCGTTGACCGACGTGACGGCAGAAGACTTGAGTGAAGCCACTGGGCTCGTCCTCGGGTCTCCCACCTATTCCGCGAACATGGCGGGTCCAATGAAGAGCTTTATTGATGATTGGAGCTTCCGTTATCGGGTTGATCTGACCGATAAGGTCGGGGCTGCGTTCTCGACGGGTGGTGGCCACACGGCAGGCAAGGAGCATGTTGTCGTTTCACTTCTTCTCGCGATGATTGGTGAGAGAATGCTTGTTCTTGGTCCGATTCGAGAAAACGGTGTCGGCGCTTTAGGTGTCAGTGGGGTCGCTCCACCTCCAGGAGAACAAATCGCACCTAACATTTTAGGGGAAGGACGTTTACTCGGGGCGCGTGTTGCGCAGGTCGCCCAGCGTGTCCGCTTACAACCGTGACACTGCGTCTTGATACCTTGACACTGACTGTTGAAGAGTTCAGAATCGGGTTCTTGTTCTAACTTGTTAAAGGGGATTTGCATGGACGAAACGTCGCGCACAAATATTCCAGATCACTCGCCAAGACGCGCAACTCGGCGAGATGCCTTGCGACGCTTTGCATCGTTTACTGGGGCATCACCGTTGTTTCAGGGATCCACCGACGCTCTACAGGAGACTCAAACCACGGCTCCTGAGGAACCCGGGTATCTAAGTCAAGAGCCGCTTCGTGGTCGCCCCCAAATCATTCGGCCACCCGAGTACAGTGACGAGATTATGGCACCTGTTAATCTCCATGACTTTGAAGGGTTGGCCAAGGCGAAGATCAGTCCCATGGCTTACGACTACATTGCAGCCGGTGCGGCTGATGAGTTAACCATGCGGGCAAATTCAGAAGCGTTCGATAACTACTGGATTCGTCGTCGTGCCATGACGGATGTTCGGCAAATCGATACATCCATTGAGTTGCTGGGTGAACGGCGGGAGCACCCGATTCTTTTAGGACCGGCAGGTGCGATGCACATGTTACACGAAGATCCGTATAGCACGATTGCCCGAGCGGCCAAGAATTCCGGAGCGATTTATGTCGGGGGTCCGGGTAACATGGCCGAAGTCACTCAGGCTGGCGAAGCGCCAACGTGGTGGGGGAGCACCCTCGGATCACCCACACCGGAGACGGCTGCAACATTCGCAAAAAGTGTAGAGGATGGGGGCGGAAGCGCAATCTGTGTAAGCGTCGACTATCCCTATACGGGTGCCCGAGATCGAGTCATTCGAAACGAGTTTGACCTGGATATGATTCCCGAGCGTAACTACTCAACCTCGGAGCCGCCCACTAATGGTTTCCAGTCCGGCATGATCCAGGCTTATGTACCAAATATGACTTGGCGGTATATGGATTGGATGCATGCCGCGACAGATCTGCCAATCGTCGTGAAAGGCATCATTACTGCTGAGGATGCGCACCTTTCTGTTGAGAACGGCGCGCAGGCTGTGGTGGTATCCAATCATGGCGGCCGGACGCTTGACGGTATGCGTGGCACGATGGAGGTATTACCGGAAGTCGTGGATGCGGTTGCCGGGCGTGTGCCCGTCTTAGTGGACGGGGGAGTGCGTCGTGGCGGAGATGTACTGAAGGCTTTGGCACTAGGTGCGCGCGCCGTCCTTATCGGACGGCCTTATATGTGGGGATTAGGTGCCTTTGGTCAGGAAGGTGTGCAACGGGTCATCGAATTACTGCACGGCGAACTTAGGATCGCACTGGGTAACGCTGGTCAGACCAGTGTGAGTAATCTTGACCGGAGTTTAATTAGGAGAGCTTGGCTGCCTCGGGAATGGTAATCCTCACGACGCCTGGAACACTGGTGACGTCTGCATAAATGGAGAGTTGAGACGAACATGGCGACTAACATGATGGTAGTTGGGACGGAACGCGAGCTGAGTTTTGCTGAACGCTTGCAGTTGACGAGCCGCCGTGAATTCTTGAGCACTGTGGCGCTTACAGCCGGTGCCATGCCACTGTTTGCGCAGCCCTACCAACTTGGTGGTATCAATCTTCCCCAGTACAGTGCGAAGGTCATGCGGCCGGCGAACGTACATGATATTGCTGAAGTTGCTCGGCGGACGGTCGATCCAACGACGTTCGACTATATCGAGGGTGGCACAGAAGATGAGCTTACGTTGCGACACAACGTTGAGGCGTTCCAGCGGGTTGCGTTGCGCCGACGGGTCATGGTGGACGTTAGCGAAATCGATACTTCACTGGAGTACCTTGGGCAACAGCTTCAAGCGCCGATTCTGCTCTGTCCGACGACTAAGAATGCGGTTATCCCGAATGGTGATCGGGTTTCTGCGCAAGCCGCTCATGCTACCAATACGATTTATCATGTCAGTAATGCTCTCGGATGGATAGACGAATTGTACCAAGCGAATCAGGCCCCAGTTTGGATCGGTGCTACCTTGGGCCACGTAACCTCGAGACAGGCACAGGGGTGGGCGCGGCGTCATGAAGAGGCCGGAGCGTCGGCGCTCGTGGTCACCGTCGATCATCAATACACGCCAAGTCGCGATCGGAACATCCGTAATGGCTACGGTAATTATGCGGCCGGTGTCCTGAGACCGACAACACCCAGTGTCACATGGGATTATCTTGAGTGGCTTCGCAGTGGCTCCAAACTGCCCTTGATTTTGAAGGGAATTTTGACTGGTGAGGATGCAGAGCTCGCAGTTGAACACGGTGCGGCTGCCATTTCCGTGTCAAACCATGGAGGTCGGGCATTCGATGGTGCTGTTCCAACGCTGATGGCACTCCCGGAGGTCGTCGAGGCGGTTGGTGGGCGGATTCCAGTGTTGATTGACGGGGGTGTTCGTCGCGGTGGTGACATCCTGAAGGCGCTGGCACTCGGTGCCACGGCCGTCATGCTCGGTCGAGCCTATGTCTACGGTTTGGCAGCCTTTGGTCAGGTGGGTGTACAGCGTGTTGTTGAGATGCTGACTGGAGAATTGAAGGTTGCGATGGGCTTGGCTGGGGTGCCGAATCTTGCCGCAATCGATCGTAGCTTGGTTCGACTTCCATGGGAACGTTGACGCACAACCTTCTTGGCTAATCTCAAATGGGAGCCGGCAAGATGACCGGTCAACTCTACTTTTGGCGTGTATCGACGCATTTCTAAACTTACAACTCGTTCTCTCGACGGTAACACGCGGTAAGTCTGCGGTTTTGGTGGCTGTCATACGAAGTGACACAGTTCTTTAGTAGGTCGAAGCAAAGGTAGGTAGGACACAATGTATCGGCGTGAGTTCCTCCGTTCAAGTTTTGCATTGGGCAGCACTGCCATGTTGTGCAGTACTGGAAGTCCACTCCTCGGATTTAACCAGTCGGTATCACATGCTTTTCACATGACGTATGCACCACATATTGGCATGTTTGTCGAACATGCCGGGGTCGATCCGATTGCGCAGATCGAGTTCATGGCTGACCAGGGGTTCATGGCCTTCGAAGATAACGGAATGCGAGACCGGTCGATTCCGGAACAAGAACGAATCGCGCGTGCACTGACGCGCCGTGGCATGGCCATGGGAGTGTTTGTCATCAACATAAGTGGAGGCTTCGGCAAGCCCAGCTTCACACAGGGCGATCCTGAGATGCGAGCGCAGTTTTTGCGGGACGTCAGAGATTCCGTGGACGTCGCAAAGCGCGTGAATGCGACTTGGATGACCGTAGTGATGGGCGATTTGTATCCCCGTTTGGAAATCGATTATCAAACTGCCCATGCGATTGAAACTTTGAAGCAAGCCGCTCAAATCTTCGAATCGCATGACCTCGTCATGGTCATCGAACCACTAAATCGATGGGACCATCCAGGCATGTACCTCTCGAAGATTCCACAGGCCTATATGCTGTGCAAGGCGATTGATAGCCCGTCTTGCAAAATCTTGTTCGACATTTACCATCAGCAGATTACTGAGGGAAATCTCATACCAAACATTGACATGGCGTGGGATGAAATTGCGTATTTCCAAATCGGCGACAATCCTGGACGGAATGAACCAACTACCGGAGAAATTAACTATCGGCGTATTTTTGAGCACATCTACAACAAGGGCTACCGCGGCATTTTAGGCATGGAGCATGGTAATTCGCAGGCTGGTCGCGCCGGCGAGCAGGCGGTGATTGATGCCTATCGAGCCGTTGATGATTTCTGATTGGCCATTGAGGGGAGCAAACACATGGTAAGTAGACGAACATTTCTGCGTGGTACGGGTATTTTGGGTGGAGCGGTGCTCACGACGAAGGCACATGGTCTGGAGGATGTGGTGGCGGCCACGCAGTCGGTGTCCAGCCAAACTCCAGAGCAAGTTGCTCAGGATGAGTTCTACTGGCGTGAGATTCAGTCGGCTTTCACACTCGATCGAACGCTCACGAATCTTAATAATGGAAATAGTTGTCCGACGCCACGGGTGGTCCATGAAGCTTTAAAGCGCTATCTGGATTTTTCCAATCAACTTCCGGTCCATTACCGCGCGCAACTCCAACGCAATATCGAAACTGTTCGACGAGGATTGGCCGAAGAATTTGGATGCGATCCCGAAGAGCTTGCCATCACGCGCAACTCAAGTGAAGCACTGCAAATTGCGCAGAACGGTCTCGATCTGCAAGCTGGGGACGAGGTGATTACAACCGAGCAGGATTATGGGCGGATGCTGACAACGTGGGACCAGCGAGTCCGGCGTGAGGGAATCACCCTGACGCGGCTTCCTTTTCCAGTGCCCACGACCCAAGATGATCTCTACAGTCGATTTGAGCAGGCGATTACGCCACGCACAAAGGTTTTGCATTTCTGTCACATCACGAATCTGACCGGTCAATTATTTCCGGTCCAGCGACTCAGTCGACTGGCCCGCGAGCGAGGTCTAGTGACAATTTGCGATGGTGCACACGCTTTTGCACATTTTCCATTTAAGTTACGTGATCTTGAGTGTGACTACTATGGCACCAGTTTGCATAAGTGGTTGCTTGCCCCACACGGCACCGGATTTCTCTACGTGCGTCGAGAACGCATCGAAAAAACTTGGCCACTGCAGGCTGCTCCCGCCCGACAGGATGGTGACATCAGGAAGTTTGAGGCAATCGGGACTCATCCAGCAGCACCGAAAGCAGCCATTGCCGAAGCTCTTGCGTTTCACCAGGCGATTGGGGCTGAACGGAAGGCCGCGCGGCTCCGCTTTTTGACCATGCGCTGGGCCGATCGGTTAAAAGAGAATCCACGGATCCGCATTCACTCCAACCTCGCACCAGGTCAAACTTGGGGGCTTGCCAACGTCGAAGTTGTCGGTGTCGATACACGTGAAATTAGCTCGTATATGTGGGACAAGTACCGCATTGTCATTAACGCCATCGTGCGCGACGAATATCAAGGACTACGTGTGACACCTAATGTCTACACACGCCCTCAAGATATCGACACCTTCACTAACGCGATGGAGGAAATTGCTGATACTGGTGGTATTCCCACTCAATAGGCCCGTTGGAGAGAGTGCGTAGCGGGGGGCGAAGTTTTAAAAGCGGAACAACTTTGTAAATTTAACGACGAAGCCACGGTTCTTCTGGAGGGGGAAGCCGTGGTGGTCGGTTGCGCGGCCTTCGGAATAGACAACATACAAGTCGCTGCCGGGTTCGTACTCCCATCGGAACCGGACATTCGTGTTGATTGAGTCGTTGCTGGAGTTGTACTGGACGAGCGCACCAGCAAACAGACGCGCAGACATCGTATAGGTCGCTCGCGTACTCAAAAGTTCCGTCGTGAAGGTGCCTTCAGGCAATGCAATCCAGTTTCGCTGGAAGCGTGGCTCCAGTGACAGTTTCGGGGTCACTTCCACACGGCCATCGGCGCTGAAATGGGTACTATGACCGCTATAGAATCCACCGGTGCCAATGGTAACCCGCCCGGCAATCCTACGCTGCGGCCCGGCCATGTAGGTAGCGTTTGTGTTTTGCCACCTGTAACCGCCAACTCCAAGCACAACACCGTCAGCGATAGTGAAATCCTGAGGCAAGAATTCGTATTGATCCTTAGTGTTGATAATGATGCGGTCTCCACTCTCCATTTCGACTTGGAACCGGCCTTGGTATTGTCGAGTTTCAAGCGTTCCGGTCGATATAGATGCGATGTGTTCAACGCTCGCTTGCATCTCAAACTTCCTGATTAACGCGATTGACGGTGCGCGCGGTGAAAACTTGAGCTCCGCGCGATTCTTCCTAAAGTCATCCCGTCGCACAAAGCCAATCCCAGGATTAAAATTATCACCAACTTTTAAATGAGAGAGAGTGAATCCATACTTATCTCCCTCGTTTTGGACGCGGGCTTGATAACTAGTTGTGTCCCCAGACAGTCCCGGGCTATTCGTACCCGCCCAGAAGGTGCTCATCTGTAAATTCTGAAAGAACGCGAAGTTGGCGTCGACACCGTAAGCTTGATTCGCGCCGCTTCCGTCGAGCGAGACTGACCGATTTGTGGCCATGACCCCAATCGTGCTCCGACGAAAGAGGTCACGCCGCAGACGGACCACAGAAAAGTTTGTGGCCGCAGCTTCGAGTGACTGATCCTCGCTCGTCTGGATGTTTAGGAGGCCGACGGAGTATCGACCGGCGCGACCGGTCACGCGAGATCCAGCACGGATCGTGACCGGTTGTCGATTCGCCAAACCAATGTTTCGACTGAAGAATAGGATAGGTGTTTCACCGCCACGCCCCCAGCCACTGTTCACACCCCCGAAATTAAAAATGCCCTGACCTTCAAGAAAAAATTCACGCTTTTCTGGAAAGAACAGACTGAAGCGGGTTAAATTTACCTGCTGCATGTCGTCCTCAACCTGGGCGAAATCAGTGTTGACGGTGAAGTCCGCCGTCAATCCTTGCGTCAATCCGTATTTAGCATCAAAGCCGACATCACCAAGGAAATTGTTGTCCATGACGTTGGTGGTATTGCGTGTGCCCGTCACTGAGGAAATACCGAAGGGTTTTATTTCGAGATTCCGCGAATTGCTTGGTACAGAGATGCCGACCAATGTGGCTGCATCGGACACCCGTTGCAGGGCTCCCCACGCTGCTGACCGTGGGATCGGTGACAGGAATGAATCTTCTTTCTTGGATTCCACACCGCGGCGGATGTTAATACCCCAAATCTGGCCCTCGCCAGGCTTGAAGCGAAGTGATTTGAATGGGATTTCCATCTCCACGTCCCAGTACTGGTCGGTTTGGTTAACTCGGACATCCCACACTGTGCTCCAGTCGTAATTTGCATTTCTTTCGTCGGTGATGAGTCCATCTCGCAGGCCGCCGAGTGGATTCGTTTGGAAGAGATATCCGTTACGCCGATCGTAGAAGGTATCTAACACAAGGGAAAAATTGTCGTTCTGACCAATCGCACGGTTATCACGGCGTAATTCATTGGCTAATCTTTTTTCTCGGCCAGTGTCCCAATTTCGGCCCGAGACATAGACATTCTTATCGTCGAAGAAGACCCACAATTCCGTCTTATCGGTCGCAGGCGCACCTTCGTCTGGCTCTTGCTGGATGAAATCCGTGACACTTGGCACAGTGGAATAGATTGGGTCGTCAAGTCGCCCATCAACGTTTAACCCTTCGGGCAATCGCACAGCCCGCACGGTAACTCGGCCTTGAGAATCGCGAGAGACGACGTTTGGTGCGATGGGTGCTGGGGGACCGTCGATTGTTACGTCGGTGTCTGACTTATCGACGTCAGTTTCGTCTAATTGAACCTTATCCGATTGCTGGAGTTGTTGCTGCTGATAAGGAACATTCCTGGCAGCCGCCAGTTCGAGTGCTTGCGTTGAGATTTGCGCGGCAGCTGTACTCACGCTGAACGACAATATTAGCAGGCACCCCATGAAGGTGGCTATGCGCAAAGCGGGGGTACCGAGTGTGTTGAGGGGTTCAGATTTCATGAATGAGGTCGAGTGCGAGTAGGTATATACCGATATTAACAACTCTCTATTATAAACGACGCAGAAATGTCGTTTGTTGCTAACTTTATTCCCAGTCTCAAGATTATTGCCGGCCAGAATATCGACTCTCCTCGCCGATCCTGATATTGTTCTGCTTTTCTGACAACGAGCCTTTTGTCCATCGTACGCTGAAAATAATTTGCATTGTTTATTTGACTGAAAGGAAGCGCTTTATGTTTCGCCGTTTCTCTTTGGGTATGGGTCGCCTAGCTGCACCTGTTATCGGTTTGAGTCTGGTGGTTGTGTATGGCACGACTGTCATGGCACAGGATCATCGTAATGCCACAAGTGCACACGGCATGGTGGTCTCTATATCGGTGGAGGCGAGTGACGTCGGTGCGAAAATTCTAGAACAGGGTGGCAATGCGGTCGACGCAGCCATTGCGACCGCGTTTGCGTTGGCCGTGACTTATCCGTCTGCTGGCAATATTGGTGGTGGTGGTTTCATGTTGGTCCATCCTGCTAACGGCAGTGCGCCAACTTTCATCGACTATCGCGAAAAAGCGCCACTTAGTTCAACGAAGACGATGTTTCTCGATGAACAGGGTGATTATGTTGATGGCGGCAGCAGGAAGAATCATCTGTATGTGGGGGTGCCAGGCACAGTCGCCGGGTTGGTACTTGCTCACGAACAATTTGGTTCATTAGCGTGGACTGACCTGGTCACTCCAGCCGTGACATTAGCTGAAGATGGCTTCGTCTTAAATCACCTGGCTGCTCAGCTCAATCGCGTGCTGGAACGATCAAACAACGATGAATTCAAGCGGGTCTATGGTAAATCTGGTGGAGACGAACCATGGTTGCCGACCGACCGCCTTGTGTTGCCTGACTTGGGTCGCACATTGCGTCGCATCACTGAACTGGGCTTGGATGGATTCTATAGTGGTGAGACTGCTGACCTCTTGCATGATGAAATGCAGCGTGGTGGGGGATACATCACGCGCGAGGATTTAACAGCATACGAAGCAGTCATACGCGAGCCGATTCACGGCATGTTTCGCGGCTACGACATCTATTCGTCACCACCTCCGAGTTCTGGCGGCATCTCACTCACGTTGATGCTTAATATGCTTGAGAACTTTGATTTAAGGGCAACCGGGCGTTGGTCCACTGAGACGGTCCACATCATCGTTGAAACGATGCGTCGTGCTTACGCCAATCGAGCAAAATATTTGGGAGATTCTGATTTTATCGATATCCCTACACACCTCACGGACAAGCTGTATGCGAAGGGATTGGCTGAAAGCATTGACGTAACCCAAGCGACCAGAAGTGAACAATTCGGCCCCCCGATCACTCTGGTGGCTGAAAGCGAGGAAACGACACATTTTTCGGTTATCGATTCTACTGGGATGGCGGTGTCGAACACCTACACGCTAGAAAATGGATACGGTGCAGGGGTTGTTGTCACGGGTGCAGGCTTTTTATTGAACAACGAAATGGGGGATTTTAATAAGAAGCCTGGTGTGACTTCACCACGTGGAGAAATAGGGACGTTAGCCAATCAAATTGCTCCAGAGAAACGGATGCTGAGTTCTATGACGCCGACCATCGTGTCACGGGACGGCAAAGTCTATTTGGTTACCGGTAGTCCAGGCGGTCGGACAATCATCAACACCGTTCTCAACGTCACGTTGAATGTGCTTGAGTTCGGAATGAATATGCGGGAGGCCGTTGATGCTCCACGCCTCAATATGCAGTGGATGCCAGACCGCCTTGGTTTCCAGGCAGTGGAGGATCCACAATACGCTGATCTTGTCGATGCGCTCCGTGCCATGGGTCATACCGTGACACGTGGAGGTGGAGGTGATGCCAATTCGATTCTCGTTGAAGATGGCACTTTTATTGGTGCAGCAGACAACCAGAATGGCGGTGCTTCAGGTGCGTCAGGGAGTCAGTAGAGCGCTAAGGGTTAATAAGGGTTAAGAAGAAGCCTATTGAAGTGAGTACCATACTTTTATTTTACTAAGGTTGCATCGGATGTTGCATAAAGGAGCCTGACATGTCCGCTCATCTTGCGTTGCGTTCCGGTAATCCGGCACTGACGGCTGATACTTTCACAAGCATTCCTCGCACGAGTAGCGAGAATGCTATGACTATCAGCGGGACCGTTAACAAGACGTCCTTAGCGCTCGCCATTCTTTTTGTGGCAGCGACCTACGTCTGGAGCCAAGGGGCAGCCGGTGCTCTTCCAACGGGTTTCATCTGGGGTGGGTTTATCGGTGGGTTTGTTGTGGCGCTAGTCACGGTTTTTAAGCAGACATGGGCTCCCTATACCACACCACTCTATGCTGGCTTGGAGGGCCTTGCACTAGGTGGAATCTCGTTTATTTTTGAACAGCAATATCCTGGCATTGTGTCGCAGGCGATTTTTTTGACCTTTGGGACTCTTGGTGGATTGCTGTTGGCGTACCGTAGTGGGGTCATTCGGGCAACCGAGAATTTTAAGCTCGGCGTGGTCGCTGCCACTGGGGGTATTGGGCTGGTGTACTTCCTTAGCTTTATTCTCGGTTTCTTCGGCATCAATATTCCGCTCATTCACTCAAGCGGCACGTTTGGGATTCTGTTTAGTCTCTTTGTGGTCGTCATCGCTGCATTGAACCTGGTACTCGATTTCGACTTCATCGAGGAAGGAGCCGAGCGTGGTGCACCCCAGTACATGGAATGGTATGGCGCCTTTGGCCTTCTTGTGACCCTCATCTGGCTCTATCTAGAGATCCTTCGCCTGTTGGTGAAGCTTCGGTCCAGATGATGGTTCGCGGTGGTCTTTGCCACAGCGCTCCACTTTTGCGTTGCGCCGCAACGAGTAGGGCTATGGATACAGCCGGCGGCAGAGCCAATCGTTGTTAACACGTTCGTAACACAATCGATCATGCAGCCGGTTGGCGCGACCCTGCCAGAACTCGATTCGCTGCGGGATGATCCGAAAACCTCCCCAAAACGGCGGTAGCGGAATAGGTTGGTCGGCGAATTTCTTCTCGTGTTCGCGCACTCGTTGCTGGAGTTCATCCACGCTGGTTAGGGTCGCGCTCTGTGATGAGGCCCAAGCGCCGATCTGGCTGCCACGCAACCTTGTGTGAAAATAGGTGTCAGATTCATCACTTGAGGTGCGCTCGGTTGTGCCCTCAATGCGTACCTGCCGTTGTAGCACTGTCCAGTGACAAACAAGGGCCGCACGCGGGTTCGCATCAAGTTCCGCACTCTTTCGGCTGTTGTAGTTAGTAAAAAAAACGAATCCACGTTCATCAAAGCCTTTAAGGAGCACGAGGCGCGCTGAAGGTGCACCGTCCGCGGAGGCGGTGGCGAGCGTCATCGCTTCAGGAAGGACAATGCCGCTGGTTTTGGCCTGCTCGAACCATTCATCGAAAAGACGTAACGGGTCAGGTCCGGCTGTTTTTTCGGACAAACCTTCTGTGAGTCCTTTTACTCCCTGTCCGAGCGACAGCAGCATACGTAGTTTACTTATGAATGACATGGTAAATATTCACATTATTCACGGCCAACGGTTAGTTGTGCGGTGTAGACAAAATCACCGAGGTCAGAATCATCATCGTTCCCAGCGTTGGCTGCGACATGAAAAATAATTGGGCTAGTTGGTGCAACCGGCGACGACCATTCGATGACCCAATTGGCCAGTCCTGGGGTGGGTAGCGTGCTTCCAACAGTTGTGTGCTGCACGTACTCTACATCACTTGTGTCACCAACCACGGTTGTTGTGTGTGTATCAAGAGGTCGTAAAATGCCAGCTTGCCGTCCGACGTCTGACCCTTCAAGAAATCGCGCTGTTAGTTGAAACCCTCCGCGCCTCATCTCGACGTGGTTAAGCATGATGTTCATTTGGTAAGTTTGGCCCGGAAGGTAATCGTTTGGTATACCGCTAAGCGTCAGAGTCCCATCCGGATTATTAAGTTCATGATCCCAGTGGCATTCATGACATGTATCCTCACCGAAGCCGCCCGTGTGAGCCGGTGGTGGCCCGTCGAGATAGCCCGCCACCGGAAATGTGAGACTAAGACCCACGAACGTGAAGCACGCGAGCAGGCAGTAAATACGTTGGCTTGCCAAAATAGCGTTAAGGAACCTTCGTTCGTCCAATGGTGTTGGTATCGGTACCGAACCAGATTTCTTGCGCCGGTGCGTAGTAGTACATGTGACGCACGGTACCGCCACCACTTTCGATCGGTGTGATACTGAAAAAATCATCCGTTGATGGATCGAAACCGACGAATTGATTGGGTTGTAAGCCAGATTCTACGAACCAGAGGCGATCCTGGTCGTCCATTGCTGTGCCGTAAGGCCGAGAATTCGCACCGCCAGGTGTTTCCCATTCCTGAAATTGTGCGGTGCTTTGGTCGTATCGCCCGATCATTCCATTGGCGTAGTCGACGTACCAAATTGCATCGTTCGAATCGATCTCCATCCGACGCGGCCTTGCTTCTTCGCGCGGCAGGGCAATCTCTCGAAGTACTAGCGTCTCAGGATCAATTGTTGCGAGTTTATGCGAACCAAACTCAACGACCCAAGGCACATTATTGGAATCCATCTTGATACCGTACGGTCTTGCACCCGAGGTTGGAACTTTTACCAAATCAATTACCCCGCTCGCTTTATTCAACCGGCCGATAAAATTTCCGCCTTGCACTGTGAACCAGATGTTACCCAGATCATCAAAGACTAGTGTGTGTGGATCACGTGCGGCCGAGTCTGGCATCGGATACTTCTTGATGTCACCATTCTCTGGATTGAGTTTCCCAATATAAGAATTAAGGTTTCCAGCAAACCAGACTGAACCATCGCTGTCTACAATCAGGTTGTGTGGACCAGCCCCCGAACCCAATTCATAGCGCTGGAATTCACCGGTCGTCGGGTCGAGCCTCGCCAGGTATTCGCCTTGTTGACCGCAAAACCAGACACGATTTGCACTTTCAGTGTAAGGGTCGCGTGGCCGGGTATCATTCCAGGGAACGGTCCACTCTCTGATATCGATCGTGTTACGCTCAGTCGTGGCTGTACTAACGGGGATTACAAGAAGCAGCAACAGCAAACTCAAATACTTCATGGCTATCCTCCGAAGGGCAAATCAATGTTAACGATTCCAGATAAGCAGGCAATACCTAAGATGCTACCTTAAAACCGCAATCTGGAAAATGATAGTTCTGAGTCTTTGAAAGATTAAATAGGATGCATAGGGAATAGGAGCAGTTTCCCAACATTTCGAAGGAGCACAGTGATGCAGGTCATTGACGAAACAACAATCAAGAGCCGCACTGGCGAGGCTGAGGCGTTGGAGGCGGTTGACCGAGCATTTCGGGCGTTAGCAGAAGGACGAGTAATGCAACCGCCACCGATGAGTCTCGACGTCCAACCTGCTGGTGGTGAAGTGCATGTTAAGGGTGCATGTCTAGCCGGTTCACCGGTGTTTGCCATCAAAGTAGCCTCTGGCTTCTATGGTAATCAAGCATGTGATTTACCTACCGGCTCTGGGTTGGTGCTTGTTTTTGACGCGACAACGGGATTTCCTCTAGGAGTGTTACAGGATAATGGTTATCTGACTGATTTGCGTACCGCGGCGGCCGGTGCTTTGGCCGCACGCCTTCTCACCAAGGAAAATGTTCGGAAGGTTGCCTTCATTGGTAGTGGTGTCCAAACACGCTTTCAGAGTCGTGCGATCGCGCGGGTACGTCAGTGGACAGAGGCGGCTATATGGAGTCGCAATCCCATAAACGCACAGCGGTGCTGTGAGGAATTGACCAACGAACTTGAGCAATTATTCGTGCCGGCGGCCAGTGTCGAGGAGGCGGTTAAAGATGCAGAGCTCGTTGTGACAGTCACACCGAGTCGCACGCCACTCGTTGAGTCCGCTTGGCTCGCGCCAGGTGTCACGATCTTAGCTGTGGGTTCTGATGGTCCTGATAAGCAGGAACTTGCACCTTTGGTTCTGGGAGAGGCAGACAAGGTCGTGGCAGATCGCTTGAAGCAATGCCTTGAGCTTGGCGAAATTCATCATGCTGTAGGTGCCGGAGTCTTACGTGTGGAACAAGTATATGCGGAACTTGGAGAAATCCTCATTGGTGAGAAGCCGGGCCGAGAGGGTAACGAACGCATCGTCTGCGATCTCACTGGTGTGGGTGCACAAGATGCAGCGATTGCTGAGATAGCCTGGGGATCTTAACCGTTTCCGATTTATCCTTGGTGAGGTCTAATTATCACTTGTACTAATTAGTAGGGAAAGTCTGGAGACTTGTCCTTTGAAAGCTTGAATACTCAATGAAACAGTTCACATTTGTAGGTGGATGGCTGATTGTAGGGTTGTTGTGGTTTACGAGTGTGGCACCCGTTTCGGCGGAGAGCCCGAAGTTGTTGGTCCTCTTGGTGGTCGATCAATTCCGAGCGGACTACGTCGAAACGTACGGCAGGCAATGGTCCGGTGGATTACGGCGACTTATCGACAACGGGGCATGGTTCACTGAGGCGGCATACCCCTATCTCAACACCGTAACGTGTGCAGGTCATGCGACAATCGCCACAGGCACGTATCCGTCGACCCACGGCATGATTGGCAATGAATGGTGGGACCGGGCATTGAGCCAGGAGGTCCGCTGTACCTTCGATCCTGATGCGGAGGTAGTGAGTTACGGGATTCCTCAACAACCTGGCGAAAGCCCGAATCGTCTCCGGATCCCAACGCTGTCAGATGAGCTACGACTACAACTTGATTCGGATGCGCGTGTGGTGACTTTTTCACTGAAAGAGCGATCTGCCATCATGCTTGGGGGCCACTTGGCAGACGTGGTGACATGGTTCGGACGCAACAATGCCTGGGTCACTTCATCCGTTTACACCAAAGAACCGATCCCTTTTCTTGCTGATTTCATACAAGCATCTCCGATTGAGGTGTTGCATGGGACGCGATGGAGTCGAACACTTTCGGCCACCAACTATCTGTACGAGGATGACATCGACGGCGAACGACCCTGGCCATATTCGAAAGGAACTTTTCCACATTTACTCGAGGGCGAGCAGGGTCTGCCTGATGCGCAATTCTACGAACGTTGGCAGCACAGTCCTTACTCGGATGAAGCGCTTGGGCAAATGGCCGTGGCTGCTCTTGAACAGCTGCAATTGGGACAGCGCGCCTCAACTGATTACCTCGCGGTTGGATTTTCGGCGCTCGATAAAGTCGGTCATCGTTTCGGACCCAAGAGTCATGAAGTACAAGATGTGCTGATTAGACTTGATGCCACCCTTGGCAAGCTACTCGACGAACTCGACCGATGGGTAGGTCAAGACCGGTATGTGATTGGATTGTCTTCGGATCATGGGGTCTCACCGATTCCAGAACAGATGATTGCGTTAGGCTTCGATGCGGGGCGGCTTCGGTCTCGACCCGTTCGTGAGCATCTTGAAAGCGTGCTTGAACAGTTGCTTGGTTCAGGACCACACGTGGCTGGCATGGCGGTCAACAGCGTTTATCTTGTGCCAAACGCGCAGCGTCAGTTGGCCCAGAATCCTCAACTGCGTGTTGGTGTCTTGGAGGGGTTTAAAGAAATTCCAGGAATCCAAAAAGCGTTTTTCGCCGACACACTGCCTGAGCGACGTTTATCTGAAGATGACCTTGAACGCGCAGCAGCATTAAGCTTTTACCCAGGTCGAACTGGCGATCTGGTGTTTGTGCCAAAACCCTACTGGATGAGTGGTGGTAACCCAGCGTCGCATGGGACTGCCAATTTCTACGATCGCCGCGTGCCTGTCGTTTTGTTTGGGGCGAATATCAAGGCCGGCCGGTATGCTTCAGTGGCGTCACCGGCAGACATTGCACCGACCATGGCCCATTTGGTCGGTGTCACGTTGGCACAAGTTGATGGTCGAGTGCTTGTGGAGGCTCTTCAATGAATATGTATGCGGTAATTATTTTGGCTGCGCTCCTTGGAGAGTATGTGCTCTCGACGACAGCGAGTTGGCTAAACGTACGCGCGATGTCTCCCAACGTACCTGACGAATTTGCAGGGGTTTACGATGCTGAGCGATATGCTAGGTCGCAAGAATACACTCGTGTTGGAACCCAATTTAGCTTAATCCACAACACCTTTCGTTTGGCCACGCTACTTTTATTTTGGCAGTTCGGTGGCTTTGGCTGGTTTGACGTCTTGGTTCGTAGTCTGGGCGTTGGTCCGGTAGCAACGGGACTGATATATATCGGCGGTTTATCACTGGCTTCGTACGTAATCGGGATGCCCTTCCACCTTTATTCCACGTTTAACATTGAGGAACGTTTCGGTTTTAACCGAACGACCGTAAGAACGTTTGTGGCTGATCAATTGAAGCAATTGATTCTTCAATTAGTGATCGGGGGCGCACTCGTGGGAGCAGTCCTCTTTTTCTTTGACTGGGTGGGCTCGTGGGCTTGGCTCTGGTGTTGGTTAACGGTCGTCATTTTTATGGTACTGATGCAGTTTGTCGCGCCCACTTGGATAATGCCCTTGTTTAATAAGTTCACACCGCTTGAGCTTGGCGAATTGCGTGAGGCGATCATGGCTTATGCGCGCACGGCTAGGTTTCCCCTCGAAGGGCTTTTCGTAATTGATGGGTCAAAACGATCGACAAAAGCCAATGCGTTTTTTACAGGTTTTGGCAAGCGCAAGCGGATTGCTCTCTACGACACACTGATTGAACAACAGACAACAGAAGAAGTGGTTGCGATTGTGGCGCACGAAGTCGGCCACTATAAACGCAAACATGTGTTTGAGCGAATGGTGTTAAGCGTCGTCCATACGGGACTTATGTTCTGGTTGTTATCGTTTTTTCTTGAACAACCTGCGCTGCTGGAAGCGTTCGACGTCCACGAACCATCGGTTTATGCCGCGCTTCTATTTTTTGGATTATTATTCACGCCAGTAGAACTTGCACTCTCGGTTCTCGTCCTCGCCCGGTCCAGGAAAAACGAATTTGAGGCGGATGCGTTTGCTGTGACGACGACGGCTGGATGTGAGCCGCTTGTAAATGCACTAAAGCAGCTCAGCGTTCAGAATCTTGCAAACCTGACTCCACATCCGCTTACGGTCGTTCTAGGCCACTCGCATCCACCACTGCTCCGTCGAATTGAAATGTTACGAGCTGAAGCGGCACAACTGTAAGCGAGTGTGAAGCAGCAGTAAAAGGGGAGTGTCATGTTGACGAAGTGTGTGCTGAACCGGCGAGGGGTCTGGCTGACATGCCTCGTGATGGCATGCGGTGCGGCACATGGTTGCTCAACACCTTCCCAAGAGATCGGTGTTGATTCACTGAGGGCACACATCCAGCAACTGTCGTCGGATGAGTTTGAGGGGCGCGCTCCTGGAACTGAAGGTGGAGTAAAGACCGTTGCCTATCTTACTGACCAGTTCCGTTCACTTGGACTAGAGCCTGGTAATCCTGATGGCACTTATGTTCAACCCGTTCCACTTGTGGGAATCACGCCTCGGGTTGGGGAGACGCTTCAGGTGCAACCCCAGAATGGCGAGGTTGTTTTCCTTGAACCAGGCGCTGACTACGTAGCGTTTACAAAGCGGGTCGTTGATCGTGTAGATATGGACGGAGAAATTGTTTTCGTCGGGTACGGCGCAGTTGCGCCTGAGTACGACTGGAATGATTTTAAGGATGTGGATGTCAAGGGCAAGGTGCTGCTCATGCTCGTTAACGATCCGCCTGCCGCCGGCCTCTTTGGGGATGAGGCGATGACCTATTATGGACGCTGGACCTATAAATTCGAGATGGCCGCCCTGCGTGGTGCCGCGGGTGTGTTTGTCATTCACGAAACCGGTCCTGCGGGTTATCCATGGGAGGTAATTGGCAGCGCACCGTATGGAGAACAATTTGATTTAGTCGCCGAGGACCGTAATAGAGGTCGCGTTGCGGTGGAAGGATGGATACAAAACACTGCGGCCGACTCGATTTTTCGGATGGCAGGTCTCGACTTTGAAACGTACAAGAAGGCAGCTGCGGAACGCGACTTCAATCCGGTACCGCTCGGGATTACAGCGCGGCTGACGATAGACAATACACTCCGTACTGTAGATTCAAACAATGTGGTAGCCATGATTAAAGGAGTAGGTAACTCTGACGAGGTGGTGATTTACGTGGCACATTGGGATCATCTGGGACGTGACGCTACTCGCCAGGGCGATCAAATTTTTAATGGTGCATATGATAATGCCAGTGGAACTGCAGGCTTGCTTGAGCTTGGTAGCGCGTTTGCTGGGGTGGCCGATCAGCTTCGTCGCAGTGTGGTCTTCCTTGCTGTGACCGCGGAGGAACAGGGACTATTAGGTTCACGGTTCTATGCTAAGCAGCCACTCTACCCATTAGCGAAAACGGTTGCAGTTATTAACATGGATGGACTTAATCCATTTGGCATCACTCGAGATCTGACTGTGATTGGCCTAGGACAGTCCACACTCGACGACTTGGCGCACCAGATAGCTGAAAAACGAGGCCGGGTCTTACGACCAGACTCTGAACCGGAAAAGGGTTTTTACTATCGTTCGGATCATTTCGAATTTGCCAAGGTTGGTGTTCCGGCATTTGACCCGCATCGAGGTGTCGAAATTGTTGGTAAGTCCGAACAATGGGGTATTGAAATGCGGGATCGCTACACCAATGAGGATTATCATCAAGTATCAGACGAGATGAAACCCTACTGGGATCTCGCAGGTGCGGTTAAGGATTTGGAGTTTTTTTATGAGATGGGATATTCATTAGCGACGGATGATTCTTGGCCGGAGTGGAGTGAATCGAGTGAGTTCCGTGGAATTCGAGAGCCGGTTAGGAACTAAGAGGGTGAAGTCTCCACGCATTTCTTTGTGAAAAATAACAATCCAATGCCGTGCAACCCGCATCACCACAAGAGTCGAGCGCCTGCGGGTCGTCATCTATCAGGGTTATCGACGAGGGCGACGGGTTCGGCGAGGCCGCCGGTCTTGCGGACGACGTTCCCGGTTGCGATCCATAAACTCTCTTCCTTCAGGCATCCATCTGTCCATGCGAGGTCCACGCTTCGCTTGAGGTTTTCTAGCTTTATCCTGTTGGGCCGGTGTCAGCAATGCAAAGATTTCACTACGAAGCTTCGCAACTTCAAGCACGGACAGGTTGATGGTCTCTGCCAGCCTGTTACTGTTATCTTTGATCTTTTCAATCACCGATTCGTCAATTGCCGTTCCGGTCGAGGCTTCCCGGAGTGCTTGACGAATTGGCACCGATTGTCTTCGGAGTTTCTGCAACTCGGCTCGATGCGTCTGGATAACTGTGCGAATCGATTCGCGCTGCGCACGAGTTAAATCCAGTTGTCGGAGGCCAAGAATGCCTGCGCCACCATCTGGTCCACGACGGTCAAATCTTGGTCTTGGCTGAGAACTCGCATCAACTATCCTGAGGGCGCCGTATCCCACAGTGCAAATAATTGTGCAAGTGATCACCGATCGAGCGAACTTGGAGGTCTGATACCTTACTTGTAACATTGGCCTTCTCCCTGATGGCATTCCAAGACAACAATGCCGTGCATTTTACAATCCAATTATGTGACGATACTTCGATAGGCTCCGTTTACTCGCCATGAGCATTCATAGTCAAGGTGCGGGCACCCAGTCTAGGGTCAGTCTGATTTCACGAGGTGGCTTGGTAGGGCGCAGCATGACAAAGTGCTGTCCGTCAGCAGTCACGTCATAGTTAGGTAAGTTTCCTCCAGGATCTCGGTCAAATCTCCTCTCAAACAATTGCCGTGGGATTTCCACGACGAGTTTTTGGGTGAAGTCGATCTTAACGACGTGCATCTGGTCGCCACGGCGGAAGAACAATTCAGTTCCATTTGATGACCAGACTGGCTCATGACTTTGTTTCAGTGACACTGTCCAACGGTCGCCGGTCGCCGGATGAGGTTGCAAGTAAATTTGGTCGACACCATCTGCATCAGACACGTAGGCGATCCAGCGTCCATCGGGCGACAGAGCAGGCGATCGCTCATTAAACGGTGTTCTCACAATTTCTGAAACTAGACCGTCTGAAGAAAGCACCCCGATGTCACGACCGCTATCGGGGTGGATAGTGTAGAACGCAAGTGAGTGTTCGTCACGGCTTTGGGAAACTGGATTCTGCGGATCGCTGCTGGCGAGCAAGTGTGTTACCTCACCTGTGACTAGCGTTTTGGAAAAAATGTTTTGTGGTCCAAGTCTGTTGGACGCGAATATTAGAGAGTGTCCGTCACTGGCCCAGACGGGAGATCGGTTGTCGCTGCCCATTTCCGTCAGCTGTATCCACTGCTCTCGATCCTTGCTTTGTATCCAAGTTTCACGACCTAACACGTCAGCTTGGCGAACAATCGCCAGTCGTCCATCCTGCGGTGATAAGCGTGGAGTTGAATAGTGGCCGGGGTCGGGTGGAAACGCCATTTCGGTAATCTTGCCATTTCGATCTACCCAGACTGGCTTGTTCTCTAAGACCGACGGTGCTGGTAGCGAAACTAGGGTACGAGTCGTGGAAAGGTCGAAATAAGCCTTTCCTAGTCGACCGAAGCTAGTCGTTGAAGTCAGCACACGTTCGTCAACAGCACTTGGTGATCCTTGAACAGTTAATTTTTTCGGATCAAACTCAATACTGAGCAACTCGTCATCAAAAGCGTAGACGAGATGTCCGGTTGGTAAGTATCGCGCACCTCCAGTCGCAGGCGTTAGAAGAGTCCATTGTTGTGATTCCTGACTGAGCACGGCTAGGCGGGCGTCGTGCCCTTTTCTAGTGATCGTGAACACTACACCTGCACCATTCGGAAGGATATGAGGCCAACCGTGCTCCAGTTCACCAACTTGGGTGTTGGGCTCGGTTAAAACTTCTGGCGCGCTTCCACTGGCGGTGACGCGCCGTAAACCACGACCTCCAACAGGCGCGAAAATAATTACATCGTCATGACTCCAACTTGCACCGGCGCTGCCCAATGGTGCGTCACAGATAGTTTCTGGAGTCCCACCTTTAAGCAGAGAGATTTTCTTTAAGGTATCGTCGGCGAAGAATCCCACCCATAAACCATCTGGAGAGAAAAACGGATTTGCTCCTCCCTCGGTTCCTGAGAGCGGTATTGCATCGAATTGATCGACCGGGCGATAGAACAACTGGGTCCGGGATCCTGTGTATGCCACGTAGACTAAGTTTGTTCCATCTGCAGAAATGGCTACATCTAGGAGTTCATGTGTTTCTGGGATATTTACAACGACGCGTGACGGCAGTTGAAGATCAGGGGCTGGACGGAGTGCCACCCAAGCCCAGACAATAACTGCGCCGATCAAGACGCTAGAGACATTCCAGACGTATGGTCGCACGCCTTAATTTTCAACCCGATCCTGGTGAGATGCTAGTGAAAAATGTCAGCGGTTTTGGGTGCAAACTGAGGACCATTCGATTCACTCCAGCATGGCCTCGCTATTGCCGAGATCTTCTTGGAAAAGGAACTCGAAGATAGACGGGCGTCACAGGTTGATTATTCTAGTAACGTCGTTTTTGCTGCCGCAGAATATCGAACTGTGCGGTGTCGGCAATAGCCATTACTGCCATAATGCCTGCTTGCACAGGGTCACTTACAACTAAATCCACGACATCGGGTACACTGCCAGCCATATTCAACGAGACGACCTTAACGTTTTGTTCACGGATTTCCTTGACTGCCTCGGCAATTTCGCCTCCCATAATTGCGCCAGCTAGCACAATAATATGCACGCGAGGTAGACGCACGACAGCCCTAACCGCGGCGCTCAATTCCTTCTCTCCAACTAGCGGAATCGTATCAACCGATATCCTTTCGCCACGGATATTGTGCCGGTCAGCTTCCGAGATAGCGCCGACAGCGACTTGACCAACTTGAGCGCCGGCACCCATGATGATGATACGCTTTCCGTAAATTGACGTCGACGACGAGGCCATTTCAACTGACCGCACAACGGATAGGGATTCAAGAGATTTCTTGATGGTTTCCGGAAGTCCGTCGGTGGTAAATTCTACCGATAATTGACGTAATTCATCTGAATGGGGCACGACCTCCAGCGAGGTAACGTTGATGTTTTCTTTTGCGAAAACCTCGGTGACTTGGTTTAGTGCGCCAGGCTGGTCCGCTACGGTGATGAGGACTGCGTGTTCATCCGACATGAAAATTCGTGTATCTCACAAGATAGTCAGTGTTTCCCTATCACCCAATCATAATGTACACCGGCCTGATTGATGATCTCCGGTAAGTCGACGGCTAGAAGATAACGCTTGTTTACCAGATCGAGTGCCGCCTGAGTAATTCGTCCAACATAATCGTGCTTGTTTCGGTAGCGCTCTTCAATTGATAGCCGCGGATCTCCAGAATCCTCGCGTTCTGCTTTCGTACGTGCAAACACGAAGTAAGAACCAATTTCACTCGACAGACGATCTGCAGCGCCAATGCTCTCGTGCCGGTAATTCCATCCAGTTTGAGTGGCCAGCGGTACCACTAGTTCGGGCATTCGGATACCGGCACGATCGTTCCCATCGGTGTCGACGGCCGGCACAAGTTGGATAAATGGTGCGCCAATTCTGGGTGGCTCATGTGCGACGATGCCTCGATGCCAGTTGGGACCGAAATCAAGACGGAGTGCTGTTAGCGGTTCCCTCGGCAGACTGACATTAGGTAGATCAGGCCAACCAGTGTCCTCAGGTGATACGAGAGTCCCAGCATCAATGCGAGGGTAGAGACTCGGTGGCGGCTCGTGTTTTTCAACGATCCACGCATCAAGCGCTTTGAACAAAGCGCGTATCACAGGCGTGTAGGCCAAAATATTCATGGGTGCCTGACCGAGAAACACTTCATTTGAGTTCGGTTGAGGTGGAAAGCGTCCAAGGATGTGTGGTGCTGATGCAAGAAAGTATATTCGGCTTGTTGTCGTCGGATCGATATCGTACGAACCGGTCACGTCTGTATGAGTGAGCGATCCGGCGCGGTTGAAGTACTCCGAGTTAGTTAATACGTGAAACACTTTCGGCGTGGTGCCAGTTGCACCGGCTTGGCGCAGAAGACCATCACTCTGGCCTGTTACAGGGTCAGTAGTCGTCGCGTCAGTAAACGGAAACATGTCGACTGGGTAAAGAAAATTGAAGTGCTGTAATGCATCCCGAGAGGCTTGCCCAAATCGATGGTTGAATGAACCCCGACCTGCACCGCCAACTTGATCGAATACGCCGTCAAAAACTTGAAGACCATCCTCGTTTTCATTGAAGCCTTGATACAGGAAATGTCTTAAAAAGCGGCCGCTCTGTGACACACCCCAGGCAAGTGCGTAGTTAATACCGGGTAATGGGTTCGCTTCACTCGTGTTGTACTTGAAGAAACTCACGATATCCCGTGTGCCGGCAAGCCCAGTGCCTACAACGCGTGGATTTTGACTGAGATAGACCACATCATAAATTCGACCCGGCTCAAATCCGCCATCGAGTGCGACAACACCCGGTTCGGTAAATCGCCAGCTGTCACGCGGTATGATCTCGGGCGGATCGGTCGAGAGGTTTCGAACGGTCATCACATGCTCATCGCTTTCGGGATCGATCACAGAATAAGCTTGATGACCTCGGTCTGCGAGGAGGGCCGTCTCGGTCCTGGGACCGACGAAGTTACCACGGACCAAGCCCGTAATGGTCTCGTCACCATCGGTGGCAATTGGCATTGTCATTCGCATCCGGCCTTCGGGTACGTCCCACTGCCAACCCATCCAGAGTAACGAAAACCCTTCACGCATCAGTGAACCATCACCAAACTCTTCCACCGTCATTGGATCTGAGGAGCGCGGGGCTTTCTGAAATGTACGCAGGATTCGCTTGCTACCTCGATTGCCCACTTCGTAAAATAGCCGGCCGTTACCACGAGTCGGGTCGACAGGTTTCAGGAGGTAGAACTCTGCACTGAACTTGACGTCCCCATCAACATTTCTTGGTGCCAGAGGCAAGTCGACGATGATCTGATTCTGTGGTTGATCAGGATCTAAACGAAATTCAGCTATACCGATGAGCTTTTCGTAGGGACCAGCTAAGCCAAAAGCTTTACCGTTCGCGACGATTTCACGACGTTCAATACGTAAGCGGACTAGGCGGGCTTCCGCCATACTGGTTGCGACAATTAACCAGAGGACTGTTGTAGCAAGCGTTACTCGCATAATGCGCTTCTTGGTGGTGGAGCCATACATTATTTCCACTGGAATACTATATCTCGCGGGGAGAATTTCGTATGTGATTCTTAGGTATGTCCGTGTTAAGGAACTCTGCAGTAAACTGTGCTTAGCGAGCGATTACACCTAGAAGGGAAAAGTTGCCATGAAGACAAAACGATTTATTGCCAGTTGTTTTCTTACGGTTGTCTCCTGTTTATTGGTGCAGGGTGTCGTGTGGGCCCAGTCACAGCCCTACTATCCACCGGCAGGTTCATGGGAACGGAAAACACCTGAGGCGGTTGGTATGGATGCGGCACTGCTTGCTAAGGCCGTTGAATTTGCTATGACTCAGGAAACAAACAAGCCAATGGATTTTTCCGATCAGGAGCGAATTTTTGGTGAACCGCTTGGTCCGCTGCCAAAACGGCGCGCCCATACCAACGGTCTTGTCCTTCGCCACGGTTATATCGTGGCGGAATTTGGTGAGACGACAAAAGTCGATCCCACTTATAGCGCAGCCAAGAGTTATCTATCGACGATTGCTGGACTGGCTGTTGATCAAGGGCTGATTGATAACGTGCATGATCCAGTTGGTAAGTACATCAAGGATGGAGGTTACGATTCGACTCATAATGCACAAGTAACCTGGCACCACCATTTGCAGCAGACCACCGAGTGGGAGGGAACTTTATGGGATCGCCGGCATGATTTTATTGGAAGCGTTGAGTTTGGGTCAGCGGAGCGCCAGCCACGTGAGTTAGAGGCACCCGGTAACTATTACGAGTACAACGACGTGCGCATTAATCGCTTGGCTCTCTCCTTGTTACGACTTTTTAAAAAGCCACTGCCTTTAGTGCTTCATGACGAAATTATGGAGCCAATTGGCGCCTCGGATTCTTGGTCTTACCACGGTTACAGAAATTCAGACATTACTCTAGATGGACAAACTATGAAGTCGGTGACCGGTGGGACACGTTGGGGTGGTGGGATTTGGATCAACTCGTTTGACCACGCACGCTTCGGATTACTTTTCTTGCGAAATGGAATGTGGAACGGCGAGCAACTGATTTCAACGGAGTGGATCGAGGCCGCGACGACTCGTGGTGACGTCGGTCCAGATTATGGCTACCTGTGGTGGCTCAACACAGAGGGTAAAGCTTGGCCCGATGCGCCTCGTTCGGCCTATCGCGCCAGTGGACACGGTTCAAACACGGTTTGGATTGACCCAGAGCATGACTTGGTAGTGGTGTGGCGGTGGCATCAGGGACGCCCCTCAAATGAATTTTATAAACAGATCATCGAATCAATTACATCCAACACCACTGGTCATACCCAGGCTGGTGAGGTGCAATGAAGACTGATTAATGTAGAGACACCCGAGCGAGGTGCGGAACACGCTCAGAGAGGGTCGGACTATGACGAAGACAGTCAAGGAAATTGCTGCGCACATCGGTGCTACTGTCGTCGGTGACGGGTCACTTGTTATTAGCGACGTGGCGTCACTTGAATCCGCCAGACACGAGTCGCTCGCATTCGTTGAATCGAAGGATCGTGCTGAGATGGCTTTGAACTCAGCCGCTGGTTGTCTTATCGTGCCCACCGGTTTCACATCTGACCTCAAAACATTACTCCAAGTGGACCATCCAAAGCTGGCGTTTGCTGAAGCGATGAGGTTCTTTCATCCGGATCACCGACCTACGGCCGGTGTGCACACCTCGGCCATTGTCGCCACGGGTGTGACATTACCTGATGATGTGAGTGTTGGTGCGGGTGCGGTTCTAGAACAAAAGGTAACAATTGGTTCAGGCACGATCATTGGTGCCGGCGTATATGTGGGCGAGGGCTGTGTGATTGGAGCCGGATGCGTCATTCATCCAAATGTCACGATGTATTCTGGTACGACACTTGGCGACAAAATCATTGTGCATGCTGGCAGTGTGCTTGGTAGTGATGGCTTTGGTTATGTTCAGAAAGATGGCATGCATCATAAATTTCCGCAGATCGGTCGACTGATAATCGAAGACGATGTAGAGATCGGCGCGAATGTCGTGATTGATCGTGCAGCCTTAGATGCAACAATCATTAAGCAGGGTACGAAAATCGACAACCTGACACAAATTGCGCACAACGTATTCATTGGCGAACATTGCGCATTATCGGCTCAGGTGGGTGTTGCAGGTAGCGCGCGCCTTGAGAATCATGTCACGCTGGCCGGTCAAGTGGGTGTGGCTGACCATGTAACTATCATGGAAGGGGCGGTCGTCGGAGCACAAGGCGGGGTACCGACCGGAAAACGAGTCCAACCAAAACAGATCGTCTGGGGTACTCCGGCTCGGCCATTGACGGAGTTTAAGACACAGTATGCGGCACTGTCGCGGCTACCGAAGTGGCGTACCGATCTTGCGGAACTCAAAGATCGAGTCGTCGAACTTGAGGCGAAACTCGATAAATTGTAGGCGGCACTGCATCATTTCCATCGTTGCCGCTAGTTGTTATCAATCAAATACAAACTACAGGAGAACAATATTGATGTCTGAACAGAACCCCACATATCAGGATGCCGACCTTTTGCTTCGAATTTATGACATGCGCCGTGAGACTAAAATGCGTGCCTCACGCGACATGGTTAATTCTAATTTCTGGCCAAAGAGTTACGAGGATTGCAAGGCTATCGGAGACCACGGGCATGAGCAGAACGAAGCGTGGCGCCAGGTGACCTCGTACTGGGAGATGGTGTATGGCATGGCTAAACACGGTATTGTTCATGCTGATTACTGGGTGGAGAATAACGGCGAAGGCATTTTCGTGTTTGCCAAGATCGCACCTCACCTTGCAGAGATCAGAAAGAATGGATCGCCCACCGCATTCCAGTATGTGGAATGGGCGGCGACTCAGACAGAAGCCGGGAAGCGAACTTTTGAGTTTCTTAGTCGTCTGGTAAAAGCGCGGCTTGAGTCGCAGTAAAGGACGCGAAGTCGGTCGGTGAGGTTGCCGTGCATTCAACATTTTTTCAGAAGTACCTACTACCGGGATTCATTTTTCAGTCACTGGTGATTGCCGGGGGCTATGGCACGGGTCGCGAGCTAGTAGAGTTTTTCCTTGATCTTGGTCCTCTCACTGGTTTACTCGCGATGGGTGTTGCGACCGCCATTTGGAGTGCTGTTGCAGCCTCAAGTTTTGAACTCGCCAGACTGACACGAAGTTACGATTACCGAACGTTCTTCATTCACTTACTAGGTCGTGGGTGGTTCTTATACGAGATACTCTATTTTCTTACGGCTTTTTTGGTGCTTTCCGTGACTGCCGCCGCGGCCGGTGCAATCTTACGCGAAACGTTTGGCACACCGACACTGGTTGGTGTTATCGGGATGATGTCTGTTGTTGGGTTTCTTGCACTTCGCGGGACTCCGGCGATCGAACGCTTCTTGGCGAGTTGGTCGTTCATGCTCTATGCCGTTTTCGGCGCGTTCTTTGTTGCGTCCTGGGTTAGTTTTGGCGATGCGATCTCTACTGGTCTCAGTAGTTCCGAGATCGAGGCTGGGTGGTTTCGGGGTGGTGTGGAATACGCCGGGTATAACCTACAGATGATCCCCGCTATTCTTTTTTGCATGCGGCATGTGAAGACGCGGACCGAAGCCTTTGGGGCCGGCGTGCTGACAGGGCCGATTGCGATGCTGCCAGGCCTTCTGTTCTATCTTGCCATGGTAGGGCAGTATCCGGCCATTCTGTCCGAAACTGTGCCAGCGAATTTTTTACTCACAGTGATCGGATCACGCACCTTTCAGATCGTGTTTCAAGTCATACTTTTTGGTACGTTAATCGAAACAGGTATTGGACTCGTCCATGGTTTCAATGAACGGTTGGCGACGACCTATGCCGAGCGTGGCAGCGAGATGCCCACCCGTCTACGTCCGTTAATTGCAATCGCGATGGTTGCGATCGGCGCTGTTTCGGCGCAAATTGGATTAATAGATTTGATTGCACGTGGGTATGCAACGGTTACGTGGGGTTTTGTTATGGTTTTCGTCATTCCAGTCTTAACAGTTGGTGTGTGGAAAATCTGTAGGCATAGGCCTTGACCCAGATGGTTATGTTAGAGGTATTGCTTTAGCGCCTGTTCCGCTGAGCCAACGTAGTGCCCACCGAATAAATTAACATGCACCAATAATGGGTATAACTGGTACAGGGCGACCCGTGCTTCCGCGCCAGACTCGAGGGGATAACATTCATTGTAGGTTGCAAGGAACCGTGGTCCAGGATCGCCAAAAAGATTCAACATGGCTAAATCGATTTCTCGATGTCCGCCATAAACTGCCGGGTCGATGAGGCAAGGGTTGCCTTGCGTATCGGTATGTAAATTCCCGCTCCAAAGATCGCCGTGTAATCTTGCGGGAGGTTCAGGTGGCCCCACAAGGTCTTCCATTCGAGAGAACAGACTTGCAAATGAATTGGTCCAGGTACGCGGAGCCGCCGCGGTGTCTACGGCTTGCTGTAGTTGTGGTTCAAGCCGGCATGTTACGTAAAAGTCAGCCCAGGATTCGTGCGGGGTATTATTTTGCTCAAGTGTAGCGATGAAATTGTCGTACCCGAGACCGAACGTGTTAGGAAAGCTTGCATGTAGTGTAGCTAGTTGTTCACCAAGTTGCTCGTCGAAGTTTGCCGTTCGTTCGGCTGATGCGATCCATTCCAGCACCAAGAACTGTGGGCCTGGACTTGTTTCATCACTGACGGCAATAACTGCGGGAATCGTAATTGCACGAGGTTCTGCAAGCCAGGCCAAGCCCTGGGCTTCGCATGTAAACATTCTTGGGTTAGCGCGCGGATTCGTTTTAATAAAAACAGTTTGTCCATCAGCAAGGTGTGCGGAGTACGCCTCACTGATGCTGCCGCCAGTAAGACGCTGTGTTGAGGTGATACCCATACCGAGGACGGTCTCGATTTTTCGCTGTACATCAGGAAGCATGATTCGCGTCAAGACAAGTTGTGCTTGGAGCCTAGCAAGGAGAGAAGACCCCGGCATGCTCGTTCACACTGGTCAAAAACTTCTATAAAGCCTGTTCGCCCGCCACAATAGGGATCTGGGACTTCAGCCTCGGGTGGAGCTGAAGCATCAAATGATCGAAGCAGGAAGATTTTTTCTCGCGCAGACTTGTCGGGTGCCAGCTCAAGCAAGTCGTCTCGATTCACATGGTCCATCGCTAGGACATAATCGAACTCTGCAAAATCGTCGATTGTGAACTGACGGGCACGACTGTCGAGGATCACACCGCGTGCCTGTGCCATTTCGTAAGCACGGGAATCCGCCCGTTGGCCAACGTGATAAGACTCCATGCCTGCGCTATCGACTGAAATCTGCTTATGGAAGCCGGCTGCATTAAGCAACGATTTCATAATGCCTTCGGCTGTTGGTGATCGACAGATGTTGCCCATGCAAACAAAACATAAGCGGATTTGGGGGTAGCGCGGTTGACCCATCATTTCTCAGAATACAGGAATATGTGACTGATTGGGATCCTGACTTGGGGGACTAGGAGTCGCTGTGAGGCTTGCGTAGCAAAGCGGTCGGAACTTCAATGAAAGAATGAGTATATAATCCGGTTCTTATTTCATGGTGTGAACTAAATCTCGATTGCGCTACTAGACGCAAACATTGGCGGTTCTCGTTTTTACTTGAGGTGCCTTAATGCCAGCCGATATGTCGCAACCGAGTCAGAAAGGCTTTTCGGAGGACCGGCAATGGTAAAGTTGCGCGAACCATTAGATCAATTGCTCCGACTCCCACGAACTTTTACGTCACATCTGTCTTTTCCCGATCCCAAACGCATATTGCTGTATGACGATACCTTGCGCGATGGTGAGCAAATGCCAGGCGTAGCTTTTTCTCCACAGCAGAAGCTCGAACTGGCAAATCTTCTGGCCGAAATTGGTATCGATGTCATGGACGTGGCGTTTCCCATCTCGTCAGTAAGCGACCAGGAAGCACTCAAGCTCATTTTGGAAGCACGTCGTTCCGGAAAAATCCGTGATGATGTTGAGATCTTGGCGATGTGTCGAGCAGTTCAGGGCGATATTGATGTTGTTTTACGCGTCGTCAAGGAGGCCGGATGTCAACCAGGCGATGTATCAGTGTTGATTTTATCGACCTTGTCCGATTTGCATCTGAAATACAAACTCGGTCGAACGTTGTTGAAACGAGAGCAGCGCCTTGAGTCTGAATGGCTTGGTGAATCGTTGTCGTTCTATCGGGAAGCCAATATTCGGATGATTTGTGGAGCGATTGATTATGCGCGGACGCAAGGTATTGAGCAGATAGAGTTCGCTGCAGAGGATGCGAGTCGCAGTGATCTTGATTACGCGATTGAATGGGCGAATGCTTGCCAACTAGCAGGTGGAACACGGTTCTGTTTTTCTGACACATGTGGAGTGTTCACTCCAGAGGGTGTCGATCACTATTTTCCTGCAATTGTTGACACATTAGGTGTGCGAGAGGGCAAGTTGGATCTGACGGCACACTTTCATAACGATTTCGGGTTAGGCGCCATTAACACCGTACGAGCCGTGATGCATGGCGCTACCCATCCGAGTCTTACTGCCAATGGGATTGGTGAGCGAGCTGGTAACACATCACTTCACCAATTCGTCATGGTGCTGAAAGAACTCTACGGTGTAACACTGCCAGGGTTTAAGTACGCGCGACTTCAAGAACTCCGCAATGCCGTTGAGCGCGCATCAGGCATTCCGATACAGCCGCACGAACCGATTATTGGAGAAGGAGTGTTTTCACACGAGTCAGGTTTGCACACGGCAGCGATTCTTGTGCATCCGGCAATCTATCAGTTCATCCATGAACAAGATGTTGGTGGGACCCAGCGATTTGTGTTTGGCAAACACTCTGGTGGCAGTGCGATCGAAGAAGTCTTAAAGAAGCACGAGCGGTTATTGGCCGCACAGGGCGTTGTCCTGAGCGAGGACTTAGTGAAGCAGACGCTGGAGCGTATCAAGGAGTTGCGAGAATCACAGATTGAAACCGGATTTAGTAAGCGTGCCGTGGAGGATTACTATTCCAACTACCAAAAACTCGGCATTGATGAGGCTGCACTGATCGAGTTGGTGCTTGAGATTACGAAGGCGCCGACCCCAGTTAGTACGGATTAGCCATTTAGACCGGAGGGTTGAGAGTATGAACAAGATTTCTAGACGGACAGTCATTAACACGGTTGGGGTAGCATTAGGGGCCGCGGCGCTTACTTCTCAGTCGGTCGCTTCAAGCCAAGGTCCGGTCGTGCGGAACGGCCGGCTCAAACAGTCGGTGTCGCGGTGGCCTTATAACAACATTCCCTTTCGAGCATTTTGCGAAGCCGTTGCGGACATGGGCTTGCCGGCGATAGACCTCTTGGAACAAGACGAATGGAGTATTGCAGCGGAATATGGTCTGGTCTGCTCAATGGGTTATGGCGGCGGCGGTACGATCGAGGACGGACTTAATGTCCGAACGAACCATGACGAAATCGTTGCAAATCTGCAACGGGCGCTGCCCCTCGCCGTGGCGCATAACGTGCCAAACCTCATCACGTTCTTCGGTAATCGGCGCGGTATGGGTGATGCTGAAGCCATTAAGAATTGTGTGGATGCTTTGCGCCGGCTGGCGCCGGCTGCCGAGGAACACGGCGTGACGATCTGTGTTGAACTGCTGAACAGTAAAATTGACCATCCTGATTATCATGGTGACCGAACGCCGTTCGGTGCAGAAATTATTCGTTTGGTTGAGTCGCCACGGGTGAAGCTTTTGAATGATATTTATCATATGCAAATCATGGAAGGTGATGTTATACGTACGATCCGTGATTATGCAGACGACATTGCGCATTACCATACGGGTGGCGTGCCAGGGCGGAACGAACTGGATGAAAACCAGGAATTGCAGTGGCCCGCCATTTGTCGAGCAATCGTTGAGACGGGGTTTAATGGTTATGTTGCGCACGAGTTCGTTCCGACGCGAGACCCATTGACGTCCTTGCGTGAAGCGGTTGCACTGTGTGATGTCTAAGTTGGTCATTGTCTGAATCACTCAGGAGGAATAGGTTCCATGGGAACCGGATAATGCAATTCAAGGTAAGAGTTTTCAAAGTGCTCTTTCGTGATGGTCGGCAGCGTGCCGATAGCTGGTGCAAGAAGTAAGGATTCGACGTTTATGTCACTCTTCGATCAGTTCATTTCCTCAACGCTCCCATTCATTCCAAAGCCAGTTGTTCGTGTTATTGCGAACCCGTACATTGCCGGTGAGACGATTGACGATCTTTTGACTAGCATCACGCAATTAAATGCAAATGGATGCATTGCTGCAGCCGGCATGCTCGGCGAGTTTATTGAAGATCGCCCTGCGGCGACTGAGGTTGTGCGTGAATACGAAAAAGTGCTCGACGCGATTCAGCAGCAACAGTTGGATAGCAATATTCATGTCAAGCCGACCCACCTCGGCTTGAAGCTCGATAAGGAATTTTGCTATCAGAACATACGAAGACTGGTGCAAGCTGCTCGCGCGCACAAGAATTTCTTGCGGATCGACACGGAAGATTCGAGTTGTGTCGATGATACGTTGGATATTCATGCTAGGTTGCACGAGGAATTCGATAATGTTGGCGCCGTGGTGCAGGCTTATTTGCGGCGCAGTCCATCCATTGTTCAAGGGTTAACGAAGATCAAAGCCAATGTCCGTTTGTGTAAGGGTGTGTATGTCGAACCAAGCGCAATTGCGTATCAGGAGCGCAAGGTCATCCAAGACAACTACACGTCGTTGTTGGAAGAACTGCTTAACGCTGGCTGCTATGTTGGCATTGCTACCCACGATGAAAAACTGGTTTGGGAGGCCTTCCGGGTCATCGATCGGTTGGGCTTGGATCCGTCTCAGTACGAGTTTCAGATGCTTTTGGGAGTAGGGGGGTCACTGCGCCGGGGAATACTTGAGGCAGGACATCGATTACGTGTTGCTGTGCCATTTGGCGCTGAGTGGTACCCGTATTCGATACGTCGTCTTCGAAAGAATCCCACAATCGCGAGGCACGTTCTGAAAGCAATAGTGAGTCGTGAGCGGTGGGCGTAGTAACTACTGCTGGGATACTAGTTTTTCCATAAATCGTTCAGGTGCGGTCAACGGCGAGAATCCATAGGGTTCGTACAGAGCATGCGCGTCCGCAGTGACAAGTAGCCACCGCTTTAAACCCTGTAATTGGGTATGCTGTGTGATGCAGGTGACCAAGTGCTTTCCAAGTCCATGACCACGATGTTGAGCAAGCACATAGACGTCAGCGATATAGGCAAACGTTGAAAAGTCGCTTATGACCCTGCCGAATCCAATCTGACCTTGCTCATGGTAGAGACCGAAACAAAGGGAGTGCTCAACCGACTGTCTAACCACATCTAGCGACCGCCCTTTGGACCAGTATGAATTGACGAGAAAATCGTGAATAGCTGGTATGTCAAGGCGCTTCTTGTCGGTGCTGATCTGATAATCGCCGTCTTGCCAGAGGGTCATCGCTGTTCTCCAGGAGAGTCGTCTCAGTTGATGTTGGAACCGATCACGCGTTGCCGAATGGTGAAAACCTCTCGTTCATCGAGGTTCACGGTGACGTGCGCCCAGTGAACACTAGGGTAGCCAAACGCTTCTACTCGTGTGAAGTTGTTAATGACTCTCCCGGTTTCTGGTTCTCGCAACGGTTTATCAACTCTGAAGATGTGCGTGTCGCCAGTGGCAAAAACAACTGGACGTCCGAAAGCGATTGTTGCTTTAGCTAGTGGACCGTAAAGGCGTTCAATACCTGGACGTGGCGCTAGACAGCCTTCACACAAGAGATTGACGACTGGGGGGTTGCCAGACACGACCCACGGATCTGCCTGCATCGCGAGGAATAATCCAGGACTATTGATCGCCTTAGCTCGCTCAAAGGCTCGGTCAATCCAGGCCAACGCGGCATCCATGAGTTCGGATTGCATTGTGATCAATTCGGTGGATTCGTTACCGGTCAGCACGATCAGATGAATTGTTGCGAAGACAATGCCGTGGTATTCCCAGAGAGCGTTCTCAACCATGGATGGAAATTGAGGATCGGCTGCCTGTGTTTCGACGGGCAAGGTGCGTCCACCAGTGGTTTGGGTTGGCTCGGGATAGAACGTTTCTCTCAGGAAGCTGAGTCGTTCGACTTCATCGAACCCGCCCGCTAGTGTGGTCCCGCAGTCGAACCAGTCGTTATCGCCAGGAGTAAAGATGAAGGGTGCATCGAAACCTTGGTAGAGATTGAAACGTCCTTGAATAATCTTGTCGGAACAAGGACTCTGCGCTGTTGAGCGGATATCGCCAACGTGAAGAACCCACTGGAGATTCTTGTGACCGTTCACATCTTCGATCAGACGTTCGAATTTTGGTACATGCTCTGGCGGATAAGGGTTATCTCCGATTAGAGCAAACTCAAAAGAGTGTGAATCAGTCTGCGGTGCTATCTGTGCTGGGCGTGCGGATGGTTGGCATCCAATGCATAACGTAGTGAAAAGCAGGGTAGCGACACGTCGTTGATTCACAGTACACCTATTCAGATCTGAGCGGTAGACTCAATGACGGCACTTGATGCACATGCGCATAGTCGTGGACTAAGTTCAGTTCGACGATCTGTCTAGAAGGTTGCCTGACAGCAATCAGTTATTGACTGTGGCCATGCACTCGATTTCAAGCTCCGCATCATATGCGAGTGCGGTCGAACCAAATGCACTCCGTGCGGGAAAATGTTCTGGAAAAAAGGTCACGTAAACCTCATTCATGGCAGACCATTGACTCATGTCAGCCATAAACACCATGCATTTAACTACTTGATTCATGGATGAGCCGTTTTCTTCCAGCACGGCTTTAATATTTTCCATTGTTTGTCGTGTTTCGGCTTGGACCCCGCCTTCCACGACACTTGTTGCGCCAGGTTCGGCACCAAGCTGTCCGGATACGTAGAGCATATTGTCCACTCGAACTGCAGACGAGAAGGGTAACCCTGGTGGCCCAGGGATGTACTCCACGTCTGGGCCAGGGCGCGGCGAGTTCGCGTCGCTGCTATTGTCAACGATATTGGGAGCAAACTCGCATCCGACGTTTCCAAGGGCAAACACGATGATAATCGCAGGAGCGATTAAAGCGCGAGTTACATACGACATGAGTAGTTCTCCTTATTCTGCAAATTTATCGGCACACAAATTATAAAGCCAAGCGAAGATGGCTCCCCCAACTGCGCCGTCCAGCAGTCCGTATAAGGTGCCAATAAGTACTTGACCAAAACTCGCAGTTGCCTGATAGCCAGGATAAATCGAAGTGACTATATCGAGAGCTGCTTGTCCGTAACCCGACCAAAGCAAGTTTCCAAGGCCTAATACAAAGATAGCTCCTCCCCAGAACAATCCAAACGTTACAGCCGTAGCCTTGACATTAAACTTCATGGTTTAAACCTCCTTTTGACCTTAGTAATTCAATGGAGATATTAGCTTTCTTGCGCTGCAGCGCACGGTCATGTTGGACATTTTAGATGGAAAATCATCAAGATTGTAGGTGGTTCTTCCAGCGGACACAATACTCTACCCTCATCCTCTTTTTTAACAACTTCTACCTACTCTCTTGTCGCCTAGCGTGAAATCCTAAACAATGAAGCAATGTCTGAATCGACTAATCGTTCAGAGGCTGGTTCCAAGGGTCCTACTGAGGTGGTTGGAGCAACAGCGTCTCTCGACTTTATAAGAAAAATCGTGGCGGAAGACGTCGAGTCGAATAAAAATGACGGTCGTGTCATAACTCGCTTTCCACCAGAACCCAACGGGTATTTGCATATTGGACATGCGAAGTCGATTTGCTTGAATTTTGGTATAGCGGCCGAACACGGTGGGGTTTGCAATATGCGTTTCGACGACACAAATCCCGCTAAGGAAGAAGCTGAGTATGTAGAGGCCATCAAGAAGGATGTTGAATGGCTTGGGTTTGACTGGGCTGACCGCTTGTACTTTGCTTCTGACTATTTTGATCAACTGTATGAGTACGCGGTGCAACTAATTAACACTGGTAAAGCGTACGTAGACAGTTTAGACGCAGAAGAAATTCGCACATATCGAGGCACCCTACAGGAAGCTGGCCGCAATAGTCCGCACCGAACCCGATCTACCAGTGAAAATCTTCTACTGTTCGAAAAGATGCGTGCTGGAGAGTTCGAAGACGGTTCACATGTTCTCCGCGCCAAAATTGATATGGCGTCGGGCAATATTAACATGCGTGACCCCACGATTTATCGGATTCGACGTACATCACATCATCGCACCAAAGACCGTTGGTGCATCTATCCCATGTACGATTTCACCCACGCTTTATCAGACTCGATTGAAGGAATTACGCATTCACTCTGTACGCTGGAATTTGAAGATCATCGTCCACTTTATGACTGGATTCTCGATGAGTCGACCGTACCTTGTCATCCTCAGCAGATTGAATTTGCACGATTGAACCTTACGTACACGGTTCTCAGTAAACGTAAACTCCTGCAGTTAGTCCAAGATCGACATGTGACGGGCTGGGATGATCCACGAATGCCAACGATTTCTGGAATGCGCCGTCGGGGTTATCCAGCCGCTGCGATACGGGTATTTTGTGACCGCATTGGCTTGGCCAAGAGGGAAAACGTGATTGACATTGCAGCGCTTGAGCATGCGGTGAGGGAAGATTTAAACCGACATTCACCACGTGTGATGGGGGTGCTGCACCCACTTAAGGTCGTCATTGAAAACTTTCCTGAAGATCAAATCGATGAAGTTGATGTCATTAATAACCCAGAGGATGCGACTGCAGGTACACGGAAAGTGCCATTTTCTCGTGAGCTGTACATTGAGCGAGACGATTTTCACTCAGATCCACCAAAAAAATTCTTTCGCTTGGCGCCAGGTCGCGAGGTGCGGTTGCGTTGCGCATACTTCATTAAATGTGTCGGGGTTGTCAGAGATCCAAAGACGGACGAAGTGGCTGAATTACGTTGCACTTACGATCCGGCTACCCGTGGCGGGTCGTCACCAGATGGGCGTAAGGTAAAGGCGACCCTGCACTGGGTTTCCGCAGCCCATGCCGTTGAGGCCGAGGTTCGGCTATATGACCGACTGTTTTTGGATGAACATCCCGGTGAAAACAGGGACGTTCTTGAATCACTCAACCCCGACTCTCTCAAAGTTATTCGGTCGTGTCAGGTTGAGCCCAGCCTCAAGAATGCACAATCTGGGAGTCGCTACCAGTTCGAACGTCTTGGGTATTTTTGTGTGGACATTGATTCGACAAACAATCGTATCGTCTTCAACCGTACTGTGTTACTTCGTGATACCTGGGCTAAAGTCCAGCGGTCAATGCGGGCAAAGCGCTAGGCGCGTGTTACGCACGGTCGCGTACAGGAATGGAACCATGACTGGATTATTACTGTTTGCTCTCTTGGTCGGTCTTCTATTACCACTACAAGCGGGTATTAATTCACAATTGAGACTTCACATGGGCCACCCGCTTTGGGCGTCCTTGGTGTCGTTTGCTGGAGGCACCCTTGCCCTAGTTTGTCTGCTTGCATTGAGCCGTGTATCGTTGCCGCCGGTTGGGTGGTTTGAACGCGTGCCCTGGTGGCAGTTGACTGGTGGATTGCTTGGTGCGCTGTTTGTAACGGCTGCGCTCATGCTTGCGCCCCGGCTTGGGGCCGCCACCCTAGTTGCCTCAGTGGTAGCTGGTCAAATGGTTGGATCTATGGTTATTGATCACTACGGTATTGTGGGATACCCACAACATGACCTCAGTGTAGAGCGGATTATGGGGATGCTGCTTGTGATTATTGGCGTTGCGCTGATTCAGTACAAATAGAGGTGCTTAAATGAGTGAATCAAGTGGCTTGCGGACAGTGCAACTGTTTGCTACCTGCTTGGTCGAAACTATACGTCCTGCGGTTGGGATGGCGGTTGCTCGCGTGCTGGAACAATTAGGCGTGGCAGTCGAGGTTTCCAATCAGCAGACTTGCTGTGGGCAACCTGCATTTAACGCCGGCGCATGGGGTGACGCCCGTGCCATGGCTCGGCACACGCTTGACACGCTTGAACAGTCAGAAGCCCCGATCGTCGTGCCATCGGGTTCGTGTACCGACATGATTTTGCATCGGTACGGGGAGTTGTTGCAGGATGATGCGGTTTACGCTGCTAAGGCAGTGCGGGTGGCAGCACGCACTCATGAGTTCAGTCAGTTTGTTGTCGAGAAACTTAAAGCGCCAGCGCTTGGACGCTGTGTAGATCGTACGCTCGTCTATCACCCCTCCTGCCATCTCTCGCGAGGTCTCGATATTCGCGAGGCCCCACAACAACTACTGAACGGCATCGAAGGGGCCCAATGCGTTCCCCTTGAAGGAGCTGATGAGTGTTGTGGCTTTGGCGGATTGTTCTCGGTAGAGATGAGCGACATTTCTAGTGCAATGCTAAACCGCAAGCTCGACTCCATCGTAGAGTCTGGTGCGGACACGGTGGTTGCTTGTGATGCCGGGTGTTTGTTGCAGATCGAAGGTGGGTTACACCGTCGAGGTGCACGGGTGTCAGTTTGCCATCTCGCGGAAATTCTCGCGGAGGAAGTGTGACGCAGGGCACAGTGGCGTTTCATCGGCGTGTAACTGATGCCTTGGCAGACCAACAGCTTCGTATCGCACTTGATCGCACCACCAACCGTTTTGCCAGCTCGCGTCTAAAGGGTTTGGCTTCACTGCCCAACGTTGAGCACGTGCGCGATCAGGCTCGTGCTATCAGAATGCGGACGCTAGAGAATCTGGATAAACAGCTCGAACAGTTTGAAGAGGCTGTTGGTGCAGCGGGAGGTCATGTTCACTGGGCAAGGAACGCGACCGAAGCGAGTCGCATCGTGCTGGATTTGGCGAAGTCACGGAAAGTTCAACGCGTGGTGAAATCAAAATCCATGATTAGCGAAGAGATCGAGCTCAATAAAGCCTTGATTGATGCCGGTCTTAATGTCATCGAATCCGACTTGGGTGAGTACATTATCCAACTGGCTAATGAGATGCCATCTCACATCATTGCTCCTGCTGTCCATAAAACGAAGGAAGACGTAGGACGACTCTTCGCAGAAAAACTTGGAGTCCCGCTAACACATGATCCCGAGCAAATGGCCAAGATTGCGCGCGAGCGACTTCGTAATGTGTTTCTGAGGGCAGATCTGGGTATCAGTGGTGTGAACTTCGGCGTAGCAGAGACGGGCACAATCGCGATCGTGACCAATGAGGGTAATGCATCACTCACAGTCAGTGCGCCGAGAATTCATGTCGCGATGATGGGTATTGAAAGACTCGTGCCTACTCTTGATGACCTGACTGTCATGTTGGAACTACTGGCTCGTTCAGCTACGGGACAGAAGCTTACGGTGTATACCGATTTGCTCACAGGTCCCAGACATGATGAGCAGGATGGTCCAGAAGAGTTACATGTGGTGTTACTTGATAACGGTCGAAGTGGTTTACTCGGCACCTCGATGGCCGAGGTCCTGGCGTGTATTCGGTGCGGAGCTTGTCTCAATGTTTGTCCGGTTTACCGTGAAATCGGAGGACATGCTTACGGCAGTGTTTATCCAGGCCCAATTGGTGCTGTTCTGACACCGGCTATTGGTGGCTTGGAACGTTGGGAAGCACTACCGATGGCGAGTTCATTATGCGGTGCATGCCGTGACGCTTGTCCCGTGCGCATTGATTTACCGCGTATGCTTCTAGAACTTCGGGCCAAGCGAGCCAATGCCAACCGTCTTCCCTTGTGGCTCAAGTTTGGACTAAAACTCTACGCCGCAACCGCCATGCACCCTCAACTTTTTCGAGTCATGGTAAGTGTGAGCCGGTGGGTTTTAGGGAAATTTAGTACTGGTGGGTGGTTACGATGGTTACCATCACCCCTTTCAGGCTGGACGCACTCTCGAGATTTTCCAGTATTTGCGGACCAATCGTTTAGTGAGCAATGGCAGTCGAGGCGTACCAACCAATGAGTCTAGACAGTCGTGCGGCCATTCTCAGTCAAATTCGGCAAAGCCAGACACGATTGGAGGAGCAAGTTCGTAATAAAGTCCAGGCAGAACCCATCGGTGATACCCCAGGTGATTCCGAGAACCTCGTCGAACGCTTTAGCCTGGAGGCTGAAGTGGCCGGTGCTCAACAACATCGTGTTCCAGGGCAAGAAGATGCTGTTGAAGTTGTCCATCAAATCTTATGCGATAACGACGCCTCGGATATATTGGCTTGGAATTCAACTGACCCGTTAATAGGGCAATTAAATAAGACCTTAATTCAGCGTGGATATCGAGTACTTGATGCCGTGCTGCCCAAATCGGCCGACGAACGAAAGGTCAAGCTGGGTCAACTCGCACAGGCGCAGGTTGGTGTCACAGGCGCCTTGGCAGGCATTGCTGCGACAGGCACAGTAGTTCTGGCGAGCGGTCCTGACCGGGCACGACTCGCATGGTTGCTACCCCCTGTGCACGTTGTGTTGTTATCATCACATTCTCTCTATCCGACGCTCGCGTCGTTTTTTTCGGAACGCGAGGATTGCGTCCGTCGCAGTAGTCATGTGGCATTTGTGACTGGACCTAGTCGGACAGCGGACATTGAGCAGACCCTAACCAGAGGGGTTCATGGACCAACCAATGTTCATATTGTGCTAGTTGATTAGTTCGCATGGAAAAATATTGAGATGCCGACTGCAGATGGCAAGTTTGGAGTAGGAATCGTTGGTACTGGATGGTGTGCGGCGGCACATCTTCGGGCGTTCGCAGGTAATCCGCATACCCGCGTTGTATTAATGTGCGGGCGGAATGAACAACGAGCAAGGCGAAAGTTGAAGGATTTTGGTGCGGAAGTAGCTGACGTGTCCTTCACACGTAAGTATGATGATTTGCTCTCTGCAGAGGATATCGACATTATAGCGATTTCAACACCGAATCATCTGCACGCTGAGCAAGCTATTCAAGCAGCACAAGCGGGGAAACACTTCGTCCTTGAAAAACCAACAGGCTTGGATGTCCGAGAACTCGCAAAAATTGCAACGGCCGTACGCCGTGCGCAAGTGCGCACGATTGTCTCGTTCGTGCTGCATTACAATCCGTTTCTGAAGTTTGCGTACTGGCTGCGAGAGTCAGGTCGACTCGGGGCAATTCGGTATGTTCGTTGCCAGTACTTGTCACGAATTTTGGAATCCTATCCTGGCTGGTCTTGGCTAAAAACAGCCAGAAGCGGAAGGAGTCATTTGCTAGCCGCAGGATGTCATGCTGTCGATGCATTGCGTTGGTGTTCCGGCCTTGAACCAACGGCAGTGAGTGCGTATCACACCCAATTCACGAAAGGGTATCAGTGGCCAACGTCGATCGTAGTTAATTTACAGCTTGGACGTCGAGCGATCGGACAAGTTGTCAGTTCGACTGACTACATGATGCCTTATACATTTGGTATTGAACTCATGGGCGATCGCGCCACACTTAGGGATGACACGATTTTTTGGAAGGATCAGCCTGTCGATCTTGATGAGTTGCGCCAGGCGAATCCTTTTCCTGAAGTTACGTTGAAACCAGGTCGTGCGCTTGATGGCAGCTCGACGATTCGAATCGACTGTGAGATGCCGGCCTCGGGTAACGTTCGGAGTCATCCCTTTCAAGGTGAGATTGACGAATTAGTAAACTGTATACGTCAAAATAGGGAATCACATCTTAATGTCTTCGACGCGCAGAAAACCATGGAGGTCTGTTTGGCTGCGGATCGTTCGGCGACCAACAGTGGGCGAAGAGTAAAACTTCCCCTTATCAAGCAGACTGGCGACTAAGTTACTAAGTGTTTTGTGAGAATGAAGTTATAAAATGCCAAATTCCTTGGAATTGTTCGCCGAGAGAATCGCAGATCACAACAATCCGTTACGCCAGAATCTTGACCGGGATTATGAAGCACTCGGTGAACGGCTGCTCCGCTGTGGGGTCCAAATAGAATCGTTGGTGGAGAGCGCCAAGACATTCGAAGTAGCGTTGCCATCTTGGGGAGTGGGGACTGGCGGCACTCGCTTCGCACGTTTTCCAGGCTTGGGGGAACCCCGCAACATCGAGGAAAAGTTACAAGATTGTGCCATTGTCCACCAATTAACTCGAACAACCCCCCATGTTTCATTGCATATTCCTTGGGACAAGTCAGGCGACCTAGCCGCACTTCTGGCGTTAGCAGCTCAACTTGGCCTCAGCTTTAGCGCAGTCAACTCCAATACGTTTCAAGATCAAGACGGACAATCTCATAGCTACAAGTTTGGAGGACTCACGCATGTCGATAAAGCGGTTCGTCAACAGGCGGTCGAGCATCATCTTGAATGTATTGAAATCGGGCAAGCCTTAGGATCGCATGCAATTACAGTTTGGATTGCCGACGGCGGGAATTTTCCTGGTCAACAGCATGTCAGACAGGCGTTGGAACGCTACATCAGTAGCATGGAGCGTATCTACGAAGCTCTTCCAGATGATTGGAGGATCTTGCTGGAGTACAAGTTGTACGAACCAGCTTTCTACTCGACGGTAGTAAATGACTGGGGAGTGAGTTATTGGTGTGCGCAAACACTCGGGCCAAAAGCACAATGTTTGATTGATTTAGGTCATCATGCTCCACATGTAAATATCGAAATGATTGTGGCTCGTCTCATTCAGTTCGGCAAACTTGGCGCGCTGCATATCAATGACAGTAAGTATGGTGATGACGATCTGGATGCTGGTTCGATCGCGCCCTTTCAACTCTTTCTGGTTTTTAATGAATTGATTGATGCGGTCTCTGAAGGTGTAGACGGGGTTTATCCCGAGTACATGCTTGATCAGTCGCACAATGTGACCGACCCGATTGAATCATTAACCATGAGTGCAATTGAAGTGCAGAGAGCCTACGTTAAGGCGTTGCTCGTTGATCGAAAAGCGCTAAGCGCATATCAGGAACAGAACGATGCAATCATGGCACTTACAACGCTCAAGACGGCGTTTTACGAGAACGTTGATCCGATACTGGAAATGGCGCGCTACCGTGCACAGGGTGCTATCGATCCGATCGGCGTTTATCGCCGAAGCGGTTACCGGCAGTTAGTGGCATCGGAACGACCTGCCGAAACAAAATCTCGCTCTGGCATCGTCTGATTCAAACGCACGCTAAAACTTGGAGGGAGAAGCTGCAAACCGAGAAGTGGACAAGGGACTATATTGCCGTTGATCTTGGAGCCGGCAGCGGGCGCGTTGTGGTGGGCCGCTTCGGCGAGGCGCATGTTGATTTTGAAGAGTTACATCGTTTTTCAAATAACCCGAGACACCATGATGGTCACGAACGCTGGAATGTAGGAGAACTTCTTAATGGACTCACGACCGGTTTGGCAAAGATATCTAATGGTGGTCGTGACGTTATTTCGATCGGCGTGGATACTTGGGGTGTCGATTATGGCTTACTCGACGACCGTAAGCGATTAATTGAGGATCCGATCTGCTACCGTGATAATCGTACGGATGGCATTGTTGAGCATGTTCACCGACTGATCTCTCGCGATGAGTTGTTTCGTATTACTGGTCTCCAGACACTCCCGCTTAACACAATTTATCAACTGGTAGCACAGCGAGAGGCTCGTGAATGGCCGCTCACTGCAGCACATCTACTGATGATGCCAGATATTGTGCACCACCATCTGTGTGGCGAATTGGTCAGTGAACATACTATGGCGAGCACAACGCAATTAGCATCGGCCACAACGCGGGAATGGGCCCCAGAAGTGTTCGAGTGCCTGGGGTTGCCGTTCGAGGTTATGCCACCCCTGATGAAACCAGGAAGCGCGATCGGTAAACTGCGCTCCCATTTGCAACGCACGTTAGGACTACCACCCATCGGGGTGGTGGTGCCAGCCACTCATGACACAGCTAGTGCCGTTGTGGGAGCGCCGCTTCAGAATGACTGGGCCTATATCAGTTCGGGGACTTGGTCACTGGTCGGCGTGGAGACGCGTGAACCGTTGTTAACTGAGGCGGTGGCACGTGAGAATTTGACGAACGAAGGAGGATTTGACGGCACCAATCGTTTACTTAAGAACATTATGGGTTTGTGGATCTTGGAATCTTGTAGGCGGGTTTGGGCTGATAACGGAACACTGATCGGCTATCAGACACTTGCCGAAGAGTTACGTGCGGCGCCTGCCCGGCGTGCGTTTATCGTACCGGATATGTCCTGCTTCTTTAATCCCTCGAACATGCCGGAAGAGGTGCGTGGCTTCCTTCGAGATAGCGGCCAGGAAGTTCCGGACGATCCGGCCTGGTTGGCTCGGGTGATTCTTGAGTCCTTGGCTCTTCGCTACGGTTCTATTGTGCGTCGGATTGAACGAGTAACCAGTCGCGCAATCGGTGGTATTCAGATCATCGGCGGTGGTGCTCAGAATAGTTTCTTGAACCAAGCGACAGCTGACGCGACGAATCGGGTGGTTCAGGCCGGTCCAGTGGAGGCCACAGCATTCGGCAATCTTATGGTACAGGCGATTGCAGACGGACGCTTTACTGATGTTGCTGAAGCTAGGGAGTTCTTAGCTCGACACGTGCCAGTTATACACAGTGAGCCTAGTGAACAGACGGAATGGGCAGAAGCTCGCGAACGCTATGCGCAACTTGAAACCGAATTTGGCTTTTGACGAGAGCCGTCTGCCTCACAAGGAACTCTATTACTTGAGTTCGTTTTCATGTTCATGGTCGCTCTCATCATACGCTACGGTGTCGAGCGACCAGTTCTGTCGGATCAACGTCAGCTGAGCCTTTTGACTGAAGATTGACTCTGTGACCGGATGACGAGCGATCCCGTCGCGCCACACAACCAGTGCCTGATCGGTTTCGTTTGCTTGAAAATGGAGCCACCCGCGCATGAAAAACGCCTCACTGGCATGTGAATGATCAGGATAATGATCAATAAATTGATCGAGTAAAGGTATGGCGCGTTCAATGTTCCCACGCTTATAAGCGATCCGTGTTCGTTCTAAATCGGAGTCAGGTCCGGCTGGCACACCTTCAAGTGTCGCAAGGGCTTTAGACCACTGCCCTTGTAAACGATACGCACGTGACCGGAGAAGTGCTGAATTAACAATTGCTGTGGACTGGTTGTCCAATAACGCCAACACACGGTCTACAGCGCCTTCATCAAGAAGAAGTTCGACATACCGCATGACCGAATCTGAATCTTTAGCGTCCTTTAATTGAGCCATTGTTGGCCACGTTCGGTCATATTCAGGATGCTGGCCGAGGAATTTTACTAATTCGCGCTTCACGAACTGTGGGTCGAGCACTCCGGTTGTTTGTGCAGCTTCACGACCACGCATGCCTTCGATACGTCCGAAAATCACAGATTCGACTGGCGGACCGTTCATGATTTCAGGAGTTTCGAGAATCATGTAAGCGTCTTCGTGTCCAGGAGGCATACCGTAGCGGATACCAGAGCCGTCCAGATTATCGATATGGACTGGCACGAAGTATCGGTTGATCAAAGTGACAACTGTGGGATCGGAGAACGGACCCGTTCTCACAAAAAGGCCGCCTTCTCAGGTGCCAGCTGTTGGAAAGATCATCAAGGGTTTTTTGGATGCGGTGGCTTCGTGACGCGCTGCCTGTTCGTCCTTTCGCCATTCAACTCCGCCTGTCGGCCAGTACAGGTCGGGTGCCCCTCGATCGTCGAATTGGTTCGTTAACACGATGTCTTCAAACGCACTGGTTCCACCTAGTTCTTCGACACGCACGACACGATTCGGTTCGATTCGAAAGAGAAGTCGACCCAACTGCCAATAATCTACGACTGACCATGTCTTTACAAATGGGCGCCGATCGAGTGTCTGTCCGAGTGGTTGCTCCGCGCAAAAGAAACAGACACCTGCGTTTAGCTGAAAAATCGTATGAGGGCTGATAATGAGACGATCTCTGTCCACTCTTGTATCCGGAGAGTGCACAGTGAGCACCTGATTGATATCACTGACTCGTAACTCCGCATTATCAGCCACATCAACCGAAATCGATTTGCCGTCGATGTTGCTAGCAGTGACTCCGGGCAACCTATTTAAAGCTTCGAGTGCCTCCTCCGAAATGGCGGCGCCCCGCAATGGCACTTCGGTTGAGGTCGCTGTTGTAACTGGCTGACTTACTGTTAGGAGTGTCGCCAGAAGAAAAATTGTCATAATTGTTGCATGCTATCGTCACCACTAATAACTGTCAACATATTGATATGCAGGATGTTAGTAGTATAACAATCCTCGGAGGTGGTGATTTCATCGGGTCTATGGAGATTCAATTTACTTGGCGGAAGAGTGACAATAAAGCCGGACGTGGAGCAAAAGGTCTAGGTGAGTGAGCGAATTCTTAATTGGCGTGCGGTAGTAATGGATATGACTCGAACCCAACTTGTTGTGTTCAGGCGCTCGACCTTGCGTCTCTTAGGAATATGCACGGCAGGGTTGGTGGTTGTTTTTATGTCTGGATGTCGTAATACGGCTATTCCTAATGGTGAGTTAGATAGGTCAGCGGATTTCGTCGCCACTCCGGCAACATTTGTGGGTAATCAAAAATGCAGCGCCTGTCACATGCCGGAAACGCAGCTTTGGTCAAGCTCTCACCACGATCTTGCCATGCAGTCCGCAAACTCGGACACGGTGCTTGGCAATTTTAATGAAACAACTTTTACCCATTTCGGTGTTACCTCAACATTTTCAAAGCGCAACGGTGAATACTTTGTAAGGACTGAAGGCCAGGACGGGACACTTGAGCAATATCCGGTTGCCTATACGTTTGGCGTCGATCCGCTTCAGCAGTACCTCATCGAATTTCCAGACGGTCAGCTCCAGGCGCTGAGTATTGCCTGGGATTCGCGCCCTGGTGATGCTGGTGGCCAGCGTTGGTTCCACCTATATCCGGACGAACGAATTACCTACGATGATCCGTTGCACTGGACTAATCATTATCAGAATTGGAACTTCATGTGTTCAGAGTGCCATTCGACTAATGTCGACAAGAATTTTATTTTCGATGAAGATCGCTATGAAACAACTTGGTCGGAAATCGATGTATCCTGCGAGGCGTGTCATGGACCCGCCTCAAGCCACGTTGCTTGGGCAGAAGCTGCTGCAGTTACAAGTGAGGCAAATGCCGACACATCGAAAGGGTTAACTTTCGGACTCAAGAACGCGCCGGCAGCTTGGATTATCGACATTGACACTGGCTTAGCAACACGCACTCCTCCCCGTGAAAAACGTACTGAAATTGAAACATGCGCACGATGCCATTCACGTCGCTCGGTTGTGAGCGATCTGTACGTTCATGGACAACCCTTGATGGATACCCATAGTCCAGCATTACTGGAAGACGTTCTTTACTATCCAGACGGTCAAATTCTTGACGAAGTCTACGTGTACGGGTCCTTTCTTCAGAGCAAAATGTACGCCGAGGGAGTGTCCTGTAACGATTGTCATGATCCGCATAGTTTGCAAGTTCGCGGCACGGGTAATTCGGTTTGTAGTGGTTGTCACCTTCCAGACAAGTTCGACACGCCCGATCATTATTTTCACCAAGTCGGCTCTTCAGGCGCTAGTTGCGTAAACTGCCACATGCCAGAGCGAGACTACATGGTGATAGACGGTCGTCGGGATCACAGTTTGCGGGTTCCTCGTCCCGATCTGTCTTTGGTTTTGGGGACACCGAATGCGTGCAACAGTTGTCACACCGAAGAATCTGTTGAATGGGCTGTCGCGGCGGTTACTGAATGGTACGGTTCTAACCAACCTGTGGCATCGCACTATGGTGAAGCAATTTATGCTGGTCGAAACGGACTGTCAGGTGCCGCACAGGCACTTAGGCAACTGGCAGATGACCCAGACATGCCTGGAATCGCACGTGCGTCGGCGCTCTCGCTGCTCGAAGGCTACTTCAGTGCAGAGGATGTACCGGTGTTACGACGGGCGCTTAATGACGATGATCCGATAGTTCGGGCAGCTTCGGTATCCGCCAGTGAGGTCCTTCCACCGCCGATGCGGGCAGAATTGGTAGTTCCGCTCTTGTATGACCCTATCCGCGCAGTTCGGTTACAGGCAGGTCGCGTGCTCGCTTCGGTTTCCACAAACGTGTTGTCTGGGAGCCAGGGGTCGAGGTTAAACCAGGTGCTCGATGAGTATCGAGCTTCACAGTTGGTCAATGCAGACAGGGCCGAGGCGCACCTTAATCTTGGTGTTTTACAAACGCAATTGGGCGAGTTCGACGAAGCTGAGCAGTACTATCAGACTGCGTTGCGCCTTGACCCGTCCTTTATGGCGGGCTATCTGAATTTGGCTGACCTGTATCGACAGCTAGAACGGGACGAAGAAGGTGAGGCGGTGCTCCGCGAAGCACTGGCCGGCACGAATGACCCTGCCCCGGTTGAGCATTCACTTGGTTTGCTACTCGTTCGTCAGAAGCGTTTACCAGAGGCGATTAGAGCTCTTGGACGGGCAGCGGAATTGCGACCGGAGATGGCAAGATATGCTTACGTATACGCAGTGGCACTTGAATCAATTGGTGATGTGGAGTCCGCACTCGCGGTGTTGTCAGACGCTCACACACGCGTTCCGGAAAACCGTGATCTATTGATTGCATTAGTGACGATGCATCGGGAAAGCGGATCACATGAATCAGCCGTTGAGTACGCTCGTAAATTGTTCGCACTTACGCCGCAGGACCCTGCCGCTCGTCAACTACTCCAACAACTTGAGTCGACACAGCCGTGAGATTCTAGGGCTAAGCCGGTTGTAAAAGTGAAGAAGTGGGTGGGAGTCATATTAAATCCGGTCAGGCATACTACTAATGTCGCCACTGTTCTATAGAATAGAAGGTGATTAAATCGCAGACAGGCTTGACGGCCTGTGCTTGGGTGAGTGGTGTTGGAGTGAGTTCATGACAGGCAGCAATAAGGTAAAAAGCGTCTTTGCCCATGAAATTCTCGATAGTCGGGGCAACCCAACTGTGGAAGTGACAGTCACCGTGGGTGGCGGCGCCGCCGGACGTGCGGCAGTTCCATCTGGTGCGTCCACGGGTGCACAGGAGGCGGTCGAGTTACGAGATGGCGACACAACCCGGTACCTTGGTAAGGGAGTCCTACGAGCTGTTGCCCACGTTAACACGGAGATACGGGAAACACTGCTTGGGATGGACGTCACAGATCAAGCGCGCATCGATGACACTTTGATTGCTCTAGACGGAACGGCGAATAAATCGCGGCTTGGGGCTAATGCCATCCTGGGAGTCTCGCTTGCTGCCGCGAAGGCAGCAGCAGCTGTTTCTGGCGTGTCGCTTTATGCATACCTTGGAGGCGAAGCGGCTCGCGTGTTACCAGTGCCAATGATGAATGTGTTGAACGGGGGAGCGCATGCTGACAATAACCTCGACATTCAGGAATTCATGATCATTCCGGCACGGGCAGAAACGTTTACTGAAGCAGTGCGTATGGGCACAGAGATCTTTCATCATTTGCGGACGGTGCTCCGTGATCGCAAATACAACACTTCGGTTGGTGACGAAGGTGGATTCGCGCCGAACTTGCAATCAAATGAAGATGCCTTGGATGTGCTTCTGGTGAGCGTGGAACAAGCCGGGTATCGACCCGGCGAAGATGTATTCTTTGCACTTGATGTAGCGGCCAGTGAACTGTATGTAGACGGTAGCTATCGGCTGATCAATGAGACCGTTGCTGAACGTAGTTCGGCAGACATGGTCGATTGGTGTCGACACCTCGTCGATAGGTACCCAATCATCTCAATTGAGGATGGACTTGCTGAGAATGATTGGGATGGCTGGGCGAAGTTGACGGAAGCCCTAGGCTCAAGTGTACAACTCGTGGGTGATGACCTATTTGTAACAAATACCAAGATGCTAACGCGAGGTATCCACGAAGGTGTCGGCAATTCGATCTTAATTAAGCTCAACCAGATCGGGACACTTACGGAAACTCGTGCTGCGATTGAGCTGGCGCAACAGGCATCCTACACGGCGATTATCTCGCATCGGTCTGGCGAAACTGAAGATACGACAATTGCTGACGTCGCTGTGGCATACAACGTTGGCCAGATTAAGACAGGCTCTCTCTCCCGCTCGGATCGCACTGCGAAGTACAATCAGCTGCTTCGTATTGAAGGTGAACTGGGTACGCGAGCTGAGTATCTAGGCCTAAGTGCATTCCACCCAACATCCGATACTAGTACTGGTGCATAAGATTCGATTGCAGGACGTGTTTGTGCTGATGTTGGGGCTAGGCTTGGCTGCCTGCGGGCAGGTGGTTTCCGAAACAGCCCCAGTTCAGGAGGTGAGGCGCGCGAATGACATTAATCTTCCATTAGATGTTGACGTCATTGACGCGCTCGTGCCTCGGAATGCCACGCTGGCGAGTATTCTGCATTCACATGAAGTTAGCAATAGGAACGTAGCGGCTATCGTTGAGCAAGTTGATGCAGTTTTTGATGTGCGTCAAATTAAGGCTCAGCATCAGTATCGGTTGATTCAGACTCTCGACAGATTACCTCGTCAGTTCGAGTACCACATCGATTCAGATCGCTTTCTTAGCGTCAAGCACGCTGGATTTAATCCAGACACGTTCTTGGCGGAAATCGTTCCGTACGTCAAAGAGCGAGCTGTACTGGCTATGCGTGGTGATATTGATGAGACACGTACGTCACTCGTTGCCGCCATCAACGATAGTGGCGAACAGGTTCAGCTAGCCATGTCGATGGCGGATGTCCTCGGTGGGGAGATCGATTTCAACAACGATCTGCGACAGGGTGATCGTTTTCAGGTAGTGTTCGAAAAATTTTTCCGGGAAGACCAATTCGCGGGTTATGGCGATGTGCTTGCTACAGCATTCGACAATAATGGTCGACGCATTAGAGCTTTTCTTTATACCCCGCCTGATGGTAAGCCTGGGTACTACGACGAGAACGGGAATTCGCTCAAACGGCTGTTCTTGCGATCGCCACTCCGCTTTGAGCCTCGCATTACCTCACGGTTTTCACGGAATAGAATGCACCCGATTCTTGGAGAACGCCGAGCGCATCTCGGCGTGGATTATGGTGCACCAACCGGAACCCCGGTTATCGCTGTAGCCAACGGTGTGGTTCTCTCGGCTGCGATGAGTGGGGCTTCAGGCAGAATGGTGCGCTTGCGGCACAGCGGTGGTTACGAGACGTACTATTTACACTTGTCATCATTTGCAAAAGGCATACGCAAAGGCGTTCGGGTTGACCAGGGACAACTGATCGGTCGAGTTGGAGCGACCGGGTTGGTTACAGGCCCTCATCTTGATTATCGTCTCAAGAAGAATGGCGTATTTGTCAATCCACTTGTTGAACACCGCAAAATGCCGCCAGGTGATCCAATTCCTAAACAACACCTGTCAGACTTCAAGGTCGCACGCGATCGCATGGCCAGATTATTTCCAGATGAACTGGTGTTCTCCATTGGAGGCACGGTTGATAATGCACCTTGATTGATGGGACCAACCCATTCATTCCAGCTAACCATATGGCAACTATTCATCCGTTTCGGGCCTTTAGGCCGGCACCGGACGTTGCAGCGCGTGTTGCAGCCGTACCGTATGACGTCGTAAGCACTCTGGAGGCCCGCAGCTTAGCGGACGCAGAGCCACTGAGCTTTCTGAAAGTGTTGCGAGCCGAAATTGATCTACCGTCTACCGAAAATCCTTATGCTCAAAGTGTTTATGATCGGGCGGTTCAGAATTTTGAAACACTAACCCAAGCTGGACGGTACACGTTCGAAGCGGAGCCGTCACTCTATTGCTATCAACTGACGACAAACACTCACGAGCAGACTGGTGTAGCTATGTGCTGTTCACTTGATGAGTACGAACACGGGCTGATCAAAAAGCACGAGCACACTCGTCGCGACAAAGAAGACGACCGTACGCGTCACATGCTGGCTCTTGGAGCTCAGACAGGCACGGTATTTCTTACCTATCGTGCGTTAACGACGATCGACGAACTGGTTGACCGCACTTGTGAGGAGGGTCCGATTTATGATTTTGAAGCGACTGACAATGTGCGCCATAGATTGTGGAGAGTCTCTTCCGAGTTGAAAGGCGAAATGGTGCATGAATTCCAATCGGTACCAGCGCTGTACATAGCCGATGGACATCACCGAGTTGCGAGCGCAGCTCGTGCACGTGTTGAGTTCCAGAAGAGGGGTATGAGTAAGGGTGATGGCGGGTCGCTGGCTCGTCACGACGTGTTTCTCGCCGTTGCGTTTCCAGATCAACAAGTACAGGTGCTGCCATATAACCGGACAGTACGGGACTTGGCCGGAATGAACGTTAAAGAAGTGATCACCCGATTACGATCAAAATATGTAGTGCAGCCTGGCTCGCCAATGCCAACTTGCCGTGGAAATGTTTCGATGTACCTCGAGGGAGAGTGGCATGTTATTAGTTTGAACGTTCCAGAATCTGAGGAAACGAAGGACGAACGTATCGCTCAATTAGATGTGGCTCGGTTACAGGAGAATATCCTTGAGCCGTTACTGAAAGTTGTTGATGTCCGCACAGACCCGCGTGTGGAATTCGTTGGTGGTAGTCGCGGAATTGTTGAACTTGAGGCGCGCGTTGAGTCTGGTCAGGCAGCAATTGCTTTTGCGCTTCATCCCGTGGACCTCGAGGATCTCATGACGATCGCAGACGAGGGAGGCATGATGCCGCCGAAGTCGACCTGGTTCGAGCCCAAGCTCCGTGACGGACTCTTGATTCACATGATTAAGTAACAGAGGCCTACTCCCATGTCTCAATCAAGTCAGGTATTTAATTTTAGTGCGGGCCCAGCAGTACTGCCGGCTTCTGTGCTTGAGATCGTACAGCAGGATCTGCTGAATTTGGCGGATAGCGGCATGTCGATTCTTGAGATGAGTCACCGATCACGTACGGTGGACCAACTACTGCATGAGGTTGAAGTGGATGTCAGAACTCTTGCCGGCATTCAAGACAATTATAGTGTGCTGTTTTTGCAAGGCGGCGCGAGTCTGCAGTTTTCTATGCTTCCAATGAATCTGTTATCGGTAGGTCAGTCGGCCGATTACCTAGTCACTGGTGTCTGGTCACAAAAGGCCGTTCACGAAGCTGAAAAGGTCGGTGCAGTGAGGATTGCAGGATCGACCGAGTCGGAAGGATTTGTCAGGATTCCACGTCAAGACGAACTGTCTTGTTTACCAAATGCGGCCTATGCCCATTTCACGTCAAACAATACAATCTACGGCACACAGTGGCAGGACGCGCCCAATGTTGGCACGGTGCCACTGGTCAGTGATATGTCGTCTGATATTTTTAGTCGCCCCCTAAACATTGAGAGATACGCTTTCATATATGCCAGCGCCCAGAAAAATCTTGGGCCGGCTGGTTTGACAATGGTCATCATTCGTAACGACCTCCTAGAGCGGTCATCCCATTCCTTACCGTCGGTGATGAATTATGCGACTCTAGTTAAGCATGGTTCTCGCTACAACACGCCGCCGGTGTTCGGCATTTACGTGTTGCACTTGGTCGTCAAATGGTTACAGGAACAGGGTGGTCTAGCTGGGATTGCCCGTGGTAATGAGCGCAAGGCTGCTAAGGTCTATGCGGAGATCGATAGGACGGAGTTTTACCAGGGCGTTGCCGCTGACGACAGTCGATCGTTCATGAATATCACGTTTAAGTTACCGACTAAATCACTGGACGAAGTTTTCGCGCAGGAGGCGACCAAAGTCGGACTGTTGGGGATCGCGGGGCATAGGTTGCTCGAGGGACAGCGTGCGTCGCTCTATAATGCGATGCCAGAAAGTGGGGCAGTTGCGCTGGCCTCATTTATGCGGGAATTTGAGCGGCGGCATGGATGATGCAGGCCGAACCCGTTAGTATTAAGGTGATTTTTGCGACCGAAGCGGCGAGTGTGTTAGCCTGAGAAGTATAACTACGCGCGGTGGAAGTGTTTATTGTTGCCGTGCTTATTATTGATGGAGGATCGAGTGGCACCATTGCTCGTTGCGTTACTGGTTTCAGCAGCCGTAACACAAGTCGCGGTCTTTAGTACAACCATCTATTTACATCGAGCGGCTACGCATCGCTCGCTGGTGCTCAATCCAGTTGTGGAGTGGGTGTTTCGATTCTTAATCTGGATGACTACCGGTATTGTTCCGCGGCAATGGGTGGCAGTGCATCGGAAGCATCACGCGTTTTCTGACGAGGAAGGCGATCCGCATAGTCCCCATCTCGAAGGATTTTGGTCCGTTCAGGTGGGCAATTTCTTTCATTACGTTCGTGCGGCTCGTGATCCAGAGGTAGTCGAAAAGTACGCGAAAGATCTCCAGCCAGATGTTTGGGATCGATGGGTATTTGATAAGGGCACGGTCGGTGTTTTGATAGGCATCGTTGGACTCTGTCAGGTGCTTGGTGTGGGCTGGGGACTCGCCGCAGCATTTACGCATGGCTTGCTCTATGTATTTGTCCTCTCGTCATCGATTAACGGATTGTGTCACTGGGTGGGCTATAGAAATTTTGAGAACGGCGCCACGAATCTTCAGTCGATTGCGCTCCTTACTGGAGGTGAAGGGCTTCACAATAATCACCACGGTTTTCCTAGAAGCCCAAAGTTTAGTTACCGCCGTAGCGAGTTCGATCCCGCATGGCCCGTGATTTGGCTGCTAATTATGCTGAAGCTCGCGCAGCCTTACAAGACGATTGCGGAATCAGAGATCCAACCTTAGGGACCGTAAACGAATGTTTACTTGCGGGCTGTTGGTGATACACAACTGTCATTGTGAGATGCCAATTGTTCGTATTAACTACTGTTCCTACTGATCCAACCGATATTTACAACGAGAGAAGCTTATTCTTAAATCGCAAGGGCATTCGATGAGGCAAAGGACCTATTTCCTGACTGCATTGCTGACGTACATGCTGATTTTCGTGTGCGTACCTTCCGGGTTTGCACAAGGTGACCAAGGTGCTGTTGCCGGCGTGATTCGAGATGAGACTGGTGCCGTGCTGCCTGGCGCAACGATCACTGTCAGACATCTCGAAACGGAGACCTCAAACAGTACGGTGAGCGACATGCAAGGTCAGTTCGAGTTTCTCCTGCTGCCTGCGGGCGACTACGAGGTCCAGGCCATGCTGCCAGGCTTTAGTGGTTGGGCACGACCTATCACGATTGAGGCGGCTGCTTCGGCTACACTGAACATCACGCTGGACATTTCAGCGTTTGCAGAAACTGTCAAAGTGACCCGCACCGATCAAGACCGTAGTGCGGTGCCTACGGCCGTATCCGTTATTGGGCGAGATGAAATTCAATTTGCTCAGCGCCAAGAGGCCTTGGCTGAAACACTTCGCGGAATTCCTGGATTATTTGTAGAAAATCGAAGGAATTTTAGTCTTGCTGGTGGCGTACAAGCAACAATCCGTGCGCCCATGGTGGGATTCGGGATGCGCGGTATTCAGCTGCTGCAGGATGGCATCCCGCTTACTACTGCGGATGGGACAACACAACCGACGAATCTCGATTTGGGTTCTGCCGGTCTGCTGGAAGTGATCCGTGGACCGAATTCCGTCCTGTATGGCAATGCGGCGGGCGGGGTGATCAATCTTCGGACCGAATTTCCGTCATCGGATCCTTTTTGGATCGAACCCGACATTCAATTCGGTAGCCACAAGTATCGGAGGCAGCAGGTTAAGGGGCATGGGACGTCTGGTCGATT
>CAZMUA010000015.1:0-8749 GCA_964569695.1 uncultured Woeseiaceae bacterium
ACTCCAGCGCGCGGCGCATTAGCAAAGCATCCGCAACGGGATAACCGTCATCGGAAATGGCAACACAACCAGCCTTACGAAGCTCCGCAATATCAGACAGTTGTTTTCCGAGAGAGCCACGTGAAACGGCACCAACTGGATACACCCGTGCCTTGTTCGCCTGCGTCGCCTTTGCCAAAATAAATTCTGTAACGCCGGCATTGTCGTTGACTGGGTCGGTGTTTGGCATACAGGCCACAGCAGTAAAACCACCTGAAACAGCTGAGGCTGTACCGGACTCAATCGTTTCCTTGTGCTCGTGACCTGGCTCCCGGAGATGGACGTGCATATCAATAAACCCAGGACACACTACCCAATCTAGAGGCACGTCGATAATCTTCGCTCCAGAGGCATCAAAATCACCGCCGACTTGTGCGAAGACGCCGTTATCGATCAAAACGTCACATGCCCCATCGATTCCACGCCCTGGATCGACCAGACGACTGCATCTCAACAAGGTTTTCATTAGCTCTTAGACCCTCCAAAACTCAGATCGTTTCCCCACTTCCAGACAACAAGTACAGCACGGCCATTCGAACAGCTACTCCATTGGAAACTTGCTCCAACATTACCGAACAGGTTCCATCGGCAACTTCCGAGGCAATTTCAACGCCACGATTAATAGGCCCAGGGTGCATGATGATGACATTTGACTTCGCTCGCTTCACACGCGCCGAAGTCAATCCAAATACGTTGAAATATTCCCGTAATGAGGAAATAAAATGCCCTCGCATCCGCTCCTTTTGGATTCGCAACATCATAATGACATCAGCATCCGTGACAGCATCCTCGATCGATGTGGTGCTACGGACGCCAAAGTCAGACACTGAAGGAGGTATCAGCGTCGGAGGACCACACAAACACACCTCAGCACCTAGCAACTTCAGCAACAAGAGATTGGATCGCGCAACTCGGCTGTGCAACAGATCTCCAATAATCGCCACCTTAAGTCCCTTAATACGGCCATGATGGTCCAGAATCGTGAATGCATCCAGCAAGGCCTGGGTTGGGTGTTCGTGCATGCCGTCCCCAGCATTTACGATACGTGCGCGGCAAACACGTGCTAGTTGATGACATGCACCAGATGAGGGATGACGAAGGACAATCATGTCAGGAGCCATGGCTTCAAGATTTCGCGCAGTATCGATTAGAGTTTCCCCTTTCGAAACACTGGAACCACCTGTCGAAATATTCAGTGTGTCCGCACTCAGTCGTTTCTCAGCGATCTCGAATGAAGTTCGTGTGCGTGTGCTCGGCTCAAAGAACAAGTTAACAATAGTCTTGCCTCTCAATGTTGGAACTTTCTTAATGGCACGAGATCCGATTTCCTTCATCGCTTCGGCTGTTTCCAAAATCAACATAATCTCATCAACCGAAAGGTCGTTAATGCTCAACAAGTGACGTGCCTGTATCGTCTTAACCGGCATCACAGAATCATTCGCCTCCACAACCTGATCTGAACTAGTTGAGTAGTTCATGGCCATTCTCTTCAGCAAAACCTGGTGTCAATCTGATTAAACTGGGGTTCCTTCCTCAAGCACAACTTCGTCCAAGCCGTCGACTTCTTTCAAATGGACTTGAATGCTCTGACTCGTGGATGTAGGAAAATTCTTCCCAACATAATCAGCTTTTATTGGCAGTTCCCGATGTCCGCGATCTATCAAAACAATTAGTTGAATATCTCGCGGGCGACCGAAATCGATTAGTGCATCCAATGCTGCACGTGTCGTTCGTCCCGTGTACAACACATCGTCCACGAGGAGAATACGTTTATCATCAATTGAAAATGGAATTTCGGTACGGCGTACAAGTGGTTGTGGCCCAACAGGTTGGCGCATTAAATCATCTCGGTAAAGCGTAATGTCAAGCGCGCCAGTTGGAACAGGTTCCCCTAGTATATTTTGTAATTCCTTAGCAATGCGCTGCGCAATCGGCGTACCTCTGGTACGAATCCCGACGAGCACTAATTTATCGCTAATCCGATTCCGTTCAGTTATTTCATGAGCAATACGCGTAAGTGCGCGCGTTATTCGATCTGCATCCATCACAACAGGCATCGGCACCTCACTGCAGATGGCAGCACGCACAAACAGGGGATCGTGCACACTTCGTCACTCGAGAACAGTATTTCCAGATTTATACTAGAGTGCCGACGGGTAGGTTGGTCTAATGCGATATAGGTCACTTATCTTCTCTTCGCGACCTCACAGTGTCGCACTTAAAGAGTGAATTTAATTCTATCGAGTGCTCGGGAGTGATGTCAACTCTCACATAGGACAATGCTGATACACACGACGAATCGGCTAATTACCCTTGATAGATTGCGAAAAGGCACTTCATACAAATGAAAACCCAGAAAACCAAATCTTTAATTGACGCTGCCAAATGCTAACCTGCTCTCGTTTGCAACTAGACTTGAAACTGGATCGGCAAGGTATACTGCAATTATGGTGATGGAACTGGAAGCTCGAGTGAAATCGAATGTACGCCTATCAGATGACTACAATGTAGTAACCCTAGAAGCACCGAGCATAGCTGCAAATGCGGATCCTGGCCAATTCGTTATGGTGAAATTGTCGGATAGTCAGGAACCTCTTCTTCGACGCCCGTTTTCAATTTTTGAGATTTGCAGAAACAGCGCTGGTACACCAACCGGCTTTTCATTGCTCAACAAACGTATTGGTCTCGTTACTCAACAAATTTTTGATCTTACAGACACGAACCAGGTTTCAATTCTGGGACCACTAGGACGACCCTTTACCGTGATAAATCAGCCAACACAGGCTTGGCTTGTAGCGGGCGGAGTTGGCCTAGCTCCGTTTGTAACGCTGAGCGAAAAGCTCCGCCAGCAGGATGTAGCAGTGACTCTATATTACGGGGCACGAAATGCTACCGAATTGTTCTACGTGAACATATTCGAGCAACTCGGTGTAAGTGTCGTGACTGCAACCGAAGATGGTAGCCTTGGCGTGCAGGGTGTTATTACAGTCGCCTTAAATGAACGGTTGCGGAAAATTGGAACCAATGAATCACTAATGATTTATGCGTGTGGTCCAACACCAATGATGCAAGCAGTAACAGACTTGGCAACGAAATATCATCTGCCTATCGAGGTTTCTTTGGAACAGGTCATGGGATGTGGGCTCGGAGGCTGCTATAGCTGCGTCGTAAGAATCAGAGACGAGCAGGGGCAGGAACACTACACCCGTTCCTGCGTGAACGGCCCGGTCCTACCTGGTGAACAGATTGTTTGGGAAGCACTCTAGATGATAGTCATTACGGTCGACTTCAAAAGGAATGTAAGACTAGTATGAGACCGACATCATGGATCTAAGCATCGAGATTGGTAGTCTGAATCTTGAAAATCCGTTAATCGCAGCAAGCGGCTGCTTCGGTTACGGTGTAGAGTACGCTGATGTCGTTGACCTTGCGTCCCTCGGCGCTGTCGCAGTTAAAGGCTTATTCCTAACTGAACGACTTGGCCATCCACCTCCCCGCATTATCGAAACCCCTGCTGGGATGTTAAATGCTATAGGCTTGCAAGGAGTCGGTGTTCATCGCTTCATCCGTGAGTACCTTCCTCAGTTACGAGACTCCGGCGCCGTAACCATCGTCAATATCTGTGGAACCACTATCGAAGAATATGAGGAACTCACACGGATTTTATCAGACGTAGAAGGCGTGGCCGCAATCGAGCTAAACATTTCATGCCCTAATATCAAGGCCGGTGGAATTACTTTCGGATGTAATTTAGCGGGCACGCACGATGTAGTGCAAGCCGCTAAACGTGCAACCCACTTACCTGTTATCCCAAAACTGACGCCTAATGTAACCGATATCGCATCCTTTGCTCGGGTAGCTGAAGAGGCAGGGGCAGACGCCGTTTCTCTGGTGAATACTTTCTTGGCGATGTCCATTGACGTCGAGACCCGTCGCTCAAAATTGGCAAATATTGTCGGCGGCTTAAGCGGCCCCGCGATTCGTCCAATCGCTGTTCGTATGGTGTACGAATGTCACCAAGCGGTCAGTATTCCGATTATCGGAATGGGTGGCATCATGACAGCCAACGACGTTTTAGAGTTTATGATCGCTGGCGCTAGCGCTGTTCAAGTGGGAACTGCGAATTTCGTCGACCCGTATATCTGGAAAAAACTGATGGTTGGTCTTAACGATTATCTCGAAAAACATAAGATAAAACGGCTTCGCGACATCATCGGCACCCTAGAAGTCGATCTAGCTGAGGAAGTATGAACCCACTGCTGATTGCACTTGATGTCAGCTCAAAAAAACGAGCGCTCGAACTTGCTGACATTCTTCGAGATGTCGCTGGAGGATTTAAGATAGGCAGCAGACTATTCACTGCAGAAGGCCCCTCAATAGTTGACGCCCTAGTCGCTCGTGGAGACAAGATTTTTTTAGATCTCAAGTTTCACGATATTCCAAATACCGTGGCAACAGCGGTTACTGCCGCAAGTGATCTCGGCGTTTGGATGCTCACGGTCCACACTCAAGGTGGAATTGATATGATGCGGGCAGCTAAAGAGGCGTCCCTCTCGGGGTCAGTCAGCCCACTCGTTGTTGGTATTACGGTTTTAACCAGTCTAGACGATGACGCACTGCAGACCATCGGTGTCTCACGCCAAGTCGCTGATCAAGTGACCAGACTCGCAAGTCTTGCCCAAAAAGCAGAGATTGATGGCGTAGTGGCATCACCACGCGAAGTCAAAGCTATTCGCGAAACTTGTGGATCAGATTTTAAAATTGTTACCCCTGGCATTCGAAGCGGTCTTGAGACCACATTACTGGGGCATGACGATCAGGTTCGAACTGCGAGTGCAGCCGATGCGGTTCGAGACGGAGCTGATTACATCGTGGTTGGACGTCCTATAATTGAAGCGCCTGATCCAATTGAAGCAGCACAGAGGATCTCAGCCGACTTAGCCTAACCCGTCGCTAGAAGAAATTTCTTTTTCCAAATGTTTGGTCAACAGAACGCGCCTAGAGTACCTGCAATCAATTTGACACTTTATTCGCGCCCGGACTGTCATCTTTGCGAGAAAATGAAGATAACACTGGAGCGGGTTTCGCGCCGTTACCCCTTTGAACTGACAGAAATAGATGTTTCAACGAATTCAGAACTTGAGAAGACCTACGGTAGTGAAATTCCAGTCCTGATGATCGAAGGTCAAAAAACGGCGCACTACTACATTCGCGAAGAAGAACTCTTGCAAAAACTGTCAGAGTATTACTGATGGAATAAAACGGGGGCAGCAACACGGGCAAGCCGTGTCTACTACCCCCGTTCAGGAAGTCTACTACTTTGCCGTAATGATAAAGTGTCCGCGCCGATTCTGTGCCCAGCAAGCTTCAGTCTCTTCTGTGCACGTTGGCTCTTCTTCACCCTTACTAACCATGCTCAAACGACCCGCAGCGACACCAAGGCTTGTTAAGTAGTCAACAACGGCTCTTGCGCGTTGCTCACCAAGCCCAAGGTTGTATTCATTGGTGCCTCGCTCGTCACAGTGACCCTCCACCATGATCCGCGTACTAGTCCAGCGCTGTAACCACTCTGAATTACCCTGGAGCGTGTCGCGTGCTGCATCGGATAATTCCGCACTGTCATAATCGAAAGACACATTGCCAAGTGGCTGTTCACCATTCAACTCGGCGAGTGACTTACGATCGAACAGTTCTTCCTCTGTTGGAGGAGGAGGTGGTGGCGGTGGTGGTGGCGGTGGTGGTGGTGGCGGCGGCGGTGGTGGTGGCGGTGCTGCCGGCGGCGGCTCAGGTGGTGGTGGTGGTGGCGCCTTTGCACAAGCTGATACCCCAACAACAACAAAGGTAACGAGCAAAGCGGCGAGGATATACCGGTATGTACGATTCATGTTGAACTTTCCCTTCTTTCTACTCTCAAACCTCAGCTTGCACCGAAGGACACCAGTTACACACCTTCCGCTTAAGCTAATAAGATAGCGTTTGGAGCAGATTACAAGTTTTAGACGAAATCTGTCAATTCCTCTTCAACCAAAATTTCACGCGCTGAGTCTAAATCACACACGATTGCACACCTTTGCAGTCCCTGGAAACGTGAATCGCTGGATTTTGACTAATTTAATCACGGTTTTTCCAAGCATCTCGTTCTCAAGCTGACACTAGTCCGTATTCTCAAAAACCGCATCTTACACTAGTTTTTCTCCCGTAAGAATCATCCAAGAAATACTGATCCAGTCCTCTTTACTCTTATCATTAGGTAACGCCGATTCAATGCAATGTTGATTGTTTATTGAATCCCTAATGAACGTTCTCACAGAAATTTTATATTATAGCCAACTAGGAGATTCTGGTGATCGAGGTTAGGCATCTTAGTAAAACATACGGCTCCGTCACTGCGGTCGACGACATAAGTTTTCGTGTCGCGCATGGTGAAATTCTCGGATTCCTTGGTCCGAACGGCGCTGGCAAGACAACGACAATGCGCATCCTTACGGGGTACATACCACCAACGGAGGGTGAAGCGATTGTAGCTGGTTTCAACGTTTTTGATGAGCCGATTGAAGCCAAGCGCCGTACAGGATATCTGCCAGAAACTCCACCACTCTATCCAGAAATGACCGTGCGTGAGTTTTTGAGCTTTGTGGCACAGATTAACAATGTAGCCAAATCTGAACGACGCCGTCGGGTAATGACAGCAATGGAACGCACCCGGGTAACTGATATGGCAGATCGTCATTGCGCGACTTTATCCAAGGGTTACCGTCAGCGAGTTGGGCTAGCTCAGGCGATCCTGCATAATCCAGAGGTTTTAATTTTGGATGAGCCGACGGCTGGCTTAGATCCGAAGCAAATCATCGAAACACGCGAACTCATCAAAGAACTCGCTGGCGATCACACCATCATCTTAAGCACTCATATTCTTCCGGAGGTGTCCCAAACCTGCCAACGCGTCGTGATTATTAGTCGAGGCCACGTGGTAGCTGAAAACACACCGGAAAACTTAACTGCACTAGGTCAGGGAGTCACAACCGTCCGGCTACGGTTTGACACACAGGACATGACCGCTCCTGCGACCCTAGCATCAATTCCAGGAGTTCTCAGAGTCACAACCATCGAACAATCGAACAGTGTCACCACACTGGATGTCGAGACCGAACATGATCACGATTTACGGCGCGATCTTGCACAAACAATCGTTGCGAACGGATGGGGTCTACTCGAACTCCGGTCGATGCAAATGAGTCTTGAAGATGTCTTTTTACACCTGACCACGGAAGAACAAGATGAAGGACCGATAATTCTGGATGAGGCTTCCCAGGCAGAACAGCTACACCACAAAAAGTATGCTGCGGAGCTCGACAATGAATAACATCCTGGCGATCGCTCAAAAAGAACTTCGTTCATACTTCGCATCACCGATTGGCTACGTTGTCATCGGAATGTTTGCGCTTTTGTTTGGTTATTTCTACTACACCATTTTGAATTTTTTCATCCGACAAAGCATGCAAGTCAGCCAGTTCGATTTCGGCGGGCCTGCTGCGCTCAACATTAATCAACAGATGATCCGGCCACTTCTACTTAATGCGAGTGTGTTCGTCCTCTTTGTGCTCCCAATGGTCACAATGCGGACCTACTCCGAGGAGAAACGGTCTGGAACAATGGAATTGCTCTTAACGTCTCCACTGAGTGACGTTCAAATTGTTATGGGCAAGTTCTTCGGCGCAATGGGATTGTATGTGGTGATGCTAGTCGTGACTCTGTTGCATATTGGACTGCTGTTCGTCTATGGCGATCCAGAATGGCCACCAGTTCTAGTTGGATACTTGGGTCTACTTCTACTCGGTGGTTGCTTCGTCTCTGCAGGCCTACTGATTTCGAGCATGACGAAGAATCAGATTGTATCTGGTATCGTCACATTCGCTGTATTCCTAATGTTGTGGGTCATTAACTGGCTCGGTGATAGTGCAAGCCCACTAACACAAACGGTCCTGTCGTATCTTTCAATCACGGAACACTTTGAAGATTTTTCGAGAGGAGTTTTGGATACAAAGCACGTCATCTATTACTTGAGCTTTATCGTTTTTGGATTGTTTTTAACAGTGAAATCCCTTGATAGAGAGCGCTGGAAGGGATAATCGGCACACGTAACCACGCATACAACGGTCATTGAAACAGATGCTGCGTATCGTAATAACCACACTGGGATGGCTTGGCGCAAGCCTGGTGTTTATCGCCGCTGCAGGAAGGTTCCTGAGAGCAGACTTGCAGGATGTCTGGTTCTGGTGTTCTGTGGCTGGTTTCATCTGCCTGTTCTTGTACATGCTTTCTCAGTGGCGGGACATCATCAAATTATTCTCGACACGACAGACGCGGTACGGCTCCCTCGCACTATCAAGCATCGTATTGGTTCTCGGAATACTCACTGCAATCAACTACATTGCATCTCGACAAAATCGACGGTGGGATTTAACCGCGGCCAAACAATTTACATTATCTGACCAGACCATCAGAATCTTGGAGACATTAGAGGGACCAGCAAAGATTTTAGTTTTTGATCGGGAGAACGATTTCGACCGTTTGCGAATGCGACTAGTTGAGTATGAAAATGTAACCGACCAAGTGTCAGTCGCCTACATCGACATCGATAAACAACCATCACTTGCACGTCAGTATCAAATCCAAACCTACGGCACGGTGGTCTTCGAATACCAAGACC